>NZ_JBHTUR010000005.1:0-578661 GCF_042793755.1 Nocardia sp. NPDC056564
CGAGTCGGGAATGAACGGGACACCGTGGTGGCAGACGAGTGTCAGTCCCGCGATGGTGTCCCACTGGCTGAATCGTGGTGTGGTCATCGGGACCTCACGGTGGCCGTACTCGGCGATTAGCTCGGTGACCTCCCGCTCGGCGGGTCGTGGCGTGGCCAACGGGACCTCATGGTGGCTGCACTTGGGAGATGGCTGGGTGGTGTCCTATTGGCAGGGGCGGTAGTTGGACTCGGCCGCGATGCCTACTGCTACTTGCAGCCGGACGATTCGAGCTGTGAACTCGTGCCTGGGCCAGTGATCCCCGCACGGTGTCCCCTGTCGAGTCGGGAACGAGTCGGCAATGACGGCGGGCAAACGCATGCCAGTCTCGCCCTGGTGTCCCGGCCGGTGAATCGCATCATGGCCAACGGGGCCTCACGGTGGTCGTACTTGGGGAATGGCTGGGTGGTGTCCCGGTCGGCGGGTTGTGGTGTGGCCAACGGGCCTTTTCGGTGGTTGCGCTTGGGGAATGGGGGTGTGTCCGGGTGACAGGGGCAAGGGTTGGGTTCAGGCGCTGTCCTGCGGTGGTGTCCCGCTCGCTGAAGCGTGGCGTGGTCATCGGGACCTCACGGTGGGCCGTACTCGGAGAATGGCTCGGTGATGTCCCGGTCGGTGAAGTGCAGGGTGTCCGGTGGGACCTCACCGTGGCCGTACGCGTGGGGTGGCTCGGTGGTGTCCCGTTTGGTGGGTTTCGGCGTGGCCGACGGGGTGTCGTGGTGGTCGGACTTCGGGGTTGGCTTGGGGAGGTTCCGTTGGGCGTGGGGTGTGGCGGGGGGATGGGTGGGGAATGACAGACTTAGGGCATGGGATTGCGCGGGATTGCTGAGGGGACGGTGCTGCTGCTCGGCGGGCGCAGCGAGATCGGGCTCGAGGTGGTGCGACGGCTGGCGCCGGGGCAGGTGGTGATTCTCGCGGCGCGGCGCAGCGGGGACCTGAGTGAGCAGGTCGCGGCGTTGACCGAGGGTGGCGCGACGGCCGTGCATTGCGTGGAGTTCGACGCCGACGACATCGCCGCCCATCCGGCTTTTCTGGAGAAGATCGCGTCCGAGTATGGGCAGATCGGCGTGGCGGTGCTCGCGTTCGGCGTGCTCGGCGATCAGGCACGGGCCGAACAGGATCCGGCGCACGCCGTCGCCGTGGTGCACACCGACTACGTAGCCCAGGTCAGCGTGCTCACCACCCTCGCGAATCTTCTTCGCGCACAGGGGGAAGGGCAGATCGTGGTGTTCAGCTCGGTCGCGGGGGTGCGCGTCCGCCGGGCCAACTACGTCTACGGATCGGCGAAGGCAGGCCTCGACGGTTTCGCCAGCGGGCTCGCGGATGCGTTGCACGGCACCGCCGTTCACCTTCTGCTGGTGCGCACCGGCTTCGTCATCGGCCGCATGACCGAGGGCATGGAACCGGCCCCCTTCTCCAGCACCCCGGACCAGGTAGCCGCCGCTGTGGTCAAGGGCCTGCACAAGCGCGCCGGAGTCGTCACCACCCCCGGCATCCTGCGCCTGGTGTTCTTCGCGATGCGCCTGATGCCCCAAGCGATCTGGCGCCGGATGCCCCGGTGAGTGTGGGGCTGGTAGGTGCAGGCCGGGCGGTGTCGTCGCGTCGCCTGACGCTGGATCTGGTGCGAACCGATCCGGCACCGGATGCCTCGGTGACTGTGAGGCATGAACGTGCGCTCCGGACGGTGCTGCCGCGTCGCTTGATGCTGGATCTGGTGCGAAGCGATCTGGCGGTGAGTGTGAGGCAGGAACGTGTGCGCCGGGCGGTGTCGTCGCGTCGTCTAATGCTGGATCTGCTGCAAAGCGAGTTGGCGGCGGACGTCGCGCTGTGTGTGGGTCTGGTAGGTGCGGGCGGGGCGGTGTTGCAGCGGAGCCGCTGCAAAGCGCGTGTGGCAGCGGGTGCCCCGGTGCGTGTGGGTCTGGGGCGGGTGGTGTTGGCGCGTCGCTTGACGCCGCATTTGCAGCGAAGCGAGTTGGCGGTGGATACCGCGTTGAGTATGGGGCTGGGAGGTGTGGGTCGGGTGGTGTCGTCGCGTCGTTCGACGCTGGATCTGGTGCGAAGCGGTCTGGCGGTGGATGTTCCGGCGCATATGGGGCGGGGAGGTGCGCGCCGGGCGGTGCTGGCGCGGCGCCTGATGCTGGATGCCCGGCGCGGTGGGGTGCGATGACGGGTTCGTGGTCTGGTTCGCCGGTTGTTGTGGTCGGGATCGGGGCCGATGGGTGGGAGGGGCTTGGGGGGTCGGCGCGGGCGGCGATTGCTGAGGCGGAGGTGCTTTTCGGGTCTGCGCGGCAGCTTTCGCTTGTGCCGGAGCAGGATTCGGTGGGGGAGCGGGTGGTGTGGCCGTCGCCTTTGGTGCCTGCGCTGCCTGGGTTGTTCGAGCGGTATGCGGGTGCGCGGGTGTGTGTGCTGGCGAGCGGGGATCCCATGTTCTATGGGATCGGGGTGACGTTGGCCCGGTTGCTGGGTGCGCAGGCACTGCGGGTGTTACCGCAGCCGTCGTCGGTTTCGTTGGCGTGCGCCAGATTAGGCTGGGGCGTCGCCGAGACGCCGGTGATCAGTGTGGTGGGTCGGGCATTGGAGACGGTGCTTCCTGAGTTGGTCGATGGCCGGCGGGTATTGGTGCTCAGTGCCGACGAGCACACACCGGGCCTGCTGGCGGAGCTGTTGGGGCGCAATGGGTTCGGGGATTCGACGCTGACCGTGCTGGAGCAACTCGGCGGCCCGGCGGAACACGTCGAGGCGGGCATTGCCGAACGGTGGCAGCGGCCGCCCGGCGATCCGTTGAACATCGTGGCAATCGAATGCGTCGCCGATCCGGACCGCATTCGAGCGTCCCGACTGCCGGGCCTGCCCGACGAACTGTTCACCGGCGACGGACAACTCACCAAGAACGAGGTCCGCGCCCTGACCCTGTCCGCTCTGGCCCCCGCCCCCGGCGAACTCCTCTGGGATGTCGGTGGCGGCTCGGGCAGCATCGCGATCGAATGGTGCCGCACCCATCCCACCTGCCGCGCAATCACTTTCGAACGCATGGAACACCGGCGGAAGCAGATCACCGACAACGCGGCCGCCCTCGGCGTCCCGAACCTCGTCGTACGCGGCGAGGCCGCCGCCGAACTGCGGCAAACCGCGGCATGGCAGCACCCCGCCGAGTCCTCCGCTCCTGACGCCATCTTCATCGGCGGCGGACTCACCCAGCCTGGCCTGTTCGAGACATGCTGGTCACAGCTGCGACAAGGCGGCCGGCTCGTGGTGAACGCGGTGACCGCGGAATCGGAATCACTGCTGCTCGGCTGGGCGGCCGCGCACGGAGGCACCTTGCGGAAGTTTCAGATCTATCGCGCGGAGCCGCTGGGATCCTTCACGACCTGGCGCCCGCAATTGCCCGTCGCGCAATGGTCGGTTGTGAAACCGCACAGTGCGAACCCACGTAATGAGGTCCACGAATGAAACGGGTTCACTCCAGCGGGTAGGGTCGGGGCCGAGTTCCGGTCATGATCGGAGATCCGGTTCCTGATGGGGAGATAGATGAAATACAAGAAGTTCGCCGCTACCGCACTTTTGGCCATCGCCGCCACCGGAGTCAGCGCGGGCACCGCGTATGCCGCGCCCACGCCGCCCGCCGTGCAGGACCAGACCGCCGCCGTCCCGTCCGTCAAGGGCGATGACCAGGGTGTCAGCTACGCGTTGCAGCTGGCCGACGCGGGCAAGTCCGTCGTCACCAGCGTCACCGGCGGTGCGTTCAGCCTGGCCGCCGACAAGCAGTCGGTCACCCTGACCAACGCCGCGGGCCAGACCGTCACCAGCATTCCGCTGACCCAGCCGGTCAAGGGCGAGCAGGTGGAGATCGCCGCCGCCATCGCCGACGACGCCAAGCAGCTGACGCTGACCCCGAAGGTCGCGCCGAACGCGAACGCGCCGGTCGCCGCCGAGTTCATCGGCGCGCAGGACTGGTTCTTCGCCGAGTTGCAGCGGGCCTCGCTCGGCGCGCTCGTCGGCGGACTGATCGGCGCCGCGGTCGGAATCCTGTTCTTCGGCGTCGGTATCCTGCCCGGTGCCGTGCTCGGCGCGATCATCGGCCTGGCCGTCGCGGGCGGACCGTCGCTGCTGAACGCGGGCATCGCCTACTTCAGCGGTCAGCCCTGAAAACCCTGATTCTGGGCGGCACCCGGGAAGCCAGGGAACTGGCCGCCATCGCCTCCGGCGAGCAAGGATTCGACATCGTCTCCTCGCTCGCCGGTCGCGTTCGTGACCCCCTGCTGCCGGCCGGCGCGGTGCGCGTCGGCGGTTTCGGCGGGGTCGAAGGCCTGCGGAAATGGCTGTCGGACAACGGTATCGAGTCCGTGGTCGATGCCACCCACCCGTTCGCGGCCAGCATCAGCGCGAATGCCGCTGCGGCAGCGGGGGATCTGCGCTTGCCGCTCGTGCACCTGCGGCGGCCCGGCTGGTCGGCGCAACCCGGCGATCGGTGGATTCGGGTGCCCGATCTTGCCGCCGCGGCGAAGACCGTTGAGCAACTGGGGGATCGGGTCTTCCTGACCATCGGCAGGCAGGGTGTCGCCGCTTTCGCCGGATCGACCCGTCAGTGGTTTCTGATCCGCGCGATCGATCCGCCGGCGGGCGCACTCCCGCCGCAACACGAATTGCTGCTCGCCCGTGGGCCTTTCACCATCGAGGACGAGGTCCGGCGGTTGGCCGACCGCCGCATCGATGTCCTCGTCACGAAGGACAGCGGCGGCGAGCACACCGATGCCAAGCTGGCCGCCGCCCGCCAGGCCGGACTGCCCGTTGTCATGATCGACCGTCCCCCGCTTCCCGTAGCCGCGGCGACCATGGAAAGTGTTGCACAGGTGTGGGATTGGCTGCGGTCAGCGGCCGAGTAGCTCGGGCAGGCGATCGAACCAATCGAGCACCGCGCGTTCGTATCCGATGCCGAAATCCAGGGTGGCGCGGGCGAACGCGGGCAGGTCGGTCGGGTCCTCGTCCAGGTACTTGCTGAGTCGCGTCTGGTGGATCTCCCGGTTGGCGGCGATGATTCGATCCAGATGCGGGCGATCGAGATGGTCGCCGAAGGAGAGGGTCAACAGCAGCGGGAACCGGATGTTCTCGCCGCCGGGGTCGCGAGCGATCCACTCCAGGAACACTTCTCGTCCCGCATCGGTGATCAGGTAGGGCGTGCGCTCGCGGGCGCCCGGTGCGCCCTTTTCGACCAGGCCGGCCGCGTCCATCGAGGCGAGCTCGCGGTAGACCTGGCTCTGGGTGATGGTCCAGAAGTCTCCGATGCGTTCCTGCGCCTTGGCCACCAGATCCCAGCCGGACATCGGTCCCTCGTGCAGAAATCCGAGCAGCGACGCGGCCGTGGAGTTCAACGGCTTGCGGCTGGTCGCGGTGTTCGTCAACCGACTGCTCCCTTCGCCTTCAACCTTCCATAATGGAATGTTATACGAACGTGCGCCGGATCGGCGGCCGGCCTACTTTCCGGCCAGCTGGTCGAGACGGGCCAGCACCAGCGCCATGCCCTCTTCCAAGCGCGCCTGACCCAGGCGCAGTTCGACGAGGTCTTCCTCGATCTTCTCGGTCCGCTCCTCGATCCGGTCGATGCCGTCGAGCGTTTTCCTGGTGAGAGCCGCGAGTTCGCTGAGGACGTCACCCTGTTCGTCGAGTGCCTGTTCGCCGGCGGTGGCTCGGGCCTCCAGGGCTCGGGCGCGCAGCGTCAGCTCCGACAGTGTCGCGGCCAAGATCCCTCCTATCGTCAGTGCGTCAGGAGATCCTACGCGTCCAGCGCGGGCGCGTCGCCGGTGCGGGCGTAGCGTCGCGAGGTGTAAACGCGGACCCCCTGGTCGGTTTCCTGCGCCGCGGTGGTGGACGCGCCGATGATCAGCAGGGTGCGCATGTCCACCTCGGCCGGGTCGAGCTCGCCGAGCTGCATCACGCGCACGGACTCCGCCGGGCCGCCGACGTCCCGGCCGAGCACCACGGGCGTGTCCGGCTTGCGATGCTCGAGCAGCAGATCGCGCATGGCGCCGACCTGCCAGGTGCGCTGCGAGGAGGCGGGGTTGTAGACGGCGATCGCCATGTCGGCCGCCGCCACGGCGGAAAGACGTTGGGCGACAACCTCCCACGGTTTCAGGCGATCCGACAGGGAGATCATCGCGTAGTCGTGCCCCAGCGGGGCGCCGACCCGGCTGGCCACCGCGTTGGCCGCGGTCATGCCCGGCAGCACCCGCACCGGCACGTCGCGCCACTGGGGATCGGCGGCCTCCTCGAGCACCGCCGCCGCCATAGCGAACACGCCCGGATCACCCGACGACACCACCACGACCCGTGCGCCGCGCGCGGCCAGGTCCAGTGCCATGGCGGCGCGCTCCGACTCGACCCGATTGTCGCTGGCGTGCCTGCGCTGGCCGGGACGTTCGGGCACTCGGTTCAAATAGGTCGTGTAACCGACGAGATCCGTTGCGCCAGCGAGTGCTTCGTGCACCTCGGTGGTCGTCCACTCGGCCGCGCCGGGGCCGAGGCCGACGACGACGACCTCACCGGTCGGAATGCCCTGTGTGCCTTCGGCGGTTCCAAGCACTGGAGCAGCACCGCTTTCCGGCCGTGTGGCGCGCCGTCTGGCCGCTGAGCCGGATTCGTGGGTCTTCGAGTCCTGATGTGCCGCAGCGGGTTCTGCTTCGGCGCGGGGGAGTGGGGTGGTCGGGGTCGGGCCGGGGACGAGCGTGATGGAGAAGTACGGGACGTCCGCGTCGTCGACGTCGGCGGCGCGCAGGACGCGTTGCCGCGTGCTGCTGGCGCGTTCGATGTAATAGGCGTCGTCGAGCCGGCCGGAATCCGAAAGAGCCTGGCGCACACCCGGGTAGGTGCGGCCGAGCTTCATGACGGCGGCGGCCTCGGTGTCGCGGAGCCGACGGGTCAGCTCGTCGACGGGCATGGTGCCGGGCAGGATGGTCAGCACCTGCTCGCCCTCGACCAGCGGGGTGCCGAGCGCCGCCGACGCCGCGCTCACCGAGGTGATGCCCGGAATGATCTCCGCCTCGAACCGGTCGGCCAGCCGCCGGTGCATGTGCATGTAGGAGCTGTAGAACAACGGGTCGCCCGCGGCGAGCAGGGCAACCGAGCGGCCCGCCGCCAGATGTCCGGCCAGCCGCTCCGCGGCCTGCTCGTAGAACTCATCGATCGCACCCTGATAGCCGCCGGGATGATCGGTGGTCTCGGTGGTCACCGGATAGACCAGATGCTCCTCCAACTGCCCGGCCCGCATATACGGCGCCGCAATAGCTTTGGAGATACTCCGCCCGTGCCGCGCGCTGTGGAACGCGATCACGTCGGCCGCGCCGATCACCCGCGCCGCCTTCACGGTCACCAGCTCCGGATCGCCGGGACCGAGCCCGACGCCCCACAACTTCCCCGGGGCGTCCGTGGTCAGCGGGCCGCGCTCCGAGTCGCCGGAAGCCGCGATGGCCGTGCCGTCACCGCGCACCGGCTGCGTCCCATCCGTCATTCCTGTTCGCTCGCAATCGCATTCAGCGCCGAGGCGGTGATCGCGCTGCCGCCCCGTCGGCCGCGAACGGTCAGGTACTCGATGCCGCCGAAATCGATCAGCGCGTCCTTCGACTCCGCCGCGCCGATGAAGCCGACCGGGATGCCGAGAATGGCAGCGGGGCGCGGGGCGCCCGCGTCGATCAGGTCGAGCAGATGGAACAGCGCGGTCGGCGCGTTCCCGATGGCGACGACGGCGCCGTCGAGCTGCTCCCGCCACAGCTCGAGCGCCGCCGCGGACCGCGTATTGCCCAGCGTCGCAGCGAGTTCCGGCACCCGCGGATCGGTGAGCGTGCAGAGCACCGGATTGTCGGCGGGCAATCGCTTACGCGTCACCCCGGACGCGACCATGTTCGCATCACACAGAATCGGCGCCCCCGACCGCAACGCGGCCCGCGCCGCCGCCACCACACCCGGCGAAAACGCCACGTCCTCGGCCAGATCCACCTGACCGCAACCGTGGATCATCCGCACCACCACCTGCGCCACGTCCGGCGGAAACCGGCTGAGATTCGCCTCGGCGCGGATCATCGCGAACGAGCGCCGATAGATCTCGGCCCCGTCGGTGAGGTAGCTGGTACGCACGTCGGACATGCGCTCCACCCTAAGAGGTCGGTTCCCGGCCAGGTCGGCGCGGGTCGCCGGAGGATCCGGTTCGCGTTTGCGGCGGCGATCAGGTGCGGGGGCGTTCGAGGATGCGGGACATGACGATCGAGCTGCGGGTGCGGCCGACGCGGACGTTCTCCCGGATGCGTTCGACGGTGACCTCGATCTCGGCCATGTCGGTGGCCATGACGTGCACCAGGGCGTCGGCCTCGCCGGCGATGGTCCACACGCCGACGATCTGCGGGATCGGTTCCAGCGTGCGGCGCAGTTCGGCGGGGGAGATGTTGTCGCGGTAGTACACCTCGACGTACGCCTCGGTCTTCCAGCCCATCGCGGCCGGGTTCACCAGTGCGGTGAAACCGGTGATCTGCTTGCTCGCGACCATCTTGTCGACGCGCCGCTTCACCGCGGGTGCGGTGAGGCCGACCGCGCTGCCGATTTCCTGGAACGAGGCCCGTGCCTGTCTGAGCAGGTGCTCCAGAATCCGCCGGTCGATGTCGTCCACGTCACACCTGCTTCCCTACTACGCAATGATTCGATGTTGCGGGGCCGAAATGCGCAACGATTCGTTGTTCCGGGCGCAATAGTAGGCGAATTACGGTCGTGTGAGCCGCAAGTTCGCGCCGACCCACCGGGAGACACGTTGACCTCCGTAGCCACCCTCCGCGCCGAGTCCACCACCCGTAAGCCGTCGCCGCGACGGTTCGTCATGTGCCGTCCGGACTACTTCGACGTCACCTACTGCATCAATCCGTGGATGGATCCGGACGCACCGGTCGACCCCGCCCGCGCCCTGGCGCAGTGGGAAACCCTGCGCGCGACCTACGAGGAGTACGGGCACAAGGTCGACGTGGTGCCCGGCGTCCCCGGCCTGCCCGACATGGTGTTCGCGGCCAACGGTGGCCTCATCGTCGGTGATCGCGCGATGTCGGCCCGGTTCACCCACGTCGAGCGGGCCGCCGAGGGCCCGGCCTACCACAGCTGGTTCGCCCAGCAGGGTCTCGCCGGACTGGTCGACGCTCAGGAGGTCAACGAGGGCGAAGGCGACTTCCTCCTGGTCGGCGACCGGATGCTGGCCGGCATGGGCTTCCGTAGCTCGCCCGCCGCGCATCAGGAAGTGGCGCAACACTTTTCCCGCGAGGTGGTGTCGCTGGAGCTGGTCGACCCGCGCTTCTACCACCTCGACACCGTTCTGCTGCCCCTCGACCCGACCACCATCGCCTACTTCCCGCCCGCCTTCAGCCCCGCCAGCCAGGCGGTGCTCACCGAGCTCTACCCCGACGCCATCGTCGCCACCGACGCCGACGCCGAGGTCCTCGGATTGAACGGCGTCTCCGACGGCCTGAACGTCTTCCTCAGCGATAAGGCCACCGCCCTGTCCGCAGAGCTCCGCGCCCGCGACTACAACCCCATCGGCATCGACATGTCCGAACTCCTCAAGGCCGGCGGCAGCGTCAAGTGCTGCACCCTGGAAATCCACGAGTAGCAACCGCTCCCCGACGGGACATGGTGGCGGCGACACTCCGCCAACTCCGCCACCAAGTCCCGTTGATCATGGAAACGCACGGTGGTGCGGAGCGTTTCCCGCCGACGGCACATGGTCGCGGCCCGCTGCCGGGCGTCGCCGCCACCATGTGCCGTCGACTATGAAGGCCGACGGACCGGCTGGGTACCGAGATCCTCGGCCAGACCGGAGGGCAGCTGAATCGCGATGAGCTCTCGCGCACGCTCGGCGTCCGAGGCGGCGGGGAGTTGCTTGCCACGCCGACCTCTCGGTCTCGGGGACCGGTTATACGTCGAGGTGGTAGCCACGTCCAGGCCGACGCTGATCGGGTCTTCGGTGTCGGGTCTGCCGACGTGCACGCCGACGATGGCGGTGGCTCGGGTCGTCGAAGCCTCGAACTCCAGTGCGCCGATGCCGGGTGTGCTGATGCACCGAATAGGTTGCCTGACAGTCCGGCTGGCGACGGCCACCATGTCGAGGACTGGTAGTCGCGGGTGCCGGTGCGGGCGCGGCCGTGCTCGCCGGGCAATCGGCGACGATCCCAGCGACACTGGAGACTAACGGCGGCAGTAGGCGCGGTGACGCGCCCCGGTGCGGTCGCGGCCTCCGTGCTTCGTGGTGTTGCGAGCCAAATACGGCAAGTGGTTGCAGCAGTCCGCCTGATCGAGCAGAGCACGGTCGTATCAGGCGCCGGTGATCGCGATGTTGCCGGGGCCGACGGTCGAGTGGTCTAGGTCGAGGACTGCTGGTAGCCGGATTCGGTGGCTGTGACGTCGGTGACGGGGGTGTGGGGCCGGCCGCAGCGGCGGTCGCAGCCGGACCAGTGCTGGCGGCCGGGGACGGTGATCTCGGTGGCGGGGAGGGGTGGGATGCCTTGGTATGAAGGGGGATTGGGGACGGGCGGCAGGACCCGGCCGGACTCGACGGCGGCGGTGAGGTCGGCGCGGACGTCGGTGTGGGATTTCGCGCAACCCGGGCGGCCCGCGCAGGCGCTCACCTGGAGCCAGGGGGAGTCGGCGTCGAAGATGAGGTCCATGGGGGCCAGTACGCGGACTACCTGTTCGGCGGTCCATTCGTCCAGGTCGGGGAGGACGAGGCTGCGCCACGGGGTGATGAAGACGGGACGTTCGACGGCGGCGATGAATTCGGCGGTGCGGGCGGGGAGCGAGCCGAGGCGCACACCGGCGCCCAGGCTGACCAAGCCGTTGTCCTGATCCAGCCAGCCGATCGGAATATCTTGGGCCGCAACGAGTTCCACGCGATCGGCGCCCCGGTCGAGGCCGAGCGATGCGGCGACCCGATCGGCACCGTCCTCGATTTCGTGCAGCCGCCACCGGCCGGCCTCGTCACCGCGCAGCTCCAGGAACCCGTGCGCGGCGGCGAGCATGACGTCCACCGCATCGCTCGCCGAGATCCGGATCCCGGAATCCCGCCCGGCCAGGATCAGCGCGAATTCGCCTGTCCCGGTGGCATGTACGCCGATATCGCCGCCGAGGCCGCTGATGTCCCCGCGTCCGTCGTCCAGCGTGAACAGCACGCGTCCGGGCAATCCGGCCAGGCGAGGCGCGGCGAGCAGTCCGGCATCGAGCACCGGGACGAGCCCGTGCACGTCCGCCGTACCACCGATCCGCCCGGACAGCGGCGAAGCGACGATATTGCGCACCCGCTCATGCGTGTGGCTCGGCAACAACCCCGCCGCCTCGAGCCGCCCCGTCAACGCACCCGCGTCCCGCACCTGCCGCAACTGAACGTTCCCGCGCGACGTCAGCTCGATGTTCCCGTCCCCGAGCTCCCGCGCCGCCTCCGCCAGCACCGCCAACTGCCCCGGCTCCACTCGCCCGCCCGGCACCCTTATCCTAGCCAGCGGCCCATCGGCCGCCTCGTGCAGCCGCAGCACGCCGGGGCAAGAATCCGGAACACGTCGAGTCATAGTCCAACCAGCGTACGTACCCCACCGAGCCCGCCCAGGGTACGGACCCCTTCCACCGGCCACCGGCCACCGGCCACCGGCCACCGGCCACCGACCAACCGACCACCCGCCCGCCGACCCACCGACGCCCGCCGACTCAGCGACCAGAACAGTGCTCCGAGCCCGGGATTCAGTCCGGAGTGCAGCTGACCGGCGCAATCACCCGCGCCCTGAGCACAACGCGCCAACCAGCCCATGCGCCGCGCCTTCACAGAGGATGCCGGCTCGACGTACCGAGCGTGGTCTTGACGCACGTTGCCGCCTGCGTCATCAACACGCTTCGTACAGTTTGCGTCGCCATCGCGGCGGTGACCCTCGGCATTGTGGGCGTTCGCTCAGGGGCAAATCCACCTGCAGCGGACCCGCACGCCACCGCGCCTCCGAACGGTTGTGCGGAACACCCACAACCGCACACCTTCTGACATCCGCACGCGTGTCAGTGCGGCGATCCGGTGTGCGGGAAATAAGGAGGTGTGCGGGTGCGGGACGATCGCTAATGTCGGACGTGTGTCTGAAATCTCTACCCTGACGGATCGGCTCGCGATCGTCGACGTGGTCACCCGGATGTTCGTCTACACCGATCAAGGCCGCTGGCAGGACCTGGTCGACGCGGTGTTCACGCCGAAGGTCGACTTCGACGGTGGATTCGGCGGCCCGGTCGGCGTACGCGACGCCACCGACATCGTCGAGGACTGGAAGGTCGGGCTCGGCGAGCTCGACGGAGTCCACCATCAGTCCGGAAACCAGCTGATCGACCTGGCCGGCGACACGGCCGCTGTGCACGCGGACGCGATCGCCGTGCACGTCAAGAACTCCGCGACCAACGGCAAGACCCGCACGTTCGTCGGCAGCTACGACATCGGCGCCGAGCGAACCCCGAATGGCTGGCGGGTCAACAAGTTCCACTACCACCTGAAGGTCATCGACGGAAACGCCGACCTGACCTGATCCGGCCGGAGTCGCGTCGGCACCCGCGCCGGCGCGACTTCATTCGTACATCCCGGAGCCCGACCGCAGCTGAACCGGTTGCCGCGCAACCGAACCGAATTCGCCGTGCCGGTCGGTTCAGCGCTCGCCGGTCACGCCCGCCGACACCGGTTCCGGCGCCGGACCGGAATCCGCCGCGGTCCGCGACCGCCCCGGCGCCCAAATCCCGACGAGCACAGCCGCACCGAACGCCACGTAACCGAGCGCAAGGCAGGACTGCTGCGCACCGTGCACGAACGCCCCCTTGGCGAATTCGACCAGCGGCTGCGCCTGCGGCCCCACCCGATCGGCGACTTGCAGTGCCGCGGCGAGCGAGTCGGACACCGGCCCACGGGCCGCCTCGGGCAACCGGGGCAGCGCGGGCGCGATCCGATCGGTGTACCCCGCGGCAAGAATGCTGCCCGCCACCGCGATCCCGATCGCGGCCCCGATCTCCCGAGCGGCATCGTTGACCGCCGCGGCGACACCATGCTTTTCGACCGGCGTCCCCGCGATGATGGCGGCGGTCGCCGGGGCGGTACACAATCCGAGCCCGGTGCTCATCACCAGTAGCGGCCACAGCAGATCCAGATATCCACTGTCCACGGTCATCCGAGACACCGCGATCAATCCGACCCCGAGCACGACCAGCCCGGCGAACGTCGGCAACCGCAACCCGACCCGCTCGGCCACCCACGGCGCGACCGCCGAAATCGCCACCAGCGGAACAACCATCGGCGCCATCGCCAACGCCGACACCAACGGCCGATACCCAAGAATCAACTGCAAGAACTGCACCAGCAGCAGGAAAACCCCGAAGGTGACCAGGAATTGGACGGTCACCGACAGCGTCCCCGCCGCGAAGCCACGCCTGGCGAACAGCCGGACATCCAAAAGCGGCTGCGCGACCCGCAATTCGATCACGGTGAACACCGCCGCGGCCAGCACGCCGCCGACGAACAGCGCGATGACCAGCGCATCCAGCCATCCCCGCGCGGGCGCTTCGATCGCCGCCACCACGATCAGCCCGACCGCCGCCGCCGACGTCACCGCGCCCCACAGATCCAGCGCGGGCCGCTCCTGATCCACCGATTCGGGAATCGTGCACCCCGCGATCATCAGCACCACCCCGGCCACCGCCATGGCGAGAAAGATCGACACCCACGACCAACGCTCGAGCAGCAACCCCGATCCGACAATCCCGAGCACCGCCCCCGCGCCCGCGACCCCGGCCCACAACCCGACCGCATTGCCCCGGCGCGACTCCGGAAAGCCGGCGGTCAGCAACGACAACGTCGACGGCATCACCAACGCCGCACCCACCCCGGCGACCGCCCGTGAGCCGATCAGCCAGACCGGACTGTCGAAAACCAGCGGTGCCGCCGAAGCCACCGCGAACACGAACAGCCCGACGACCAGCACCACCCGCCGCCCATACCGATCGCCGAGCGCCCCCGCGGGCAACACCAGGCAGGCCAACGCCAACGTGTACCCGTCCACGATCCAGGTCAGCTGCTGCTGCGACGCCCCGGTAGCCGTCGCGATCTCCGGCAGCGCCGTGTACAACGCCGCCATCGACGCGACCACCAACGCCACCGCCGAACAGGAGAGTCCCAACATCCACCGCTGGGCCGCGGACAACCGCTCGGAATCCATCGAACCCTCCAGACGAAACAGGACTGCCAGTATCGCTACGCTACTATCAGTAGCATAAGTCTGGTGAGTGGCGATAGCCCCGGCGGAACAGGAATGCTTCGACCCATGACCCCGACAGATGACGTCGACCCGCGCAAGGTGCGTTCGCGCGCCCGGCTGCTCGACGCCGCGGCCGCGTTGCTGAAATCGGGTGGCGTCGAGGCGGTCACCATCGAGGCGGTGACTCGCGCGTCCAAGGTCGCCAAGACCACGCTGTACCGGCACTTCGACAACGCCATGCACCTGCGCGCCGCCACCCTGGAGCGCCTGCTGCCGCCGGTCATCGACGCGCCGCCGGCCGGGCCGCTGCGCGACCGCCTGGTCGAATTGCTCAGCAGGCAGGCCGAAGTCGTGAACGAGGCGCCGCTGCAACTGTCCACCCTCGCCTGGCTGGCCACCGGCACCGAGCACGGCGACAGCGGTCCCGCCCTCTCGTCGCTGCGGCATCGGCTGCTCCAGCAGTACCGCCAACCCTTCGACGAGCTGCTCGACACCCCCGAAGTCCGCGCCCAGCTCGGTGAATTCGACCTCGAACTCGCGCTCACCCAACTCGTCGGCCCGATCGTCTTCGCCAAACTGGTCGGCATCGAGCACGCCACCCCCGCCGACTGCGCCCGCATCGTGGACGACTTCCTCGCGGCCCGCGCGGCGACCGCCTGAACCGAACCCCGCGGCTCGGCAGGTAGCATCTGCATGCTCGGCGGGCGACGAGGAAACCGGTGGAAGTCCGGTGCGGTCGCGCCACTGTAAAAAGCCAGACCCTCTGGGTTTTACCCACCCGCCGGCGCCGCTGGCTGCCGACCCCGGTAGCCGAGCAGCAACCCCGATGGGCGCGTAACCCGAGGAAGGCCGTCACCTGTGATTCTGCTGCTGTCCACGTCCGACACCGATCTGCTGAGCGCCCGCGCGAGTGGCGCCGAGTACCGGTGGGGCAACCCCGCTCGACTGCTCGTGGACGACCTGCCCGCGCTGCTCGACGGCGCCGATCTGGTGATCGTGCGCATCCTCGGCGGCAAGCGCGCCTGGGAAGACGGCCTCGACGCGATCCGGGCCAGCGGCATCCCGATGGTCGCGCTCGGCGGCGAGATCGCGCCGGACGCCGAGCTGATGGAATGCTCGACCGTGCCCGGCGGTGTCGCCGCCGACGCCCACAACTACCTGGCCGCCGGTGGCGCGGAAAACCTGCGCCAGCTGCACAACTTCCTCTCCGACACGGTCCTGCTGACCGGACACGGCTTCGAGCCGCCGGTGCAGCTGCCGAGCTGGGGTGTGCTGGAACGAGATTCGGCCGAGCCGAGCGCCGACCAGCCCACCGTCGCGGTGATCTACTACCGCGCACAGCATCTCGCCGGGAACACCGGCTACATCGACGCCCTCTGCCGCGCGATCGAAGCCGCGGGCGCACGCGCCCTGCCGCTGTACTGCGCCTCGCTGCGCACCGCCGAGCCGGAACTGCTTGCGACACTGCGCCAAGCCGACACCCTGGTGGTGACCGTGCTCGCCGCGGGCGGCACCAAGCCCGCCACCGCCTCGG
Source organism: Nocardia sp. NPDC056564 (assembly GCF_042793755.1). Taxonomy (NCBI): domain Bacteria; kingdom Bacillati; phylum Actinomycetota; class Actinomycetes; order Mycobacteriales; family Nocardiaceae; genus Nocardia; species Nocardia sp. NPDC056564. The sequence goes on from NZ_JBHTUR010000005.1 coordinate 15,850, forward strand.
CCGGCGGCGAGGACGAGGCCTGGGACGTCGGCGCGCTCGCCGACCTGGATGTGCCCATCCTGCAAGGCCTCTGCCTGACCAGCGGCCGCGCCCAGTGGGCCGCCAACGACGACGGGCTGTCCCCGCTCGACGTCGCCACCCAGGTCGCGGTCCCCGAGTTCGACGGCCGGATCATCACGGTTCCGTTCTCCTTCAAGGAGTTCGACGCCGACGGTCTGTCCACCTACGTCCCGGATGCCGAGCGCGCGGCCAGGGTGGCGGGCATCGCCACGCGCTACGCCCGGTTGCGCCACATCCCCGCCGCCCGCAAGCGCGTGGTGCTGATGCTGTCGGCCTACCCGACCAAGCATGCCCGCATCGGCAACGCGGTCGGCCTCGACACGCCCGCCAGCGCGATCCGCCTGCTCACCGAAATGCGCGCCGCCGGTTACGACCTCGGCGCGCCCGGCGAGATCCCCGGCCTGGACGAGCAGGACGGCGACGCGCTCATCCACGCGCTCATCGCCGCAGGCGGCCAGGATCCGGACTGGCTGACCGCGGAACAGCTGGCGGGCAACCCGATCCGAATCAGCGCGGCGGCCTACACCGCGTGGTTCGACACCCTGCCCGAGGACCTGCGCGAGGCCATCGTCGAGGCCTGGGGTCCGCCGCCCGGCGAGCTCTACGTGGACCGCTCCGCCGACCCGAAGGGCGAGATCGTCATCGCCGCATTGCGTTTCGGCAATGTCGTGCTGATGGTGCAGCCGCCCCGCGGCTTCGGCGAGAACCCGGTCGCGATCTACCACGATCCGGATCTGCCGCCCAGCCACCATTACCTGGCCGCTTACCGATGGCTCTCGGGGCGGGCGGACGGCGGAGCCGGCGGGGCGGGTGAGCAGAGCGCCCTCGACGGTTTCGGTGCCGACGCGATAGTGCACCTCGGCAAGCACGGCAACCTGGAGTGGCTGCCGGGCAAGACGCTCGGCATGTCCGCCTCCTGCGGCACCGACGCGGCCCTGGGCGATCTCCCGCTGATCTACCCGTTCCTGGTCAACGACCCGGGCGAGGGCACCCAGGCCAAGCGCCGCGCCCATGCCACCCTGGTCGATCACCTGATCCCGCCGATGGCCCGCGCCGAAAGCTACGGCGACATCTCGCGATTGGAGCAGCTGCTCGACGAGCACGCGAACATCTCCACCCTCGACCCGGCCAAGCTGCCCGCCATCCGTCAGCAGATCTGGACGCTGATGCGCGCGGCCAAGATGGACCACGACCTCGGCCTGGCCGAACGCCCGGACGAGGACGTGTTCGACGACATGCTGCTGCACGTCGACGGTTGGCTGTGCGAGATCAAGGACGTGCAGATCCGCGACGGTCTGCACATCCTCGGCCAGGCGCCGGCCGGGGAGAGCGAGGTCGACCTGGTGCTGGCCATGCTGCGCGCCCGTCAACTGTGGGGCGGCGAGCGCAACGTGCCCGGTCTCCGCGAAGCGCTGGGGCTGGACGAGTCCGGCACCGAGGTCCGCGGTCGCGTCGACGTCGTGGAGAGCCAGGCGCGCGGACTCGTCGCCGCTCTGCAGGCGGCCGACTGGTCGGCGGAGGCGGTCGATCGACTCGTCGACGAGTTCGCGGACTCGCTCCTCGCCACCACGGCCGATCGGCCCGCCGCGCAATCGCCCGCTGCCGCGCACACCGACGCGGGCGCGGTCCTGACCACCGACCCGCGGCTGGCCGCGGTGCGGGCCGTACTCCGTTTCGCCGCAACCGAAGTCGTCCCGCGCCTGCGTCAGACCACCGTCGAGGTCGACCGGGTGCTGCACGCGCTCAACGGCGGCTTCATTCCGGCGGGTCCCAGCGGTTCGCCGCTGCGCGGCCTGATCAACGTCCTGCCGACCGGCCGCAACTTCTATTCGGTCGACCCGAAGGCCGTCCCCTCGCGCCTGGCCTGGGAAACCGGTCAGGCGATGGCGGATTCGCTGCTGGAGCGTTATCTGGCCGATCACGGCGAGTACCCGCGCTCGGTGGGGCTGTCGGTGTGGGGCACCTCGGCGATGCGCACCTCCGGCGACGATATCGCCGAAGTCCTTGCGCTGCTGGGCGTCCGGCCGGTGTGGGACGAGGCGAGCCGCCGGGTAACCACGCTCGAGGTGATCTCGCTCGACGAATTGGCCCGTCCGCGTATCGATGTCACGGTCCGCATCAGCGGCTTCTTCCGCGACGCCTTCCCGCACGTGCTCGCCCTGCTCGACGACGCGGTGCGGATGGTCGCCGAACTCGACGAGCCCGCCGAGTCGAATTACGTTCGCGCGCATGCCGAGGCGGACCTGGCCGAGCACGGTGACGCCCGCCGCGCCACCACCCGCATCTTCGGCTCCAAGCCGGGCACCTACGGCGCGGGCCTGCTGCAGCTCATCGATTCCAAGAGCTGGCGCACCGACGACGACCTCGCGCAGGTCTACACCACCTGGGGCGGCTACGCCTACGGGCGCGACCTGGACGGCGCACCCGCCGCCGACGACATGCGCACCGCCTATCGCCGAATCGCCGTGGCGGCCAAGAACACCGACACCCGCGAACACGACATCGCCGACTCCGACGACTACTTCCAGTTCCACGGCGGCATGGTCGCCACCGTGCGCGCGCTCACCGGCAAGAACCCCGAGGCCTACATCGGCGACAGCACCCGGCCGGACGCGGTGCGCACCCGCACGCTGTCCGAGGAGACCTCCCGGGTCTTCCGCGCCCGCGTGGTGAACCCGCGCTGGCTGGAGGCCATGCGCAGGCACGGCTACAAGGGCGCGTTCGAGATGGCCGCGACTGTCGACTATCTGTTCGGCTACGACGCCACCACCAATGTGGTCGCCGACTGGATGTACGAGAAGCTCGCGGAGAGCTACGTTTTCGACGAGGTGAACCGCAAGTTCATGGCGCAGTCCAACCCGTGGGCGCTGCACGGCATTGCCGAGCGGCTGCTGGAGGCCGCCGAGCGGGACCTGTGGGAGCATCCGGAGCAGGCGACGCTGGATCGGTTGCGTCAGGTCTACTTGGAGACCGAAGGAGAATTGGAATAGCCCGGAAATCAACCCCCCAATTATCGGGGGAGTTTCGAATTACCTGATCTTGCAAGGCAATTCGATCTGCCGAATTCGCTCGACAATGCTCTTGTGTGGAGCGCATGATCGATGGTGTTCCATGGCCGTTTCCAGGGAAACGCCGATCGAATCGGTTAGATGATTGGAAAGCCTTATGAATATCAGGAAGTTTGTGGCAACCGCGGTTCTCACCATTGCCGCCACGGGCGTCGCCGCCGCCACCGCGCACGGTCAGGCCGAAGTGGCCGACGCCGCGTTCAACGGCATCGATCACGGCGTCGCCTACACGGCGGCGGTCGCGCCCGACCACTCGAGCGCGACGCTCACGCTGGCCTCCGGCACCTTCGTGCTGACGCCCGATCAGGGCGTCTCCGTGCTGGCACCGGACGGGGCCGTGGTCGCGACCGTGCCGACCACCCTGCGGTCGGTGTCCGGTCAGCAGGTACAGGTCGCGCCGGAAGTGAACGCCGCCGCAACCACGTTGACGTTGACGCCGGTCGGCGCGGCGAGCCCGGAGCCGGGTGCGCCGCAGTTCATCGGTGACGCGGGCACCACCGTGGCCGGGGTGTTGATCGGCTGCGCGATCGGGTTCTTGATCGGCTTGATCTTCGCCATTATCGGGGCCATCCCCGGCTGCATCATCGGCGGAATCATCGGTGGCATCGCGGGTGCCAACCAGCCCTGACCGGAAATTACGACGGTGATCCCCCGGCCGCGCTCGGCATATTCCGCCGGTCCGGCCGGGTATCGCTTTTTCGGCGAATTATGCTGCGCCGGAGTTATCCTCGGTGACCGGCCGCCCTGCGGAATCGCTCGGCGGTCGCCAGCAGCTGGTCGGCCAGTTCGGGGGCGTCCAGCACGTCGAACTCGACGTCGGCCAGGGCCAGGTAGTACGTGAGCAGTCGCGGCGAGTCCGAACCGGCCTGCACCACACAGTGTTCCGGCCCGTCCGGCTCGACCGTCACCGCCGCGGGCAGCCGCGCCCGGATCGCCTCGGCCGGCGCGGCCATCCGTACCGTCGCACGATAACGCCAGGTCGCCGCGCCGACCCCGCGCTGCACCCGCTCGGCGATCTCCGCCTCCGGCACCGCACGCGGGGTGAACCGCGGACCGTTCGGCGTCTTCGGGGTGATCCGATCCACCCGGAACGTGCGCCAATCGCCGGGCCCGGGATCCCAGGCCGCCAGATACCAGTGACCGCGCCAGTGCACCAGCCGATGTGGCTGCACATCGCGGCGAGACGGTGTGCCGGAATGGGATTCGTAGTCGAATCGCAATCGCTCGCTCGCCCGGATCGCGCCCGCGACGGCGGTGAGCACCGCGGCGTCGACCGTCGGCCTGCCCACGCCGGGCACGTGCACGGTCGCGGAAGTCAACGCCTGCACCCGATTACGCAGCCGCGACGGCAGCACCTGCTGCAACTTCACCAGCGCCCGCACCGAGGTCTCCTCGATCCCGGTGACCGCGCCGTTGGCCGCGGTGGCCAGCCCGACCGCGACCGCGACCGCCTCGTCGTCATCGAGCAGCAGCGGCGGCAACGCGGAGCCCGCGCCGAGCCGATAGCCGCCCGCCACGCCGGGGGTGGCGTGCACCGGGTAACCGAGTGTCCGCAGTCGCTCGATATCGGTGCGGATGGTGCGGGTCGACACCCCGAGGCGTTCGGCCAGCGCGGGCCCGGTCCAATCACGACGCAGTTGCAGCAGCGACAGCAGCCGGAGCAGTCGCGCGGAGGTCTCCAACATGCGTCGATCATCTCAGCAATCGCGGAAGGCATCGTTCCGCGATGGTCCGGCGCGACGGAGTCGCCCCGCTCAGCCGACCACCGCGTTCATGATCGTGCCCGCGCTGGTGGCGACCACCCCGCCGATCATCGCCCCGGCGATCATCTTCGGCGAGTCCAGCGGACCGCCCTGCCACTTCTCCCAGGCGAACCGTCCACCGGCATAGGTGATTCCGCAGACCCCGGACAACAGCACCAGCCAGGTGAGGTAGCGGACCATCTGCAAGATCTTGTCCGAGACCGGCGGCGCTTCCGGGGTCGGATTGCCGATCTGCGCGAGGAGGGCGTCGTGCACAGCGAAGATGACCATGAATACGCTCGCTTCGGGGTCGATGTGGCACCTGATCGAGCTGCCACTGGCGCGTTGTCTGGGTGATAGCCATGCCTGTACCGGACAGTATGTGCGGCGCCGTTGATTTCGTGGAGCGTACGGAAGAACCTGTCTGGTATGTCCGATCAGCGGTGTGGGCGCAAGGATTCGGGCCGCGCCGGCCCGTGCGCGGCGGCATCGGTGAGGTGCGCGAGCACGAACGGAACGGTCACCGTTTCGAATCCCTGCGGAACGTCGAGCACGGGATGCACATTCACCTCGAACACCGCGCCGCCGCGTTCGGGCACCAGATCCACGCCGCCGAACGGTAGCCCGACCGATGCTGTCGCCTGCACCGCGAGCTCGCGGAGGTGCTGAGGGAGTGCGTCGGGTGCGAGCACGGTCGAGATCGCGCCCCTCGACTCGTTACCGGGGGCGTCCGGGTCGTGCTGCACGTGTTCGCACACCCGCAACACCCGCTCGCCGAGCACGACTACGCGGTACTGATGGCGTCGGCCGTGCTCGTCGAAGTTGTGCGCGTCGCGGGAGAGCAGCCAGCCGCTGCCGATCCGCCGGTAGTGCTCGCACGCCGCGTGCAGTTGCGCCGCGGTGGTGACGTGGAAGACGTCGTGTCCGCCGAAGCCGACGGCCGGCCGGGTCCACACGTTGCGTCCGAGTCGGTCGAAGGCGGTCAGCGCGGCGGCCAGGGTCGGGCGATCCAGGGCGAGCGAGTCCGCCTGGGGAATGCCTGCGGCGCGGAAGCACTCGACCGTGTGCCGCTTGTCGGTGGCTCGGCGCCACGCCCGCGCGTCGGCGCCGAGGCAGGGAATGCCGCTGCGGGCCACGTCCGCTTGGAAACGCGTGAATCGACACCGATCGGCCGGCGGTATCTCGTAGACGATGAGCACGGACGGCCGCACATCGAGCGCCGCGGCCGGGAGCACGAGCCGACCGCCGGGGCGCACGGTTCCCTCGCCGCCGTCGTAGAAATCTCGCGCGTCGAGAATGAGCGGCGCGGCGCCGGTGACCAGTTCGACGGCGCGGGCCAGCTGGCCCGAACTGCCTTCGGTAGAGCTGTGATCGGTCAATACCACGACGTCGCTGGTACTTCGCATCGTGCATCACGTCCTGCGGCAGGGGCGAATCCACTATCGAGACAGTGTCACTCCGCGTCGCTGCGGTGACCACGGCCGATGCCACACCGGCTGATCGTAACCATACCGGACCAGCGGCCTGCCGAAAGCTATTCGGCTGCAACCGAAGTCCGAGGTTCGCGCGGAATCAGGAACGCGCGAGCCGGAATCCGACGTCGTCCAGGCGCAGCGTCGGGTGACTGCGCCTGCGCACCGAGGCGCGGCAGCTCCAGTGCTCGTCGAACCAGCCGCCACCGCGCAATACCCGGTAGGAGCCGTAGATTTCGGCATCGTAGATGTCCCAGCACCAGTCCCAGGTGTTGCCGAGCATGTCGTACAGGCCCCAGGCATTGGGGCGCTTGCCGCCGACCTCGTGCATATGCTCGTCCGAATTGCCCCGGTACCAGGCGATCTCGTCGAGCTCGCCGTACCGCGGTCCGGTGCTGCCCGCGCGGCACGCGTGCTCCCATTCGGCCTCGGTGGGGAGCCGGTAGCCGTCGGCGTCGACGTCCCACTCGGCGTTCTCGTCGTCGAGCCGATACGCGGGCGTCAGGCCCTGCCGGGCCGAGAGGGCATTGCAGAACCGCAGGGTGTCCCACCACGAGACGCTGTCGACCGGAAGCCGGTCGCCGCGGACGCTGCCCAGCAGCTGGCCGGTGACCTGCTCGTACTGCTCCTGGGTGACCGGGACCGCGGCCATCCGGAAGGGCGCGACCTCGACCGTCCAGCTGGTGCTGGTGCGCCGATCCGAGAGCGTCACCGTTCCCCGCGGGATGGTGACCAGCATGGTCAGGCTCGCGTTCCGGAGACCGGTTCGTCGTGTTCCAGGGCGGGCCGCACGGGATCGGGGAAGACGAACTTGCGCATCGCCCACCAGCGGAAGACGGTGGCCAGCAGCGTGCCGATGATGGTCGCGCTGACGAAGTCGGCGATGTTCTCCACCACCACCGAGACGTGCGGGGTGCGCAGCTGGAAAAGGTAGCTCGACACGGCCAGCGGCAGCTGGTTGATCACCATGCCGATGCTCGCCACCAGGAAGAACAGCGCCGCTTCGTGACGGCGCTCACGTCCGCCGCGCGCGGTGAACGCCCACTCGCGGTTCAGCACGTAGGAGACCACGGTCGCGATCAACACCGCGACCACGTTCGCGGTGACCGGCTTGCCTTCCAGGACAGTCCATTTCAACCCGAAGAAGAGCACCATGGTGGTGACGAAGGCGATCGCTCCGACGGTCAGGAATTTCAGCAACTCCGCGTTCCGCACGAACACGGACAGCATCCGGCTCGGGACGCGAGCGGCGACGATCTGGGCCAAGAACATCGGGCCAGGTTATCCGAGGGCCAACCGGGCGGTAGCGGGCGGACCGTTGCCGGGCGGCGGCCCGGCGGCGAATTCTCGGTGCGCGGCAGGTGACGACGAGCGGAACAGTTTGGGCACGTTTCGCCGGCGGCGTTGCTATTTCGTTATCTGCGAACGGCTTTCGGACGGCGTTTCCGGTGCAGGCAGGTCGGTTCGTTGCCAGTACAGCTGCACGGGCGCGCATCCTCACCGTTCGCGGCCTCGCTCGGTGCGCCGAACGGCCGGAAGTGTGAAAGCCTCATGTATCGAGGCCGGGGCCCAGAGGAAATCGCTCGGACACCGGTCGGCACGACGGCAGGGGCTTCAGCTATCCGCTGAGGCCCCCGCAGTGTTTCCGGACACAGTTCTCGGGCTACACCGCGGGTCCGCGCCAATACTCGGGGTCGCGTCCGTAATCACGGGTGGTGTAGGCGCGGTCCCACGGTGCGTCCGGGGCGAGCAGCTCGCGCCACGGGGCCACCTCCACGTAGAGGACGCGCATGGCGTTCAGCGAGCCGTAGTGCAGTGCGGGCCCGTCGGTGGTGACCGCGTCCTCCGGCACGGCGACCTCGAAATTGCGCTCCAGGGCAGCGCGCACGGTCGCCTCGACGCAGACATTGGTTTGCAGGCCCGCGACGACCAGGCGGTGCACGCCGAGGTTGCGCAGCAGCGGCTCCAGCTCGGTGTAGGCGAAGAAGCTGTGCCGGGTCTTGGCCAGGACCAGGTCGCCCTGCTCGGGCGCGACGGCGTCCATGATCTGGGCCTTCCACGCCTGGTATTCGCCGGACAGTTCCGGGAGCAGGTGCCTGCGGTGCTGGAAGTGGCGACGCGGGCGCGGTCCGATGCCGACCAGACCGGTCTGGGCCGCGACCATGCGGGAGTAGATGACCGGGAAGTCGCGGCGCCGCGCCCGCGCGGCCAGGGCGGCGCATTCGCCGACCACCTCGTGGAGGCGCCAGATCGGGGGCCAGCCGAGGGCATCGCGGACGCCGTCGTCGGCGATGTAGGTGTTCTGGAGGTCGATCATGAGGACCGCGGTCTCGATCATCGGCGTCCTCCGCGTGCGTCGAGGGAACCCTGCCTTCGACTGTAAGGACCGCGCGGTGGGTGACGCCGGGAAACGGCGCGATCAGACGCCGGGTGGCGCTTGCGAAGGAGCGCACGGGATTTGGCGGGGCGTGCCGGGGTCGAGGGCGTGCAGGGCGAGCGCGGTGACGGTGGGGTCGACCGAGACGGAGAGATGGCCGGCTCGGTTCACCGGGCAGATGTCTTGCAGGACAATGTTCGTCGCGTTCGGGGCCGGGCGCACACCGCTGGTGTAGGGCTGGACCTGGATATCGGTGGTGGTGACGATGTTGGTGTAGTGCACATTCGGCGCGTAGACGCCGCTGGCCTGGAGCCGATCGATGAAGTCGGATCCGGTGCGCAGATCCGCGCAGGCGGCGCAGGTGGGGTCCAGTGCCTGATAAACGTCGCCGGGGACGCCCAGGATCGATAGCGGTGAATCCAATGGGTCGGTGATGGCGGTGCCGTTCCAGATCGGCGCCAGGTTGATCGACTGGCCGACGGCCGTTGCCCCGCCGCGGAACTGGAGGTATCCGGCGCTGACCAGCGTGCCCTCGGACCAGCTGAGCAAGTCTACGCGCTCGGTTCCGGTCGCCGCGCGCACTCGATCGACGAATTGCTCCAGTTCCGAACTGGATTCGTCGATCGGCGCGCGACCGCCGATGCCCGCCGCGATTCCACGATCCGTCGGATACACGCCGTAGGTCAGCGCGAAGACGCAATAACCTTCGTTGGCGAGCAGGGGAGCGAAGGTCTGCCAACTGTTTTCGCCGTTGCCGCTGAGGCCGTGCACCAGCACGACCGGTCGCGGATGCGCCGCCGAAGGAACGCAGTCCCAGTTGTTCGCTCCCGGTGGCGCGCCGGGCGGTGCGGTGGTCACGCTCGCGGAGACCATGGCGGCCAACGAATAGGGGACCGGCAGCGGGTCGGCGGACGCGTTGCCGAGGATCAGCGGGATGGTGGCGGTCACCGCCGCGATGACGATCATTGTTCGACGCAGCACTGCTACTTCCTTCGGTAGAGATTCCGGCCCGGGAGCGTTGGCGCTCAGGCGTATTCGACGGGCGCCCCGATCTCGACGATCACGCCGTTGGGGTCGCGGATGACGGCGACTCGTTGTCCCCACGGGCGTGTCGTCGGGGCCAGCGCGCTATGCGCGCCTGCCGCCAGCGCGCTGCGGTAGGCGTCGTCGACGTCGGCGGTCTCGAGGAATACCCGAAAAGCGTTGGCGGGGCCTGGTTCCGCGAAGTCCTCGATCTTTTTCCAGTGTTCGATGGTGAGGCTCGGCGCCGAGGGGCCCGGCGTCCACACGCCCCGCCCGAGGACCACGAACGTGCCGTCCGGGTCCGCGAACACCGTCCCCAGCCCGAATGCCGTTTCATAGAACGCCGCCGCCGCATGCACGTCGTCCACCATCAGCGTCACTCCACCGAAGTGCATCGTCTGCTCCTCTGGATAATCTTCAGCTATTTGGTAAGAAGGATTACCATATAGTAGCTGTAGGGGATTTTCCAGAGTTTCGACGAAGGAGCCGCAGAAGCTGGATCGCGCGGGGATTACCCGATCGGCAGGTGTGCCAGTGCGGCGGCCACACCCAAGGTCCCGGCGCCGAGCAGGGTGCTCACCACGCCCCGGCGCAGGCCGAGTAGCCAGCCTGCCGCGAGGGCGAGCACGGCGAACTGCCACAGGTGGGTCAGGGCGGCCGCCAACCGGACGGTCGACCCGCCGATCGCGCCGATCACCGCGGGACCTGCGCCGTCGAAGAATGCCTGAACCGTTGCGCTGGACCGCAGGCGCCGGAAATACGGCGCACCGGCGACCACGAAGAGAAAGGACGGCGTGAACGCGAGCAGCGCCGCCAGCAACCCGCCGGCGATTCCACCGGCCGCGTAGCCGACCACCGCGACGGTCTGCACCACCGGGCCCGGTGTGATCTGCCCCAGCGCCACCGCGTTGAGGAACTGGGCGTCGGTCATCCAGTGATAGTGATTCACCGCGTCGGCTTGCATGAGCGGGATGATCACGAACCCGCCGCCGTAGGACAGCGCACCGACCTTCACCGCCACCCACGCCAGCGCCCCCAGGCCGGTCAGGCTCACCGGAGCGAACGCGAGCAGCGCGGGCAACTGCGCAGCGCGCTCGGACCGCAGGCGAGTTCGGACGCAGACTTCGATCGTTCCGCAGCCGATCAGCACCAGCACCAACCACGGACCGAGCACAATCGTTGCCGCGCCGCCGAATACAAGGTACGCGGTCCAGCGCAGCCGTTGACCGGGCCGGTCGGCGCGGGCCCGGCTGGCCGGGATCAGGCCGATGGCGGCGTGCGCGGCCACCGCCGCGACCGCCGCTCCAGCCCCGGCCGCCGCGCCGGTCACCCACCGCGGCGGCGTGCCGGACAGGAACAGCGCGGCCAACCCGAGGATCAGCACGAGCCCGGGAACGATGAAGCACAGCGCGCCGACGACCGCCCCGGGCACGCCGCGCAGCCGCCACGCGCACAAGATCGCCAACTGGGTGGACGCCGGACCGGGCAGCAGGTTCGTCGCCGCGATCCCGTCCTCGAATTCCGTTGCGCTGAGCCACTTCCGCTCGGTCACGCACAGCCGGCGCAGGAGCAGGATATGGGTGGGCGGACCGCCGAACCCGATGCACCCGATCCGGGTCCACTCCCGCGCGATCGTGACCAGTCCCACTCGTCCGGGCTGGTCGTCGATCGCTGGTTCCATCAGGCCTCCTGGTCGGCCACGTCGAGGTAACGCTGTAGGTACAGCGGCCAGCCTGCCTCGTTGTCGACGCCGGCGCGAACCGCTTCCCACCCCTCGCCGTGGCGTTCGATATTGCGGTGTTCGAGGTCGACCCGGGTGCGCTCGGGGCCGTCGGCGGTGAAGGTTACCTCCACCTCGCTGGTCTTGCCGGGATCGGTCTCGATCTCCCAGCGGGCGTTGATATCCCAGCTGAATACCAGGCGATTCGGCGGCTCGTAGGCGAGCACTCTCGCCCAGCGGCACTCGCTTCCGTCCTCGCCGCGATCGTAGATGTGCCCGCCGACGCGCGGCTCGAATACGGTCTCGGCGATCGGCGAGGACAGCAGGTTGTGTTCGCGCGGCTTGATCGCGTCGAATCGTTCGACGAACACCGCGAATGCCCGTTCCAGCGGCGCGTTGACCACGATCTGCTGCCGCACCGGTTCGGCTTGGGTTTGGGTCATGTCTTCTCCTGAATGTTGCTCGACCACTTGTTGATACGTCGCGAGGGCGCGTCCCCAGAACCGGTCGAGCTGCGCGCGCAGCGCGTTCATTCCCGCCGGGTTCAGGTAGTAGATTCGGCGAGTGCCGGCGGCCTGGTCCAGAACCAGCCCCGCGTCCTTGAGCACCTTCAGATGCTGCGAAACCGCGGGTCGGCTGATCGGCAACTCGCGCGCGAGTTCACCCACCGCCTGCGGCTTCTCGGCCAGGCGCTCCACGATCGTGCGCCGCATTCGATCGGCCAGCGCACCCCATTCATCTCCTGCTTGGTAAGTTTCTACGAACCGTAAGTCAACGCTTACCGATTGGTGTTGTCAAGGGTGCGGCTATGGCGAGGCAGCCAGTCCGGCCGCGTTGCGCATGGCCGTGCGACCGCGTTGGGCGGCGGATTCGTCGTCGAGTAACTGAATTTCCTGGTTGATCGCCATGGAGATGCCGATGAGCACCGTGGCGATCTCCTCGGGTGGGCGCGGGGAGGTGCTCGTTTCATCCTGTGCCGCAGCGATTTCGGCAATGAGAAAGGTGCGCCAGTCGGTCACGACCTCCCGCAGGCGATCCCGCAACCTGCCGGGCCGCCCGTCGAGCTCGGTCGATGCCGCAGTGACCAAGCACCCTCCGGGAAAAGGACATTCGGCCAGATAGTCGATCCATGCATCGATCAGCCGGGCCAGGCGTGCCGGGCCCGGCGGCATCGCTGCCAGCGGGGCGAGAACCGCCGCCCGAAAGATCCGCCCGGCCTGTTCGAGCGCGGCGCTCTGCAGGTTGTGGCGAGATCGGAACGGGCCGATGACGCCCGCCTTGCTCATCGAGAGCTGCTCGGCGAGCGACCCGATCGTGAGACCTTCCAACCCGATGCGCGACGCCTCCTCGACTGCGGCCTGCACGATTCGATCTCGGGTGCGGGCCGCTTCGGCGAATGAGCTGCGTGGGGACATCTACCCAAGATAACAGTCAGTCGTTCGCTATTCTCATAGCGAACGACTGACTGTTAAAAGGAGAGTGCCTGTGACTGACCTGCTGCGACTCGACGCGACGGCCTTGGCGCTGATCGCACACGATGTGGCCACGGTTGCCGACGCGGACATGGATGCGCCGACCCCGTGCGCGGGCTGGACCGTCGCGGACCTCATCGGTCACATGAACGAACGCCACGAGGCGGTCATCGCATCGATTCTGGGACCGATCGATGACCAGGCCGACAATCCCCGCGACGATTTCGCGCGTACGTCCGCGCGGTGGGTGGTCGCGATGGAACAGGCCGGCGATGTCGTCAACCTGCCGCAGCGCGGCCCGTTGGCCACTGACACGGTGCTCTCCGTCCATTTCGTCGATATGCTCGTGCACCGCTGGGACCTGTCCCGTGCGTTGTCCCGCCCCTGCCCGGTCCCGGAACGTCTCACCGACTCGGCTCTGCCGATCGCCCGGTCGATCACCGCACCGGGCAGCGCGCTCAACGGCCCGGATGGCGTCTACCGACCCCGGGTGGAGCCGGGTGGACCGCTGCCCGCACTGGACACCATCGCAGCCCTGCTCGGCCGCGATCCCCGGTGGAATGCCGCGGACGGCCGGCGATAGCGCACGCGCGGATACGCGTGCACCGTCAGCGGATTGCGCCGGAATCAGTGGCCCGGCGCGAATTCGGCGACCGACGCGGTCACCACCGGATGACTCAGGCTGGCGACGGCGTCAACGGCGCTCGAGCCGGTGCGTTCGGTCGTTGCCGTTACCCACCGGTTCGGGGTGGGGCAAGTCGGGTGCGAGTGAGGGATTGGGTGGCTGACTGCCGTCGGCCCTGTCTGTGCCGGGGAATTGATCGTCAAACAAAGTCCGAAGGAAGATTCGAATTGCGGAAGCAGGTCTTCCGCAATACCCGGAAAGGTAGTTCGCATGACGAATACAGCGATCAGTCCCTTCCGTATCGACATCCCGCAGGCCGAGATCGATGAGTTGCGTGCGCGATTGGCGCGGGCTCGGGTGCCGTGGGTGGTGCCGGGGATCGAGAACGATTGGGGGCGGGGCATTGTGCCTGCTTATCTCGCGGAGCTGGCGGAGTATTGGCGCGCGGGGTTCGACTGGCGGGCGCAGGAGGCGAAGCTGAATGCGTATGACCAGTTCACCACCGAAATCGACGGGCAGACAATCCATTTCTTCCATGTGCGGTCGGCGGCGGAGGGGGCGGTGCCGTTGCTGATCACGCACGGGTATCCGGGGTCGGTGGTCGAATTTCTCGACCTGATCGGGCCGTTGACGGATCCGGTTGCCTACGGGGGTGATTCGGCGGATGCGTTCCATGTGGTGATTCCGTCGTTGCCGGGCTTCGGGTTCTCCACGCCGTTGGCGTCGACCGGGTGGGAGTTGTCCCGGACGACGGATGCGTTCGCGGAGTTGATGACTCGGCTGGGGTATGCGAGGTTCGTGGCGCAGGGCGGGGATGTCGGCGCGGGGGTGACCGGACGGTTGGCGGCGGTGTATCCGGAGCGGGTGATCGCGACGCACGTCAACAGCGATCGAGGCACGCTCGGATTGGTGGGGGAGCAGTTGCCGATGCCGGACGGGCTGACCGGCGAGGAGCTGGCGGCGATCGAGGAGGCGCAGGCGCGGTGGTCGGAGCAGAAGGGTTACCTGGTGCTCCAGACGACGCAACCCAACGCGATCGCGGCCGCGTTGACCGATTCGCCGCTCGCGCAGCTGGCGTGGATCGCGGAGAAGTTCCAGGTCTGGACCGATCCGGCGCGGCCGAGCGGTGAGGCGGTGGATCGCGACATCCTGCTGACCAACATCAGCATCTACTGGTTCACCCGCAGTGGCGCCTCGGCCGCGCAGTTCCTCTGGGAGACAGCGCATTCCGGCATGGACTGGGTGATGCCGTCCGGAGTGCCACAAGGGTGGGCGGTGTTCAATACGAGTCCGCTCATGCGCAGGGTGATGAACCCGGGCGGCTACATCGAGCACTTCACCGAGTACGCCGCGGGCGGGCACTTCGCCGCGTTGGAGCAGCCGCGGCTGTTCCTCGAGGATGTCCGGACGTTCTTCCGCGCGCATCGAGGCTGAGGCGCGCGGGGTGCGCTGCGCGCCGCGGATACGTCGCGGCGCGTAGCCCGGATCTGGGCTCACGGACGGATGTCCGGCCACCTCCCGCGACCTACCGTTGTCGCCATGACATGGAATGAGCTGGGCGCGAGCACATTCGCGCTGCTGACGACCTACAAGAAGGACGGCACCCCGGTGGGGACGCCGGTGTGGGTCGCGCCGGACGGCGACCGGATCGTCGTGTGGACCAACCCGGCGACCTGGAAGGTCAAGCGCATCCGCCGCAACTCGGACGTGACGCTGCGATCTTCTGATGCCCGGGGCCGCCCCAAGGGCGAAGTGGTGTTCGCGGGAACTGCCACGGTCCTCGATGCGGATGGCACGCAGCGAGTGCGCGACCTCATCTCCCGCAAGTACGGAATCATCGGAACGTCACTCATCAAGCTGCACAAGCTGTTTCGTGGCGCGGACGCCTCGATCGGCCTCGCCGTCACCCGGCGACTGGACCCCGGCGAGTAGCGCGGTTGTGGTCGGGGTCAGGCGGATTCGGCCAGGCCGGCGGCGCGCCAGGTGTCGGCGAGGTCCTGGAGGGGGAGGTCGAGGGTGAGGCTCAGGGCCACGACGGTGCCGAAGGCGGGGGAGGGGAGGCGGCCGGTCTCGATCTTGCGCAGGGTCTCCGGGGAGATGCCGGCCGAGCGGGCGACCTCGATGAGGTCGCGGTCGGCGCGAGCCGCGCGCAGGGCGGTGCCGAGGCGGCGGCCTGCGTCGATCTGGGCCGGGGTCAACGGGAGACGGACCATGCCGATCAGGGTATTGGCGGTATTTAAATACCGCAAGTACATGTGCATACGTAGATATGCGCATCTATTGATGTGCGGACCAGTAGGTTCTGGTCATCATGTCCGTTGAGCAGCTTTACTGCCCGCCGGGACGCCCGGGTTGGTATTAAAATACCGAATCGTCTACGGTGGTATTTTAATACCAAGACGGGAGTGATTGCATGGTAGAGCTGAAGACGCCGGCCGAGATCGAACGCATGCGGGTAACGGGACAGTTCGTGGGCGCGGTGCTGGGGGAGTTGCGTGAACTCGCACGCGTCGGAGTGAACCTGCTCGAGCTGGAAGCCCATGTGCGCGAACGGATCAAGCAGCGCGGCGCGCAATCCTGCTACTGGGACTATGCGCCGTCCTTCGGCCGCGGACCCTTCCGCAACACCGTCTGCCTCTCGGTCAACGACGCTGTCCTGCACGGCCTTCCGTTCGACTACGCGCTGCACGACGGCGACGTGCTGACCATGGACCTGGCGGTCGGCATCGACGGCTGGGTCGCCGACGCGGCCACCACCATCGTGGTCGGCACCGCCGCGGAAGCAGACCTGCGCCTGATCCGCGCGACCGAGGAAGCCCTCGCCGCCGCGATCGAGGTCGCGGTGCCCGGCAACCACATCGGCGACATCTCCGCCGCGATCTCCGCCGTCGCCCGCGACTACGGCTACCCGGTCAATATGGAATTCGGCGGCCACGGACTCGGCCGCACCATGCACGAGGACCCGCACGTCGCCAACCACGGCCGCCCCGGCCGCGGCTATCGCCTGCGCCCCGGCCTGGCCATCGCCATCGAACCCTGGTTCGCCCGCACCACCGACCGCATCGTCACCGACCCCGACGGCTGGACCCTGCGCTCCGCGGACGGCTCGCGCACCGCCCATTCCGAACACACCGTCGCCATCACCGACGAAGGCCCTCAGGTGCTGACCAAGGTGGGCTGAGTATCGAATGTCCGAATAACCGACACCCGGATACGCTGAGCTCATGACGAACACACTCGGGGCTATCGGCAAGGCCGATTACGTTCTGCTGACCACGTTCCGGAAGGACGGCACCCCCGTCGGCACCCCGGTCTGGGCTGTCGCGAACGCCGACAAGCTCTACGTGTGGACCGTCACCGACAGCTGGAAAGTCAAGCGCCTACGCCGCAACCCCGCCGTCACCGTGCAACCCTGCAACGTCACCGGCAAAACCCGCGGCGACGTGGTCGCCGGTACCGGCGAGATCCTCGACCAGGCCGGCACCGACCGCGTCCGCAAACTCCTCATGCGCAAGTACTGGCTCATGGGCCCCATCACCATCCTCGGCAGCAACCTCCGCCGCGGCAAAAAGGGCACCATCGCCATCGAAATCACGCTCAGCGCCTGAGGTCTGGCGCGAGCGTACCCACAACTGATCCCTCGGATCGATCCGAGCGAGAGATCGGTCCCCTCGCACGTTTGTTCAATCCTCTGCATAGCCCTCGGACACCGCTGGCTAGGTAAAGCTGAAACCAGGTCTGCGAAGAACCCTGGCGAATCCGAAGGGGGAGCGGGGTCTTTGACGACCCTGGGTCGCGCAGCGGTTCGCAGGTTTGATCGGTCGCTGGACCGCTGCTCATCGACCTCGCACACCCGCTCATCGTTCGCACACCCCTCAACGCTTCAACAGGTATGCGAAGGATGAATCACGTATACGAAGAAATCTCGACAACGCAACCACAGCCAGATGACCACGCTGGAACTCGACACCGCGTGACCGACATGCGCCTGAAGCCGGGTACGGCAGGCGACGTGCTCAGCACTACTCCAGTGAAAACCTGGGTAGGTCTTCAGCTTTCCCTCGTCAGGTCGCGTTGGGACGAGCCGGGAGTGCGCCTGGCAATCAGGTGCGCCTGCTCCCAGGGATGATCGATAGTGCTGAGCACGTCAGGCGGGGTCCCCGACCTACTTACCCAGTTGGCATGGGCAACGCGAGAGTTCCAGCGTGGTCATCGGCTTGTGGTCCAGTTCAAAGAGGCTTAGGAGGGGTCGAGTGCTCGGCGTCGGGTCCGAGAGCCCGCAGCGAGCCCGGCTGCACAGATCCGCCAGCCCCTTTCGCGGAATCGCGCCTATCGAGTCGAGTCAAAAGGTTGCCGTTGAAGATCAACTGACGACCTTTTGACTCGACTCGATTTCGACTACGTCGCCTGGCTCACCGAGGACATGTGGAAGTCGGGGATGCGCAAGGGGGGCATCGCGGTTCGGGTGAACCAGTCTTTCCACTCGCGGGGGAGGGTGGTTTCGGTGGCGCCTGCCTCGGTGACCCGGCGGAGCAGGTCGAGGGGGCTTTCGTTGAAGCGGAAGTTGTTGACGGCGGCGGTTACCTCGCCGTTTTCGACGAGGTAGACGCCGTCGCGGGTGAGGCCGGTGAGGAGCAGGCTGGCGGGGTCGACCTCACGGATGTACCAGAGCGTGGTGAGCAGCAGACCGCGTTCGGTGCGGGCGATCATGTCGTCGAGGGCGGCGCCGGAACCGCCGGTGAGCAGCAGGTTGCCGCCGGGAACCGTTGCGGTGGTGTTGAATTCGGCGGCGGTGGCGCGGGGGTAGACCAGCGACTCGATGACGCCTGCGCGGATCCAGTCGACCCTGTCGGCGGACATGCCGTTGTCGAACACCGACATCGATTGCGACGACGCGGATGTCGCGACGAACGGACGGTATTCGAGTCCGGGCGCGGTCGGGTCGGAGTACAGCGTCAGCGGAATATCGGTGAGCCGCTCGCCGATCCGCGTCCCGCCGGCCCGGGAGAACGCGGTGTGCCCCTCGTGCGCGCCCCGTCCCTCCATCTCCCAGTGCAGGTAGATCATGAGATCGGCGACAGTCGAAGGCGGCATGAGGGTTTCGTACCTGCCCGCGGGCAGTTCGACCTTCCGCTCGGCCCAGTCCAGGCGGCGCGACAGCTCGGCGAGCAGCGCGGACACATCGACATCGGTGAAGTCGTTGGTGCCTACGCCGACCCAGGCGCTGGCGAGATCGCTTCCCTCGCCGCGCTTTCCGTTGATCTCCACCGACCCGGTCGGCTGCACGAACCGGCGCCGAAGTCCCGTCGAGGTGCCGAGCCAGGTCGTGTGCACGGTGTGATGCGCGAAACCGTAGAGCCGATCGCTGCCGTCGAATCCGGTGGACAGCCCGCCGGCGAGGTCGGTGAACACCTCGATCCCGGTGGTCCCCGGTGCGGCCGCCCAATCGTCAACGGCCGCATCCGCTTCCAGCAGTGGCATGGCGTCCCTGGCCGGCTCGGCGTCCCGTGCCGCCTCCTCGCTGCGCCGCACCACCGCCTCGATCTCGGTGGGATCGACACTGGTGGACCCGATGGTTCCGACCCGTGCCGACTTCGGCCCGTCCCGGAAGATCGAGACGACGGCCCAGTCCCGCGACACCGACGACCCGTTCGTGGTCATCGAATTCCCGGCCCAGCGCAGCGACGCGTCGTACGCGTCGGTGACGATCACGATCGCCTCGTCGGCCCGGGACAGCGCGAGCGCGCGCTCGACGACCTCGCCCGCCGCCATAACGGTCTGCACGGTCACTGGCCCGCCTCCGTCCGCGTGTTGAGAATGTTGATGCCGCGCACCAGAACCGACGGGCACCCGTGACTGACCGCCGCGACCTGCCCGGGTTGTGCCTTGCCGCAATTGAACGCGCCGCCGAGCTGCCAGGTGGACGGTCCGCCAACGGCTTCCATCGCACCCCAGAAGTCGGTGGTGGTCGCCTGGTAGGCGACGTCGCGCAGCTGACCGTCCAGCTTCCCGTCGCGAATCCGGAAGAACCGCTGCCCGGTGAACTGGAAGTTGTAGCGCTGCATGTCGATCGACCAGGACTTGTCGCCGACGATGTAGATCCCGTCGTCCACCCTGGAGATGAGTTCCGCCGTGCTGGTGTCGTTTTCGGGATCGGGTTGCAGCGAGACGTTCGCCATCCGCTGGATCGGCACATGATGCGCGGAGTCCGCGTAGGAGCATCCGTTGGACCGGTCGAGGCCGAGCCGCGGCGCGAACACCCGGTCGAGCTGGTAGCCGACCAGGATGCCGTCGCGCACCAGGTCCCAGCGCTGCCCGGCGACGCCCTCGTCGTCGTATCCGACGCTGGCCAGCCCGTGCGCCTGGGTGCGATCACCGGTGACGTGCATGATCGGCGTGCCGTACTTCAGCGTCCCGAGCTTGTCCGGAGTCGCGAACGAGGTACCGGCATAGGCGGATTCGTAGCCGATGGCGCGGTCGTACTCGGTGGCGTGGCCGATGGATTCGTGGATGGTCAACCACAGGTTGGTCGGATCGATCACCAGGTCGGTCGGGCCGGGGGTGACGGTCGGCGCCTTGACCTTCTCGGCGAGCCACTCGGGGATCTGCGCGAGTTCGCCCTGCCAGTCCCAGGCTCCGTCGGCGCCGGTGACGAACTCCCACCCGCGGCCGACCGGCGGCGCCAGCGTGCGCATGGTCTCGAACACGCCCGCCGAGGAGTCGACCGTGGTCGCCTCGAATATCGGGTGCAGCCGGACGCGCTGCTGGGTGATCGATGAACCCGCGGTGTCGGCGTAGAAGGTCTGCTCCTTCACCTGCAACACCGACGCGGTCACGTGATCCACACCGTCGGACCCGGACAGGCGCCCGGAGTAGTCCTGGAGCAGGGCGACCTTGTCGGCGGTGGGCACGGTGAACGGGTCCAGGTCGTAGGCCGAAACCCAGTGCACGTTGTCGTAGACCGGCTCGTCGGCGAGCCGCACTCGCTCGCGGTTGAGCGCGCGCAGGGTCGTCGCCACCGTCACCGCGTCGCGCGCCACCTCGACCGCGGTCTCCGGGGTCAGCGCGGCGTGCGCGGCGAATCCCCACGTGCCGTCGACGATCACCCGGACCGCGAAGCCGAGCTCCACGTTGTCGCTGATCGACTCGACCCGCCCGTCGCGCAGCCGGATCGACTGGGTGACCAGCCGATGCACCCGCAGGTCGGCGTGTTCGGCGCCCGCCGCCGTGGCCGCGGTCAACGCGGCCTCGGCGAGCGCGGCCAGTGGGAGGTCGAGGAACTCGGCGTCCACATCCTTCGAAGTCGCGATGCTCACCCGCTCCAAACTAGTCGGTTCCGCCGAGCGCGGTCGCGTCCGCCTTCGTTACACGCCGTGCGAGTTTGCACCGCCTGCAATCCCGCATGAAATGCCCAGCGGCACAGGATGAAACACCCCCGACGGGCCCTGGGAACGGCACGCGCGAAACCGCCGCCTACCGCGTCTGCCTCGCGAAATGCCGTACTGTGCCCGCCG
Organism: Nocardia sp. NPDC056564; assembly: GCF_042793755.1. NCBI lineage: Bacteria > Bacillati > Actinomycetota > Actinomycetes > Mycobacteriales > Nocardiaceae > Nocardia > Nocardia sp. NPDC056564. The sequence goes on from NZ_JBHTUR010000005.1 coordinate 36,923, forward strand.
TGCCGCCATCCGCCCTTCGTGACCGCAAACGCGAACGTACCCGCCGAGCCCTGCTCCAGGCAGCCGTAGAGCTTTTCGAGACGAGAGGCTATGAGGAGACCACGGTGGCCGACATCGCCGCGGTGGCCGATGTGGGGACTCGCACCTTCTTCAACTACTTCGCCAGCAAGGAAGAGCTGCTCTTCCCGGAGACCGACGAGCGGGTGCGGGCCGCGGTGGCCGCGATCGGCAGCCGGCGACCGGGGGAGCGACCGGTCGAGGTGCTGCTACGGGCGTTACGCGCGGCCGGTGACAATCCCGGCGAGCATCTGGTCGACGACCTGAACGCGCGGATCGCCGCGTTGCGCGCGCAGGTCTCGCGCACCGTGCCGTCGGTGAGCGGCCGGGCCGCGCACGCACAGCTGGTCGCGCAGCGGGAGATCGCTCGTCAGCTGCACATCGCGTTCCCGCACGAGCTGGACGAGGTCGGCGCCGCGGCGCTGGTCGGCGCGGTCGTCGGCGCAGTGTCGGGCGCGCTGACCGTGCTGTTCCAGCAGCCGATCAACGGCGCGGAGGACGGGGAGCGACTGCACCGGCGCATCCACGAGACGACCTCGCGGGTGCTGAAGCCGTGGCTGGCCTCGCAGGTCGAAACCCGGGGCTGATCAACCGAACTGCTGCCAGCCCAGCCGGATCACCATGCCGACGACCACCACCAGCAACACGATGCGCACGAACTTCGCGCCGTTGCGCAATGCCATGTGCGAGCCGACGATCGCGCCGGCGATGTTGCCGACCGCCATGGCCGCGCCGAGCGCCCAGATGATGTGGCCGGTCGCGCCGAAGAAGATGAGCGCGCCGACATTGGAGCCGCAGTTGATCACCTTCGCCATCGCGGCCGCGCGGACGAACTCGGTGCCGAGCAGGGTGGCGAAGGTGATGATCAGGAAGGTGCCGGTGCCGGGGCCGAGCAAGCCGTCGTAGAGGCCGATCAGGCCCGCGGCCAGCGCGATGGTGAGGATGAACTTGCGCCGCGTGGGCGGGTGCGTGGCCAGGGTGACCCCGATCGACGGGCGCAGGGTGACGAACACCGCGACCGACACCAGCACCACCATGACGATCGGGATGAACAGCTCGCGATCGATCAAAGACACCGCGGCAGCGCCGATTCCGGCCGTGACCGCCGCGATCGCCGCCGCGGGCAGCAGCACCCGCCAGCGCAGCGGCACCTTCCGGGCGAAGGTCACCACCGAGGCGCCGGTGCCGGCGACCGCGGCCAGCTTGTTGGTGCCGAGCGCGGTCTGCGGCGCGATCGTCGGCGCGACCAGGAACAAGGTCGGCAGGATGATCAATCCGCCGCCCCCGACCACCGCGTCCACCCAGCCCGCCGCCGTTGCCGCGGTCAGCAATACCACCCAATCACCGATCTGCACACCGGTCACCCAACCAGATCGCCTGTCCAATACCAGACAGCAGTCCAGTATCGCCGCACCACTTCTGATTTCCCGCACCTGGAATCGCATGCGATTTTCGGTGCGGGAAATCAGAAGTGGTGCGGCTGTGTGGTGTGCGTTGGCCGGGGTGGGGGTCGCTTTAGGCTGGTCGGCATGCGTCGGTTCAGTCTGTGGCTTCGCGGGAAGCCCATTGTTGCGGATTCGATGCTGGCGCTCGTGCTGCTGGTGCTCGAGGTGCTCGGGCTCACCAACGCGGACAACAAGGCCGCGGCGGCGGCGATCGGCATCTTCATCCCGGTGCCCATCGTGTTCCGGCGGGTGTATCCGCGGGCGATGGCGGCGGCCGCGCTGCTGCTGTCGTTCACCGCGACGGCGGTGCAGTATGTGGTCGGCGACGAGAAGGTCGAGCACATCACGCTGTTCAGCCTGGGCATCATGCTGTACACGCTGGTCGCCTACGTCGGGCGGCGCGAGGGGCTGTGGTTCGGGGTCGGGCTGGTCGCCGACAGTGGGCTGTCGACCGCGGCGGGTTTGGTGAGTCCCAGCGATCTCATCTTCACCCTGATGTTCTTCGCCCTGTGCTGGACCCTGGCCGAATTCATCGGCGCGCGACACGCTTACGACACCGAGGTCGCGGCCCGGCTGGCGGTCGCCGACTACGACAAGGAGCGGCGCGCGCACGACGCGGTGTCCGCCGAGCGCACCCGCATCGCCCGCGAGTTGCACGACGTGGTCGCGCACGCGGTCAGCGTGATCATCGTGCAGGCCGACGGCGCGCGCTACGCGTTGCGCCGCGATCCCGACGCCGCCGAACAGGCGCTCGGCACGATCGCGGGCACCGGCCGCGAGGCTCTGCGCGAACTGCGCCGGACCGTAGCGCTGCTGCGTACCGAGCACGCCGCCGACCAGCTGCCGCAGCACGGCACCGCGGGCTTGGCGAAGGTGGTCGAGATGATGCGCGGCACCGGCCTGGCCGTCGAACTGGAACTGACCGGCGAGCTGGACGACATCGCCCCCGAGGTCAGCCTCGGCGTGCACCGCATCGTGCAGGAATCGCTGACCAATACGTTGCGCCACGCGGGTCCGCACCCGAAGGCCTGGGTCCAGATCCGTCGGCGCGACACCGACGTCACCATCGACATCACCGACACCGGGGGTGTCCCGCTGGACGAGCCCGCCGTCCGGATCAAGGGCGGCGGCATGGGTCTGGTCGGCATGCGCGAACGCATCGCGGTCCTCGGCGGCACCCTGGAATCAGGCCGTTCCGCGGACGGCGCGTGGCGCGTCCATGCCACCATCCCGCTGGAGCCCGGCTTCCCCGAGTAACCCGGCGGTGCCGGCGAATGGGTTGCCTGCCTGGGCGAAGTCCGCGTGGCGCGCGCTGGATTGTCGGCCGGTCCGGGTGCGGGCGTTCGGCGGGCAGGGCGGAGCGCCGGGGCGGGCACGTTAGATTAGGGGCGTGCCGATCACCGTTCTCGTCGTGGATGACCAGGAACTCATGCGTATGGGGCTGAAGATGGTCCTCGGGGCGCACCCGGACATCGAGGTGATCGGGGAGGCGGCGAACGGGGCCGCCGCGGTCAGCCGGGCGGCCGAATTGCGGCCGGACGTGGTGCTGATGGACGTGCGGATGCCGGTGGTCGACGGGGTCACCGCGACCACGCGGATCGTGGAGGCCGGTCATGGCTGCCGGGTTCTGGTGATGACCACCTTCGATCTGGACGAGCACGCGCTCGGTGCGTTGCGGGCCGGGGCGAGCGGGTTCCTGCTGAAGGACACGCCACCGGAGGACCTGATCTCCGCTATCCGCAGCGTCGCCGCGGGAGACGCGGTGGTGTCGCCGAAGGTGACCAAGCGGCTGCTGGATCGGCTGATCGCGGAGGATCCGGCGCGGATGCGCGATCCGGGCGTGCTCGATGTGCTCACCGCGCGCGAACGAGAAGTGCTGGAGCAGATCGCCGCTGGGCGTTCGAATGCCGAAATCGCCGAGCAGCTCTACCTTTCCGAGGCGACGGTGAAGACCCACGTGGGCCGGGTGCTCACCAAACTCGGTCTGCGCGACCGGGTTCAGGCCGTGGTGCTGGCGTACGAGACCGGGCTGGTCCGTCCCGGCGGCTGATGGGGATGCCGCGCTGAACGGAAATCCACCGCATTCGAAGCGGCCAGAATCGAGCGGCCGCGCGGTGTAGTCCAGCGGGCGGGTGCGAGCTCCGAACAAGTAGTCCGAGGTCGCGCCGGGTGCGGCCTTGTTCCTCGGTTGAGTCGGACGATGAATCGCTCTGAACAGTGGGTTTTGCATGTCGTGACGTATCGAACATGTTCGTAACGAACATGTTCGCTATAGTGGACTCATGCCGACAACGCCGAAGGAACCGAGAAGCCGCCGTGAACGCCCGGCGAAACCCGCGCTGACCCGGCCCGGCATCATCGCGACGGCCATCCGGTTGATGCGGGCCGAGAGTCTGGAGCGCGTCACCATGCGCCGCCTGGCCGCCGAGCTGGATACCGGACCCGCCTCGCTCTACGTGTACGTCCGCAATACCGCCGAACTGCACGCCGCGGTCCTCGACGACATGCTCGCCGCGGTCGACCGCACCCCGGTCGACGCCGCGGGTGACTGGCGAGACCGACTGGTCCAGCTGCTCACCTCGTACACGACGGTGCTCTACGACAACCCCGGCCTCGGGCAATCCGCGCTGGTCGCCCGCCCATCCGGGCCGGGCTACCTGAACCTGCTCGAGGCGATCCTCGCGCTGCTGAGCCAGGGCGGACTCCCCGACGACCGCGCGGCCTGGCTCTGTGATGCCCTGTTGCAGTACGCCACCGCGAACGCCGCCGAACACGCCACCCGTGACCGCGGCACCGACATCGAACGCGACACCGACGCACTCGTCGCCGCCATTCGCACCGCGTCGGCCGAAACCCACCCCAGGATCGCCGCTCTGGGCGACGACCTGTTGTCCGGCCCCGGCGCGGACCGCCTCGCCTGGGGCTTCCATCTGCTCATCAACGGCGCCGTGCACACGCCGCGCCCCACCCGTTAGGGGAATGCCATGTCGCAACACCATCCCATCGCCGTGATCGGGGCGGGCCTCAGCGGTCTCGTGCTCGCCCGCGTCCTGCACACGCACGGAATAGCAACGGCCGTCTACGAACTCGACGCCGCACCGGACGCCCGCGGCCAAGGCGGCATGCTCGACATACACGTCGAATCGGGCCAGGCCGCGCTGCGTGCCGCGGGCTTGTTCGAGGAGTTCCGCGCGCTCGTGCACGCAGGCGGCGAGGAAATGCGCATCATCGACAAGCACGGCGACATCCGCCTGCGCGACGACGGCGACGACGGCGGCCGACCCGAGATCGACCGCGACGACCTGCGTCGATTGCTGCTGAACTCATTGCCGGACAACATGATTCGCTGGGGTGCGAAAGTAGTCGACGCGCGTGCCCTCGGTGACGGCAGGCACGAGGTAACCCTCGCCGACGGCACCGCCTGCACCACCGACCTGCTGATCGGCGCGGACGGGGCCTGGTCCAAGATCAGGCCGCTGCTGTCCACGGCCACCCCGGCCTACACCGGCGTCTCCTTCGTCGAATGCGACCTCCCCGACGCCGCCACCCGGAACCCGGCCGCGGCCGAATTGACCGGCGGCGGAATGATGTTCGCCCTCGCCGACGGCAAAGGCATGCTCGCGCACCGGGAAACCGACGGCTCCGTGCACACCTATGTCGCCTTCGCCGCGCCGGCCGATTGGCTGGACAGCATCGACTTCACCGCCACGCCCTCGGCCAAAACCGATGTCCTGCAACATTTCCAGGATTGGGACGACCGACTTCGCGCGCTGGTCAGCGATGCCGAGGGTCCACTCGTTCCGCGGCGCATCCACGCCCTGCCGATCGGTCACAGCTGGGACCGCGTCCCCGGCGTGACGCTGCTCGGCGACGCCGCCCACCTCATGTCACCGTTCGCGGGTGAGGGCGCGAACCTCGCCATGCTCGACGGAGCCGAACTTGCCACCGCGCTCGCCACCCATTCCGACCTCGAACAGGCCCTGCACACCTACGAAGCGGCCCTGTTCCCCCGCAGTGCCGAACTGGCCGCCGAATCCGCCGCCAACCAGGCCCTCCTCTTCGGCGCGGACGCGCTGGACGAGCTGCTGGTCCAGATGAGTTCCTACGGCGAACCGGTCGCCTGAGCCGGATCTCAGCGGTCTCTCAGGCGGATTCGGGAGAAAACTCGCGCCGCCGCGCGTTGCACAGGGTAGATCGTCCGAAAGGATCGCCATGCCCGCCCTAGTATTCGTCCTCTACGTGATCACCGAGATCATCGCGCTGGTCGCCGTCGGCCAGTGGCTCGGTGTGATTCCCGCCATCCTGCTGCTGATCGCCGGCTCCGCCGCGGGCATGCTGCTGATCGGTTCGCAGGGTCGGCGCGTGTTCGAGCAGTTCCGGCGGGCCGGTCGCGGCGAGATTCCGCCGGGCACCGCGGTCGCCGACGGCGCGCTGGTCGCCGCGGGCGGGTTCCTGATGTTCGTGCCCGGCCTGGTCACCTCGCTGTTCGGCCTGCTGCTGCTGTTGCCGCCGACCCGGATGCTGGTGCGTCCGGTGGTCGCCGCGTTCGCCGCGCGCCGGATCGGCAAGATGGCCGCCGCGATGCCGTATCGCGGGGTGGTGATCGACGGCGGTGACGTGGTCGACGGCGTCGTGGTGCAGCAGTACTACGACGACGGACAGGGCAACGCGCGCCGCGCGATTACCAAGCCATAGTTTCGCTATTACCAACGGGTAGTAAAGGCGCGCGGGCGGGCTAGGGATCCGTGGCGAACCGGGCTATGGTGGCGCGATGGCCACCGAGCAACTCACCATCACGGTGAGCGAGGAGCTAGCCGCAGCGGTCAAGAAAGCCGCGGCAGCTGCCGGACAGTCGATCTCTGGTTTCACCGCGGCGGCGCTGCGGCTGGAGCTCATCGCCGTCGAGGCCGGGTGCCGGCCGGGCTCGCGCCTAGGTACCAGCCAGTTCGCCGAGGTGATGACGGTGCTGGCGTGCCCGGAGGACACGGCCCCGCATCCGGTATTGAACGGCTGACCCGAAAGCCTGAATCGGGCATACGGCAGACTGGTCTCTCGTGAGAACCCAGTTGCTGATCGGCGGTCGTTTCTACAGTTCCAGTTCCCCCGACGCGACAGCGATGGCGGTGACCGACGGGACTGTGGTGTGGCTGGGTGCCGAGCAGCCGGGGCGAGCGCTGCACCCGGATGCCGAGATCATCGAGCTGGACGGCGCGTTCGTCGCACCCGCCTTCGTCGATCCGCACGTGCACGTCACCGCGCTGGGACTGAAACTCACCGGACTCGACCTGTCCGTGGCGCGGTCGCTCGAGCATTGCCTGACCCTGCTGAGCGACTTCGCCGCGGTCCGGCCGGAGGGCGCCATCCTCGGCGACGGGTGGGACGAGACCACCTGGCCCGAGGGGCGTCCGCCCACCGTCGAGGAGATCGACAAGGCCGCGGGCGCCCGGCACGTGTACCTGTCCCGGGTGGACGCGCATTCGGCCGTGGTGTCCTCGGCGCTGCTCGACGCCATGCCGCAGGTGACCGCCGCCGACGGCTACACCCGCGGCGAACCGGTGCGCGCGACCGCCCACCATCTCGTCCGCACCACCGTGCTCGCGGAACTCGATCGGGCGCAACGGGATCGGGCCCGAACCGCCGCGCTCGACCACGCCGCGGCGCGCGGCATCGTCGCGGTGCACGAATGCGCGGGCCCGGAAATCTCCGGCCGCACCGACATTCGCGAGCTGCTCGACTTCCGGCACGGCGTCGAGGTGCGCGCCTACTGGGGCGAAGCGGTCGGCAGTGCCGAGGAAGCGCGGGCGCTGATCGCCGAGCTCGGCGTGCACGCGCTCGGCGGCGACCTGTTCGTCGACGGCTCCATCGGCTCGCGCACCGCCCGGCTGCGCGAACCCTACGCCGACGCCCCCGGCACCGGCCGCGCCTATCTCGACGCCGACGGCATCGCCGCGCACGTGCGCGCCTGCACCGAGGCGGGCATCCAGGCCGGCTTCCACGTGATCGGCGACGCCGCGATGGACGCGATCATCGCCGGATTCGACCGCGTGGTCGGCGAATTCGGCGGTCCGGCCGTCGCCGCCCGCGGCCACCGGGTCGAACACGCCGAACTCCTCGACGCCGACCAGATCGCCAAGCTCGCCTCCTGGGGCGTGATCGCCAGTGTCCAACCGGGATTCGACGCGGCCTGGGGCGGACCCGACGGCATGTACGCCGCCCGGCTCGGCGCCGACCGCGCCGCGACCCTGAATCCCTTCGCCGCCATGGCATCCGCGGGCATCTCCCTGGCCGTCGGCTCCGACGCCCCGGTCACCCCGCTCGACCCGTGGTCCGCCGTCCGCGCCGCCGCCAACCACCGCACCCCGGGCCACTCCCTTTCTCCGCGAGCCGCTTTCGCCGCCGCCACCCGAGGCGCCTGGCGCGCGGGCGGCGTCCGCGACGGCCTGGCCGGCACCCTCGTCCCCGGCGCCCCCGCCTCCTACGCCATCTGGGCCGCCGACGAACTGGTTGTCGCCGCAGCCGCCGACACCGTCCAACGCTGGTCCACCGACCCCCGCTCCCGAGTCCCGGGCCTGCCACCGCTGACCCCCGATTCCCCCCTCCCCACCTGCCTGCGCACCGTCCACCGCGGAACCACCATCTATGCAGCGTGACCACCCCGCCCAGCCGACCGGTGCGCATCGCGAACCTCCCGGTAAGCAGGCCGAACCCGACGTTCCACCCCGAGCCGCACGCCGTCACGACTATGTCGTGGGCGAGGTTTCGGCGAGTCGTCTGCGGACCTTTGCGGGTGTTGACGAGGACTCGACGGTTGCCTCGATACGAGGGCGAGTTCGGGTGTGCCGGGGGCGGATTCGGCGCGGTCGGGGTGTAGAACGGTGGGGCGGGGCAGTAGGGCTGCGTGGGGGAAGCGCGGCGGGCGTTGCTGTAGTGGATGGGAAGGCGACTGCCGGTGCGTGAGCGATTTTCTAGTGTGTTGAGGCGGTATCCGGTGTTGTGGCGGTCGGGGGCGGCGATCGTGGGTGGGTTGTTGGTGTTCGGGAGTTTTCCGCCGCGGCCCTGGTGGTTTCTCGCGCCGGTGGGGATCGCGGTGCTCACCTTGATCGTGCGGGACAGTGGCCGGTTGCGTAGCGGGTTCGGGTACGGGCTCCTGGCGGGGCTGGCGTTCTTCGTTCCGTTGTTGCCGTGGACCGGGATCTACGTCGGACCCGTGCCGTGGCTTGCGTTGTCCACGGTGTGCGCGGTGTATATCGGGCTGTTCGGGGTGCTGGCGCGGCTGGTGGGGAGGCTGCCCGGCTGGCCGTTGTGGGTGGCGTTGGCGTGGACTACCGCCGAGTGGGTGCGGTCGAGTTTTCCGTTCGGCGGATTTCCCTGGGGGCGTTTGGCATTCGGGCAGGCCGACGGCTGGTTCCTGTCGCTGGCCTCGATCGGTGGGGCGCCGATGGTCAGTTTTGCGGTGGCACTCACCGGAACCGGGGCGGCGGCACTGGTTGTGGCCGTGCGATCGGCGCGCGCGGCTGCGCCGGTAGCCTCGGATGCCGGTGCCCGAGAGCCGAATCGAGCCGCAGCCGATCAGCGTCGCGCGTCGACCCATCGAACCGCTTTCGTCACCGCCGCAGCCGCTTTGGTCGTCATGCCGATCGCCGGTCTGCTGCTGAGCGGCACGCTTCCCGACCCGGACCAGGGCGACCGCACCATCACCGTCGCCGCGATCCAGGGCAGCGTCCCGCGCCTCGGCCTCGACTTCAACGCCCAGCGCCGCGCCGTTTTGGACAACCACGTCCGCCGCACCAAGGAGCTGGCCCGGGCGGTCGAGGCCGGCCAGGCGAAGAAGCCGGATGTGGTGATCTGGCCGGAGAACTCCTCCGACATCGATCCCCTGCGCAACGCCGACGCGGCCACCCTCATCACCGAGGCCTCCGAGCAGATCGGCGCGCCCATCCTGGTCGGCGCGGTGCTGGTGAACAGCGACCGCACCACGACCAACTCGGTGATCGTCTGGAACGGCGCGGCGGGACCGGGGGAGCGGCACGACAAGAAGATCATCCAGCCGTTCGGCGAGTACCTGCCGATGCGCTCGTTCTTCCGCCTGTTCTCCGAATACGCCGACCGCGCCGGGTATTTCGTGCCCGGCCACGGCGACGGCGTGGTGCGCGCCGACGGCGTCGATATCGGCGTCGCGACCTGCTACGAGGTCGCCTTCGACCGCGCCTTCGAGGACGCGATGCGCGCGGGCGCCCAACTGCTCACCGTGCCGACCAACAACGCGACCTTCGGCGACAGCGAGATGACCTATCAGCAGCTGGCCATGTCCCGGATCCGGGCGGTCGAGCACGGCCGCGCCCTCGTCGTCGCGGCCACCTCGGGGGTGAGTGCGATCATCACCGCGGACGGCAGCGTGGCCCAGGAGACCCCGCAGTTCGTGCCCGCCGCCTTGGTCGCCGATCTGCCGCTGCGCACCAGCAACACCATCGCGACTCGGGTCGGTCCGGCGCCGGAGCGCGTCTTCGTCGCGCTGACCGTGGCGGCCGCGGTGGCCGGGGTGGTGGTCCGGCGGCGGCGCTCCCGAACCGAGGAGACGACCGACCGGAACGCCGAGATCGGACAATCCGTCTCCTGACAACGGCGATACCGGACCGGACACCCGGTATTTTCTGTGGCATCTGTAGCCGAATTGTGATGTAGCGCAATATTCGCCGAGTCCCGTGGGGTACGCGGGCGTTTCCTTGTCGCGTCACCTATCTTCCTGGCGTTTCGCCGTCTCAATGCGCCCATATCGCCCAGTTCGCGACGGTGTAGCTACCAAAATCATGACCCGCCAACGGCGTTGGATGTGAAACAAATCCAACTCGTCGGCAATCCGCCCGTTCTGACGCTCCGAATCTAAAGGCGTAGATCACGTCCGTGGTCGGCGCCTGCGCGCCGACTGTGTGGCGATGCACGTGGAGTTGCTTCAACAGCGGCAGAACGGAGTGATTGATGAGTTCATTGGCCACGGATCGCGTCGACCAATGTTCATCCGGCGAATTTTCGGCACAACCGTTCGTTTTGTCGCCAGCGCAGACCGCGCTCTGGTACGCGCAGCGGATCCGCCCGGATGTGCCCTTGACCATCGCCCAGTACGTGGAGATCCACGGCGACCTGGACGTCGGGCGCCTGCTCTACGCCATCGAGCGGTTCGGCGCGGAGACCCAGGTCGGGCAGGTGCGCCTGCGCGAGATCGACGGAATCCCGCATCAGCTGGTCGATTCCACCCGCAGGCCCGGCTGGGCACGGGTCGATCTGCGCCACGAGGCCGACCCGCACGCCGCGGCGCTGCGCTGGATGCACGAGCACGCGAGCACGCCGATCGACCTCGAACACGATCCGCTCAGCACGAATGTGGTGCTGCGGACCGGTGATTCGGACTACATCTGGTACGCGCGTGCCCATCACATCGTGATCGACGGCTACGGCGCGATGAACGCGCTCACCCGTACCGCGGAGATCTACACCGCGCTGGAGAACCACACCGAGCCGGTCGCCTCCCGCGCGACGCCGCTGGCCGAGATCTACGCCGACGAGGTGCGCTATCGCGACACCAGCCGGTTCCGCGCGGATCGCGACTACTGGCTCGAACAGCTGGCCGGGGCAGGCGAGCCGATGAGCCTCAGCGGCGTGACCGTCACCGCGGCCAGCCACGACGTCGGCCGGCGCACCGCCACCGCCGTGCTCGACGACCGCGCCCAGTCCGCGGTGGACACCGCGACCGCCGAGTTCGGCACCGCCAACTCCGCGCTGTTCGTCGCGGCGCTGGGCGCGTATGTGCGCTCGGTGACCGGGAATCCGGATGTGGTGCTCAGCCTGCCGGTCTCCGCGCGCACCACGGTCTCGCTGCGCCGCTCCGCGGGCGTGATCTCCAACGTGGTGCCGATCCGGCTGCGGTTCGGCGCCGAGACCACCGTCGCCGACGTGGTCAAGGCCGCCGAACTGCAGATCACCGGCGCGCTGCGGCATCAGCGCTACCGCCACGACGACATCCGCCGCGACTGCGGCTACTCCCGCGACGCCCGCGGTTTCTTCGGTCCGATGGTCAACATCATGCTGTTCCACAACGAGCTGAAGTTCGGCAACCTGGTCGGCTCGCTCAACGTGCTGGCCACCGGGCCCGTCGAGGACCTGTCGGTCAACCTGTACAACGGCGTCGGCAACCGCATCCACGTCGACTTCGAGGCCAACCCGCGGCTCTACCGCGAGACCGAGGTGCGCACCCACCACGAGCGCTACCTCGATTTCCTCACCCGCTTCCTGACCGCCGCGCCGGACACCCGCGCGGAGACGCTCACCGCCATCACCGCGGCCGAACGCACCCGGGTCCTGCACGACTGGAACGCGACCGAGACCCCGCCGCACACCGGCACCCTCGCGAGCCTGTTCGCCGAGCGCGTCGCGAGCTGCCCGGACGCCGTCGCTCTCGAATTCGGCGACGACGCACTGGCCCTCCCGTCGCCCGACCACCACCCCGCGATGAGTCCCTGCGGGACGCTGACATATGCCGAACTGGACGACCGTGCCAACCGCCTCGCCCGCCTGCTCATCGCCCGTGGCGCGGGTCCGGAACGGGTGGTCGCGCTGTGCCTGCGCCGCAGCCTCGACCTCGTGGTCGGCATGTACGCGATCGTCAAGACGGGCGCGGCCTACCTGCCGCTGGATCCCGAGCATCCGGCCGACCGGATCGAACAGATCGTGCGGCAGGCGGCACCGGTCTGCGTGCTGACCGCCGACCGCGACGAGCTCACCCTGCCGGTGAACCGGCTCGCCGTCGACACCGCCGACCTGTCCGGCTACTCCGGTTCCCCGATCACCGACGCCGACCGGACCTGCGCGCTGCGCGCCGATCACCTCGCCTACGTGATCTTCACCTCCGGCTCGACCGGCAAGCCCAAGGGCGTCGGCGTCACGCACGCCGCGATCGTCAACCGGTTGCGCTGGATGCAGCACGAGTACCCGCTCGACCACACCGACGCGGTCCTGCAGAAGACCCCGGCCACCTTCGACGTGTCGGTCTGGGAGTTCTTCTGGCCCTTGCAGATCGGCGCGCGCCTGGTCATCGCCGAGCACGACGGCCACCGCGACCCCGGCTATCTGGCCCGGCTGATCACCGAAAAGCGGATCACCACGGCGCATTTCGTGCCGTCCATGCTGTCGGTCTTCGTCACCGATACCGACGTGCGCGGCTGCACCGCACTGCGTCAGGTCTTTTGCAGTGGCGAAGCGCTGCCCGCCGCGACGGTCCGCGACTTCCATGCCGCTCTGCGTTCGCCCGCCCCGCAGGCCTCGCCGGCCGCCCCCCTCCGGCACGGTCCCGCACTGCACAACCTGTACGGCCCGACCGAGGCCGCGGTCGACGTCACCTACTGGCCGTGCCCGGCCGATCCGGCGAGCGTGCCGATCGGCTCGCCGGTCTGGAATACCCAGACCTACGTGCTGGATTCGCGCCTGCGCCCGGTGCCGCCCGGCGTGGTGGGGGAGCTGTACCTGGCCGGTGTCCAGCTGGCCCGCGGCTACCTGGGCCAGCCGCGGCTGACCGCGGATCGCTTCGTGGCCAACCCGTTCGCGCCCGGCGCCCGGATGTACCGCACCGGCGATCTCGCTCGCTGGCAGCTCGCGACCGGTCGCCCCGGAGTGCTGGAATACATGGGCCGCAGCGACTTCCAGGTCAAGATCCGCGGCCTGCGCATCGAACTCGGCGAGATCGAGGCGGCGCTGCTGGCCGACGACCGGGTCGCCAGGGCGGTCTGCGTGGCCCACACCGGACGCAACGGCGACGAACTGGTCGGCTATGTCGTCGCGGTGCCCGATGCCGAGGAGTACCGCCCGGCGGTGCCGTCCACCGGCGGGCCGCATCCGGTGTCGCGGATCGACACGGCCGCGCTGCTCACCGCGCTGCGCCGCACCCTGCCCGCCTACATGGTGCCGTCCGCGCTGATGGAGCTCGACGAACTGCCGCTCAGCGCCAACGGCAAGATCGACCGCAAGGCGCTGCCCGCGCCCGTGTTGGGCGCTCGCTCGGCCAACAGATCGACGGCCGAGCCGCGCACCGAGGTGGAGCGCGTGCTCGCCCGCATCTTCACCGAGGTGCTCGGGACCGACGACGTCGGCGTCGAGGACAGCTTCTTCGACCTCGGCGGCAACTCGCTCATCGCCGCCCGCGCGGTGGCCAGGATCAACGCCGCACTGGGCACCGGACTGACCATCCGCGACCTGTTCGAGTCGTCCACCATCGCCGCGCTCACCCAGTGCTTCGCCACCCACACCGCCGACGTCGCCTCGCCGAAACTCGTTGCCGCCGAACGCCCGGAGCGGATTCCGCTGTCGCTCGCCCAGCAGCGGCTGTGGATCCTCAACCGGTTCGCCGAACATGCCGCGGCCTACAACATGCCGCTGGCCGTGCGGATCGAGGGCGCCCTCGATGTCGAGGCGCTGCGCGCCGGCCTGGTCGACGTGATCGAACGGCACGAGAGCCTGCGCACCACCTTCCCGGAAACCGCGGACGGGCCGTGCCAGCTGATCCATCCGGCCGCCGAGATCCCGCTGACCCTCGACCCGATCGACGCCACCGGCGCCGACGTGGCCGCGCTGGCCACCGAATTCGCCGGGTACGGCTTCGATCTGCGCATCCAGGCCCCGGTGCGGGTGGCGCTCTACACCACCGGACCGGACAGCTGGGTGTTCCTGCTCGTGCTGCACCACATCTGCGGCGACGGCTGGTCGATCGCACCGCTGGCCCGGGATCTGATGACCGCCGTGTCGGCGCGGGCCGAGGGCACCGCGCCGCAGTGGACCCCGCTGCCGGTGCAGTACGCCGACTTCGCGCTGTGGCAGCGCGAACTGCTCGGCGCCGAGTCCGATCCGGCCAGCGCGCTGAGCGGACAACTGACACACTGGCATTCGGCGCTGGCCGGCCTGCCGGATCAGCTGGACCTGCCGCTGGACCGCCCGCGCCCGCTGCGCCGCACCACCACCGGCGGCCGGGTCGAGTTCACCATCGCCCCGGAAATCCGCCGCGCGGCAAGCGAACTCGCCGCCACCCGGGGCGTGAGCATGTTCATGGTGCTGCACGCCGCGCTGGCCACGCTGCTGTCCCGGCTGTGCGCGAGCACCGACATTGCCATCGGCACGCCGATCGCGGGCCGCTCCGATCCGGCGCTGGACGAGCTGGTCGGCATGTTCGTCAACACGCTGGTGCTGCGCACCGAGGTCGACCCCGCCGCGGGCTTCGACCGGATGCTCGACGTGGCCCGCGAGACCGACCTCAACGCCTTCGCCAACGCCGACGTGCCGTTCGAGCGGCTGGTCGAGGTGGTGAACCCGGAACGCTCCGCCGCCCGGCATCCGCTGTTCCAGGTGATGCTGTCCTACGACCGCGCGCCCGACCTGCGGGTCGAGCTGTCCGGCGTGCGGGCCGAGGTGCTGCCGATCGTCTCCGACATCGCCAAGTTCGATCTGCAACTGGTGGTGCACGACGACACCTCCGACGGCCCGCTGACCGCCGAATTCGGCTATGCCACCGATATTTTCGACCGGTCGACGGTCGAGTCGTTCGCCCGCCGCTTCGTCGCCGTGCTGAACGCGGTGGTCGCCGCGCCGAGCATGCCGATCGGTGACCTGACCATCCTGGACCGGCGCGAGCTGGCCAACCTGGTACCGATGGCCGGTTCGCCGGCCGAGCCGTTCACCACCCTGGCCCGGCTGCTCACCGATACCGCCGAACGGCTGCCGGACGCGGTCGCGGTGCGCTACCTGGGCATCGACACCACCTACCGCGAGCTCGACGAGACCTCGAACAAGCTGGCCCGCGCGCTGATCGAGCACGGCGCGGGTCCCGAGGTGGTCGTCGCCATCGCGCTGCCGCGCGGCCTGGACGCCATCACCGCGGTCTGGGCGGTCGCGAAAACCGGTGCGGCGTATGTGCCGATCGATCCGGGCTACCCGGGCGAGCGGATCGCGCACATGATCACCGACTCCGGCGCCCTGCTCGGCCTGACCGACGCGGAATGCCTCGCGGCCATGCCGGAGTGGCCCGCCCCGCGCGGGCGCCACCGCAAGCACCAGGTCGACTGGCTGGTGCTCGGTTCCGACGAGCTGGCCGCCGAATCCGTCGCCTACTCGACCGATCCGATCACCGATGCCGACCGGCATCATCCGCTGTGCACGGTGCACCCGGCCTACCTGATCTACACCTCGGGCTCGACCGGCACCCCGAAGGCGGTGATCGTCACCCACGCCGGGCTCGCGTCCCTGGCCCACGAGCAGATGCATCTGTTCGGCGTCTCGGATTCGGCACGGACGCTGCACTTCTCGTCGCCGAGCTTCGACGCGTCGGTGCTGGAACTGCTGCTCGGCTTCGCCGCGGGCGCGACCATCGTCGTGGCGCCGGCCGGCCTGTACGGCGGCGCCGAACTCGCCGCGTTCCTGCGCGACGAACGGGTCACCCACGCGTTCGTCACCCCCGCCGCGCTGGCCACCGTGCCGACCGAGGGGCTCGACGAGCTCGAGGCGGTCATCGTCGGCGGCGAGGCGTGCTCGGAAGAACTGGTCGAGACCTGGTCGGTCCAGCACCGCATGCACAACATGTACGGCCCGTCCGAGGCGACCGTCGCGGCCACCGCCACCGGCCCCATGGTGCCGGGCCGCCCGGTGCCGCTCGGCAGGCCGATCCGCGGCATGCGGCTGTTCGTGCTGGACGCCCGGCTGCATCCGGTGCCGCCCGGCACGCCGGGCGAGCTGTACCTGTCCGGCCCCGGCCTGGCCCGCGGCTATCACGGGCGGTACGCCCTTACCGCGCAACGGTTCCCGGCCAACCCGCACGGCCGGCGCGGCGAGCGCATGTACCGCACCGGCGATCTGGTGGTCGTCGAGTCCAGCGGACAGCTGCGCTTCCTCGGCCGGGCCGACGACCAGATCAAGATCC
The DNA here is from genome assembly GCF_042793755.1 of Nocardia sp. NPDC056564. Classification (NCBI taxonomy): domain Bacteria; kingdom Bacillati; phylum Actinomycetota; class Actinomycetes; order Mycobacteriales; family Nocardiaceae; genus Nocardia; species Nocardia sp. NPDC056564. The sequence continues at coordinate 53,375 of NZ_JBHTUR010000005.1, forward strand.
GCGGGTTCCGCATCGAGCTGCGCGAGATCGACCATGTGCTGCGCGAGCATCCCGGCGTGAGTTTCGCGCTCACCATCGTGCACACCGACGAGCAGGGCCAGCCGCGACTGGCCTCGTACGTCACCGCCGACCGGCCGGTGGAGGCCGCGGCGATCGTCGAGACCGCGCGGCAGCGGCTGCCCGGATACATGGTGCCCGCCTCGGTCATCGTGCTGGACGAGCTGCCGGTCACCCCGGCGGGCAAGTTGGACCGAAAGGCGTTCCCGGAACCCGTTTTCGCCGCCCTCGGTTCGTCGCGGGCGCCGAGCGGCGAGCTGGAGTCGCGCGTCGCGGGCGTGTTCGGCGACATCCTCGGCCGCCCGATCACCGGCGCGGAGGACAGCTTCTTCGACGTCGGCGGTAACTCGCTGCTTGCCACCCGGCTCGCCGCGGCGCTGCACGCGGAGTTCGGGGTGGACCTGCCGGTGCGGGTGATCTTCGAGGCGCCGACCATCGCCGGCGTCGCCGAGCGGCTCACGGAAGCGCCCCGGACGCAGCGGTTGGCGCTGGCTGTGCAGACCACGCGTCCGGGACGCATTCCATTGTCGCTGCCGCAGCAGCGACTGTGGTTCCTCAATCGATATTCTCCCGAATCGAGCGCATATAACATCGCTTTCGTTATCCGAATCGCGGGTGATCTGGATGTGGCGGCCCTGCGGGCGGCGCTCACCGATGTGGTCGAGCGGCACGAGGTGCTGCGGACGGTCTTCCCGGAGGACAACAACGGGGCCAAGCAGTCGGTGCTGCCGACCGCGCGCGCACTGCCCTCGATCGATCCGATCGACGTCGACGACGCGGGCGCGGCGGCCGCGCTGCGCACCCTCGCGCACACCGGCTTCGATCTCGTCCGCGCCACCCCGCTGCGAACGACGTTGCTGCGCACCGGATCCGAGCGCTATCTGCTCGGCATCGTGGTGCACCACATCGCCGCCGACGGCTGGTCGCTCGGACCGCTGACCCGGGACCTGGCCGCCGCCTACGTGGCCAGGCACGAGGGCGCCGCACCCGCGTGGACGCCACTTCCGGTGCAGTACGCCGACTTCGGGCTGTGGCAGCGCGCCTGCCTCGGCGACGAGAACGATCCGGACAGCCTCGCGGGCAATCAGCTGGCCTACTGGCGCACCGTGCTGGCCGACCTGCCCGACGAACTGCCGCTGCCCTACGACCGGCCGCGCCCCGCGGAGCCGACGCAGCGGGCGGGCGCGGTGAAATTCACCGTGCCCGAACCGGTCCAGCGCGCGCTCGCCGACCTGGGTAAGGAACAGGGCGTCAGCATGTTCATGGTGCTGCGCTCGGCGCTTGCCGTGCTGTTGCGCTCGGTGACCGGCGGTCGCGACATCGTGATCGGCACGCCGGTCGCGGGCCGCACCGACACCAAGCTCGACGAGCTGGTCGGCATGTTCGTCAACACGCTGGTGCTGCGTTCGGATGTCGATCCGGACCGCACCTTCGCGGCCCTGCTGCGCGCCGATCGCGACACCGAGCTGGCCGCGATGGCGCACGCGGACATACCGTTCGAGCGCATCGTCGAGGAATTGGGCAGGGAGTCCCGCGGGTTCGGTCGTCATCCGCTGTTCCAGGTGGCCTTGAGCGTGCAGGACGGCCCGGTCCCGGTGCTGGAACTGCCGGGCCTGGCGTTGCGCGCCGAAGAACTCGACATCGCGCTGGCGAAGTTCGATCTGGAACTGCGGGTCGCGCACATCGGGTGCGACGCGGGCCCGGGCGAGCCCGGACAGGCCTTCGAATTCGTCTACGCCGCCGAGCTTTTCGACGAGTCGACGATTCACACCCTGGCCGACCGGTTCCTGCGGGTGCTCGCCGCGGTCACCGCCGATCCGCGAGTCCTGGTGCGCGACATCGACGCCCGCACCGAGCGGGAGCGGCGCCTGTTCGCCCCGGCGACCGGCGGCGCGACCACGCCGCAGTGCACGTTGTCCGCGTACTTCACCGCCACCGCGCACATGCATCCGCAGCGCACCGCCGTGCAGTCGGGCACCACCACGCTCACCTACGCCGAGGTGGACCGCCGCTCGAATCGGCTGGCGCGGGCCCTGCTCGCGCGGGACATCGGGATCGGCGACCGGGTCGCGCTGGGCCTCACCCGCTCCGTCGAGTCCGTCGTCACGCTGCTCGCGGTGGTCAAGTCCGGCGCCGCGTTCGTGCCGGTCGATCCGAACTACCCGGCCGACCGGGTGCGGCACATGCTCGGCGACGCGGGCTGCTGGGTCGGCGTCACCGTCACCGAACACGCCGACCGGCTGCGCGCGGCCGCTCTCGACGGCCCCTCGACCGAGTGGCTACTGCTCGACGAACCCGGTTTCGTCACCGAGCTCGCGACCTACGACGACGCACTGGTCGACGACCTCGACCGGCTGTGCACCATCGAGGCGGCCGATCTCGCGTACCTGATCTACACCTCCGGCTCCACCGGAAAACCCAAGGGCGTCGCGGTCACCCACGCCGGACTGTCCAACTTCGCCGACGAGCTGCGCGACCGCATGCGGGTCGATCGCGAGTCGCGCACGCTGCACTTCTCCTCGCCGAGCTTCGACGCGGCCATGCTGGACCTGCTGCTCGCGGTGGGTTCCGGCGCGGCCATGGTGATCTGCCCGCCGGAGGTCTACGGCGGCGACGAGCTGGCCGCGCTGCTGGAGCGGGAGCGGATCACCCACACCTTTCTGACCCCGGCCGCGTTGTCCACCATCGACCACGAACGCTGGCCGCTGCCGCACCTGCGCGCGCTGATGGTCGGTGGCGAGGCGTGCGCGCCCGACCTGGTGGCCCGCTGGGCGCCGGGACGGGCGATGTTCAACGGGTACGGTCCGACCGAGACGACCGTCGTGGCCACCATCGCTACGCTGACCGCGGACCGGCCGGTCACCATCGGCACCCTGGTCCGCGGCGCGCGGGCGCTGGTGCTGGACGAGCGGCTGCGCCCGGTGCCGGTCGGCGTGCCCGGCGATCTGTACCTCGGCGGACACGGCGTGGCCCGCGGCTACTTCGACCGATTCGGGCTCACCGCATCCCGTTTCGTCGCCGATCCGTACGGTCCGGCGGGCGCCCGGCTGTACCGCACCGGTGACGTGGTGCGCTGGAACGCGGCCGGCGAGCTCTGCTACCTCGGTCGCAGCGACCATCAGGTGAAGGTGCGCGGCTTCCGCATCGAGCTCGGCGAGATCACCGCCGCGCTCGGCGAGCATCCCGGAGTGCGGTTCGCGCACACCGAGGTTCGCCAGATCGCGGGCGCGGACCGGATCGTGTCGTTCGTGCAGGCCGCCGACGAGCACGCGGGTGTGGATGTGGAGGCGGTGCGCGCCCATCTGGGCGCGCAGTTGCCGTCGCACATGGTGCCGACGAGTATCACCGTGCTGGACCGGATTCCGCTCACCCCGGTGGGCAAGCTGGATACCGCCGCGCTGCCCGAGCCGCAGCTCGCCGCCGACGTCGCCGCGCGGGCGCCGGAGACCGAGTCCGAGCTGCTGGTGGCCAGGGTGATGGCGGATCTGGTCGGCGTCGACGCGGTGAACGCCGACGACAGCTTCTTCGATATCGGCGGAAACTCGCTGCTGGCAACGCAACTCGTCGCCCGGCTGGCCGCGGCGACGAACATCCGGCTCGAGGTGCGCACCGTGTTCGCCGCGCCGAAGGTGTCCGCGCTGGCCGCGCTGCTCGACTCCGGGCCGGCCGGCTCGGACGTGCGTCCGGCGCTGGTGCGCCGCCACCGGCCCGAGCGGATTCCGTTGTCGGCGGCCCAGCGCAGGCTGTGGTTCCTCAACCGGTTCAACGGATCCGGCGAGGCGGCCGAGCAGACCGCGGGCGCCTACAACGTGCCGGTCGTGCTGCGGATGAACGGCAAACTCGACGTCGACGCCCTGGTCATGGCGCTGCACGCGGTGCAGGCCAGGCACGAGACCCTGCGCACCGTGTTCCCCGAGACCAACGGCGAACCGGCCCAGCAGGTGCTCGATCTGGCCGCCGCCGCGATCACGCTGTTCGTCGCGACGGTCACCCCGGCCGAGGTGGACGACGCGGTACGGCGGTTCGCCGCACCGGGATTCGATCTGGCCGGCATGGTGCCGATCCGGGCCGCGCTGATCTCGGTCTCGCCCGACGGTGACACCGGCGTGCAGAACCCGGCCGAGGTGTCCGACGAGCACGTACTGGTCCTGGTGGTGCACCACATCGCGATGGACGGCTGGTCGCTCGAGCCGATGGCGCTGGACGTGGCCACCGCCTATCGGGCGGCCTGTGCCGGACACCCGCCGGAGTGGTCCGAGCTCACCGTCCAGTACGCGGATTACACACTGTGGCAACAGGAAACGCTCGGCGCCGAGAACGACGCCGACTCGGTGCTGAGCCGCCAGCTCGCCTACTGGCGACGCACCCTGGACGGCAGCCCCGAGCTGCTCACCGTGCCCGCCGACCGGCGGCGTCCGCCGATGCCGTCCTACCGCGGCGGACTGGTCGAATGCGCGATCGACGCGGACACCCACCGGGCCCTGCATACGGTCGCGACCAGCAACAACGTCAGCATGTTCATGGTGCTGCACGCCGCGCTCGCGGTGCTGCTGCACCGGATGACCGCGACCGACGACATCACGGTCGGCACGCCCGTCGCCGGGCGCGGCCACCCCGCGCTGGACCGGCTGATCGGCATGTTCGTCAACACGCTGGTGCTGCGCAGCCGGATCGATCCGGACGCCAGGTTCACCGACCTGCTGCACACCGTCCGCGACACCGATCTGGACGCGTTCGCGCACGCCGACGTGCCGTTCGAGCGGCTGGTCGAGGTGCTGAATCCGGCTCGCTCGCAAGCGCATCACCCGCTGTTCCAGGTGATGCTGTCGGTGCAGAACCAGCCGGTGCGCGGGCTGGAGCTGCCCGATCTGCGGATCGAGGCGGCCGACGTGGACACCGGCATCGCCAAGTTCGATCTGCAATTCACCCTCACCGAATCGCAGACGCCGGAACGTCATCCGGCGGGCATCGCCCTGTCGGTGAACTACGCGAGCGATCTGTTCGACGAGCGGACCGCGCTGCTGCTCGGCAAGCGGCTGGTGCGGTTGCTGACCGCGGTCGCCGCGAATCCGACCACCGCCGTGGGGGATCTGGAGCTGCTCGATCCCGCCGAATGGTCCGGGCTGGCCCCGGTGCGCGGCGCCGAGCCGGATCGTCCGATCACCCTGCCCGAGGTGTTCGAGGCGGCGGTGAACGTCAACCGCAAGGCGATCGCGTTGCGCGCGCAGGACACTCAGGTCAGTTACGACGCGCTGGACCGGTGGACGAACCGGCTGGCGCGGGTGCTGATCGGGCGCGGCGTCGGCCCGGAAACGCTGGTGGCGCTCGGCATTCCGCGTTCGGTCGAATCGGTGGCGACGGTGCTCGCGGTGGCCAAGGCCGGCGCCGCGTTCGTGCCGGTCGACCCGCTGTACCCGGCGCACCGGATCACCCACATGCTGTCGGATTCCGGTGCGGCACTGGGTATCACGCTCGGCGAATATCGCGCCGCGCTGCCCGGCGGGGTGGAGTGGATCGTGCTGGACGACGCGAACTTCCGCGGGCTGGTGCTCGACTCGTCCGACGCGCCGATCACCGCCGCGGAGCGCAACGCCCCGCTGCGGATGGACAACCCGGCGTACGTGATCTACACCTCCGGCTCGACCGGCACGCCGAAGGGCGTGGTGGTCACCCACGGTGGCCTGTCCAACTTCGCCGCGGAGACCGCGCAGCGCTTCGACGTCCGGCCCGGTTGCCGCGTATTGCATTTCGCGACGCCGAGTTTCGACGCGGCGATGCTCGACCTGCTGCTCGCGCTCGGTGGCGCGGCGACCCTGGTGATCACGCCGCCCGGCGTGGTCGGCGGGGACGACCTGGGCCGGGTGTTCATCGACGAGGCGATCACGCACGCGTTCATCACCACCTCCGCGCTCGGCACGGTCGATCCGGCCGGCGTCACCGAGCTGCGGCACGTGCTGGTCGGCGGCGAGGCGCTGCCGCCGGACCTGGTCACCCGCTGGGCGCCTAACCGCAACCTGTACAACGTGTACGGGCCCACCGAGACGACCATCGTCACGGTGATCGGGCCGCCGCTGACCCCGGGCGGACCGATCACCATCGGCGGGCCGATCCGCGGGGTCAGCGCGACCATCCTCGACACCCGCCTGCACCCGGCGCCGGTCGGCGTCACCGGCGAGCTGCAACTGTCCGGTGCCGCGCTGGCCCGTGGCTATCTCAATCGGCCGGGCCTCACGGCGCAGCGGTTCGTCGCGAATCCGTACGGCAAGCCGGGGGAGCGGATGTATCGCACCGGCGACCTCGTGCGCTGGTGGTCCGGGACGGGTTCGCTGTCCGCGGGCCGTGACACCGGCTCGGGACGCGAGATCGAATACGTCGGCCGCACCGACCACCAGGTCAAGATCCGGGGCTTCCGTATCGAACTCGGCGAGATCGACGCGGCGCTGTCCCGGCACGGCGCGGTCGAGTTCGCCACCACCATCGGGCATCGCACCTCCGCGGGAACCACCGCGCTGGTGTCGTATGTGAAGGCGCGCGACGGAGTCACCGCGGCCGAGCTGACCGAGCACGTGTCCGAGTTGGTGCCGAATTACATGGTGCCGCAATCGATCATGCTGCTCGACCGGGTGCCGCTCAGCCCGGTCGGCAAGCTGGACCGCACGGCGCTGCCGGAACCGGTGTTCGCCGCCGCCGAGGGCTATCGTGCGCCATCGACGCCGACCGAGTCGGCGTTGTGCGCGGCCTTCGCCGCGGTGCTCGGCCTGGAATCGGTGGGCGCCGACGACGGGTTCTTCGAACTCGGCGGCAACTCGCTGCTGGCCACGAAAGTGGTGGCGCAGGTACGGGCCAACGGCCTCGACCTGCCGGTGCAGCTGATGTTCGGCGAGGCGACCCCGGCCGCCATCGCCGCCCGGCTCGACGGTGCCGGCGCGGGCATCGCGGCGGCGCTGGGACCGGTGCTGCCGATCCGCCCCAACGGCGCCGCGGCCCCGCTGTTCTGCATCCACCCCGCGATCGGGCTGGCCTGGTGCTACTCGGGGCTGCTCGCGCACCTCGCGCCGGACCGCCCGGTGTACGGGTTGCAGGCCCCGCACGTCGCCGGGGAGGACGGGTTCGCCTCGATCGCCGAGGCGGCCGGACAGTATGTGGCCCATATCAAGTCGATCCAGCCGGTCGGGCCGTACCACCTGCTCGGCTGGTCGCTCGGCGGGCTGATCGCGCACGAGGTCGCGGTGCGTTTGCAGGACGCCGGCGACGAGGTCGCGCTGTTGTCGATGATGGACAGCTACCGGCTCTCCGACGCCTGGCTCGAGCACGCGATCCCGAGCGTGGCCGAGATCATCGAGGAGTTCGGCAGCGACCAGCTCGACGCCCCGATCGACCCGGCGATGAACCTGCGCGACGCGGCCGAGCTGCTGCGCGCGCGGCCGGGGCCGTTCGCGGCGCTCACCGTCGAGCACCTCGAACGGCTCTACGCCGGCTACACCAACGGCACGCTGCTCGCGCACGGTTTCCGGCCCCGGGTGTTCGACGGTGACGTGGTGTTCTTCACCGCCGCCGCGGACGAGATCAACCGGGCCGATCCGGAGCGCAGGGCGGTCGCGTGGCAGCCGTTCGTGACCGGCGCGATTCACGATCACGAACTGCCGTGCCGGCATTCGGCGATGACCGCACCCGAATCACTGGCGGCGATCGGTTCGGTCTTACGCCGCGCGCTGGACGGCGACCCCGGACTGCCGCTGGCCAACGGATCGCACCCGGCCAACGGCGACCCGAAACGCACCAAGAACGGTTCGCGATCCGACAAGCCTGCCATCGGGATCAGAAAGAAGGAGAAGCAAAGGTGACGCAGGGGTCCGCCGACAGACCGGCCGCGATGGCGGCGCTCGGGGAGGTAAACCAGTGAGCTTGGCAGTAGAAGTGCACGGCCTGGTGAAGAGCTACGGCAAGATCCGGGTACTGGACAACATCGACCTGCACATTCCGGCAGGCACCGTGATGGGACTGCTCGGCCCGAACGGTGCGGGCAAGACCACGACGGTCCGCATCGTCACCACGCTGCTCAGCCCGGACGCCGGATCGGTGCGGGTGGCCGGGGTGGACGTGTTGCGCAATCCGGGTGCGGCGCGGCGGCGGATCGGGCTGTCCGGTCAGTACGCCGCGGTGGACGCGAACCTGTCCGGCTACGAGAACCTGCGCATGGTGGCCCGGCTGTACGGGATGTCGCCGCGGCAGTCCACGGTGCGCGCGGTGGAGTTGTTGAGCGCGTTCGGCTTGGAGCACGCCGCGGACCGGCGCGCGGGCACCTATTCCGGCGGCATGGCCCGGCGGCTCGACCTGGCCGGGGCGCTCGTCGCCCGGCCCGCGGTGGTGGTGCTGGACGAGCCGACCACCGGGCTCGATCCGCGCGGGCGGCTCGACATGTGGCGCGTCATCGGCGAACTGGTCGACGACGGCACCACCGTGCTGCTGACCACGCAGTACCTGGAGGAGGCCGATCTGCTCGCGGACCGGATCACCGTGATCGATCGCGGCCGGGTGATCGCGCGCGGATCCGCGGACGAACTGAAGATGTCGATCGGCGGTGACCGGCTCACCGTCACCCTCGCCGCCGGGCAGGACGTGAAACCGGCGCTGACCGTGCTCGCCCAGGTCGGCATCGGCGAGCCGAGCCACGAGGCGGACACCAACGAGGCGTCGATCGTGGTCGGCGACGGCTCGCGCACCATGGTCGAGGCGCTGCGCCGGCTCGATGACGCGGGCGTGTGCGTGGTGGACGCGAACGTCCATCGCCCGAGCCTGGACGACGTATTCCTTTCGCTCACCGGCACCGCGGCCCGTGATTCGGCCGCGCGCCAGCCAGAAACCGATGACGTAACAGAGGAGATTCTCTCGTGACTGCCGTGGTCGAAGCGCCCAAAAGGCAAATGGCTCAGCTGGATTCGGGTCCGCAGCTGCGGATCTTCCGGGACAGCGCGATCGTCGCGCACCGGAACCTGCTGACCATCCTGCGGGTGCCGACTTTGCTGGTGACCGCGACGATTCAACCGTTGATGTTCGTATTCCTGTTCGCCTATATCTTCGGCGGATCCCTGGGCGGTAGTCAGTATCGCGAGTTCCTGCTGGCCGGAATCTTCACCCAGACAGTCGCTTTCAACGCGGCGTTCACCACCGTCGGGCTGGCCAGCGACCTGCAGAAGGGCATCATCGATCGGATGCGCACGCTGCCCATGTCGCGGCTGGCGGTGTTGCTGGGGCGCACGCTGTCCGACCTGGTGGTGAACGTGCTCAGCGTCGCCGTCATGGTTGGCTGCGGGTATGTGGTCGGCTGGCGGATCAACGGCGGAATCGCCGACGCCGCACTGGCTTTCGGGGTGATCCTGCTGTTCGCCTTCGCGATGTCCTGGGTCGGCGCGCTGACCGGTCTGCTCTCACCGAACGTCGAGGTGGCGCAGAGCGCTGGCCTGATCTGGCTGTTCCCGCTGTCGTTCATCTCGTCGGCTTTCATTCCCGGCCAGACCCTTCCGGGTCCGCTGCGCACGATCGCCGAGTGGAATCCGATCACCGCGGTCTCCGCCGCGGGACGCAAGCTCTTCGACAACGACGCGCCGCCGACGTTCGCGCATCCGACCGGGTGGGCCGCCGATCACTGTGTCGGATATGCGATCGGCTGCTCACTCGTCATTCTGGCGGTCGCGGTGCCGATGGCGTTGCTGCGCTACCGGAAGGTGGCCAGCCACTAACCCCGGATCGCCCGGAAGAGCGTTTCCCGCGCGGCCTGTCCCTCGGGTATCGGGGCGGCCATCCAGATGTGGATCATCCGCGGCGCCTCGTGGTACTCGAGGCGGGTGCCGATGAACGACGGCGCCATGGCCGCGAACTTGCGGGCCTGACAGTTCAGGATGTCGTAGGTGCCGCTGAACAGCAGGACGTGGCCGAGGTGGTCGTTGTCGCCGAGCATCGGGCTCACCCTGGCGTCGGTCACGTCCAGGTCGCCGCGGTACAGGCTGCCGAAATAGCGGCAGCCCTCCGGACTGAGGAACGGGTCGAGCGGATCGAGCTCCGCCATCTCCGGATCGGCGTAGCGGTTGTCCAGGACCGGCGCGATCAGCGCGGTCAGGTGCGGATTCGGCACCCCGCGATCGCGCAGGATCTGCGCCGCCGACAGCGTGATCGTCGCGCCGACGGAGGTGCCGAGCAGCGTCACCCGCTCGGGGCCCTCGTCGGCGATCAGTTTCGCCGCGATGTCGGCGATCATGTCCGGAATGACCTCACCGGTGCCCTCGGGCGCCAGCGGATACAGCGGAATGACCAGGCGCGCCGCGGTTTCGGTGATCACCTCGGCGCACTCCTGCCAGCTATCCGGCGACATCCGCAGCACGAAACCACCACCGTGCGTGTACAGGACGGTCCGTTCGGGCTCCCGGTCCCGCTCGGTCGCCGTGTACACCACCCACACATTGCCGCGCGCATCGGTGCTGACCTCGGTGCCGACCGCGAACTGCTCGGTGAACTCGGTCGGCGGCTCCTTCGGCATCGGAAACTGTCGCGTCATCTCCACCGCGGCCCGGGCCGCCTCGACCGTCACCACCAGTTGCTTCACCCCCGACTGCCAGATCTGCTCGGCGAACTCCCGAGCCGCCGGACTCACTTCGATCTCCTGCGCCATACTTCGACCTCCCCACGCCTGCCGCGACACCGGAATGTGCCGCGCCAGACCCTAAGTACCCCAGCCGATCTCACCCGAACCCTCGGCGGTGAGCCCGGCCTCGGCCGCGCGTCACCTCCAGCCGAGGATTCGCACCCTGTCTGGGGGTTCGCACTCGCAACAGGGCCGTGGCGCGAGTGCGAATCCCGAGTCCGGGTGCGGGTTTCGGTGACCGTCGTGGGGGACGCGAAAGGCCGCCTGCATCCGGAGATGCGGGCGGCCTTTTCGGGGGTGCTGCCTAGACGCGGCGGCGGGTCTTGAGCAGGTCGAGGCGCTCCTTGAGCAGTTCCTCGAGCTCTTCCTTGCTGCGGCGCTCCAGGAGCATGTCCCAGTGGGTGCGCGGGGGCTTGACCTTCTTGGTCTCGACGGTGGTGCCCTCGATCAGCATGCCTTCCTGACCGTTGCGGCAAAGCCACGTCGGGGGGATCTCGGCGTCGTCGGCGAACGGGACGTCGAACTCTTCACCGTTATCGGTCCGGTACCGGGCGATCCGACGTGGAGCCAGGTCGTGGTCGCGATCGGTCTCGTAGCTCACCGCTCCGAGCCGACTGCCCCGGAGTACGCGATCTGCCATGGTGTGCCTCTCCCTGTGTGCTCGAGTCTTTGTTGCTGCGACCGTACGAGCGGTGGTGCTCGCTGGACCTTATGTGCAACGAACGGGCCTGCGCCGATAGTTCCCGACGGGCCGCGGAACCGTTCCATTGTAGTGCCAACGGCGCGCCGAGCTCGCCGCGCCCGCCGTCGGGCGGTTCTCGGGGGTCGCTGAGCGGGTTCCCGGCGTCGAGCGATTAAGGTTCTGCGTCATGTCGCGCCGCTTGCTGTCCCGCTAGGGGGTGTGTTCCATCTCTGATCGTCGTCACTCTCGCCAGCTGTCCTGCCTGTGGTGTGGGCGGGAGATCGTGGAGTCGGAGGCCGGGCGTCGTCGCCGGTACTGCCGTCAGTCCTGTCGCCAACGCGCCTACGAGCACCGCAACAGTCTCAAGGGGACCGGGATCCCCGACGATTCCGTCGTGCTCAGCGCCCAGGAGGCCGCCGACCTGGCCGACCGCTGGTTCGCCGCGCGCTGTGCCGCCGAGGATGTCGCCATCGCCATCGAGGAGGGGGCGAGCCCGGATGAGCTGGCGACGCTGGGCAAGACGTTGCTGGAGCTGACCCGGGATGCCGAACGCCTACGGTGATCGGACCATCGCGTTCGATCCGCAGCGGAGCACTTCGTGTGCGGTAGGCATCGCTGCCGCGTGATCATCTCCGGTCCGGTCGAGTCCTGGTGACAGACAACCGACTTGACGTAGGAACCGTGCTCTTGACGCATTGCGGCGTCAGTGCGGTGCCTACGTCGAGTCGCTTCGGGAGGGGTTACCGGCGGGCTCGGACCGGGTCGGCCTCGGGTACCGGCGGACGGATCGGGTCCGCGGTGGTCGACGCGTTGTACATGGTCGTGCGGGCTCGCCAGTAGACGAGGCCGAGCAGCGCCCCGACGCCCGCGGTGAGGCCGGCGAAGGCGGTCAGGGTGGTGGCGTCGGGGTGGACCAGGGACTGGGCGCGCATGGCCTGGGTGAACACGATGGCCAGCAAGCCGGTGTAGCCGAGGGCGAGGACGCCCACCACCGCGGCGCGGGTGCGTTCGGCGCGTAGCCAGGGGTAGCGCGGGGCCAGCCAGGCCAGGACGACGACGGCCAGCAGCAGCACCTGGATCCCGTGCAGTCCGATGAAGTGCGGGACGCGGAGGTCGCCGCCGATGGTGCTCCAATGGGTGATCGGCATGCCCTGGGCGGCGTCCCGCGGTGACAGATCGCGGCCGGCCTGGTCGATCACGGTGTGCCCGGCCACCAGTTCGACCACATTGCCGTCGGCGTCGCGGACCAGCTGCTTGCCGGTGAAGCCCATCAGATAACCGAGCATCATCCCGGCGACCGCCAGGAACAGCCCGGCGTGAATGGCCCGCGCGGTCGGCCGATCCACCAGCCGCTGCCAGGACAGGATCAGCACGATGATCAGGTTCGCCAGGAACAGCCCAGGCACCCCGGACTGGAACACCTGCTGCCCGATCTCGTTCACCGCGTCGGTCTCGCTGTTGAAGTGGCTGAACGTGCCGCGCGCGGCCTGCACCGCGATGAAGCCGACATCGAGGAACCCGGTCACCGCGAACACCGTGCCCAGCCACCACGTCGCGCGACTGCCCCGGTGCGGCAACGACAACAGCCACGCGAGCGTGAGCCCGTAGAGCGCGAACGCGAGCCCGAACTTCATCGGCTTCAACCAGACGGACTCGCCGAGCAGCATCCGATCGTCCACGACCATCGCCACCAGAGAGAACACGACGAGCCCCGCCATCGCGACCGCCATCCACGTCAGCGGCCGATGCAACCGACCGGCGGCCGCGGCGACCGCACCCCTGCGGCGATGCCGCGCCGAAGACCGGAGGTCGAGCGCGGCGGAATGAATTGTTGGCATGCCTCGACGCTAGAAATCCCAACCCCCGAACCACGTCCCGCCGCAGCACTATTCGCCCCTAGTACCGCAGTACTGAACCGGCCCCCGCCTCGCCCGCCGAGCTGAGATCAGATGGTGGGCAGGGTGGAGTCGGGGAAGGAGTGGTGCTCGTGGGAGACGATCCAGCGGCCGTTTTCCTTGCGCAGGCCGAGGGTGAGGCGGAGCCGGCGGGCGGGGTTCTCGGCGAAGTCTTCGGCGGTTCCGCACAGGAGGAGGGCGTGGGCGAAGGCGACGTCGGTGCCCGCGGTGACGTCGAGCGAGACGATCTCGAACGTCGCGCCCTGCGCCTGCCACTCGAAGAAGCCCGGCCAGGCTGCCCGGTAGGCGTCGATGCCGCGCAGGCCCTCGTCCGGCGGCGGGACATCGAACATGACGATGTCGGGGGCGTGATCGGCGAGGACGCCCTCCAGGTCGCCGGCGTGCACGGCGGCCGCCCACCGCTCGATCAGAACCCGGATCGTCTTCTCGTCGTCCGACATCGTTCATCGTCCCTTCATCTGGCGCCTCACCAGTGCGTTCGGCATCTAGTGAGCCTGCCGAAAACGCGCATGGGGCGCAATGGATTCCACGTCATGTGTGATATATCCCGATGCCTTCCTGCCATCCAGGCCCGAGTCCGCCCCGAATCCGCAGGTCGCGACCCGGTCCCGGCGGTTGCCGGAAATCCACCTGGGACGAGGAAATTCGCCAGAACGAGGCGGTGCGCCGCAGAGTCGGCGGCGGCGGGTCAGGCGCGCACGGCGGCCGGGGCGAGCGTGGAACGCTTGCGGCCGTACGCGAAGTACACGATCAGTCCGACCGCCACCCAGACCGCGAAACGGACCCAGGTCAAACCGTCCAAGGTCGTCGCGAGCAGTACGCACCCGATGAGCGCGAGTATCGGGACCACCGGCACGAACGGCGTCCGGAACGGTCGCTCCCGCTCCGGCTCGACCCGGCGCAACACCAGCACGCCGACGCACACCACCGCGAACGCGGACAGCGCGCCGATGTTCACCAGTTCCACCACGATGTCGATCGGCAGCAGTCCGGCGATCGTCGCGCAGAACGCGCCGAGCAGCAGCGTCAACCGGACCGGGGTGGACCGCTTGCCGGTCTGCGCGAAACCGTAGGGCAGCAATCGATCCCGGCACATCGCGAACCCCAGCCGCACCTGCGCGTAGACGATCATCAGCAGCCCCTTGGTCAACGCGATGATCGAGGCGACCACGATGACGTTGCCGATCCAGCCGATCCGCAATCCCTCGAACGCCGTCGCGATCGGCGCCCCGTTGTTCAGCGAGGCGAACGGCGCGATTCCGGTGAGCACCGCGCTGACCAGGGCGTAGAGCACGGTCGCGATGAGCACCGTGCCGATGATGGCGAACGGCACGTCCTTGCGTGGGGTGCGCGCCTCCTCGGCCGAGGCCGCGACGACGTCGAACCCGAGGAACGCGAAGAACGCGATCGCCGCTCCGCCCACGATGCCGCCGAAACCGAAGGGCGCGAACGGAGTCCAGTTGTTCACGTCGATATGCGGCGCGCCCACCGCGATCACCAGCACCAGCACGCCGATCGTCACCCCGACCAGTGCCTTGGTGATCCGCGCGGTCAACGACACCTCGCCGACCAGCACCGCGACGATCACGCAGATGATCAGCACCGCAGGGAGATTCACGATCCCGCCCTCGGTCGGCCCCGCTGCGATGGCCTTGGGCACGGTGATCCCGAAGATCGAGTCCAGCGCCGACACGGTTGTCCCGGACCAGCCGATCGCGACCGCGGCGCCCGCGATCACGAACTCCAGCAACAGATTCCACCCGACCAGGAACGCGGGCCCCTCGCCGAGCGTGGCATAGGTGTAGGTGTAGGCACTGCCGGAAACCGGCACCATCGCCGCGAGCTCGCTGTAGCAGAGCGCGACCAGCACGCACACTGTCCCGGCCAGCAGGAACGACAGTACGATCGACGGCCCGGCCTTCTCCGCCGCGGCCACGCCGGTGATCACGAAGATCCCCGCGCCGACAATGGTGCCGACCCCCATCGCGGTGAGGTCGATGCGTCCGAGCCGGCGCGCCAGCTTGGGCGCTCCGTCGGTGGTCGCGGTATCGGGCAGGCGGCGACGCCATCGCTGGGCGGCTGGGGTGGTCATGACTCCCTTATGAGCTCGTCTGGCGGCACGGCGGGGGAGCCGGACCACTAGATCATTCTCGTCGAAGTGAGTCAGTCACCGTTAACTGGGTGCAACTGGGTAAAGCGCGCGGCTCGCGATCCCGCACCCGATAGCGCAGGTGACACCGGGTGCGGGAACATGATGGCGCAGCTGTGTCAGCTGCTCGACGACGCCGCGAACGGTGTCGCGACCGACGCGGCGGCCGGTCGGGACGGGTGCGTCCACAGCCCCTTGCGCTCCAGGATCGGCAGCACGCCCTCGCCGAACCAGTACGCCTCTTCCAGGTGCGGGTACCCGGACAGGATGAAGTGCTCGATGCCGAGCTTCGAGTACTCGATCAGCCGCTCGGCCACCTCGGCGTGCGACCCGACCAGCGCGGTACCCGCCCCGCCGCGCACCAGCCCGACCCCGGCCCACAGGTTCGGCGCGATCTCCAGCCGATCGGTGCTGCCTCCGTGCAGCTCCGACATCCGCCGCTGCCCCTCCGACTCGCTGCGCGCCAGGCTCGCCTGCACCCGCTCGACGTCGGCGGGGTCGATGCCCTGCAACAGCCGGTCCGCCTCGGCCCAGGCTTCCTCCGCGGTGTCGCGGCTGATCACGTGGATGCGCAGGCCGTAGTCGAGCACGCGACCCTGGTCGACGGCCAGCTTGCGGATCCACTCCAGCTTCCTGCTCACCGCGAGCAGCGGCTCACCCCAGGTCAGGTAGGTGTCGGCGTAGCGGGCGGCGACCGGTCCGGCGGGCGCGGAGGAACCGCCGAAGAACACCGGCGGAATCGGATCGGGCCGATTGCTCAGCAGCGCGTCGCGGACGTGAATGTGCTCGCCCTCGAAGGTGATCGGTTCGGGTGAGTTCCACAGTTCCCTCACCACGTGCAGGAATTCGCCGGTGCGCGCGTAGCGCTGCTCCTTGTTCAGGAAGTCGCCGTAGGCCTGCTGTTCGTGCGGCTCGCCGCCGGTCACCACGTTCAGCAGCAGCCTGCCCCGCGAGTGCCGCTGGAAAGTGCCCGCCATCTGGGCGGCGAGGGTCGGGCTGACCAGTCCAGGGCGCAGCGCGACCAGGAACTTCAGCGTCTCGGTGGTGTCGACCATCATCGCCGTGGTGAGCCAGGCGTCCTCGCACCAGGCGCCGGTCGGGGTGAGCACGGCCTCGAACCCGTTGTCCTCGGCGGCGGCGCCGATCTGGTTCAGGTAGCGCAGCGTCGCGGGCCGGTCACCGGACATGAAGGTGCCGTGCCCGCCCGCGACCAGGCCGCGCGAATCGCCGTAGGTGGGCAGGAACCAGTGAAAGGACAAACTCATGAAGCCAACTCCTTAGGCCGGGGGATACAGGTCGTTGAAGCGGGTATCGGTGTAGTCCTTGATGTCGACCTTGCGCGGGATGAGCCCCGCGTCGGCGAAGGCGTCCGCGACGCCCTGTTCGGCGGCGATGGCGGCGGCGTCGAGCGGATGGTCCTGGTACGGGCCGCGTTTGACGACGGTGAGGATGACGTCGTAGGGGAGCCCGGTCAGTTCGGCATAGGTCTTCGCCCACTGCTCCGGGTGGGCGTTGACCCAGACGTGTGCCCGCGCGATGCGGGCGAGCAGGTCCCGCAGGGCGGCGGAGGTCGCCTTGCTCTCCAACGCCTTGCTGCCGGCCACGTAGAAGGCATCGCCGGTGACATAGCCGTTGCCGTTCACCAGGATTCGCGCGTTCGCCTGCTGCTCGGCCTGCGCGGTGTACGGGTCCCAGATGGCCCAGGCGTCGACCCGGCCGGTGGACAGCGCGGCCAGCGCATCCGGCGGCTGCAGGTACTGCGGCTCGATCTGATCCCACTTGATGCCGGCCTTGTTCAGCACGGCTAGCAGATGGTGGTGCGCCGAACTGCCCTTGGCCACGGCGATCTTCTTGCCGCGCAACTCTTCCGGGCTGCGCAGCGGCGAATCCTTGGGCACCACGACGGCCTGACCCTCGAGGCCGGCCCGATAGCCGCTGACGATCTTGATCTGCGACTTGGCCGCGGCCGCGAACACCGGCGGGGCATTGCCGACGCCGCCGATATCGACCGCGCCCGCGTTGATCGCCTCCAGCATCGGCGGACCGGACGGGTACTGCGACCAGGTGATCTTGTACGGCGTCTTGTCCAGCTCGCCTGCGGCGGTGAGCAGCGCTTGCAGCCCGGTGCCCTTCTGATCGCCCGCGTGCAACGTCACCTGGGACAGGTCGATCGAGCCGTCCGGGCGGACCGCCGCGTCCTCGGTCTTGTCCGACCCGCAGGCCGTGCCGACCGCCACGACCAGTGCGAGAGTCGTTGCGAGCAGCAGCCTTCTGGCTTTCATTCGGTTCCTTCCGGTGCCACGCCGAGTTCGGCGAGCAGTGTGTTGCGCAGGGAGAGCAGTTGGGCATGGTCGTTGCGGCGCGGGCGCGGCAGGTCGATGCGCGACTCGTGGGCGATCCGGCCGTCGCCGAGCACCAGCACCCGGTCGGCCAGCCGCAGCGCCTCGTCGACGTCGTGGGTGACCAGCAGGACGCCGGGCCTGCGGCGCTGCCACAGATCGATGACGAGGCGGTGAATGGTGATGCGGGTCAACGCGTCCAGTGCGCTGAACGGCTCGTCGAGCAGCAGCAGATCCGGCTCGCGGACCAGGGCGCGGGCCAGGCTGGCGCGTTGCGCCTCGCCGCCGGAGAGGGTGAGCGGCCAGGCGTTCGCGCGCTCCGTGAGGCCGACCTCGGCGAGCGCGGCGCGGGCGGCGGCCTTCGGATCGTCGTGGCGCAGACCGAGAAACACGTTGGCCAGTACGCGTTTCCACGGCACGAGGCGCGGTTCCTGGAAGGCGACGGCGATGGTGCCGCGCGTGTCGAGCTCGCCGCCGATGCCACGATCCAGACCCGCCAGTGCGCGCAGCAGGGTGGACTTGCCCGACCCGCTGCGACCGAGCAGCGCGACGAATTCGCCTGGCGCTATGTCGAGATCGAGCCCGTCGAGCACGCGGCGACCATCGAACTCGCGAACCAATCCGCGTACTCGCGCGACCGGTTCGGTCGGCTCATCGGTCGGAGTTGTTGCGAACGAACGGCCTTCGACCCGGCTCGCGGAGGCCGCCACGACCGAACCGTCTGCCTTCGCATCGGCAGGCAACTCCGTGCGGTTGTCATCGATCAGCTCTTCGGTAATCACTGTCCCAGGAATCCGCGTCGCCATGCCAGCGCCTTCCTCTCGATCAATCGGACGAACGCGTCGGTCAGCAGACCGAGCACGCAGTACACGAGCAGGCCGACCACGATGACGTCGGTGCGCAGGAACTCGCGCGCGTCGTTGATCAGGAAACCGAGCCCCGCGTCGGCATTGACCTGCTCGGCCACGATCAACGCCAGCCAGGCGATACCGAGCGATTGGCGCAGCCCGACCAATATCTGCGGCAGCGCGCCCGGCAACACGATGTGCCCGATGACGGCCAGCCGGCCCAGCTGCTGCACCTGCGCCAGTTCGGCGAGTTTGCCGTCCACGCCGCGGATGCCGGCGAAAGTATTGAGATACAACGGAATCGCCGCACCGAACGCGACCAGCACCACCTTCGGCAGCTCGCCGATGCCGAACCACAGGATCAGCAGCGGAATCAGGCCGTAGAACGGCACGGTCCGCAGCATCTGCATCGGCGGATCGACGACGTACTCGCCGATGGTGCTCAGCCCGGCGAGAATCGCCAGCCCGATCCCCAGCGCGGCGCCGATCACGAACCCAATCGCCGCCCGGCCCAGCGATACCGTGATCGCTTCCTGCAAGGTGCCGGCCTGTAGCAGATCGCCCGTGGTCTGGACGATCGTCAGG
Source organism: Nocardia sp. NPDC056564 (assembly GCF_042793755.1). Lineage (NCBI taxonomy): Bacteria > Bacillati > Actinomycetota > Actinomycetes > Mycobacteriales > Nocardiaceae > Nocardia > Nocardia sp. NPDC056564. The sequence continues at coordinate 72,590 of NZ_JBHTUR010000005.1, forward strand.
GGCGAGGCCAGAAGTCGTTCCGGTAGCGCGCCGGTGGCGCTGGCCACCTGCCACGCGATCACCAGGACCAGCGGACTCACCACCCGCAACCAGGTCTTGCGCGGCCGCCACCGAGTCGCCGACCGAACCCGAATCGGTGTCGGCTCCAGAACAATTGATGACACTCGACACCTCGGGTTGGGGACAGATCCGCGCAGCACCACTGAGCGCGCCGCAGTCATTCATGCTGTGCCCCCGGCGCGACGGAGTCACCGGTTGAAACCAGCGCGGTTTTAATTGGCGCGCCCGCGGCGGCACGCCTTCAGCAACCTTTACTAGACGTAACCTGAAATAACACGTAACCTCTACGCAGGTTCTCGGTCGACGGTGATCGGGGCGTGACCAGACGAAACGGATTCCTCAATGACGCGGCATGTCGACGTACTGATCATCGGTGCCGGCCTTTCCGGTATCGGCATGGCCTGCCATCTCACCCGCGAGCAGACCGGACGCAGCTACGCGATCCTGGAGCGCCGCACCGCGATCGGCGGCACCTGGGACCTGTTCCGATACCCCGGCATCCGCTCCGACTCGGACATGCTCACCTTCGGCTACGGCTTCCGTCCCTGGATCGGCACGAAGGTGCTCGCCGACGGCCCGCACATCCGCCAGTACGTCGAGGACACCGCCGTCGAGTACGGCGTCAAGGAGCACATCCACTTCGGCCGCAAGGTCACCACCGCCCGCTGGTCGAGCGAGGCGGGCATCTGGACCGTCGAGGCGCTCGACGAGCAGACCGGTGCGGTCGAGACCTTCACCAGCAACTTCCTGGTCGGCTGCACCGGCTACTACGACTACGACAACGGCTTCCGCCCGGAATTCCCCGGCGAGGCCGATTTCGGCGGGCAGATCGTGCACCCGCAGCACTGGCCCGAGGGGCTCGACTACCGCGGCAAGCGGGTCGTGGTGATCGGCAGCGGCGCCACGGCGATCACCCTGGTCCCCGCCATGAGCGAGGACGCCGCGCACGTCACCATGCTGCAACGCTCGCCCACCTACATCACCGCGCTGCCCGCCGACGATCCGGTCGCGGTCGGCCTGAAGCTGGCCAGGGTGCCGGCCAAGCTGGCCTATCGGACCGGCCGCGCGCGCAATATCGCGTTGCAGCGCGCCAGTTTTCAGCTCTCCCGCACCAATCCCGGTGCGTCGAAGCGGGTGCTGCTCGGCGCGGTGCGGATGTGGCTCGGCTCGGACATCGACATGAAGCACTTCACGCCGTCCTACGATCCGTGGGATCAGCGGCTGTGCGTGGTGCCCAGCGGTGACCTGTTCAAGGTGCTGCGCAGCGGCAAGGCGTCGATCGTCACCGACCGCATCGAGTCCTTCACCGAGACCGGCATCCGGCTCGTCTCGGGCGAGGAACTGCCCGCCGACCTGGTGATCAGCGCGACCGGCCTGCGCGTGCAGATGCTCGGCGGCGCCACCCTGGAGGTGGACGGCGAGCCGGTGGTCACCCGCGACCGGGTGGTCTACAAGGGCGCGATGCTCGACGGTGTGCCGAACGCGATGATGGTGCTCGGCTACACCAACGCCTCCTGGACGCTCAAGGCCGACCTCGCCGCCGAATACTTCTGCCGCGTGCTCAACCACATGAAGGCGGGCGGCTTCACGAAAGTCGTCGCCGTAGCCGAGGAAGGCGACCGGGCCGCCGAGTCGGTGATGGGCGGTGCGCTCACCTCCGGGTACATCCAGCGCGGTGACGCGGTCATGCCCCGCCAGGGCACCCGCGGCCCCTGGCAGGTGATCAACAACTACTTCCGCGACCGCAAGATGCTGCGCAAGGGCCCGATCGAGGACGGCGTGCTCACCTTCACCCGCACCGCGGCCGAGTCCGAGGAGCGCCCGCTGGCCGAGACCCGCACCGCCTGAGCCGCACGCCTTCTGATTTCCCGCACCGAAAATCGCCTGCAATTCCCGGTGCGGGAAATCAGGAACCGTGCGTGAGCAGGGTCAGGTAGTGGCTTAGGTGGGTGGCTGCGGTGAGCATGGCGAGGCCCTGGGTGGTGAGCTTTTGCTGCCAGTCCGCCAGGGCTGCGGTCAGTGCGTCGGTGCCGCCTGCGGTTCGGATCTGCTCGATCACCGTGCGGATGTGTTCCAGGGGGTAGCCGCCGCGCCGGAGTAGGTCGGTGAGGTGGGCGTCGCGGAGATCGTTGGCGGCGTAACGGCGGTAGCCGGTGGCCGGGTCGCGCGCCGGGGCGAGGATGCCCGCGGCTTCCCAGTTGCGCAGTGTCGCCGGGGTTACCCGAAGTTGGTGCGCGAGTTCGCCGATGGTCCGGGTGTCACCGGATATGTCTGTGGCGGTAGGGGATTCGGTTGTCAGGTGCGTCACCGCTTTGCGCACCGTTTCGAGAGTCTCGCGGTCACGCAGTAATTGGCTGTGGCCGCGATCGATGGTCACCAGCACGCCTTCGATCCCGGCATCGTGCAGTGCGTTCATGATCCGGCCGCTTGCGGCGTGCCCGTAGGCAGGGATCAGCGCGAGGTATGTGCGCAGCGCCGCCGCGTGCACCTCGGTGTAGATCCGGTAGCCGCTGGCCGTGCGTTCGGCGGGCGGGATGCACCCATCCTGCTCGTAGTTTCGCACGGCTTGGGTCGAGAGGCCGTGCTCGCGTGCCAGGTCGGCTGGTCGTAGGGTGGTCACCGGTTTGAGACTTTACCGGAGCCATCGGCGATGGCAGCGCGCAGAAGTCTCAACCGATCTTTCAACGATACGATTCAGATACATGAGTCAGAACATTCGGGACTTCGTACCCACGCCCTGCGACCTGGTGGCACTGGGCGAACCGACACACCAGGAACCGGCCTTCCAACTGGTGCGCAACGAACTGTTCGCGCAGCTTGCCGATCTCGGTTTCCGGTCGATCGCCCTCGAAACCGACCGGGTCGCCGCGCTCGCCGTGAACGATTTCGTGCAGACCGGCGTCGGCGCCTTCGAGACCGTGATGAACGAAGGCTTCTCCCATGGTTGGGGAAAGCTGGAGGGCAACCGGCAGCTGGTCGGCTGGATGCGCGAATACAACCGGCAGCGGCCGCCGGAGGAACGCCTGAGCTTCCACGGCTTCGATGGGCAAACCGAGAACACCACCGCGCCGAGCCCGCGCCGCTACCTCGAATACGCCCGCGACTACCTGCGATCCGATCTCGACCTCGCGAATCTGCTCGGTGCGGACGAACTCTGGGACCGCGAGGAGGCAATCCTGGACGCCACCAAGTCGATCGGTGCCACGCCCGAGGCCGACCGGGTGCGCTCGATCGCCCACGACCTGCTCGTCGCGCTCGAACGCCGCGCACCGGAACTGATCGACCGCACGTCATCCGCCGAGTGGCACAGGGCCAGAACATATCTCACCGCCGGCATCGGCCTGCTCCGCTACCACCGGCAGGCCGCCCGGCAGCTCGACCTGGACGCGCGGATATCCCTGCTGTCGTCCACCAGGGACGCGATCATGGCCCAGAACCTTCTCGACATCCGTCGGCTGGAGGCCGGTCGCGGCGCGACATTGGCGCACGCGCACAACTTTCACCTGCGGCGGCATCCCGGCACGATGCAGGTGGCCGGGATGGTGCTCGACTGGGTCGGCGTGGGCGCCATCGTCGGGGCGCTGTGGGGTGAGCAGTACACCTTCATCGCGGGCAGCCTGGGGCGCAGCCCGGGACTGGAGCTGCCGGCGCCCGAGCCGGATACCTACGAGGGTTCGCTGCAAAGTCGAATCAGCACTTGGGGTTTGGCGCCCGCGGCCACGATCGCCGGCGCTCGAATGCGGACCGGGACGACTCCGGAGAAGGGGTACTTCCCGCTCGACCGCGCGACGTTCGATACCGCGGACACGGTCCTGCACATCGCGGACAGCTCGGCTGTCGCGCCTAGTCGGACTGCGGGTTGACCTGTAGCCCATCGACAATGAGATCGAGGATGCGCGCGGCCCGTTCGGCGCCGCCGTTCTCGGGGTTGATCCGCCAGAGAACACTCAGCTGGAGCAGTACGTCTTCGGGATCGAGGTCGGGTTTGAATGTGCCTGCCGCGATACCTCGTTCGAGCAGCGAGCCGATCGCCCCCACGAACGGCTGGTAGTACTCATCGTCTAGCCCCCCGTTGGTCGCCGCGTGGATGACCTCGGCGACACCGTATTTCAGCTGTCCGTATCTGGCGACCTCGTCGAACCATAGTCGTAACGCGGTCAGCGGCGGATGTCTGTCCAGCAGTGTCGGCGCGAGATCGATGAGTTCCTGGAGGTCGTGCCGGTAGACCGCGATGATCAGTGATTCCCGACTCGGGAAGTGCCGGTACAGCGTTCCGATGCCCACCCCGGCCTGCTTGGCGATCGCCGTCAGCGACGTGCCGCCGGAACCGGCGAACGCGTCTCTGGCGGCGACGAGGACACGTTCGCGGTTAGTTCTGGCATCAACTCTGGCCTGCTTCGGCGTGTCCACCAATGTCGGCGCTCCATCCATACACACTGTGCCGATACACAACTTTGCTAAACGGAGGGCCCTCCGGTACGCTCTCGATCCATACCGGAGGGGTCTCCGTTTCATTCTCGCACAGGCGTTCCGAACACAATGGAGGACGACGATGGGTGAGTTGGTTCTGGTAACCGGGGGGAGTGGCTACATAGCGGGATGGTGCATCGTCGAGCTGCTGGAACGCGGCTACGACGTGCGCACGACCGTGCGTGGCCAAGACAAGGAGGCGGCCGTCATCTCGGCCGTGTCCACCGCGGTCGACCCCGCCGGGCGGCTGAGCTTCGTCATCGCCGACCTGACCTCGGACGAGGGCTGGGACGCCGCGGTCAAGGACGTCGACTACGTGCTGCACATCGCCTCGCCGCTCGGCCGCAACGCCGCCGCCGCGGACACGGACACGCTGATCGACGCGGCCCGCGGCGGCGCGCTTCGGGTGCTGCGCGCGGCCACCGAGGCCGGGGTGAAGCGCGTGGTGCTGACCTCGGCGGCGAACGCCTCCAGCCCCTCATCCTCCGCGACCGACGGCATCACCGATGAGACGCTGTGGACCGACCCCGACGATCCGACGCTGATCCCGTACCGCCGGTCCAAAACCCTCGCCGAGCGCGCGGCCTGGGATTTCATGGCCGACTACGACGGCCCGACCGAGCTCACCACCATCCTGCCCGGCGCGGTCTTCGGCCCGATCCTCACCACGAGCACCACCGGATCCGTCGACATCGTCGCCCGCATGGTCGGCGGCAAGCTGCCCGGCGTCCCGCGCATCGGCCTCGAGATCGTGGACGTCCGCGACCTCGCCGACATCCACATCCGCGCGATGACCGAACCTGCCGCCGCCGGCGAACGCTTCCTCGCCACCGGCGAATTCATGTGGATGCGCGACATCGCCCGCACCCTGCACGAGGGGCTCGGCGCGCGCGGCAAGCAGGTCTCCACCCGCCAGCTGCCCGACTTCGCGGTCAAGCTCGCCGCCCGGCTCAGCGACGCGGCGCTCGGCGAAATCGCGCCCGCCCTCGGCCGGCGCAACCGGCACAGCACCGACAAGGCCAAACGCCTCCTCGGTTGGGCACCCCGCCCCGCCGACCGAGCGGTCCTCGACTGCGCCAACAGCCTGATCGAACACGACGCAGCCTGATCACCGCCTCGCTGACCCCGTAGCCGCCCCGACCTGACATCGCCTGCAGTGTTGACAGTTTCGGGCGGCTCCCGTGGAGAGCCGACGCGTTGATCATCCCCGCGTACATCGACCAGCACGACGAGTTCCTCAGCCACCAGCCGATCGGTCGCAGTGAGCATGCGCCCGTCGACCCGCGGGCGATGGTCGAACCCCACTTCGCCCATCGCCCGCGTTCAGGTGAAACCCTCAGCGAGATCGAAGTTTTCACCAAAGGTATCCACCACCACGGCGTCGTAATCGCCACCAGTGCCAAAGGTCCCGCCGCACATCACCAGCGACACTCGACCGGTAACCGCATGCTCCGCCAGCCGCCAGCCGCCAGCCGCCAGCCGCCAGCCGACCAGCCGACCAGCCACCCCCGCCGCAGCCCCGCCGCGAACCCACCAATCGGGACTTAACCGATCCCCTCCCCACGCCCCACCCCAGCCAAGTCCCGTCCGCCGCCCGCCCCCATCCCGACCGGGACAAAGCCGAGCGCCCTCTCACGATTTACCTCGGTGAGGCCCCCTTCGATCCCGCACACCCCTGAGCGGCACCTAGCGAAGCCCCCTCGCACGATTCACCCCAACCACGTCCCATTCGGCTCCGTATACTTTCGCGACCGGGACATAGCCGAGCGCCCTCTCGTGATTTGGCTCGGTGCGGTCCCGTTCGATCTGGCACGCCCTGAGTGGGACCTAGCGAAGCCCCCTCGCGTGATTCACCCCAACCATGTCCCGTTCGGCTCCGCATGTTCTCGCGACCGGGACTAGGCGGAGGTCCTTCTCACGATTTGCCTCAGTGCGGTCCCGTTCGGCTCCGCAAGCCTTCGCGAGCGGGACATAGCCGAGTGTCTTCTCGTGATTTGTCTCGGTGAGGTCCCGTTCGCTGCTGCATGCTTCCGCGAACGGGACCTAGCGGAGCCCACTCGCGCGATTCACCCCGACCATGTCCCGTTCGGCTCCGCATGCTTTCGCCTCCGGGACATAGCCGAGTGCCCTCTCACGATTTGCCTCGGTGAGGTCCCATTCGATCCTGCACGCCCCTGAGCGGGACCTAGCGGAGCCCACTCGCGTCATTCACCCCAACCGTGTCCCGTTCGGCTCCGCATGTTTTCGCGACCGGGACTAGGCGGAGGTCCTTCTCGCGATTTGCCTCAGTGCGGTCCCGTTCGGCTCCGCATGTTTTCGCGACCGGGACTAGGCGGAGGTCCTTCTCGCGATTTGCCTCAGTGCGGTCTCGTTCGGCTCCGCATGCTTTCGCGACCGGGACTAGGCGGAGGTCCTTCTCGCGATTTGCCTCAGTGCGGTCCCGTTCGGCTCCGCATACTTTCGCCTCCGGGACATAGCTGAGTGTCCTCTGGTGATTTGTCTCGGTGCGATCCCGTTCGCTGCTGCATGTCTTCGCGAGTGGGGTTTGGCGGGGCGCTCTTGCGTGATTCGCCTCAACCGTGTCCCGTTCGGCTCCGCATGCTTTCGCGAGCGGGACATAGCCGAGTGTCCTCTCGTGGTTGGTCGTGGCGCGGTCTCGTTCGGCTCTGCATGCTCCGCGAGCGGGATTGGGCGGAGGTCCTTATCGTGATTTGGCTCGGTGCCGTCCCGTTCAATGCTGCATGCCTCCGCGAGCGGGTGATGGCGGAGCGCTTCGCGTGATTCGCCTAGCTTGTCCGTTCGCTGCCATAGGGCTTCACGAGTGGGTCTGGTAGAGGCAGCTCTCGCTATTGCCGAGGTGATGTTCCGTTGATGCCGTAGACCTTCGCCAAGCGGGACGTGCCGGAGTGGGCTCTTGCGAATTGCCTAGCGAGATCCAATTCGAACCAGCTCGCGTCTCACAAAAGGTGGCGGCGGGCTCTCGCCGATCCATCTCAGCCAGTGTGGTGTTGCTGGCTCCGCCGAGCGGGGCATGGCCGCGGGTGTTCCTGCGGTTTGCCTCGGTGAGGTCCCGTCAGGTGTTCGCTGGTGTTTCGAGTGGGACGTGGCTGGGTGTGTTGTCGGGTTTTGTCGCGGTCAGGTCCCGCGTGGTGTCGTGCGGCGGGTTGAGTGGGGCGTGGCGGCGGGTGTTTCTGCGGTTTGGCTCGGTGAGGTCCCATCGGGAGTTGCTTGTGTCCCGGGCGGGATGTGTTGGAGGGTCTTCTTTCGATGCGCATCTGCGAGGTCCCGTTTGGGGATTGCTCGCGTTACGAGCGGAAGCGCGCGCGGCCGCCTTGCGCGCGGGCTCAACTGTGCCTGTCTATGCCGCCGGCTTTGTCGAGTGGGACTTGGCTGAGCATCTTGTCGCGATCAGCCTCGACTACGTCCTGTTCTATGTCCGGGCCTCGCCAGTGAGGTATCGGGGAGGCACTCTCCGGATTCGCCTGAGCCGTGTCCCGGTTCATGTTGTCAGTGCGGCCGAGTGGGATCTGGGTGTGGGTTTTCGTTGGATTCGTCTGAGCCGTGTCCCGGTTCATGTTGTCAGTGCGGCCGAGTGGGATCTGGGTGTGGGTTTTCGTTGGATTCGTCTCAGTCGTGTCCCGGTTCATGTTGTCAGTGCGGCCGAGTGGGATCTGGGTGTGGGTTTTCGTTGGATTCGCCTCAGCCGTGTCCCGGTTCACGTTGTCAGTACGGCCGAGTGGGATCTGGGTGTGGGATTTCGTCCGATTTGCCTCAGTGAGGTCCCGCCTTGTTCGCTTGGGTTCCGGGTGGGACCTAGTTGGGTGCCCGCTTGCTGTTCGTCTCGATGACGTCCCGTTCGGTGCTGTCTACCTTTGCGAGTGGGACGTGGTGGAGGGAATTCTTGTGGTTCGTCTTGGCGAGGTCCTCGTCGGGTCCGGGCCGGGTTCCGAGTGGGACGTGGTGGAGGGAATTCTCGTGATTCGCCTCGGCGATGTCCCGGTTGACGTTGCGGGCTCGGGCGAGTGGGACCTGGGGGGATGTCTTCGACTTGCCGGAATGGGGTTCATCGGGTGTTCGGTTGCGTTCAAGGCCGGATGTGGTGGAGGGAGCTCTCGCGATTTGTTGCAGGCATGGCCCGTTTGGTGTCGCATGCGTGGTCTAGCGGGACGTGGGGGAGGTTTTATAGCGATTTGCCTCGGACGTGTCCCTGTGGTGTTGGGCGACTGGCCGTCGGTATCGCGATGTGGTGGAGGAGTTTTCGCGATTCGGGTCTTGTAAGGCATGGATGGTGGTTATTGGGGTGCGGGAGGCTGGTCGTCCGGGGAAGGGCGGGATAGAAGGTTTCTGCGATTTGGGTCGGGGATGTCCTGATGGGTGCAGGGGTGGGATGGGGGAGACTGGCGGGATGCGCGTGGCGGTGGTTAATCGGGGTGAGGTGGCGGTTCGGGTTTTGCGGGCGGCTCGGGAGCGTGGGTGGGGGACGGTGGCCGTGTTTACCGCTGAGGAGCGGGATGCGCTGCATGTTCGGTTGGCGGATGATGCGGTGCAGCTTTCGGGGGTGGGGGCGGCCGCGTACTTGGATGTCGCGGCCGTGGTGGGGGCGGCGCGGAAGGCGGGGGCCGGGGCGTTGGTGCATCCGGGGTATGGATTTCTCAGTGAGAGTGCGGAGCTTGCTTCTGCTTGTGCGGCAGCCGATCTCGTCTTCGTGGGACCGGCGCCGGAGGTGTTGCGGACCTTCGGCGACAAGATCGCGGCGCGGGCGGCGGCGGAACGCGCGGGGGTGCGGGTGTTGGCGGCCACGTCCAGCGGTGCGGGGATCGCCGAGATCGCGGAATTGCTTGCCGCGCATCCGGATGGGGTGATGGTGAAGGCGGCGGCCGGGGGTGGCGGGCGTGGGATGCGCGAGGTGCGGGACGCGGAATCGCTGGGGGAGGCGTATGAGCGGTGTCGGGCGGAGGCGTTGGCGGGATTCGGGGATGCCACGGTTTATGCGGAAGCACTGGTGGCGGATGCTCGGCATATCGAGGTGCAGGTGGTGGCGGATGGGGAACGCGCCGTTGCCCTCGGTGACCGGGATTGCAGCGTGCAGCGGCGGCATCAGAAGCTGATCGAAGTGGCGCCCGCGCCCGATCTTGCCGCGGCACTGCGGGATCGGCTGCACGGTGACGCGGTGCGCCTCGCCGAATCGGTGGGTTGTCGCGGCGTGATCACCGTCGAGTTCCTCGTGCGCGGTGACGAGGCATGGTTCCTCGAGGTGAACCCGCGGCTCCAGGTCGAGCACACCGTCACCGAGGAGGTGATGGGCGTGGACCTGGTGTCGATCCAGCTGGATCTGGCACAGGGCCGCACCCTCGCGGACCTCGAATTGCCCGCCGGCCCACCCCGCGGCTATGCCGTGCAGGCCCGAGTGAACGCCGAAATCGTCACCGCGGGTGGCGATGTGCTGCCCAGCACCGGCACCGTGGCACAGTTCGCCGCACCGACCGGCGTCGGCGTGCGCGTCGACACCGCCGCCTACACCGGCATGCGGCAAGGGGCACAGTTCGATTCGCTGCTGGCCAAGGTGATCGCCCGCGGTCCCTCGTATTCCGCTGCGCTGCGCCGCTGTTCGGACGCCTTGGCCGAAACCGTGGTCGTGGGCATCGATACCAACGCGGCACTGCTGCGGGCGGCACTGGACGAGCTGTCCGCCGGGGTCACCGTATCGACCGCGTGGTTGGCGCAGAATCTCGACGAACTCGTTACCCGGGCAATCGATTACGCACCGGCACCGCATCTCGAACCGGTCACGGCGATCGCCGAATCCGTCGACCTGCGAGACGACGAACAAACCCTCCGCTCACCCATGGGCGGCACGGTGGTCAGCCTCGTCGAACCCGGCACCGTCGTCGCGGCCGGCGCCGAAATCGCCGTCTTGGAGGCCATGAAGATGCAGCATGTGCTCCGCGCCGAGCAACCGTTGCTCGTCCGGCGACACGTCGCGGCCGCCGGTGCGACGGTGGATCCGCATGCGCCCCTGCTCATCTGGACCGAGGCCGACCATGACGGAACCGTCGCCGACAACGTGGCGGTCGACCTCGACACCATCCGCCCGGACTTGGCCGAGGTGCGCGAACGTCACCGCATCGGCCTGGACGAGGCCCGACCCGCCGCCGTCGCCAAGCGTCACCGACTGGGTCGGCGCACGGCCCGCGAGAACATCACCGACCTCGTCGACGAGGACAGCTTCGTCGAATACGGCGCCCTCGCCGTAGCCGCCCAGCGCCTCCGCCGCAGCCCGGAAGATCTGATCGCGAACACCCCCGCCGACGGCCTGATCGGCGGCGTCGCCACGGTCAACGCCGAGCGGTTCGGCGCCGACCGCACCCGGGTGGTCGTGCTCGCCTACGACTACACCGTCATGGCAGGCACCCAGGGCTATCGCGGCCACGCCAAGACCGACCGCATGCTGGAAATTGCTGCCGCTCAGCGCCTTCCGGTGATCTTCTTTACCGAGGGCGGCGGCGGTCGCCCCGGCGACACCGACACCGGCGGCATCTCCGGACTCGACGTCACCACCTTCCACGCCATGGGCGCGTTGTCCGGCCGAGTCCCGCTGATCGGCATCGTGTCCGGCCGCTGCTTCGCGGGTAACGCCGCGCTGCTCGGGATGTGTGACGTCGTGATCGCCACCCCCGACGCCAATATCGGCATGGGCGGCCCGGCGATGATCGAGGGTGGCGGACTCGGCGTCTACGCCCCCGAAGACATCGGCCCGATCGAGGTCCAGCGCCGCAACGGGGTCGTGCACATCGTCGCCGCCGACGAAGCCGAGGCGGTCCGCGTCGCCAAGGACTATCTCGCCTATTTCCAAGGACCAGTGGATGATTGGACCGCGCCGGACCCGCGCCTGGCGCGCCACGTGATCCCGGAGAACCGGCTGCACGCCTTCGACATCCACGCCGCGATCGAGGCGGTCGCCGACGTCGATTCCGTCCGTGAGCTGCGCCCCGACTGGGCGGTCGGCATCGTCACCGCCCTGATCCGCGTCGAGGGGCACCCCTACGGCCTCATCGCCAACAACTGTCACCACCTCGGCGGCGCCATCGATGCCCCCGCCGCCGAGAAACTCGGCAGCTTCCTGCGCCTGTGCGGAGCCCATCGGCTGCCGATCGTATCGCTCTGCGACACACCGGGTTTCATGGTCGGCCCGGACGCCGAAAAGGACGCCACCGTAACGAAATTCAGCCGCCTCTTCATCGACGCCGCCGCCCTGTCCGTCCCCTGGGGTACCGTCATCCTGCGCAAGGGCTACGGCCTCGGCGCCCAGGCCATGGCCGCAGGCTCCTTCCGCGCGCCCCGCTTCGTCATCGCCTGGCCCACCGGCGAAATCGGCGGCATGGGTTTGGAAGGCGCTGTTCGCCTCGGCTTCGCGAAGGAACTCGCCGCCATCGAAGACCCGGTCGCACAGCAGGAGGCCTTCGACAACATGGTCGCCCTCGCCTACACCACCGGCAAAGCCCTGACCGCCGCCACCTTGCTCGAACTGGACGACGTCATCGACCCCGCCGACACCCGCCGCTGGATCCGCACCCTCCGCTGACGCCCCGCGCCTCGTGCCGGGCCACGAGACCACCGGCACCGCCAGGCAGTTCCGCGTCTTGCGCCGAACCAAGCGCAGCGTGCGTCGTCTTCCGCTGCACGTTCCGCCATCGATCGCTGCGCCAGCGGCTATCGATGTGTCGCGGCCGGATCGTGCCCAGCGCATTTCCCTGTGTCATGCAAGCACATTTCGTTGACGGCACCTCGGATCGCCGGCGAATCGACGCGGTCAGAGATGAATCGCGCGGAGCGCTATCCAAGCGCGATTTGAAGGAGCGCAACAGGTTCGGCTCACTGATCGTGCTTCTCAGCGCACGATTTCGGCTAAGTTGTTGCACTGGAAGCTGATTCATTGCGTAGCGTGCGGCACTGTTGACTGGGCGTATGCGTGCTCGGTCCGATCGCAAATCCGCGCAGGCGGAGAGGTGCCTTCCTGTCCTACCCCAGCGCGGTTTCCAACGCGTCCACCAAGTTTCGGGCGCGTAGGTCCACTGCGCCTTCGATGATGTAGTTGGTGACGTAGGCGAAGGCGAGGGTGCGGTCGGGGTCGGCGTAGGCGAGGGAGCCGCCGCGGCCGGGGTGTCCGAAGGTGGTGGGGCCGCCGAGGGTCAGGTCGGCTATGGGGAGCATGAAGCCGGTGGCGTAGCGGTCCGGCAGCATGATGACCCGGTCGAGGCCGCTGGTCTGCTCACGGGTGGCGGCGGTGAGGGTTTCGGGGGTGAGCAGACGCTTGCCGTCGACCTCGCCGACCAGCGCCGCGTACAACCTGGCCAGCCCGCGGGCCGTGCCGATACCGTTGCTCGCCGGGATCTCCGCGGCCTGCACTGCGGGCGAGTTGAAGTCGATGTCCGGCGGGTCGGTGATCTGAAAGGCCCGGTTCGCCAACGACTCCGGATCGCGCATCGCCGCGACCATCGGCCGCAGCTGTTCCGGAATCAGCTCGTCCGGCACCGAATCCAGATCCGGCTTCGGCGCGAACACCAGTCGGCTGACCCGATCGCGTTGCGCCGCAGGCAAACCGATGAAGAAGTCGATCCCGTACGGCTCGGCGATCTCCGCGGCCAGGAACTGCCCGACCGTCCGCCCGGTGATGCGACGAATCACCTCGCCGATCAACCAGCCGAAGGTGCGCCCGTGATAACCGTGGTCGGTGCCGGGCGTCCAGTTCGGTGTCTGCGCGGCCAGCGCGTCGACCATCGGCGTCCACGCCAGCGCGTCGTCCAGCGGCACCGGCTGGTCGAGCGCCGCGAGCCCGGCCTGATGCGTCAGCAACCAGCGCACCGGGATCTGCTCCTTGCCGGCAGCCGCGAACTCCGGCCAGTACCGTGCGACCGGCGCGTCCAGCTCGAGCAGACCGCGCTGGACCAGCAGATGCGCCGCCGCCGCGACCACCCCTTTGGTCGCCGAGTAGACCAGCTGAAGCGTGTCCCGCGCCCACGGCCGCCCGGCGTCGGGATCGGCGAGCCCACCCCACAGATCGACCACCGGCCGCCCGTCCCGATACACGCATACGGCCGCCCCGACATCGCCCTGATCGGCGAAGTTCGCGGCAAACGCGTCCCGTACCGGCTCGAAACCAGGGGCAACCGTTCCGTCGATCGTCATGAACCCCAGCATGTCATGTGCCCGGCCGCGGCCGCATCGAACTTTTCCCGGATGTCCGAGAATGGTCGGCAGCGCCGACGTTCTTGATGAGCGGCACCACCGCGGTGCCGCCGACTCGGAGGAATTGCGATGAAATACATGATCCTGAGCTACGGCTCGCAGCAGGACTACGACGGCTTGTCCGGCAAGGAGACCGGCAAACCCGCGTGGACTCCCGAGGAGTTCGCGGCCATGGTCCAGTTCATGACCGAGTTCAACAAGAGCCTCGAGGAATCCGGCGAACTGGTCGAAACTCGCGGTCTGGCCGAACCGGTGCACACCCGGCGGATCGGCGGCAAGGGCGGCGCGTTCGTCACCGACGGACCGTACGCGGAGACCCAGGAGGTGCTCGCCGGCTACTGGATCGTCGAATGCGAGAGCTTCGACCGCGCCACCGAGATCGCGGCCCAACTCGGCAGATGCCCGGCGCCCGCACACCTCGCGGACACGGCCTATGCCGATGTGCGGCCGGTCGCCGAGGCGGCACCCGAGTTCGGCTGAGATGCCGAATCACGACGTGGCGGACCTGCTGCGCGTCTGCGCGCCGCAGGTCCTCGCCGCGCTGGTCCGCCGCTACGGCCACTTCGACACCGCCGAGGACGCGGTGCAGGAGGCACTGCTCGCCGCCGCGGCGCAATGGCCCGGTCAGGGCATTCCCGATAATCCGCGGGCCTGGTTGATCACCGTCGCGTCCCGTCGGCTGACCGATCTGCTGCGCAGCGAGCAGGCCCGCCGACAGCGCGAGGAGACCGTCGCCCGATGGGTGCTGCCGCAGGACTGGCTGACCCCGCCCGCCGACCGGCAACCGGCGGACTCCGACGACACCGTGATCCTGCTGTTCCTGTGCTGCCACCCGGCACTGTCGCCGTCGTCGCAGGTCGCGCTCACCTTGCGCGCGGTCGGCGGCCTGACCACCGCGGAGATCGCCCGCGCCTTCCTGGTCCCCGAACCGACCATGACCAAACGCATCAGCCGGGCCAAGCTGACGATCAAGAACAGCGGCGTCCCGTTCGCCCCGCCCGCCCTCGGCGACCGCGACGCCCGTCTCGCCGCGGTGCTGCACGTGCTCTACCTGATCTTCACCGAGGGCTACGCCGCCACCTCCGGCGCGAGCCTGCACCGGGTCGAATTGTCCACGGAGGCAATCCGGCTCACCCGTCTGGTGCATCGGCTGCTGCCCGGCGACGCGGAGGTGGCCGGGCTGCTCGCGCTGCTGCTGCTCACCGACGCCCGCCGGGACGCGCGCACCGGACCCGGCGGTGAACTCATCCCGATGGCAGACCAGGACCGCAGCCGATGGAACGCCGCGTTCATCACCGAGGGCATCGCGCTGATCACCGCGTCGCTGCCGCGCGGCGTCCCCGGCCCGTACCAACTCCAGGCCGCGATCGCCGCACTGCACGACGAGGCGTCGAGCTACCCGGACACCGACTGGCCGCAGATCATGCTGCTCTACGAGCGGCTGCTCGCCCTGGTCGACAATCCGATGATCGCGCTCAATCACGCTGTCGCGGTATCGATGGCCCGCGGACCGCACGCGGCGATGAAACTCGTCGACGATCTGGCAGCCGACGGCCGCCTCGCCGATGACCACCGCTTGCACGCGGTACGCGCCCACCTGCTGGAGACCACCGGCGATACCGCGGCCGCCCGTGCCGCGTATCTGCTTGCCGCGCAGCACACCCTGAGCATTCCGCAGCAGCGCTACCTGCACGCGCGCGCCGCCCGCCTGCCGGGGGAGACCTCCGGCTGAACCTGTCAGTGCCGCCCGGAATACTCGACCGCTGTCGCACCATGACCCGTCACCAGGAGGACCCGAATGCCCCGCGAGCTCGAAGACCTGCCGTACGCGCGCCACCTCGCGGCCTGGACGGGCGAGCTCGAACCCGAGGGTGACTACGACTGCGTGCACCTCGACGGCGCCGAACTCGACGACGTCGAGGTGCAGAATGCCCGCTTCAACGAATCCGCGCTGACCTCGCTGGCGTTCCATCGAGGCAGCCTGCGGCACACCAGGTTCGTCGATGTCTGGCTGCGCAATGTCCGCTGGATCGGCACCGAACTCGCCGACACCGGCTGGCAGGACGGCGAGGTCATCGCCGGCGCCATGTCCGGCGTCGACCTGGCGGGCTCCCGCTTGCGCCGCGTGCGCTTCGAAGGGTGCAAGTTCGATTCGGTCAACTTCCGCACCGCCCAGCTGCGCGATGTCAGCTTCGTCGAATGCGTCCTGCGCGACTGCGATTTCGGCGACGCCACCCTCACCAACGTCACCTTCCCCGGCTCCACCCTGGAGAGCATGATCATGAACCGGGTGAAACTCACCAAGGTCGACCTCCGCGGCGCCCGAGCCCTCGACATCACCGACGGCCTGGACTCCCTGCGCGGCGCCACCATCGACAACGGCCAGCTCATGGAACTGGCCCCCGCCTTCGCCCGCCACCTCGGCCTCGTCGTCCAAAACTCTTGATCGCCTTGCGTGCCCCCTGACTGCCTCGGTGCTGTTCGGCGGCACCAGGCACGACCCCACCACTGCGCTGCGCAACGCCAGGCGAATTGCGAGCTATAACGAAGTGCGTTGTGCCAGTAGCGGTTATGTGTTGGTGCGGGCGATGGTCGCGGCTACGCCGTCGAGGATGAGATCCAGGCCGAACTCGAAATCTTCTCGACTGGGGTCGGGGGTGGTGGGCGGGGGTGCGGACTGGAACAGGCCGGAGTGGAAGAGTTCGGACGCGTCCGGGAAGAGTTCGGGGTCGACCAGGCGGGCCATGTGGCGGGCGTAGTTGCGGTTGGTCTCGACCTCGTCGAGACCGGTTGTGCGCCTGCCCTGTTCGAGTTGCTGCGCGATCAGGTCGGCTTGGCGGACGTAGCCGCTGACCACCATGACGATGCCGACCTTCGCGCCGGCGTCGAGCCCGGTGGGGCGGAGGGCGCGTAGGCCCGCGTCCATCCAGCCGATCGCGCTGGGTCCACTCGGCGGGCCGGAGATGGGTAGTTGGGTCAGCCACGGGCGCCGCCGGTGCACGGACCACAGGGCGGCGGCCCACTCGCGCAGCGCTGGACGCCAATCCTCTTCCGGGGCGGCGAAATTCGGGGGAGGACCGGTGCCTGCGTCGCCCATGAGGACGAGCAGTTCCTCCTTCGAGCCGATGTGGCGATAGAGCGACATCGGTGTGACGCCGAGGGTTTCGGCGATCTTCGGCAGGGTGGCCCCGGACAGCCCGTCGCGGTCTGCCAGGTGCACGGCGGTGCGCACGACCTGCTCGACATCGAGCCCGGCGGGACGGCCGAGCCGCGGACCGGTGGGCAGGCGCCACAGGCGGACCAGCTCGCTCGGCGGGGTGTCGTCGCCCATCGTCCGGTTCGCCTCCTCAGCGCTTGTGCTCGACCGGCGGGAAGGTTAGCATGCGTCTTATAGTATAAGAGATATACTAAATAGGAAAGAGCCTGGTCGCCACGCATCGAGCGGGGTGGACCAGCGAAAGCGAGGGTCCATGGACAGCACCGTCATCCGACGAACCACCGGCACGGCAGGGCTGGTCGCCACGCTCCTGATGCTCGTCGAGCTACCGCTGTACTTCGTCTACGCGGGCCCGCCGCCGGATTGGAACATCCTCACCCGCAGCATGTTCGGGCTCATCGGCAACGTCCTGCTGGTGGTGTTCATGATCGGGCTCCCGCACCTGCTGAAAGAACGCGGCCCGGCGTACGCGTGGATCGGCTCGATCAGCGCGGCGGCGGGCCTGATGTGGCTCACGGTCACCAGCGTCGCCACCTGCCTCGAGGTCGGCGCGGCCATCGCCGCGCCCGATCCGATCGATCCGACCATCGCCGTGACCGGCACCTACATCCTCTACGGCTCGCTGTCGAAGCTGTTGATCGCGTTGTTCCTGATCGCCTTCGGCAGCGCGATCGCGGGCACCGGGCTGCTGCCGCGCTGGACCATGTGGACGGCCTTCGGCCTGGCCGCCATCCACCTGATCTTCGTGCCGTCCATGTTCTGTGGCAACGATCCGGCGAACTTCTACGCGGCCAACGGCTGGGGCACCACGGCGTCGACCGGCGGCCTGACCATCCTCTGGCTGCTCGCGGTGAGCATCACCCTGTTGCGTGCACCGCGGCGCCGGACTGCTTGACCGGCTGCGCCTGATTCCCCCGCCGACCTCGATGGTCTGCGCGAGGCCGTGGGCCGATCGATGGTGGGCATCGAATCGGCTGCCCCGCAACAGGATCGGGCGGAGGTGCCGGCCGAGGTGCGGGCCGTGCCGGACAGCTGGCGACTGATCTACTTCCTGATCGACGGTGCACCCGCCGTCCTGCGGGAGCGCTCGGCGCAGGCCCGCGACGAACTGCGCATCCCGCTGAGTCGCCAACTCGGCCAATGGTTTCCCGGTAAGCGCAGCACCCCGCTGAACGAAATGCTGCTGCGCATTCCCTGAGCAGTTCGTCGTTTCGCACCACAGATCGCCCGCGCATTGATAGATTTCGCCAAGCCGTCCGGTACGGCGAATTCGATGAGGAATGCGAGTACATGTTCGACCGGGAATTTCGCCGCAGCACGTCGAGCGTCCGCGTGCTGATCGCGCTCGCCGCAGAGCGTGGAATGTCCATAACGGAATGCCTGTCCGGCACCGGGCTGTCGGCCACCGATATCGAGTGCACGGCCCGGCAGGAACTACTGGTCGTGCGTAATCTGCTCGGCCGCTTCGGCGTCGAGGCGGCGCTCGGGGCGGAAGCGGGGCGCAGAGCCGAAATCCCGTTGTCCGGCCCCTGGGCGCTCGCCCTGCTGAGCAGCCGGACAACACGGGACGCGCTCGACGTAATGGCGCGCTATCTGGACCGCGCCTTCGTTTCCGGCCGGTTCCTCGCCGCGGAATCCGCCGGCGTGCTGCGATTGCGGTTCGACGATTCCGAATGCCCGCCGGAGCTGCGCGTATTTCTCGCCGAGCGAATCATCGCCGCGCTCGGCGCAATCAGCGGCCAGCTGTTCGACACCGGAATTCCGCCCGCCCGCATCGAATTCCGTCGTGGGTTGCCCGCGGATCTCGGCAGCTATCGCGAAATCTACGGCGTCGAACCGAGTTTCGGCGCGGACACCGACACGGTGTCATTCGACGGCCGCCGGCTGGACCGGCCGGTACCGGCGACGAATGAACGCGCGCGTAGTGCGTGCGCGCAGCTGTGCCGCGATCTGCTGGATCGGCACCGCGCCCGCTCCGGCGTCGCGGGCGCGGTCCGCGATCTGCTCGTCCGCAACCCCGGCACCATTCCGGACCAGATCGCGGTCGCCAACGAGCTGTTCATGAGCCCGCGCACCCTGTCGCGGCGACTCAACGAAGAGGACGCGTCGTTCCGCGGACTGCTCGACGAGGTCCGGCAGCTGATGTCGGAGCAGCTGCTCGTGCACACCGGCCTGACCACCGAGCAGGTCGCCGCCCGCCTCGGCTACGCCGAGGCCGCGTCCTTCATCCGGGCCTTCCGTCGTTGGAAAGGCTGCCCGCCGCAGGAGTTCCGGCTGCACGGGGGTCACCCGCTCGGGCCGGCCCGCGCGCCCGTCGCCGCGGGCGTCCACTAGCCCCGTGCACATGGATTTCCAAGTGGAACGAAGCGGACCGCACGGTGTGTTGGCAGCGGCAGACGGGCGGGATGCTGCAAGTATGCTGCCATGTCGATCAGCGCCCCGGTTGCGCCGAGTGTTCCCACGACGATGCGGCAGGCCACGGTGCTGGCGGTCTGCTGCGCCGCCGTGGTGATGGCGAACGTGGACACCACCGCGGTCAACGTCGCGCTACCCGCGATCGGCCGGGGGCTCCACGGTTCGGTGGCCGGTGCGCAATGGGTGGTCGCGGCCTACACGCTGACCCTGGCCTGCCTGCTGACCCTGTCCGGCTCGCTGGCCGACCGGATCGGCAGGCGGACCGTCTTCCAGCTCGGCCTTGCCCTATTCACCATGAGTTCGCTGGCCTGTAGTCTCGCGCCCTCGATGGGCTGGCTCATCGGGTTCAGGGTGGTGCAGGCGGTCGGCGGTTCGATGCTGACTCCGGTTGCGATGGCGATCATTTCGGCGGTGTTCACCGAGCCGGGGCGACGGGTGCGGGCGATCGGGGTCTGGAGCGGGTCGATCGGGATCGGCATGGCGGCGGGCCCGGTGATCGGCGGGTTCCTGGTGCACGCGATCGGCTGGGAAGCGGTGTTCTGGATCAACGTGCCGATCGCGGCCGTCGCGCTGGCACTCACCTTCCTGGTCGTGCCGCAGTCGAGATCCGAGCAGCCGCGCGCGCTCGATCCGCTGGGACAGCTGCTGGTGATCGGCGTGCTCGGGCTGCTGGT
Organism: Nocardia sp. NPDC056564; assembly: GCF_042793755.1. Lineage (NCBI taxonomy): Bacteria > Bacillati > Actinomycetota > Actinomycetes > Mycobacteriales > Nocardiaceae > Nocardia > Nocardia sp. NPDC056564. The sequence continues at coordinate 92,672 of NZ_JBHTUR010000005.1, forward strand.
GTTCGCGATCATCGAAGGGCCGCACCGGGGTTGGCTCGCGCCGGTGACGCTGGGCTGCTTCGCCGGGTCGGTGGCCTGCCTCGGCGTGCTGCTGCGCTACGCGCCGCGGCATCCGCATCCGCTGATCGATCTGCGGGTGTTCCGGTCGGCCCCGTTCACCGGTGCGTTCGTCATCGCCATCCTCGCCTTCGCGGCACTGGGCGGGTTCCTGTTCCTGAACACCTTCTATCTCCAGGAGATCCGGCACGATTCGCCGCTCGCGGCCGGGCTCGCGCTGGTGCCGATGGCGGTGGCCATGTTCGTGTTCGGGCCGATGTCCGGCCGGATCGTCGCGCACCGCGGCGCCCGCAGCGCGCTGAGCGCAGGGGCAGTGCTGGCGACCGTCGCGGCGGCGGTCCTGACCGCGACCTTCGACGGCAGCGGAAACCTGGTGCTGCTCATCGGTTACGCGCTGTTCGGCGCGGGCATCGGCCTGATCTACACGCCGATCACGGCGACCGCGGTGGCCGGGCTGCCCGTCGCGCAGGCCGGGGTCGCGGCCAGCCTGGCAACCACGTCCCGGCAGATCGGTCAGTCGCTCGGCGTCGCGGTGATCGGGTCGCTGATCGCCAGCCATCCCGACGCTCTCACCTCGGCCGCGGCCTTCCGGTCGCCTGCCCATCTCGGCTGGCTGACCATCGCCGGGCTGTGCTTCGCCGCCCTGCTCGTGGCCCGAATCAGCACCGCGCCCAAGCTGGTTCACGCCGACGTCTGAAATCATGATTGTCCACTACCTGGGCAATCGGTCGGCACACTGTTTCCTCCTCCCGTACTATCGCGATCGGATACACCGGCCGGGGAGATGTTAGGAGGACGGTGTGGGACCTCGCATCCGCAACGGGACCCTGTGGTTGCGACGCTTCGCCGGAACGACGCCGGGGGTGATCGCCGTCGTTGTCGTCGTTTCCGTCGTGCTGTGCCTGCTCGCCGGTTTCACCGGCGCGAACCAGATGAGCGGCAAGAGCGCGCGCCGCGATGCCGCGCTGCGGCACACCGAGCCGCTCGCGTTCGCGGCGCAACGGTTGTACGTCGCGCTCTCGGCCGCGGACGCCGCGGCGGCGACCGCCTTCCTGGCCGTCGGCGTCGAGGCGCCCGCGGTGCGCCAGCAGTATCAGCAGTCGCTGGCCGATGCCGCCGTCGCGCTCGCGGACGCCACCGCGGGCGCCGCCGACGAGCAGACCCGGCAGATCGTGGCGCGGATCGCCGCCGACCTGCCCGCCTACACCGGGCTGGTGGAGACCGCACGGGCGAACAACCGGCAGGGCTTCCCGGTGGGCTCGTCCTACCTGAGCGCGGCCTCGGAGGTGATGCAGAAGTCGTTGCTGCCCAACGCCGAACGACTCACCACCGACCGGTTCGCCGCGGTGCGCGACGACCAGCGGGCCATCGCGGCAATGCCGCTGCTGACCATCACCCTGATCGTCCTGGTGCTGCTCACCTGTGCGGTGGGATCGTGGATTCTGTTGCGGCGCACCAACCGTCTGGCCAACCTCGGGGTGCTGACCGCGGCGGGCGCGGCGGCGCTGGCGCTGCTGTGGGTGATCGCGGCGACGGGCCTGGCCGCGAATTCCCTGGACACCGGTCCGTCCGGGGCGAGCAATCGCTTCGAAACTCTGGCCAAGGCGCGCATCTCGGCGCAGCAGGCGCGCACCGACGAGACGTTGCAGCTGATCACCCGCGGCGACATCGCGGCCGGCGAGGACTCCTACAACCGGCACGCCACCGACCTGCGCGACCGGCTCGGCACGGCCGTCGGCCCGGATTCGGTTGCGGTACAACAGCTCACGAAGTGGTCGGCCGGGCACAAGGCGCAGATCGAGGCATACCAGGCGGCGAACTACCCGGCTGCGCTCGCGCAGGCGATCGGCACGGCGCCGGATTCGTCGGCCACCCAGTTCGCGGCGCTGGACCGTTCGCTGAACGACGACCTCGCCCAGGCCCGCCGCGATCTGCGCGGCGGGCTGGAGACCGCGGGCAACGCGCTGATCCTGAGCCCGTTCGGCACGCTGGTGCTGCTGGTGCTGGCCGCGGCCGCCGTGGTGACCGGGGTGTGGCCGCGGCTGAAGGAGTTCCTGTGAGTACACGCGTGCTGTTCGCCACGCTGCTGGTCGGCGCGGCCGTGCTGGTGGCGGGGTGCGGGTCCGGCGAGCTGCCCCCGACCCACACCCTCGAGGCGGTGAATCCGCAGCCCGCGGGCGCGGCGGAAATCACCACGCCGCCGCAGGCGGACGCGGACGGGACCTGCGACACCGAGGCCTCGCTGCGACCCGGCCCGCTGCCGAGTGCCGGTGCGATGCCTGCCGGTTCGTCGATGGCGGAGATCGTGGCGCGCGGGCGGTTGCGGGTCGGCGTCGACCAGAACACCTACCTGTTCGGTTTTCGCGATCCGGGCAACGGCCTGCTCCAGGGCTTCGATATCGACATCGCGCACGAGATCGCCCGCGCGCTGTTCGGCGACCCGGACCGGATCGAGTTGCGCTCGGTGACCGCCGCCGAACGCATCCCCGCGCTGCGGGACAAGAAGGTCGACATGATCGTGCGCACCTTCTCGGCGACCTGCGAGCGGCGTCGGGAGGTCGACTTCTCGGCCGTGTACTACCGTGCGGCGCAACGCATCCTGGCACCGCGCGAGTCCAGCATCCGGTCCGGCGAGGACCTGGGCGGCAAGCGGGTCTGCGTGGCCCGCGGCACCACCGCCCCCGCGCCGCTGTTCGCGCTGCCCAAGCGGCCCACCGTCATCGGCGTGACCACCTGGACCGACTGCCTGGTCGCGCTGCAACAGGGACAGGTGGACGCGATCAGCGGCGACGACCCGATCCTGTTCGGCCTGGTCGCTCAGGACCACAACTTCGAGGTGGTCGGCAGGCCCGTCGGCACCGGCGCGTACGCGGTCGGCATGTCCAAGGGCAGCGACGACCTGGTCCGCTTCGTCAACGGCGTGCTGGAGCGGATGCGCGCCGACGGCACCTGGAAGCGGATCTCCACGGCCCAGCTCGGCGTCCTCGGGCAGGCGCAGGATCCGCCCGAGCCTCGGTACGTGGGGTGAGTTCGATCGGCATGCAACCACTCACCCTGATCGAGATCGACCGCGAATTGGCCAGTCGCGCAAGTGAAGCCGATTCGATCGTGGCCACCCTGCTGGAGCTCGACAAGCATCCCGGGCTCGAGCTGGTGCGCCGCTTCCCGCCGTCCGGGGTCACCGAGGCGCGCTGGCTGCCGGTCCGGGACGCGCTCGCGCTGATGTGGGAGGACTTCGGCCGGATGCGCGCCATCCTGGATTCGGCGAGCGCCGTGCGCGGTACCCGCAGCCGGGTCGACGACGGCCAGCGCGCGGAACTGACCGAGCTGCTGCGCGGCCGGCCGCACGAGGTGTCGCGCACCCCGATCCCGCTGGCCGAGCGTTCGCTGACCGGTCCGAGCGAACACGTGCTGTTCGTCGGCCTCGCCGATACGCTGGACCGCATGCGGGCGACGTTCCCGGTGATCGCCGAATTCCTCGACGCGGTGGACAAGGTGAACACCCGCGTGCTGTCGGGACTCGCGCCCCTGCAGGACAAGCTGGACAAGGCCGGTGCGGTGACGCCGGAGCTGCGCGCGATCAGCGACGGCATCGCCGAACTGCTGCGCCGCTCGGCCACCGATCCGCTCGCCCTGACCACCGCCGAGATCGATGCCCGCCTCGGCGAGCTCGCCGGTGCCATGCGTCGCGAGGCGGCGGTGCTCGCCGAACTCGCCGCGGTAGCCGCGAATTGGCCCGCCGCGGTCGGGCGCGCGCACCAGCGCTTGGACGCGCTGCAGGCGACCAGGGGACGGGCCAGGCGAGCCCGGGTGCAGGTCGAGCAGACCATCGTCTCGGGTCCGTTGCCGGTCCTGCCGGAGGACGTCGGCCTCTATCGCGCGCAGCTGGACGCCATCCCGGCCGATCCCGCTGCGGCAGCGGCGTTCCTGGAGCTCGGCCGCCGCATTGATACCGCGATGGCGGACGCGGCCGCCGCCGAGAACCTGGCTCAGGGCCTGCTGGACCGGCGCGGTGAACTGCGCGGCAGGCTGGCCGCCTACCAGGCCAAGGCCGCGCGGCTCGGCGTCGCCGAGGACCGCGATCTGCTCGCCGCCCAGCAGATCGCCGCCGGGCTGCTCGGGCGCACACCGTGCGATCTGGCGGCGGTCACCCGCGCCGTCGCCGACTACCAGCAACTCATCGCGGAGAAATCGGGGAGGCGACCGTGAGGACATGCACCGAACCCGGCTGCGCGGGCACGATCGAGGACGGTTACTGCGCGGTGTGCGGGACCGCCCCGGCCGAGGCGACGACGGTTCAGTCGACCACGCCCCACCCGCCCGCGGCGAAGGCACCGGCGGCGAAGGCCGAGGCCGCCGAGGCGACGACCGAGGCGTCCGCGCACCGGCACTGCGCCGAACCCGGTTGCGGCGGAACGATTATCGACGGCTACTGCGAGGTGTGCGGCACCGCGCCTGCGCCGGAGCCGGTCGCGACGACGTCGGACAGCACCCGGAGCACCCGGAGCAGCTCGCGGTCGGTGCGCACCGGCCGGTCCTCGTCCAGGTCGAGCAGGCGGGGACGCCTTGGCGCGGGGATGGTCGAGGTACCCCGGGTTCCGCGCGTCGACCCGACCACGGCGATCATGACCGACCCGCAGGTGCCGGAGAACAAGCGGTTCTGCGGCAAGTGCGAGAAGCCGGTCGGGCGGGGCCGGGACGGAAAGCCCGGCCGCAGCGAGGGGTTCTGCGCCAACTGCGGCACCAAGTTCTCCTTCGCCCCCAAGCTGGTCAAGGGCGATCTGGTCGCCGGGCAGTACGAGGTCGCAGGCTGCCTCGCGCACGGCGGGCTCGGCTGGATCTACCTGGCCATCGACCGCAACGTCAGCAATCGCTGGGTGGTGCTCAAGGGCCTGCTCAACTCGGGCGACGCGGACGCGATGCTGGCCGCGGTGGCGGAGAAGCGCTTCCTCGCCGAGGTGGAGCACCCGAGCATCGTCAAGATCCACAACTTCGTCGAGCACGCCGGGTCGGACGGGGTCGCGGTCGGCTACATCGTGATGGAGTACGTCGGCGGCACCTCGCTCAAGCAGATCCTGCGCGCCCACCGTGATTCCGGCGGCGGCTTCCTGCCGCCGGCTCAGGCCATCGCCTACGTGCTGGAGATGCTGCCCGCGCTCGGCTACCTGCACTCGCTCGGCCTGGCCTACTGCGATTTCAAGCCCGACAACGTGATGCAGACCGACGAGCAGCTCAAGCTCATCGATCTCGGTGCGGTGATCGCGATGGACGATCAGGACAGCCCGATCTACGGCACGATCGGCTATCAGGCGCCGGAGATCGCCGAGACCGGGCCGACCGTCGCCACCGAGGTCTATACGGTCGGGCGCACCCTGGCCGTGTTGCTGATGGACGTGCCGCAGCGGGGCGGGCATTTCGCCGAGCTGCCCGGGCCGGACACCGAGCCGCTGCTGGTCACCTACGACTCGCTCTACCGATTCCTGCTGCGCGCCACCGACGACGACCCGGACGTGCGGTTCGCCTCGATGGAGGAGATGGCCGATCAGCTGACCGGAGTGCTGCGCGAGGTCCTGTCCACCGAGGACGGGGTGCCGCGGCCGGGGATGTCGACCTACTTCGGGCCGCCGCGCGCGGTCTTCGGCGTGGACGGGCCGGTGGACGCGGCGAATATCGTTGCGGCCCTGCCGGTTCCGCTGGTCGACCCGACCGACAGCGCGGCGGCGCTGCTCGCCACGACGAGCGGCACCACCCCGGCGGAGTTGGCGCGGGCGTTCGAGGCCGGCCTGCGGTCGGTGGTCACCGGGCGGGGTGAGTCGACCGAGATCCCGTTGCGGCTCATCCGGGCCGCGCTGGAGGTCGGCGACCCGGCGGAGGCCGATCGCCGGTTGGCCGAGGCCGCCGAGACGCTGCCGGGGGACTGGCGCATCGCCTGGTACCGCGGTGAAAGCCGCTTGCTTGCCGGTGATTTCGCGGCGGCGACGGCCGAATTCGATGCGGTGTATGCCGCGTTGCCCGGCGAGGGGGCGCCGAAACTCGCGCTGGCCGCCGTCGCGGAGCTGTCCGGCGCCGCGGACCCGGATGCGGGCGGATTCCAGGCCGCGCAGGAAAAGCGCAGGGCGGCAAGCTATTACGAGACAGTCTGGCGTACCGATCGCACGTACCTCAGTGCGGTGTTCGGGTTGGCCAGGCTGCGCGCGGCGGCCGGTGATCGCGACGGCGCGATCGGCGTGCTCGATCAGGTCGACGCCGGCTCCGCGCTGTTCACCGAGGCGCGGATCGCGGCGATCGAGACCAAGCTGACCGGGCGCTCGGCCGCCGAACTGAACGAGCTGATCGTGCGCGACGCGGGCGAGCGGGCGGCCCGGTTGCGGCTGGACTCCAAACGCCGTGGCGCACAGGTGCGTTTGCGCGTGCTGACCGCCGCCCTGGACTGGCTACGAGCCGGGCACGCGGCCAACTCGCTCGATCCGTTGCTCGGCGCGAAGCTGGATCAAGACGGGGTGCGCACCGGATTGGAGCGTTGTTATCGAGATCTGGCTCGGGAAACCGACGACATGTGGGAGCGATTCGCATTGGTAGAGCAGGCCAACACCGTCCGGCCCAGGACCCGGTTATGAGCGCCGGGGTGGACCTGAGCTGTCCGGGGTGCCGCGCCGAGGTGCATCCGCAGGATCGCTTCTGCGAGAACTGCGGACAGGAACTGGGCGGCAGGCGAATCGCGTTGCCGAACCACGAGCCGGGCCCGCCCACCGCCTGTGCGGCCTGCGGGGGACTGGACTACGACGCCGACGGATACTGCTCGGGCTGTGGGCAATTGCGCACGGCGCCGGACCGATTCGACGCCGATCTCGGCGCGGTCGCGGTGGTCACCGATCGCGGGATCGCGCACGCGCGCAACGAGGACGCGGTCGCCGCGGCGGTGCTGGACGGCGCCGGCGGTCTGCCGGAGGCGGTGGTGATCGTTGTCGCGGACGGGGTTTCGTCCTCCGAGGATCCGCAGGTGGCCTCCGGTACCGCGGCCAAGACCGGGGTCGATGCCTGCCGCACCGCGCTGCTGGACGGACTGCCCGCCCCGGAGGCGGCGATGGCAGGCCTCGCGGCGGCGGCGCAGGCGGTGCGGGATATCGCGGTGGCCGACGGGCACGCGCCGTCGTGCACCTATGTCTCGGCGGTCGTGCGGGCCGACGCGCACGGCACCGAGATCACGGTCGCGAATGTCGGTGACAGCCGGGCCTATTGGCTGCACGCCGACGCCCCCGACGAGCCGGCCAACCCGCCGTCGCAGCGGCTGACCGTGGACGACTCCTGGGCACAGGCCCTGGTCGACGCCGGCGCGATGGACGAGCACGCCGCGATGAACGACCCGCGGGCGCACACACTGATTCGCTGGCTCGGCGCGGACGGACCGGTGAAACCGTGGTCGGACAGCTGCGTTCGCACGCTGCGCACCACCGGACCCGGCGTGCTGCTGCTGTGCAGCGACGGCCTCTGGAACTACCTGTCCGACGCGACCGCGCTCGCCGAGGTGGCCACCGCGACCGCCCCCGCCGTCGCCGCGCGCGAACTGGTCGAGTTCGCGCTGCGCTGCGGCGGCAGCGACAACATCACGGTCGCGCTCGTCCCCGTTCCATGGATTGCACAGCCAGGAGAAGTTCAGTGAGTTCCGTTGCAGACAATGGCATTTCGGTAGCCATCGATCAGAACGAGTATCTGGCCGACGGCGTCGGCACGGTCGACGCGGTGGTGACCGTGGAGACCGCGGCCGATCTGGTGGTGGCCGCCGCACCGCAGGAACGGCTGGAGATCCTCATCCTGGACTGCTCCGGTTCCATGGCCACCGGCCGCAAGTTTCCCGGCGCCCGCCAGGCCGCGCTGGCCGCGCTGGACGTGATGTCCGACGGCACCAAGTTCGCGATCATCGAGGGCACCGCGATGGCGCGGCTGGCGTTTCCGTCGAATGTGCCGTCCATGGCCGTGAATCGGGAGGCGCGCGCGGCGGCCCGGCGGGCGCTGGACAAGCTGACGCCCGGCGGCGGCACCGCGATGGGCACCTGGCTCGGGTTGACCAGGCAGCTGGCCAAGAAGCATCCCGGCGCGATGGTGCACGCCATTCTGCTCACCGACGGCAAGAACGAGCACGAGGAGCCCGCCGCGCTCGCCGCGGAGATCAAGCAGTCCGAGGGCGTGTTCACCTGTGACTGCCGCGGCGTCGGCACCGACTGGCGGGTGGACGAATTGCGCACCATCGCGTCCGCGCTGCACGGCACCGTCGACATCGTCGCCGACCCGGCCAAGCTGGCCGACGACTTCGCCGCGATGATGCAGGGCTCGATGGCGAAGGCGATTCCGGAACTGACGCTGCGGGTTTGGACGCCGGCCGGGGCCGAGGTCCGGTTCGTCAAGCAGGTCGCGCCTGCCATCGAGGATCTCACCGCACGGCGGGTGGACACCGCGGCGCAGGTGGGGGAGTACCCGCTCGGGGCATGGGGCGTGGAGGACCGCGATTACCACGTGCAGGTCGAGGTGGAACCGGCCGCGCCGGGGCGGGAGAAGCTGGCCGCCCGGGTCAGCGTGGTCAGCGGGGATCAGGTGCTCGGACAGGGCCTGGTCAAGGCCGTGTGGACCACCGATACCGAGCTGTCGGCCCGAATCAGCAGGCGGGTAGCGCATTACACCGGTCAGGCGGAGCTGGCGCAGGTGGTGCAGGAGGGGTTGGCCGCGCGCAAGAGCGGCGATACCGACACCGCGACGGCCAAGCTGCGGCGCGCGGTCGAACTGGCGGCGGAGTCGGGGAACGAGAGCACCGCGAAGCTGCTGCGCGGCGTGGTCGAGGTCGACGAGCGCAGCGGGACGGTGCGGTTGCGGGCCAGCGTGGCGGCCGCCGACGAGATGGCCCTGGACGCGCGTTCGACCAAAACGGCCAGGGTGCGGAAGGAGGGCTAGTGGGGGTTACCTGTCCGGACGGGCACGAGTCGAGCGCGACCGACTATTGCGATGTGTGCGGCGCGCCGATCGGGGCGGCGGCGCCGGCGGCCGTCGCGGAACCGGTGGCGCTGTGCCCGTCCTGCGGTGCGCCGAGCGGCGGGCGGTTCTGCGAAGTGTGCGGCCATGATTCGGCCTTGCCGAGTCCGGCGGCCCGCCCCGATCCGCAGCCGGAGCGGACGCCCGCGGCGGTCACCTGGGTGGCCACGATCACCGCTGATCGCGAGTTCTATGACCGGGTGATCGCCCGCAAGGGGCCCGACGCCGACCAGGTCGGGTTCCCCGCGTTCTATCCCGAGCGTCGAATCGTGCTGCAAGGCAACGATGTTCTGATCGGGAAGCGTAGTGTTTCGCAGGGGCTGACGCCGGATATCGATCTCGGCATCGCACCCGCGGATGTGGGTGTGTCCCGGATGCACGCGACGATCCACATCGACGGCGACTCGCTCACCGTCACCGATCTCGGTTCCACCAACGGCACCAGTGTCAACGGCAGCGACGAGCTGATCCCGGCGAAGGTGCCGGTCCCGCTGCGCAGCGGTGATCGGATCCACCTCGGCGGCTGGACCACCATCGTGTTCGCCCTCGACGAACCGGCCTGAGCGGGGCGCGGCATCGCGTCTGGGACAGTATGATCTGTACAGCGCGCCGGCGAGGTGAGTCGCGCGGACCGAACCGGGCGCCTGGCCGCTGACGCCGAGAGGACTCCACCATGGTCCAGCCGCTGAACCCGACCGTGGCCACGGTGCCGCCGAATCACCGATTCGATATCGGGCCTGCCCGGTATCCGAAGTTGTTCGGCGCCACCACCGTTCCCATCGCGATGTCGGACGGGGCGGTGCTCACCGCGGATATCCTGCGCCCCGGCGACGGGGGTGGCCCGGCACGGGAACCGTTGCCCGCCATCATCAATTTCACCCCGTACAACAAGATGATCAACCGGCACGGCATGCGCTGGAACACCGCGCTGCGGGCGCTCGGCGAACGGGTCGGGTCCTCGGATCGGCGGCGGTTCACCGCGCGAGACGTGCTGCACACGCCGGCCGGGGGCATTCTGGAGCCCTTCGTGATCAATCGGACCGCAGTGCGCCGCGGATACGTCGGGTTGATGATCGACGTGCGGGGGACCGGAACGTCCACCGGCAGCTGGGATTTCTTCCAGCCCCGGGAGCAGCGGGATTACCTGGAGGCGATCGCGTGGGTACGCGAACAGCCATGGTGCAACGGGGAATTCGTGGTGACGGGGGTGTCCTACGGCGCGATCTCCGCGCTGATCACCGCGGGGCTGCGGCCGGAGGGGCTGCGGGCCGTGTTCGCCATCGAGGCGGGCGAGGATCCGATGCGCGAACTCGGACTGACCGGCGGCGTGCCGACGCCGGGAATGATGCTGTGGATTCTCGCCGTCACCGGGGCGAAATGGCTGCCGTCGGTGCCCGGTCTGCTGCGCGCCGGGATCACGCGGCAGTTCCTGCGGGATCGGCTGGCCGATCCCGCCGGGTGGGTGCGGCACGCGATCGATATCGGGCTTACCGAGAATCATCCCGACGGCTTCCTCAATCCGATGTGGTCGAGCAAATTGGCTCGCTTCGAGGACATTTCGGCGCCGACCTGGATCCACGGCGGATGGCACGATGTCTACAACCGGTCCAACTTCCGGATGTTCGATCGAATCCCGTTGTCCGGCGGCGAGAAACAGGTCTTCGTCGACGATTCCTATCATCTGACCGTCGGCTCCGGGCTCGGCGCACCCGACGGTCCGCAGGCGCTCGACGAGTTGCAGTGCGCGTGGTTCGATCGGTGGGTCAAGGGGATCGACAACGGCATCGATCGCTACGGCCCGGTCACCGTGCGCAGGCAGGGTGACGGGCAGTGGTTGCGGCACGGTGAGTTCCCGGATCCGGCGGCGACATTGCGACGGCTCTACCTGAATTCCGAGATCACCGGTACGGCAACGCATGCCGGGACCGACGCGGGACTGTCGGCCGAGGTGCCCGAGATCGAGTCGCGCCTACCGCTGCCCACCGGGCGAATCCGGATGGCGTCGAACAACACCGGGATCATGAGCATGGGGGTGGCGCTGCTCTTCGGCCGCCGGTTCGGGACCGATGACCGGCACGCCGAGGCGGGGGCGGTCACGTTCACCAGCGAGCCGCTGGCCGAGGACACCGTGCTGTCCGGGCCGATGAACCTGCATCTGCACGCGGAAGCCGAAGGGGCGGACGCGTTCTGGTCGGTGACCGTGTGCGATGTGGAGCCCGGCGGCGCCTCGGTGCCGATCACGCGCGGGGCGTTGCTGTCCAGCATGCGGGCGATCGACACCGCGGGCAGCGAGTATGTCGACGGCGAGCTGGTGTTCCCGCTGCATACGCTCACCGCCGAATCCGCGCTGCCGGTGATCCCGGGCGAGCCGTTCCTGATCGACATCGAGATCAATCCCACCGAGGCCGTGCTGGCGGCCGGTCACCGATTGCGGATCGCGGTGAGCCGCACCAGCTTTCCGCGGCACCTGATCCCGCCCTGGAGGCGGCGCACGATGGGCGGTCAGACCATCGTGCTGGACCCGGCTCGGCCGAGCTACCTCACCCTGCGGACCGCGCGCGCCCGATGATCAGATGATCGTTATTCCCGCAACGATATTCGATTGTGTCGTTCGGCACCGGCTGCCGGGATTGTCCTTTTCGCGCGCCGCTCACTACGATCTACTACAGAAAGTCGTAGACGTGAGGGGAAGTCATGGGCAAGCTGCGGGGCAAAGTCGCCCTGGTCACCGGATCCAGCCGGGGCATCGGCCGGGGGATCGCCTGCCGCCTGGCGCGCGAGGGTGCGCTGGTCGCGGTGCACTACTCGAGCAACGAGCAGGCGGGCAAGGAAACCGTTCGGCAGATCGAGGCGGCCGGTGCGGACGCCTTCCTGGTACACGCCGAATTCGGTGCGCCGGAAGCGGTCTCGTCGCTGTTCGCCCAGCTGGAACCGGAGCTGCTCACCCGCACCGGCGCCGCGACGCTGGACATCCTGGTCAACAACGCCGCGCACGCGGGCTTCACCGGCGCGCAGCCCGAGGACGTCACGCCGGAGATGTTCGACCGGCACATGGCGGTGAACGCGAAAGCCCCGTTCTACCTGACCTTGCGCGCGCTGAACTGCATGCCGGACGGCGGCCGGATCATCAACATCTCCTCGGGCATGACCAGAACCTCGCTGCCCGCGCAGATCTGCTACGCGATGAGCAAAGGTGCCATGGAGCAGATCACCCTCCAGCTGGCCCTGCACATCGCGCCCCGCGGCATCACCATCAACACGGTCGCCCCCGGCGTGACCAACAACGGTGACCCGGTCTTCGACGATCCCGACACCGTCGCCGAAATGTCCGCATGGTCGGCTTTCAATCGGGTGGGCGAGGTCTCCGACATCGCCGACGTCGTGGCCTTCATCGCCTCGGCGGACTCCCGCTGGATCACCGGCTCCTACATCGACGCCAGCGGCGGCACCCTGCTCTGACCTACCAGTTGTGCGCGCCGAGCGTCGCGTGCTCGGGCCAGCCGAACAGTCCGAAATGCTGCTTGCGCCGGAACATGTCGAGGCCGGCGCGCGTGCTCAGGATCGTTTCGTCCGGAATGTCGTCATAGTCGAACCAGCGCAGCTCCGAACACCGGTCGGGCTCGAGATTTCGCGGCTCGCCCGACCAGGTGTCGGTGTGAAAGATGAACACGATCAGCGCCTGTCCGGGCGGGGACTGAATGTGCATCGAGGCAACCATCTGCACGTGGTCGCGTTCCACCCGCACGCCGATCTCCTCCTCCGCCTCCCGGATCACCGCGGTGAGCACATCCTCCCCGGCATCGAGTCGCCCACCGGGCGCGTTCCACTCCCCATCCCCGAATTCGGTATTCCGCCGCCGCGCCAGCAACACCTGCTCGCCCCGGCTCATCAACAACTGCACCCCGACCACACTGCGGAAGATCGTCAACTGGTCTCCTGATCAGATTCGGACAACGGCCGCGATGAAGGCCAGGCTTTCGATGATGGCTCGATCGTAACCATCAGGGGTCGCTCCGTCGTCCCTGCATCGGGGGGATTCTCATTCACAATGGTGATGCCGGACACGCCCACTCGAGGGAGTCATCATGCAGGAATTCCTGGTAGAGATCACCACCACCATCCCCGAAGGCACCGACCCCCTCGTCGTGGACGAACGCCGAGCCGCCGAGAAAGCCCGCGCCCAGGAACTCGCCGCCACCGGACATCTCTACCGTCTGTGGCGTCCGGTCGGGGAACTCCGCAGCATCGGCATCTGGCGCGCGGCCGACCAGTCCGATCTCCAGGTCAACGTCCTCGACACGCTCCCGCTGCGCCCCTGGATGACCCTCACCATCACTGCGCTCCAACCCCACCCCAACGATCCCGGCGTCCCCGAGGCGGACTGAGGCGCACCACCCCCGGTGCCTCGGTGGTTCCGCGGTTCGGACTGTTTCGGCCCCGCAGGACTGGAACGTGTTCTAGTTTGGGGTATGACCGCAGGAACGGGGAATGGTATGGCGCGGGTTCTGGCTCGGATCGAGCAGTACGCGGACGAGATTCGAGCCGAGGGGGTGGTGGGGGACAAGTTGATGCGGCTGTCCGATACCTCGGCGGGGCGGCTGCGGGAATCCGGTGCCATTCGCATGTTGCAGCCGAAGAAATACGGGGGACTCGAGGTGCATCCGCGGGAATTCGCGGAGACCACGATGGCGATCGGGGCGATGGACGGGGCCGCGGGGTGGGTGACCGGGATCGTCGGGGTGCATCCATGGGAGTTGGCGTTCTTCGATCCGAAGGCGCAGGACGAGGTGTGGGGAGCGGACCCGGATACCTGGATGGCCTCGCCGTACGCGCCGATGGGGGTGGCGCGGCCGGTGGCCGGCGGATACCTGCTCAGCGGGCGCTGGGCGTTCTCGTCGGGGACCGATCATTGCCAATGGGTGATGATCGGCGCGGCGCTCGGGGACGAGCAGGGCAAACGGGTGATGCCGCCGCGGACGATGCATGTTCTGCTGCCGCGCGCGGATTACCGGATCGATCCGGAGAGCTGGGATGTCGTCGGTTTGCGGGGAACCGGTAGTAAAGACCTGATCGTCGAGGACGCGTTCGTGCCGACGTATCGGACCCTGGATGCCGCGAAGGTGTTCGACGGCACCGCGCCGAAAGAGGCGGGGCGCACGGAGACGCTCTACAACTTTCCGTTCTCGTGCATTTTCCCGCTCGGCATCACCTCGTCGCTGATCGGCATTGCCGAGGGCGCATTGGCCTGTCACATGGCGGCGCAGAAATCTCGGGTCGCCATCACCGGCATCCCGATCAAGGACGACCCGTATGTGCTGTATGCGATCGGTGCCGCCGCGGCGGAGATCGCGGCCTCCCGGGCGGCCATCCTGGAGACCGTGGACCGGTTCTGGGACATGGTCGACCGGGGCGAGGAGGTCAGCTTCGAGCTGCGCGCGATCGGCCGGCGCACGCAGACCGCCGCCGCCTGGCGGGTCGTGCGCGCGGTGGACGAGATCTTCGCCCGGTCCGGTGGCGGCGCGTTGCAGATGAAGACGCCGCTGCAACGGTTCTGGCGGGACGCGCACGCGGGCCTGTCGCACGCCATCCACGTGCCGGGTTCGATCTTCCACTCGTCGGCGCTGACCCAGCTCGGCGGCGAACCCCAGGGGATCCACCGCTCGATGATCTGACCGCTATCCGGCCTACAGCTGCTCGGCCCGCTCCTGGATTTCCTCGAGGGTGCGGTCTTCGACGCGGGACCGCGCGGAGTCGGTTGGAACGCAGCCGCTTCGGTGCTCGGCTGACATTCGCTCGCACCGGGTGCGATCATGATCGCCATGACACCTTCGGTCTACCTCATCTCCGGCATTCAGGCGGCCGGGAAGTCGACGGTGGCGCAGGCGCTGGCCGAGCGGCTGCCGCGGTCGGCGCATGTGCGCGGGGACACCTTCCGGCGGTTTGTCGTCGGGGGGCGCGAGGAGATGAGCCAGGAGCCGTCGCAGGAGGCGCTGCGGCAACTGGCGTTACGGCACCGGCTGGCCGCGAACGCCGCCGATGCCTATGCGGCGGAGGGGTTTACGACGGTCCTGCAGGACACCATGCTCGGTGAGTTGTTGCCGTACACCATCGATCAGATCGTCACCAGGCCGCTGTATGTGGTGGTGCTCGCGCCCAGGCCCGAGGTGGTCGCGGCGCGGGAGGCCGCCCGGAGCAAGTCCGCCTACGGCACGTTCACCGTCGCCGAATTGGACGCGGATCTGTGGCAGAGCACGCCGCGCATCGGATTGTGGCTGGACACTTCGTATCTCACCGTGCGGCAGACCGTCGACGAGATACTGACCCGCGCGGAGCCGCTCTCGCAGTGACCCCGCGCGGATCTCCCCGCCGTTGCGTGGTGGCGCGCCATCGGGACCACCTGTCTCACGCTAACCAGCACAGCGCGGAGCGGCTCCGGTATGGCCGCGGATAGGCAGGAACTTGCTATGGCAGGGGTGTCTGCGGCGGGGTGAGGGGGGTGAGCGACTCGGTGGCCGGGCCCTCGAGCAGCGTGCCGTCGGGGGCGAAGCGGGAGCCGTGCAGCGGGCAGTCCCAGGAGCGTTCGGCGTCGTTCCAGCGGACGATGCCGTAGAGATGCGGGCAGACGGCGGACAGTTCGGTGGTGGTGCCGTCGACCGTGCTGGTGGCGGTGGGGCGCAGGCCGTGTCGCCGCACGGTGCCGCATCCTTCGGCCGGGATCTCACCGCTCGCGCGGGTCGCCATGCGCAGCCAGCCGGTCGCGAGCCGCTGCGCGACCGCGCTGTTCGCGCGGACTGCCGACGGTACCGCCTCGAGCTCGTCCGGCCGCCAACTGGCCAGCGCGCCCGCCCAATTCGGCGGCTTGCCGGTGACGCGCCCGGCCAGCGCCAGCGCGGCGGCGACGCCGTTGGTGAGACCCCACTTGGCGTATCCGGTGCCGAGCAGGATGTTGTTCTTCCCGGGCAGCAGCGGCCCGGCATAGGGGAGTTCACCGATCGGCGAGTAGTCCTGCGCCGACCACTCCTGCACGAGTTCGGCCGTGGGGAACCAGGTTTGCGCCCAGCGCAGCAACTCGCCTGCCTGCTCGCGCTCCGATCGGGTGCGCCCGACCACGTGCCCGTTGCCGCCGACGAGCAGCACGTCGCCCGCGGGGGTCGGCGCGTAGCGCAGCGATCGGGTGGGCTGCCCTGCGCTGAGGTACATCTCGCGCGGCATCGGCTCGTCGAGCCGGAAGGCGGCCAGGTAGGAGCGCTGAGCGGTGAGCCGGGCGAAGAACCCGCCGCGATCGAGTATCGGTGTGCCCGTGGCCAGTATGACGGTGCCCGCACCGAGTTCGCCGTGGTCGGTCTCGACGGTGAGGTCGCCGTTCATTCCGCCGTGCACGCCGCGCACCATGGTCGACTCGTAGATCGGCGCCGCGTGCGATTCGACCTCGACGGCCAGCGCGGCCAGCACGGCCATCGGGTCGACCTGTGCCTGATCGGCCAGCCGCACCGCACCGAAGGCCGGGAACGGCACATCCAGCTCGTCGACGAGCTCGGTGGGTAGTCCCGCCGCCCGCGTCGCGTCGAATTCCCCGCGTACCTTTGCGATCTCGGCGCCGGACTGGGCGTAGGTGAATGCGGCGGCGTGCTGCACCGCGACTCCGTGTTCCGCGCAGAACCGCAACAACCATTGCTGCCCATCACGATTCGCCGCGACATAGTCCCGCAACGCGCCCGCATTGTGTCGCCGGCGGATCTGCTGGGCTCGTGTTCCCTGCAGCAGACTGATCTTTCCGGTCGTGGCACCGGTGGTGCCCGCGCCGACCCGCCTGCCCTCGACCACCGCCACCTCGACGCCACTCTCGGCCAATAGCAACGCGGTGACCAAACCGGTGAGACCGCCGCCGATCACGACAGTGTCGAATCGCGATCCTGGCGTTAATCGCAGACGTGCCGGGACGTCTGCGTTGTTCAACCATAGTGACGTCATAACCCCGGCATAGCCGGTGCGCCGATCGGCAAACCCGCCGGTTGTTGTCCGGAAATCGGGCCACTGAACCGGAAAGTTACCGAGCGAAAGGTCGTTTCCTTGCCTAAGATCATCCCATGAATATGCGTGCACGGGAGTATGGGGTGCAATTCCCTGGCGTCACTGCGGAATTGAACGCGATCACCGACGTGCCCGGAGTCGAGGTCGGCTATACGACGCTCATCCGCGGGGACAACGTGCGCACCGGCGTCACGGCGATCCTGCCGCGCGGCCGCGAGCGGGTGTTCACTCCCTGTGCGGCGGGCTGGTATTCGCTCAACGGCAACGGCGAGATGACCGGAACCACCTGGCTCACCGAAACCGGTTCGCTCGCCCTGCCGGTGCTGATCACCAACACGCACGCGGTCGGGACCTGTCATCGCGGGATCATCGACTGGCTGGTCGGCGCGTTCGCCGAGCTGCCCGACGACTGGTCGCTGCCGGTCGTCGCGGAGACCTGGGACGGGTATCTCAACGACATCAACGGATCTCATGTCACCTCCGCTGACGCGGTCGCCGCCATCGACGCGGCGACCGGCGGCCGGATCGCCGAGGGCAGCGTCGGCGGCGGCACCGGAATGAACTGCTACGGCTTCAAGGGCGGCAGCGGAACCGCCTCACGCCGAGTCGATTACGGCAGTGACAGCTATACCGTCGGCGCCTTCGTCCAGGCGAACTTCGGGGCCCGCAGAGAACTCACGATCCGCGGCGTCCCGCTCGGTACCGTGCTCGCCGAGGACGATCCGCTCGGTTCGTGGTTCGCACCGGCGGGCTCCGGCTCGGTCATCGTCGTCATCGCGACCGACGCGCCGCTGCTGCCCGGGCAATTGACCGCAATGACCCGCCGGGTGCCGCTGGGCCTGGCCCGTACCGGAACCAGCGGCTCGCACTTCTCCGGCGACATCTTCCTCGCCTTCTCCACGGCCAACGAGGGCGCGCTCACCAGCTACTTCCCCAATGGCGAAACCCCTTACGAGCAACTGACTTTCATTCCCTGGGGGCAGCTGAACCCGTTCTACGACGCGGTCGTCCAGGTGGTGGAGGAAGCGGTGGTCAACGTGCTGTTCGCCGGTGAGACGATGATCGGCCGCGACGGCCATCGCTCACCGGCGCTGCCGGTGGACCGGGTAATGCAACTGCTCACCAGGTAGCGGCGGGCTCCTGCGCGAAATCGCCCTGGATCAGCTCCGCCTCGGTGGCTTCGTGCACGGCGAGCCAGCGCGCGAACTCCTCGAACGACTCCCTGCGTTCCGGCCCCGCGGTCGATTGCAGGTCGTCGAGCAGTTCACGCATCCGATTATGTTGCAGAACAAGGAGTTCCACGATGTTTCGGTGATGACGAGCGGTCATGTCTTCCGCCTATTTCGGGACCAGGATCCCGGTCAGGTCGGCTTTGTTGATCGGGGTGTCCGGGTTCGCCTGCGCCGCGCACATCAGCTTGATCGACGCGATGGCCGCGTCCACGGTCCGGTCCTGGGTGGGCGGGGCGTCGCCGTTGCGCTCCTGCTCGAGGAACTTGGTCACGGTGATCCGCTGCTTGTCCGGATCCTGGGCGGAGAACTCGTTGCACGGCGTGCTGCCGCCCTTGTTGACGATCTTTTCCGGCTCGTCGCCGCAGCCGCCGACGAAGAACGCCGCGGCGATCACGAACACGAAGAACTTGGCGGTCTTGAACATGGAATCAGCCTCCGAATCCGACGAGTGCACTGGCGAGATCTGACGTGTCGAGCGCCTCGAGCGCCTGCCGGCGCACATCGGGGCAGTTCTGCGTGGTGATCTGATCGACGACGCCGCGGTCTTTGATCACGGTGTCGTTGAGGCCGCCGTTGCGGGCGGCCCAGTTGTGCACGGTGCCGTTGAACGCCACCCGGCCGAGGGCGGCGCCTTCGGTGCGCCACTTGTCCAGATCCGGTCGGATCATGTCGCACAGCTGCTTCGCCGCCGCGCCGGAGATCTGTCCGTCGGGGTTGGGCACCTGCGCCGTCGTGGACGGCATCGAGAACAGGACGGAGGTATTGGTCCCGGTGGCCGGGGCCGCCGGGTCCTTGTCCTCGGCGGAGCAGGCGGCGACCAGCGGGGCGGCGGCGAGCGCACCGGCGATCAGCAGGGCGCGCAGCACCGGCCGACGGCGATCTCGGCTCATCTCAGTGACCCGCCTGATCGGTGAGGTCCAGGCCCTCACGGTTCTTCAGGCGGCGATGCTCGAGCACGACCAGGGCAACGCCGGCGGCGATCAACGCCACCGTGGCGATCGCGCCGATGACGGCCCAGCCGCCGAAGCCGTATCCGGCCGCGGTGAGCGTCAGTCCGAGACCGACAAGGCCGAGTGCGACCAGGATGATGCCCGGCCAGTTACGCGTGTCCTCGATGGACTCCCCGACGTGGGCCCGCGAGGTCCGGGTGTAGTCCGGGAAGTTGTCGCCGGGGTCGCCGTGGTGCTCGGCACCGCTGTGTCCCGTGGTCGATTCATTCGGTCCGGGAAGCATAGGAATCCTTTCTGGTCCAACCGCCGAAAACGGGGGCATTCGACCGCATACCCGGACCGCGGCGGCTCAATCGGTGGCGCGTAGTACCTGTTCGGTGGCCGAGACGATCGCGATGTCCGGAATGGCGTCCAGACCGTGCCGTCCGGAAGGCGCGCTCTGATCGCCGAGCACGATGGTCGGCACGCCGTAGGGCGCCCAGCGCCGAGCCGGCACGACCGGCGCGAACAGCGAGACGACGGGCGTCGCGACCGCGGCGGCCAACGGGGCGGCGCCGGTGTTCGGCGCGACCACCGCGTCGGCGTCGCGCAGCACGGCGGCGAAGCAGGCCAGATCGGTGGCCCCGCCGAGGTCACGGGCGTGCCCGTCGGCGACGGTGTCGGTGAGCGCCCGTTCGGCGGCGCTGCCGGTGACCACCACGCGGTGTCCCGCTTCGGCCAGCGCGGCGGCGACCTGCCTACTGCGCGGCGCGGACATCCGCCGACTCGGCTCGGCGGCACCCGGATGCAGCACGACATAGCCTGGGCCGCCAGTCAATTCGGCGACCTCGGGCAGATCCTGGCGGACCCGCAGGCGCGGTGCCACCGGCGGATAACCGGCCGCCACGGCCAGCGACAACGCCCGAATCTGCTCCGGCATATCGTTGTTCACGCGATGGCGGACATCGAGCAGCGCGCCGGCCTCGTCGGTGGTGATCGCGCTGATCCGCGGCACCCCCGCCATCCGGAGCAACAGGGCCAGCGGCAGCGGGGACTGGTGCGCCGAGGTGCTGATGATCGCCTCGTCCGGCGCCAGCATCCGCACGCACTCGATCAGGGCGCGCACGGCCGCGCCGGTCAGCGGGGGCGGATCGGCTTCCACCCAGGCCGCCTCGAATTGCAGCACGCGGTCCACGCCGGGCAGCAGCGCGGCGGCCGAACTGCCGCGCGGGCCGGCCAGGAAGGTGACCGTTTCGGCGCGGCGGGCGATCGAGCGCACGGCGGGTCCGGCGAGCAGGACGTCACCCGCGCTGTCCAGGCGCGCTACCAGCACGTGGCCGGTCATCGGCGCGGCACCGTCCGGTGCGCGGCGTGGGTGCGCGGCCAGGCCGCCCCGGTCGTTTCGGTCGTCGGAGCATCCATGGGGGACGGGTGCCCTGGTCGGGAAATCCGAAACGTGCGTTCGCCATGAATGGCGGATCAGACTGCGGCGGGCTGCAATTCGTAGACCCGGTAGGCGGCCTGGATGACCGGCCTGGCGACATTGCGGACCGGGACGCCGCCCGGGGTGAGGCCGTGCTCGCTGCCCGAGTGCGCGTGGCCGTGCACCGCGAGATCGGCGCCGAACTCGTCGATCGCCTCGCCGAGCAGGTAGGAGCCGAGGAACGGGTAGAGCTCGGCAGGCTCGCCGAGCAGCGTGCCGGTGACGGGGGAGTAGTGGGTGAGCGCGATGGTGACGTCGGTGCCGAGCTCGGCCAGCGCCGAACCCAGCGATGCCGCCAGATCGATTGTGTGTCCGGCGAATTCGCGCATCAGGCGTTCGCCGAAGACGCCAGCGCACCGGCCGGCGTAGCCGCCGCCGAAGCCCTTGGTGCCGGCCACGCCGAGGGTCCGGCCGTCGAGTTCGAGCGTGGTCGCCGTGCCCTCCAGAACGGTGATGCCGTGGTCGGTCAGCAGTTTCGCGATATCGGCGTCGGCATCGCTGTGATGATCATGGTTGCCGAGCACCGCGACCACCGGTAGGCCGAGGTCGCCGAATTCGGCCGCCACCACCCGTGCCTCGGCCAGCCTGCCGTGCTCGGTCAGGTCGCCCGCCAGGAGCAGCACGTCCGCCCGCTCGGGCAGTTCGCGCAGCTCAGGGCGCAACCGGCCGGTTGACCCGAGGCCGAAATGGACATCGCCGATCGCCGCGATCCGCATGAGGGTTCAACTCTCTCCGTCTTCGATGGGCTGGACGCCTGCGTCCGGGAGCGCGATCCGGTGATACCCGGTGGCCGGCCGGTTAATCGTCGCCGGATCGGGTATCCGCCCAGGTGCGCAACCGCCGGTCGGGGGAAGACAAGTAGGTGATCGATGATGGAATCGTCAGGGCGAACACGGGGCAAGGTGGTGCTCGGCGACGACGACGCCTGGAATCAGGATGCGCGTGGCGAGACCGGAACCGAACGGCTGGACCGCAATTGGAGCACGCTCATCCAGGAACTGCGGGTGGTGCAGACCGGGGTGCAATTCTTGATCTCGGCGCTGCTGATCGTGCCGTTCCAGGCGTCGTTCGGGACGCTGTCGCATTCGTTGCGGGTGCTGTATCTGATCACCCTCTGCGCCGCGATCGGCGCGACGGTGTTCCTGGTCGCGCCGGTGTCCTGGCATCGGATCCTGTTCCGCCGGCATCGGCTCGGCAATGTGGTCGCCGCGGCGCACCGGTGTGCGATGGCCGGCATCGCCCTGCTCGGCATCGCGTTGACCGGGGCGATGGTGCTGGTGGTGAGCATGGTCGCCGGTACCATCGGCGGGGTGCTCGCCGGCCTGACCGTCGCGGCGCTGTTCCTGGTGGCGTGGCTGCTCGCGCCGTGGCTCTGGCGCGGGTCCAGCGCACCCGCCGAGGATCGCTGACGGTCAGCGGGCCGAAACCACGTCTGCCGCTTGGGCGGGCGCGCCGCGGTGATAGGCGGTCAGGGTTTCGAGGGCGACGTGATCCCACGCATACCGGCTGGCGGCGCGCTGATAGCCTGCCGCGCCCCAGGTTTCGCGCAGGGTCCGGTCGTCGAGCAGCTGGCGGACCGCCCTGGCCACGGTGAGCGGATCCGGCGGCGCGACGAGCCGCCCGGTGACGCCGTCGACGATGGTGTCGAGCAGGCCGCCGACGGCGGTGGCCACCACCGGTTTCCGGCTGGCCATCGCCTCCAGGGGGACCATGCCGAACGGCTCGTACTGGGGCGTGCACAGCACCACGTCGGCCGAGCGGTACCAGCGCGGCAGTTCGGCGCGGCGGACGTGCCCGAGCATCCGAAGCCGTTCCTGCACACCGTAATCCATCGCGAGCCTGCGCAGCCGCCTGCCCTCGCTGTCGTCCTCGATGTCGTCGCCGACCGGCCCGCCGGCGATCACCAGTTCGGTGTCCGGAAGTTCCTGCAGGGCCTTGATCGCGACGTCGAATCCCTTGCGCGGCACCAATCTCCCCACCGACAGCACGCGGTGCATCCGTTGCCGCTGACCGCGCTCGGCGGCCGGGCCCTCGGGGGTGAAGGCAGACAGGTCCACCCCGCTCGGCACGGTGGAGATGCGGAAGCGGGGAACGCCCATCCTGGTCAGCTCCATCACCTCGTCCGAGCTGGTGGCGACGATATGTGCCGCGCGCCCGGCGATCAGCCGCTCGAACCGGATGCGCGAGCGCGGGCTGGTGTCGGCGAGACCCTGATGGCGACGGCGCACGGTGCCGAGCGCGTGGAAGGTGACCACCACCGGAATCCCGTGGGCGCGGGCGGCCAATTCCGCTGCGAGCCCGGACATCCAGAAGTGCGCGTGCACGATGTCCGGCGTGTCCAGACCCCATTGGCGTTGCAGGAAGGTGCCGAAATCGCCTAGGAACGGCAGACTTTGGTCGCGTGGCAGCGGTTCGACCGGGCCCGCGGTCACGTGCACCACGCGGTAGCCCGCGTCGGTGAGAATCTCGGGCGGGACGTTCGGATTCTCCCGCCGGGTGTACACGGTGACCTGGTGTCCGCGCCGCGCGTACGCCGCGGCCAGCTCCGCGACATGGACGTGCTGGCCGGTCGCGGTGGTCGCGCCGTGCGCGTCGAGCGGGCTGGCGTGTTCGGAAACCATGGCAATCTTCACGATGTGCTCCGTTCTCACCGCGGGTGATCGGCCGGCGGCGACGCCGCACGGTGCCCGCGACCAGGCATCGCGTGGCATGCGTCGAATTCGGGTATGCCCCAGGTATGCCCGTGTGAGCGGGTGTGAAACCCGTGAGCCTGCTTGGCAATACGGACGCGGTCAGATGGTCGACACGACGATCCCGATCGCGACCGCGGTGCACACGACCACCAGCAGCATCGTCGCGATCATCGCGGCGGGGCCGGTCCCGGAGAACAGGTTGTTGGTCGGCTGCTCGGTGGTCGTGCTCGGGTCGGGGTCCATGTATATGGCGTACCCAGCCGGCAAGATCGGCAACCCCCGAGGCCGGGTAACGGGTGACTTTGTGACATCGGCTACGGACCGTGCAACACTGTAGGGAGGTTGAGACTACAGCCGACCCCGGTTCGACGTTCGGGCGCAGCACACCCGCCGAAAACCGGTCGATGGAATCGTAGTGGCAACCTATTCGCCGGTTGTCCGCTGCCATTTCGCCCATCGGCCGGACCTGTCGCGACGGACTGGTATTTCCCCCCTTTAACGGGAGGTTCAGTTATGTCCGCTAGATCCGCTCTACATGAGCACGCCGAGGGCGTGCACCTGAACGGCTCGGGGCCGCAGCCCCATGATGGTCACGCCTGGGCGCAACGCGTAGATCGCCGCAATGAATGCGTGGTGGTTCGTGTCGAAGGCGAATTGGACGCGGCCGCTTCTCCGCAATTCTTCGCCACCGTCGAACGAGCGGTTCGATCGAACTGTCACGCTGTGGTCATCGATCTGCGGGCGGCGCGGTTCCTGAGCCTCCGGGCCGCCGGTGCGCTGGGTGCGGTGCGGCAGCGAGCCGCCTGCGACGGCACCGATGTGCGTATCGTGGCCGGTCGGCAGCCGATCGAGCGGTCGCTCGAGATCTCCGGAGTGCGGCAGCTGTTCCGGCGCTACCCGTCTATGCGTGCCGCACTGGACGCCTGAGAACCGACCGATTCGCCGACGGCGCCGAGTCCGGCGTGGCGCGCGCCGATCTGGTCGCGTGGCGTGCGCCGACGACGGATACTTGGCGCTGTGACTGAAATGGGGCCGGTCCAGCCCGAGGATTCGCGTGCGCTGGACCGGGTGATCGGATTAGGGACACCACAGAGTGTCGGCAGTTTTCGTTTCTGGTTCGCCGATCAGCGTTGGGAATGGTCGGACGAGGTCGCCACGATGCACGGCTATTCGCCCGGAAGCGTGGTCCCGACCACCGATCTGCTGCTGACCCACAAACACCCCGACGATCGCGCCCAGGTGGCCAACGCATTGGCCAAATCCATCAATGACGGAGAGCCGTTCTCCAGCCGGCACCGGGTCATCGACACGGCCGGCGAGATCCACCACGTCATCGTGGTCGCCGATCATCTCTTCGATGACGACGGCCGGGTCGCGGGCACCGCCGGCTACTACATCGATGTGACCGACACCCTCGAGCACCACCGGCAGGAGGCGCTGGACGACGCGCTGCCCGAACTGTGGGCCTCGCGCGCGGTGATCGAGCAGGCCAAGGGTGCGGTGATGCTGGTCTACGGGGTCAGTTCGGAGCAGGCCTTCCGGGTGCTCAGCTGGCGTTCGCAGGAGACCAACATCAAGCTGCGCACCCTGGCCTCGCGCCTGGTCGCCGACCTCGGTTCACTGACCGGTTCGACCGTGGGCCTGCGCACCCAATTCGATCACCTGCTGCTGACCGCGCACGAGCGGATCGACGTGAGCTGATCTCGCGCGCACGTTTCGGGGGCACCGCGGCGGGTACGCCGGTACCGATGAGGAGCACTGCGGCCTCGACGTTGTGGCCGGTCGCGGTGTCGGACGGCGGGCCAGGAGAACTCGGATCGACGGTTGCCCGGCGTTCCCGGGTTCGGCTGCGAGAGCAAGGTGGTGATGGGCATGGGGGAATGGACTTCCCGATCCTCAACGGAAACAACAACAATCGGTGTCCGAATCCCCGCGCAGTTGGAGCAGCTGACCATGCTGCGCGCGCTCGCCGAGACCGTCGCACTCATCGCCGATTTCGCGCTGGACGAGGTCACCGATATCCGGCTCGCGCTCGACGAGGTCGCCACCTCGCTGATTCTGGACGCGGTGCCAGGGTCCAGCCTGGAGTGCGAATTCACCTATGACACGAACCAGATGTTCGTCCATGTCGCCTCGGTGGCCGCGTCGGAATCGGTAGTGGGCCAAGCCGGTTTCGGCTGGCATATCGTGCGCACGCTCACCCATTCCATCACCGCCACGCAAGCCCCGTTCGACGGCGCCCGGTCCGGTTATCCGACTGTCGTCGAGTTCAGCTGGATCCGAGGGGCGGCGGATGGCAGATGAATCGAGAACACGCGGTGACAGCTACGACAACATCGAGCCGCTGTTCGAGAAGATCGCCGCGCTCGCGCCGGACGACCCGCGCCGGGAGGCGATGCGGGCGGAGCTGATCGGGCGGTGCCTGCCGCTGGCCGAACACATCGCACGCAAATTCGCCGGGCGCGGAGAGAATTTCGACGATCTGCTCCAGGTGGCACGGCTCGGCCTGGTGCAGGCCGCCGACCGGTTCGACGTCACCCGCGGCTCCTCGTTCCTGGCGTTCGCGGTGCCGACCATCATGGGCGAGGTGCGCAGGCACTTCCGGGACAATACCTGGTCGGTGCGAGTCCCGCGGCGCACCAAGGAGATCCAGCTCAGCATCGGCGCGACGGTGGAGGCGCTCTCGCAGCGGCTCGGGCGGATGCCGAGGGCCAGGGAGATCGCCGAGGAGCTGGACGTCGACCTGGTCGAGGTCACCCAGGCCCTGATCGCCGGCAACGCCTATCAGTCCTCGTCCATCGACGCGGTGGCCGGCGACGATATCGAGAACGCACCGCTGCCGCTGCTGGAAAGCCTTGGGGCGGAGGAGCCCTCCTACCATCTGGTGGAGGACTTCCTCGCCGTTCGGCCGTTGATCGAAGAGCTGCCCGAGCGTGAGCGTCAGGTACTGATCATGCGGTTCTTCGAGAACAAGACGCAGACCCAGATCGCGGACGTGCTGGGCGTGTCCCAGATGCACGTCTCGCGAATTCTCTCGCGAACCCTGAATGAACTGCGCGAGCAGGCATTACGCGATTGAGACGGTGAAACACCGGCGATCAGAGCGGGTTCGGGGGAACCGGCTCGTTCGGCGGAAACGGTTCGCCAGGTTCCGGCACCGGGGGGATCGGCCGCGGTCCGCCGGGGTTGGGCGGAGCCGGCGCCGGGTCGGGCCCGGGAACCGGCGGCACCGGGTCCGGCGGCGCGGGCGCGGGGTCGGGCCCCGGTACCGGCGGGATGGGGCTGGGTTCTGGAGCTACTGGACTGGTCATCTGATTCCTCCTCGCGTCCGAGTTACCCATCCGCACCCGGCTGAATCGGTGGCGAGCAGCGCGCCGCTGTCGGTGACCCTGCGCACAGACCGGCTGCCGGTCAGCGGTTTTCGGGCCGCGTATGCCCGATTCCGCCGGTCGGGTGCCGGATTGGCGGTTTGCGCGAAGTTGGCGCCGGGTACCAAAAGGGGAACCGGACATACGATGCCGACGGCTCAGGAGCTCGTTTATGAACGAACACCGACTAGGCACCCGGAATCCGTACGCCGGATCGGGGAGCTCGAGGTCGCCGAAGTACCTGCCGGAATTGCAGTCCCCGGAGCGGATGGCGCGCACCCGTGCGACGAACGTGGAGCGCACGCGCGTCACCCAGAATCACGACATCATCCGGCAGTGGGCGGAGCGTCGCGGCGCCCGCCCCGCGACCATGCCGGGCAGCGAGGACGACGGTCATCTTCGGGTGCTGCGCTTCGATTTTCCCGGTTACGGAGGCGCGGTGCTGCGGCCGGTGGATTGGGACGAGTGGTTCGCCACCTTCGATGAGCGGCACCTGCATTTCCGCTACCAGGATCGGCGGGCGGATGGGACGCCGAGCAATTTCAATCGCCTGGAACGTCCGACGCGCGAGGATCGCTGAGGCCGCGGTAGCTCCGGACGGACGGGTGTGGTGAACAGCCGATGGCATCGATGTGTCAGGTGTCACGTAACGGTTGCGTAACGGAGTGGGTGGGTACAGGGTGGATGAGACGAGCCAGGCTGTTGAACGTGCGTCCAGTTAACGTTTACCGAACGGTCTGTACGGGTATTGGAACCTCGGCAAGTGGCTCGAACAGCGGAATGTCGCGTCGGTATGGGGATGCGAATTTCCGTATCGCGGCGCGCGTCCGCGTGTCTGCAAAGGATGGGTATTTGAGCGAGCGCAGCGAGGGATCGAAGGGTACAACCGCGCCCGCGGTCATGCCGGAACCGAGCATCGGCGAGGTGCGGGCATGAGCGCGAACCTGATGATCGTCGAAGACGACGACCGGGTCCGTAGCGCGCTGCGGCTCGCCATGGAGGACGAAGGCTACGACGTCGAAGAGGCCCAGGAGGCCGAGGACGCGCTCACCCATCTGCGCAGCAACGGTGCCCCCGACGTGATGATCGTCGACCTGATGCTCGGCGGGATGGACGGCTTCGACTGCATCCGGGAGATCCGTCGCGAGCACGATGTGCCGATCATCGTGGTCAGTGCCCGCGACGATACCCACGATGTGGTGGCCGCGCTGGAGGCGGGCGCCGACGATTTCGTGACGAAACCGTTCGAGATCAAGGAGATCACCGCGCGCATGCGGGCCGTGCGCCGCCGGGCCAGGACCGCGGTGGAGCGGGACGCACCGCACGAGATGGTGCTCGACGCCGACCCGGTCGCCCCGCTGGTGCTCGCGCCGGACGCCGGCGTGGTCCGCCGCGGCGACGACGAGATCCGGCTCACGCTCACCGAGTTCCGGCTGCTGTGCGAGCTGGCCGAGGCGCCGGGGCGGGTGCTCAGCCGCACCGTGCTGCTCGAACGTGTCTGGGACCAAGGGTTTTTCGGCGACGAGCGGATCGTCGACGTGCACCTGCGCAGGCTGCGCACCAAGATCGAACGGGATCCGTCCGATCCGCATATCGTGGTGACCGTGCGCGGGCTCGGCTACCGACTCGATGTCCAGCGCTGAGCGCTGGTTCGATCCGAAACGCTGGAGTCTGCGCGGCCGGGTGACGGCCATGTCCGCGGCGATCGCCGCGCTCATGTCGCTGGTGCTCGTCGTGTCGGTGTTCACCATCAGCCGCAGCTATCTGGAACACGCGCAGACCGGCGGCACCGACCTGCAGTCGAACCTGAATCTGTTGCGCAACGTGCTGATCGGCTGCGCCGTGGTGGTGACGCTGATCGGCGCCGGGGTGGGCTGGTGGGCGAGCAGGCGGGTGCTGACGCCGCTGCACCAGCTGGCCGGCGCGGCGGCCGAGATCGCTTCCGGCGACCTGGATCTGCGCCTGCCCGCCACCCGCGATCAGGACCTCGCCACCACGGTGGAGTCGTTCAACAGCATGGTCGATTCGCTGCAGCGCCGGATCGAACGCGAGCATCGGCTCTTCGGCGACGTCAGTCACGAATTGCGTACGCCGCTCACCACTTTGACGGCCGGCGTGGACGTGCTCAACCGGCACCGCACGGATCTGCCGGAACGTTCGCAGCGCGCGCTCGGCCTGGTCACCGCGGAGGTGGACCATCTGCGCGGGCTGCTCGACGATCTGCTGGCCCTGGCGCGGGTCGAGGCGGGCATGCACCGCGGCGACATGGAACCGCTGTCGGTGCGCGACCTGTTGCGGCACACACTCGCCGAGCGGCGCTACGCGCCGGGACTGCTGACCGTCGCCGAGGACGTCGTAGTGCGCGGCCGCAAGCTCGAATTGGAACGCGCGGTGGGCAATTTGCTGCGCAACGCCGATCTGCACGGCGGCGGTGTCGTCGAGGTCCGCGCGGATCGGGCGGACGGCGCCGCCGTGATCGTGGTGGACGACGCGGGACCGGGCGTGCCGCCCGCGGACCGGGTCCGCATCTTCGAACGTTTCGCCACCGCGCGCAGCGGCAGGCGCTCGGCGACCGGCACGGGCATCGGGCTCGCGCTGGTGACCGAGACCGTGGTCAAGCACGGCGGCCGGGTCGCCTGCACCGAGCGGCCGGGCGGCGGCGCGCGGTTCGTCGTCACCTTGCCGGGGATCGACGCAATCGAGTCGTAACACAACCGTAAAGAACTCGACCAGGTCACCTCAACGTTGAGTCGTAAGCCTGGATAAGTACTACCGACGGGAGTTG
This sequence comes from Nocardia sp. NPDC056564, assembly GCF_042793755.1. Taxonomy (NCBI): domain Bacteria; kingdom Bacillati; phylum Actinomycetota; class Actinomycetes; order Mycobacteriales; family Nocardiaceae; genus Nocardia; species Nocardia sp. NPDC056564. The sequence continues at coordinate 122,271 of NZ_JBHTUR010000005.1, forward strand.
TATGCCACTGCCAACGTTGAACACCGCGGAGATCGAACGATCACGCGTCGTACAGGCCGCAGCCGCACTTGGCTCCACCCAGACCACTCCGCGACCCGAGCCCGCCGCGACCTTGCGTGCGCCCGGTGTCGAAGACGGTGCCCAGTTGTGGCGGATCGCGAAGGACTCGGCCGTGCTCGACACCAATTCGAGCTACGCCTACGTGCTGTGGTGCCGCGACTTCGCGGCCACCTCGGTGGTCGCCGAGGTGCAGGGCCGGGTGATCGGTTACGTGATCGGCTTCGTCCGGCCGCAGGCGCCGGACACCGTGTTCGTCTGGCAGGTAGCCGTCGATCGGGCGCAGAAGGGCAAGGGAATCGGTGCGCGGCTGCTGCACACCTTGCTCGACAATGTTGCCGCCCAGGGTGTTTCCCAGCTGGAGACGACGATCTCGCCGGACAACGCCGCATCCATCGCCCTGTTCAGCTCGGTGGCCCGGCGTCGCGACGCCCGAATCACCAAGCGCCCCTTGTTCGACGCGGGTGTCTTCCCGGACAGCCACGCGCCCGAGGATCTCTATCTCATCGCACCGAACGCTCGCACAACGCAGGAGGACCACCGATGATCAACGCCGACACGAGCATTTTCGAGAGCCTGGAATCGAATGTCCGCGGCTACTGCCGCAATTGGCCGACCGTGTTCACCAAGGCCAAGGGCGCCTGGTTACGCGACGAAGACGGCAACGACTTCCTCGACTTCTTCGCCGGCGCGGGTGCGCTGAACTACGGCCACAACAACGACGTGCTCAAGCAGCCCCTGCTGGACTACATCGCCGGCGACGGCATCACGCACGGCCTGGACATGTCGACCACGGCCAAGCGGGAGCTGCTGACCACCCTGCGCGATACCCTGTTCGTGCCCCGCGGCCTGGACTACAAGGTGCAGTTCCCCGGCCCGACGGGCGCCAACGCGGTCGAGGCCGCGCTCAAACTGGCCCGCAAGATCACCGGCCGCGAGACCATCGTCAGCTTCACCAACGCCTTCCACGGCATGACCCTCGGCGCCCTGTCGGTCACCGGCAACGCGGCCAAGCGGGCCGGCGCGGGCGTGCCGCTGGTGCACGCGGCGCACATGCCCTACGACGGCTACTTCGACGGCACCACGGCCGACTTCCAGTGGATGGAAAAGGTTTTGGACGACACGTCGTCGGGCTTCGACCGCCCGGCCGCGGTGATCGTCGAGACGGTGCAGGGCGAGGGCGGGGTGAATGTCGCTCGGGCCGAATGGCTTCGGCATCTGGCCGGGCTGTGCGAGGCGCGGGAGATCCTGCTGATCGTCGACGACGTCCAGATGGGTTGCGGCCGTACGGGCCCGTTCTTCTCCTTCGAGCTGGCCGGCATCACTCCGGACATCGTCACGCTGTCCAAGTCGATCGGCGGCTACGGGCTGCCGATGGCGCTGGTGCTGTTCAAGTCCGAGCTCGACCAGTGGTCGCCGGGGGAGCACAACGGCACCTTCCGCGGCAACAACCCGGCCTTCGTCACGGCGTCGGTCGCGTTGCGGCACTACTGGTCCGACGGCACGTTGCAGGCCTCGACGCTGGCCAAGGGCGAGCGGGTCGCCCGGACGCTCGGCGAGCTCGCCGAGCGCGTCCCCGGACTGTCGACCCGCGGTCGCGGCCTGGTGCAGGGCGTGGTGTTCGACGACGCGTCGCAGGCGAGCAAGGTCTGCCAGGTCGCGTTCGAGCGCGGCCTGCTGGTGGAAACCTCGGGTTCCACCGACGAGGTGGTGAAGTTGTTGCCGCCGTTGACAATTACCGATCAGGAACTGGACCACGGGCTCGGCATCCTCACCGGTGCCGTGGACACCGTGTGCAGTGGAATGGGAGCGATCGCATGATCGTACGCAGCACCGAAGAGATCACCGGTACCGAACGTGATGTGGCAGGCGAGGGCTGGCGCAGCAAGCGCATCATCCTCGGCGGCGACGGCGTGGGCTTCTCGTTCCACGAGACGACCATCGCCGCGGGCACCACGCACGAGTTCCACTATCGGTACCATGTGGAAGCGGTATGGCTGATCGAGGGAACGGGCAGCCTCACCGATCTCGACAACAACGTCACCTACGTGCTCGAGCCGGGTTCGATGTATCTGCTGGACGGACACGAACGGCACCGCCTGGAGGCCCGCACCCAGATGCGGATGATGTGCGTGTTCAATCCACCGGTCACCGGGCAGGAGGTCCACGACAGTAGCGGCGCGTACCCGTTGGTCGCCGCGACGATCGGGGGATAGCTCAGGATGGTATTGCTGCACACGGAAACTCGACCCCACACCGGCCCGGCCGATCGCTACCCGACTCGGTTGAGCACGCCCGGCGCACATCTGGATCGCAAGGATCCGACGGTGTGGGGCCGGGTCGAGACCCCGGCGCTGGCGAACTTCGACACCGACGGCTTCGCCAGTATCGACGATCTGCTGACCCCCACCGAGGTGGCCGATTTCTCCGCCGAGATCGGCAGGCTCGCCGGCGACCCGTCGTTGCGCGACGACGAGCGGGTGATCGTGGAGAAGTCGTCGAAGCGCGTGCGTTCGGTCTTCGAGGTGCACCGGCTCAGCGCCGCCATCGCGGACCTGACCAGGGAGTCCCGGATCGCCGGGCTGGCCCGGCAGATCCTCGGTTCGGAGGTCTACATTCACCAGAGCCGGGTGAACTACATGCCCGGTTTCCGCGGTACCGGTTTCTACTGGCACTCGGACTTCGAGACCTGGCACGCCGAGGACGGCATGCCCGCGCCGCGCGCGGTCAGCCTGTCCATCGCGCTCACCGACAACTACCCGATCAACGGCAGCCTGATGGTGATGCCCGGCTCGCATCGCACGTTCGTGCCCTGCCTGGGCAGCACACCCGCCGAGCATTACCGGGAGTCGTTGCAGGAGCAGGAGATCGGCGTCCCGACCCAGGACGACATCACCACGCTGGCGAACACCTACGGGATCAGCCAGTTCACCGGGCGGGCCGGATCGGCGCTGCTGTTCGACTCGAATCTGATGCACGGTTCGTCGAACAACATCACCCCGTTCCCGCGCTCGAACATCTTCCTGGTGTTCAACAGCGTGGAGAACACGCTGGTGGAGCCGTTCGCGGCGCCCGCCCCGCGCCCGGGTTACATCGGCAGCCGCGACTTCACGCCGCTGTCCGCCTGATTCGCGCATCGAAGGCGCCCTGTCGGTCCGTTCGCCGGACCGAAGGGCGCCTTCGCGCTCGGCGCGCGTCCCGCGCGCATCGGCGGTACGATCCTCTCGGTCATCCGCTGCTGACGCCGCACGCAGCCGGATTCGCCCCAGTTCCCGCCGACCCGCCAAAAGTTCTTCGGGCGTGTGCAATGTTCTGGCCAACCTGACGCGGTTGGCGTTCGCCACAAGATCACTCACCGGCCCGGTGCCGTCTGATCGGGCCGGGAGACCGATCCGGTCACCGACGGACAGTGCGCGCGTGGCCTTCTCGTTCCGCTAACCGATCGTGGCTGGCCCGGAGGCCTTTTCGGACAATTTGTGCAGAGTGCCGTCGGGTGCCCGCATTGTGCACAAACATGGGCAATCGACCAATTTCACGGCAAATCATGAGCAACTCCGATCGCTCTTGACCTAATTGTTACCGCTGGGTACAACTACGTAACCATGCCGACCCATACCGCTCGGTCGGCCCAGGAAGAAATGCACGCAGTTGGTAACGGACGTCATCACTATCGATGCGGAGTTCGCGGCCGCACGAAAAGCACTGTGGGACTTTTTCCTGGACCCGCAGACCTACACCCGGATGTTTCGCGGAATCGGAGGTTGCGAACGCGCGGAAACCTCGGACACGCACCCCGTGCTGCTGATCCGGGCGCGCCACGACGGCAACGAGCTCACCGTGCCCGCGCTGCGCCTCGTCGTCGGCAAGGAGCTGGAAACCTTCGAGCTACAGTGCCCGGGATTGGGCAGTTTCGCCGCGGTACGACTACGCGGCGAGCAGGAACAGACTCGGATCACCATCACCTACTTCGGTGCCGCGCGGATCCATCCGTGGATTGCCGAGCGGGACAACGAGGACGTGATCGACTGGACCATGGCCGGGCTGGAGCGTATCGCCGACGCGATTCTCGGCACCCCGACCTCGGTACTGGTCAACGGCGAGGAGTCGGGGGCGAAGCAGCAGGTCGGTACCCTGAAACAAATGGTGGCGACCGGTGTCGTGCGCACCTACCGGCCGGATCGCGCGCTCAAACAGGTGGGCGGGCTGGCCAAGTGGGGGTTCACCCTGGCCGGCGGTTACGCGGCCGCCGCCGGGCACTCGCCGAATCGGCTGGCCGTGGTGGACGACGTGTCCGCTTACACGTTCGGTCAAATGCACGATCGCACACACAAACTCGCGTCGGCGCTGACCTTGCTCGGCATCGGCGCGCGGGACAAAATCGGGCTACTCTCGCGCAATCGCGTGGCGATGGTCGAATGCATGGTTGCCACCGGCAAACTCGGGGTGGACACGGTGCTGCTCAACACCGGGCTGTCGGCCCGCCAGATCGAGGACGTCGCCGATCGGCACGGGCTGTCCGCGGTGTTCCTCGACGACGAGTACGACGACTCGACCAAGTACATCCCGGCCGAGGTGCCGCGGTTCGCGACCGGCCGGGAGTCCCGGTTCGACCGCAATACCGTCGACGACCTGATCGCGCTGGACGCGCCGACGTTTTCCCGGCCGTCGCATCCGGGCCGGCTGATCGTGCTCACCTCCGGCACCAGCGGCACGCCCAAGAGCGCACAACGCCCGCAGCCCAAGGGATTCGGCACCGTCGCGGCGCTGCTGTCGCGGATTCCGTTGCGGATGGACGAGACCATGCTCATCCCCGCGCCGCTGTTCCACACCTGGGGATTGGCGGCGTTGCAGATCAGCACGCCGATCCGGGCGAGTGTGGTGCTGCCGGAACGGTTCGACGCCGAGGACAGCCTGCGGTTGATCGAAGAGCATCGGGTCACCTCGCTGATCGTGGTGCCGGTGATGGTGAACCGAATCCTGGATCTGCCCGCGCACATTCGCGATCGCTACGACACCTCCAGCCTGCGGGTGGTCGCCAGTTGTGGTGCGCCCCTTGCCGGTCCGGCGGTGTTGAAGTTCATGGACAGCTTCGGTGATGTGCTCTACAACGTCTACGGTTCGACCGAGGTGTCCTGGGCGACCATCGCCGACCCGGCCGATCTGCGCGCCGCGCCGACCACCGCGGGCCGGCCGCCGCTCGGCACGAAACTCGCTGTGCTGGACCAGGATCTGCGTCCGGTGCCGCGCGGGGTCACGGGTCGCATCTTCGTGCTGAACCACATGCTGTTCGACGGTTACACCGACGCCAAGCCGCCCACCGAGTGGGGCGGCATGCTCGACACCGGCGACCTCGGTTACCTCGACGCGGACGGGCTGCTGTTCGTGGCGGGCCGGGACGACGAGATGATCATCTCCGGCGGCGAGAACGTCTTCCCGCGTCCGGTGGAGGAGGCGCTGTCGCATCTGCCGCAGGTCAGCGAGGTCGCGGTGGTCGGCGTGCCGGACAAGGAGTACGGCCAGCGCCTCGCCGCGTTCGTGGTGACCAGGGAGGGGTTCGGGCTGGACCGGGACATGGTCTGCAACTACATCCGGCATCGGCTCAGCCGGTTCTCGGTGCCGCGCGACGTGACGTTCCTGGAGGCGCTGCCGCGCAACGCGACTGGAAAGATCCTGAAGCGCACGCTGATTCAGCCGAGCTGAGCCGGCGCCCAGCCCGGCCGGCCGGTCAGCTCGATCGGCGGATGATCTCCGGGGTGAGATCGGCGATCGTCGGGTAGCCGTCCACCGCCATCAGCAGATCCGCCTCGGCGAGCAGTGCGCGCAGTACGTGCGCGATGCCGTCGGCGCCGCCGAGGGCCAGGCCGTAGCAGTACGGGCGGCCGATGCCGACGGCGGTCGCGCCCAGCGCCAGCGCCTTGACAATGTCCGCGCCGGAACGGATTCCGGAGTCGAACAGCACCGGCAGGCCGTCCACGGCGGCGACCACGCCGGGCAAGTGCTCGATCGCCGGGATACCGCCATTGGCTTGCCTGCCACCGTGGTTGGAGCAGTAGATGCCGTCGACGCCTGCGTCTTTGGCGCGGCGGGCGTCGTCCGGGTGGCAGATTCCCTTGAGTACCACCGGAAGATCGGTCAGCGAGCGCAGCCAGTCCAGGTCTTCCCAGGTGACCGGGTTGCCGAACTGCGAAATCCAGGTCAGGATCGCGGTTTTCGGGTCCTCCTCCGGGGTCTTCGCGAGCATCGCGCGAAAAACCGGGTCGCTGAAGTAGTTGGCCAGGCAGTGGCCGCGCAGCTGCGGGAAGTTCGAGGTGCTCAGGTCGCGCGGGCGCCAGCCGGGTACCCACGTATCCAGCGTCACCACAATGGCTTTGAACCCGGCGGCCGCGGCCCGGCTGACCAGGCTCTGGGCCAGGTCTCGATCGGTCGGGGTGTAGAGCTGGAACATGCCGGGGGTATCGCCGAAGTTGGCCGCGACGTCCTCTAGCGGGTCGACCGTCAGCGTGGAGGCGACCATCGGGACGCCGGTGCGCGCCGCGGCCTCGGCGGTGGCGAGGTCGCCGTGCCCGTCCTGCGCGCACAGGCCGATCACGCCGACCGGTGCCATGAAGATCGGGGACGGCAGCTTCATGCCGAACAGATCGATCGACAGGTCCCGTTCCTTCGTCGCCCGCAGCATGCGGGGCGTCAGGCCCAGCTTCTCGAACGCCGTCGCGTTCGTGCGCTGGGTCAGCTCATCGCCGGCCCCACCCGCCACATATGACCAGATCCCCGGCGGCAGCGCGGCCTGCGCCCGCGCCTCCAACTCCGCGAACGTCATCGGCAGAGTGGGCTGAACACCACCGAGGCCCTGAAAATAGATCTCGTACTGGTAGTCACCGAAGTTCCCGGTCACGGCGCTCCCTTCCTCGTTTGATACATGAATGTATCCGATACATTTCTGTAGCGGTGCGAGTTCATCCCCGTTCCCGATGACCTGTACAGGACACCCCCCGCCCCGGATCAACCAGCCCAACCGGTTCGTCCGCCGCGATATCGCGCGAGCGCACGCCTCGAGGGATCCGTGGGCGCGACCGGCTGACCGACGCACGGTCGACCAACCGCGGGCAACTGGCAAGTGCCGCGGTCGGCGACGAACCGGCCGTAGGCCCTTCCAGGAAATGCGCGAACTCGCGTCGGATCAAGCAATATACGAGCAATTCGGCACCCCATATCTGGCAGAGCGGAGATCTGGACACTCAACTGAATCTCGCGGTATCGTCTTGTCCGTACAGATCGCAATGATTGCCGAACAGGCATCGAATTGCGGGTCATGCATCAAAGGGGGGCTACTTTGGGTATTCGACCGACCATAAATTGAACCAGGCTGTGGAGCGGTCCGGCAAGCGCGCGCATCTCGTATGGCGGGCTCGGTCGGACGGCGGCACCTGGGTTCCAGTTATTTCGTAATTGGAAGCGTACGTCTCTGCGCGGACAAGCAGGTCAACAGACGTGTCCGGCGTCAGCTGCATCCAGTCCGCTATTTATTCTTTCGCGGAAAATCGACATCGGTTTGCCCGCTGTCCGAACGCGGGCATTCCCAGACAGTATCGGAGTATTCCAGAAATGAAAATGTTCTCTTTGTTGTGCGCATCAGCGGCTACCGCCGTAATCCTGATCGCTCCGACTGCGTCCGCGGTGACACAGCAGAGCCCGACTGGTGTGCCCATACGCGATGTTGTGCAGGTGGCGGATTCGGAGGTCCGGTCGGAGCTCCTGCGGGGTCCGTGCAATCCTGCGCCGCCCGACATGGGCTACTACCGGACCAGGCCGTACACCTACTATGGGCCGAACGCATGCAGAATATGCCTGGAAAGTGGCGAAGAAGGGGTCAAGGAAGGGCGGTATACCGATTACTACTGCTGGATGACGGCTCCGTCTCCACCGGATCTGATCGTCGAGCAGTGGGTTGCCGTCGTATAAGGGTGTGACAAGGCTGCGGTGAGCTGTCGGATGCGGATCTGCTCACCGCGGCATTCACGGTAGCCACGGTGCCGGGTTGTTTTCCGGGTGCATGCGGTCCAACTCGTCGGCGAGTTGGGCTCGGTGCTTCTGTGCGGCCTGGACGCTGGGTAGGCCGAGTGCATCGGCGATATTTTGCCAGGTCATGTTGTTGCGCAGGGCGACGTCGATGAAGAGTGCTTCGGACTGGTCTACTTCGCGTCTTGCGCCCACGATCTCGCGCCGCCACGCCGACAATACTCTGCTCGGCACGTCATTCATTTCGTCGCGATTTTGCAGGAGCACCATGGCCATCAATGGGCGGTCACGGAACAGTCGATAACCTTGCTCTCCGAGTGCGTCCTGCAACCATTTTTCCAGAGCGGGATCCAATTGCCGCTCGTCACTGACCATGCGATCCATTGTTCGGTCCGCCCACAACACTGTCAACCATTCCCGACGTCTGCCACCGGGCTGGATCCGGTTTGTCGCGCGGCGGAGCGGAACGGTGCACCCGTCCCGTCGCCCGCGACCGCTTTATCTGCGCCGGTGACCAGCGGATTGCGCTGTCGCTAGACCGGTTCGAGCAGGCTGCGGCGCAGGGCCGCGATGAGGTCGTCGTCGACGCCGAGCACCGTCGTCGCGTATCCGTGCATCGAGCCGTGATCGACGGCCAGCCCGTCGAGGAACAGGCGCATGACCTCGGCGGGTGCGCGTCCGTAGCCGGGCCAGGTCAGCACCTTGTCCGGGTAGGCGGCCCGCCAATCCGCGACGAGCCGCTCGGTGGCCAGTTCGGTGAGGGTGAAGTCCTCGACGATCTGCTGCTCGGAGACGCCGAGCAAGGTCAGGACGAGGGCGGCGATCAGGCCGGTGCGGTCCTTGCCGGACGCGCAGTGGAAGACGGTCGGTCCGTCCGCCGCGGCGATCACCCGGAGGGCTTCGCGGATCTCCTCGACGCCGTCGTAGGCGACCTCGAGGAACCGCTCGGCGAGGTAGGGGCCGGTCTCGATGTCCGGACCGAGCGCCGCCTGATCGTAGGGGCGGTGTTCGATACTGAGGTTGTGGTAGTCGAGCGAATCATAGTGGGGCACTCGGCCTTTCGAATCGATCTCCCACGGATAACGCAGATCGACGACGGTCGTGACGCCCAGGTCCAGGAAGCGCCGCAGATCCGCGTCGCGCAGCTTGCTCAGCGAATCGGAGCGGAACAGACGTCCCCAGCGCACCGCCCGTCCGTCTTCGGTCGGATACCCACCCAGATCGCGGAAGTTGTGCAGCCGTTCGAAAGCGATGTGCCTGTTCACGACTCGACCCTATGTCGGCCGCCCCCAACGACGCTCGCCGATATTCGGCAGGCGGGCACGGCCTGCCATAGGGCACACTTTGATCATGAACCTCCGTTCGGTAGACGACCTGGTCAGGGTGACAACCGCGGGCGAGAAAGTGGACTACCTGTTGTTCTGGGGCCACCAACCGGAACGGAGCGGACGGATCGGGGCCAGCTGCCTGAGCCAGTGGTGGCCCGCGCCGTTCGTCCTCGACGGGGTGGAGTTCGCCTCGGCCGAGCACTACATGATGTGGGGCAAGGCGCGGCTTTTCGGCGACGCGGACAATGCCGAGCGGGTGCTGGCCGCGCCGACCCCGAAGGCGGCGAAGGCGCTCGGGCGGGAGGTGCGCGGCTTCGACGGCACGGTGTGGAGTGCGCACCGGTACGACGTGGTGGTGCGGGGCAACGTGGCGAAATTCGGGCAGCACGCGGAGCTGACCGAGTATCTGCTCGGCACCGGCGATCGGGTGCTGGTGGAAGCCAGTCCGGTGGACCGGATCTGGGGGATCGGACTGGCCGCCGACGATCCGCGGGCGGAGCAGCCCGCACAGTGGCCGGGGCTGAACCTGCTGGGTTTCGCGCTGATGGCGGCGCGCGCGGAACTACGCGGCGGTCAGCCCGAGCTGACCGACTGATCGGATTTCGGCACCCGCTCCTCGTCGGCGCACGCGCGCCAGACCCGGGCTTCCGCGTAATTGCCCTGGCGATCGAGCAGTTCGGCGAGCCCGGCCATGGCGCGCGGTTCGCGGCGATCGGCCGCGGTACGCCACCAGCGTTCGGCGTCATCCAGGTCACCGCGGCGGAAGCGGACGACGCCGAGGTCGTAGGCCGCGCCCGCGTGGCCGGCGTCGGCGGCCTGGGCCCACAGCCCGCACGCCTGGTCTTCCTCGCCGCGGCCGTACATGGCCACGCCCAGGTCGTAGAGGGCGGTGCGGTAGCTGGTGTCCGGGGACGGCGCGTCCTCGGCCGCCGGCTTGGTCTGCATGGGGCGGGTGGGGGCGGACTGGACGCCGGGGCCGTAGTGGGCGTCGGAGCCGAGGTGCGGGGTCGGTGGATGCGTGCCGACATGCGGGCTCTCGTGCGACCGGTGGGCGTCGGAGTGCGGGCTCGGCGGTGGCTGGTGGACGCCCGAATGCGGGTTCGGCGGCGCACCCGCGTGCGAGTTCGCGGGCGGCTGTGGCGCATTTGCGGGCGTGTTCGGGGAAGGCTGTGGCGTACCGGCGGGCGGATTCAACGGAGACTGCTGAACTTCGTTGGGTGCGTTGCGTTGCTGGGCGGCGCCCGAGCCCGAAGTCTGGGCACCCGGTGCGTTCGGTGGCGACTGCTGGGCAGCGGCCGGTGGGTGCGACGGTCGCTGCTGCGCGCCGGCGGGCGCGTTCGGCCGCGGCGGTTGGACCCGCTCGTGCGCGTTCGGCTGGGTGGCGGCCTGCGAATTCGGCGGCGGCGCCGGGGAACCGGCCTGCGGGTCGGGTGGCGGATAGTGACTCCCGGCCGATTGCCCACCGGTCGGCGGAATCGGCAGCGGCTGAATACCGGCCGGCGGGGGCTGCGGAGCACCGAACGGCGCGGCATCCGGACCGGGATTACCCTGCGCCGACTGCGTGGCCGGCTGGTATGGCCCGTTCGCCGACGCAGACCCGCCCGCCGGGTTCGCGGCCAGGTTCGGCATCGACCGCAACGGATGGGTGTGCTGCGCGTCCGGCTCGGGATGCGGCTGGGCCGGCAGCGCCGCCGGGGAGGTGGTCACCTCCACCACGAGATTGGCGAAATTGGCGGGCCCCTCGCCGATACTGCACCACAGGACCATGCGCCCGTCCGGTGCGCTCTCGACGACGATGCCGTAATTGCCGACCCAGGATTTCTGCTCGCCGAAACCGTCCACCCAGACCGGGGTCAGCGTCACCAGGGTGACCGGCGCGGTGCCGATGATGTCGAAACTGATCCCGCCGACCAGGGCGTCGGACCACACGTCGACCCCGGCCAGGCGGCGGCCGTTCAATCCGACATAACCGTCTACCACCGACAACCCCATCCCGAGCCCGCGCAGCCCGGCGGGGGGCGCGGCGGAGAGCAGCGTGATGGTGACCGTCGTCGGCTCCGGCCCGACCTGCTCGGTGTACATCGGATAGACCTTGCTGCCGCGCAGGATGATGGGCTCCGCGCTCTGATATCGGGCGGCGAGCGGGCGGTCGTCGGGCGAATTCCGAGCGGCCCACGACGAATACGGCTCGTTCATCCGATGCCCGCCTTTCCGCCGAATGCGTCCTGCCGTTGCGGCGGGTATACCGTACCCGCCGGAGCCGGGAATGGCCCAGCGATCCTGCGGGTTATCGCGCGGACCGGGCGACTATGCGTTCGAGCGCGGCCAGGTCCTGCTCCAGCATGCGGAACAGCCAGTACACGCCGACGAACGCCAGCGCGCTGCCCACGCACAGCACCCGCAGCGGCACGATAACCGCCGGAATATCGTCCGGCGGAATGAACGTCGCACCGGCGACACCGAGCAGCGGCACGGCGGCGGCAATGGCCAGGAAGTAGGTGCTGCGCCGGTCGAGCTGTCGCAGGCGGCGTGCGTCTCGATCACCGAGTCCGCCGTGCCGGAGGAACATCGGATAGAGCGAGCGCACGGCGTAGAAGTTCACCAGGAAGTACGGGTAGGCCATGGCGATCGCGCCGCACACGAGCTGCGTGATGAAGAAGTGCACGTACGACTGCGCCGGGATGTGATTGCCGGAGATCTGCACCGACAGCGGGACGACCACACCGGCGATGACCCAGAGCGCGAAGCAGGTCAGCACATTTCGCTTGCCGAGCAGCAGGCTATCGCCGCGCGCCCGGGCCAGCGTGGCGGCGTCATAGGCCGTTCCCTTGCGCAGCCCGCGCGAAATCGACCACAGGTTCGCCAGCAGGATGTTGGTGACGAGGAAGCCGATCAGGAAGCACAACCCGTAGGTGGTCACCGCGATCTGATCGAATCGGTGCTGCGCCGCGGCATCCAGCTTGCTGATGATCAGCGTCCGGTTGTGCACGTAGCTGTACCAGATGGCCAGCGCGTTCGGTACCGCGATGGCCAGCGCCATGATCGGGTGCATGAGCCGGCGCGCGCGCAGCCGCAGGCTCGACGGCGGCGGGTCGACCAGGTCGCGGGCCCTGGCGTCGAGACAGACCTCGAGCTGCTGGGCCATGTCCGCCCCACGCGGCCAACGATTGTCGGGTTCCGGGTCGAGCGCGCGGACCAGCGCGCGTTCCAGCGCCGCCGGGCAGTCGGGCGGAAGATCCTGGTAGGGAAGCGCTTTCGGGCTGCCGGAGCGGCGCTCCAGCATGCCGTCGAGCGCGGTGCGGTCGCCGCCGGTCACCGCGTCGTCGGCGAACGGCTTTCGGCCGGTGAGCAATTCCCACAGCACCACCGCGAGCGCGTACAGGTCACTGCGGGTGTCGAGGTCCGCTGCCGTGCCCGCGTGATCCGGATGCACCGCCGCCAGCTGCTCGGGCGACATGTAGGCGAGCGAGCCGCCGAAGTAGGCGACCGGGCTGTCGCCCGAAACATTGCCGCTGAAGCTGATATTGAAGTCGGCGAGCTTGGGCACGCCGTCCGCGGTGAGCAATACGTTGGCGGGTTTGAGGTCGCGGTGCAGGACGCCGGCGTTGCCCGCGTAGTCGAGCGCCTCGGCCAGCCGCCGCCCGAGCCAGGCGATGGTTTCCGGCCAGGACAGCTGGGCCAGCTCGGCGCGCAGCGGTGATTCGCTCGGGCGGATCTCGCCCTTGTCGGCCAGGACCGTGTCGATGACGTCGAGCAACAAGGTGCCGTCGCGTTGCTCCGGCGGTGTCCCGCGCACCCGTTCGAGCACGGTGAACAGCGTCCCGCCCGGCACGTATTGCATGTAGAGGAGCCGCAGTTTCCGGCTTTCCAGTACCCGCTGGTCGAAGACTCTGACGATGTAGTCGTGGTCCAACTGCGCCAGCGTCTGCGGTTCGGTGCCCTTGTCCCTGGAGATCTTCACCGCGACCAGCCGCTGCATCGACCGTTGCCGCGCGAGGAACACCCGCGCGAACGCGCCCCGGCCGAGGCCGGTCATCAGGTCGAAGTCGTCGATCTTCTGGCCGACCTCGATATCGTCCAGATTCACCGGCTCGGCCGCCGACATCAGCGTGCTGTGATAATCGTCGGTGCCCAGCATTTCCGAAAGCTGTTCGGCCTGCTCGGGATACGCCGCGGTGTATTCCGCCACCTCGACGGAACTGCCCGCGCGCCGGCGGACGTGGAATTCCTCGTAGATGAGATCCGGCGGCAACGGCCAGGTCCGCAATTCCGGCAGATCGGCGACATAGTCCGCGAGCCGTTTCGGCGCCGTGCCCCGGCCCCACCGATTCGCCAGATCCACCTTGATCAATTCGATCAGCGACACCCGCCGAATACCGGGCGAATCCGGCAGATAGGCCAGTAGGTCCGGCGGCTCCGCCGCGACCTGCCACGCCTCGGCGAATCGTTCCACCACCTCGGCCACCCCGGTGCCGCGCGAACGCACGGGCGAACGGTCCGATGCGACCGTCGCCCCCGAAACCGGCGGGGCGGGGTGCGCCATCTGCGCATAGTATCCCCGGCGTGCTCCGGAAACCGGACGTTTGCTCGGGAAACTTCCGCCGGTGGCGTTACCCGTCGGCCTGGGCTTTGGGAAATGCCCAACGCGCGTAGGTGTTTTCGGGTCGGACGGTGATCACGTCGCAGGATTTGACCAGGAGATCGACGGAATCGTCGAGGTGGTCGAGGGAGGGGGTGATCACGGCCTCGGCGTCGTTGATCTTGACCGCGGTTTCCAGTTGATCAATGCGGTAGTCGGTGTCCGCGTCGAAGGCGATCATTGTGACCAGGTCGTAGCCGAGTCGTTTTGCGAGACTTCGGATCTGGGTTTCATCCCAGGCTTGCTGCGGACCCGAGATATCGCTTCGCACGTAACCGAGTGCGGTCGGATTCGCGGTCGTCACCATCCCTCCTCACCCATCGGATGCCGATCCGGTTTCGCAGGACACCCTCTTGTAGCCCGCCCCCGAGCGTTCTAAACCTAACCCGCTCAGGGCGGGTAAGGTGCCGAATTCGGTTACTGGGGAATATCGGTTTCGACGTGCTGATAAGCGCGCGGGTTGCGCGCATGATCGATTGTCGTGATGTGTTGTGCGGCAGCCGGGTTCACCTTCGGGAGATTCATCCGATGGCCTGTCCGGCGTGGTCGGTGTCGGCGCATGCGAGCGGCCGGGTGGTAACTGTGTGGCTACCGCCGCGAGCAGGAAGAGTTATCTGTAACCGACGGTTACAGATAACTTCGGGAAGGTTCGAAGGGGGTTCTGGTCGCGGAGTGATCACGCGGGACCTGAGATGTCGTAAAGCCTACCTGCTGCCTCTCGTGTCCGCTACCGCACCCCAGCTTTTCCATAACCGCGTGAACCCGACCAAGCGCTTGCTACGCTCCCGGCATGATCTCCACGGCGGTGTGGGGCGCCGGCAATGTCGGCCGGGCGGCTATTCGGGCCGTCGAGGCGCATCCGGCGCTGACCCTCACGAATGTGCTCGTGCACAATCCGGACAAGGTCGGGCGCGACGCGGGGGAGCTGAGCGGCCTCGACTACCGGGTCGGGGTCGCGGCGACCGACGACGTCCACGCGGTCCTGGCGGCGAAGCCGCGCGCGGTCGTGTACGCGGCCTCCGGCGACGTGCGCCCCGACGACGCACTCGCCGACATCGTCCTGGCGATCCGGGCGGGCGCGATCGTCGTCACGCCCGCGCTCTACGCGCTCTACGACCCGCGCAACGCCCCGTCCGAGATCCGCGAGCCCGTGCTGGCCGCGATCGCCGAGGGTGGCGGTTCCCTGTTCGTCTCCGGTGTCGACCCCGGCTGGGGCAACGACGTGCTGCCGCTGCTGATCAGCGGCCTCGGTGGCACCGTCGACGTGATCCGCTGCCAGGAGATCTTCGACTACTCCACCTACGACCAGCCGGACTCGGTCCGCTGGCTGGTCGGCATGGGCCAGCCGATGGATTACCAACCGCCCATGCTGGCGCCGACGGTGCCGACCATGGTGTGGGGCGGGCAGATTCGGCTGATGGCCAGGGCGCTCGGCGTCGAACTCGACGAGATTCGCGAGACGCTGGATCGGCGGCCGCTCGACACCACGATCAGCACGGCGTCGATGGGCGAATTCGTGGCCGGCGGCCAGGGCGCCGTCCGGTTCGAGGTGCAGGGCATCGTCGACGGCGAGCCGCGCATCATCGTCGAACACGTCACCCGCATCCACCCGTCCTGCGCGCCGGATTGGCCCGCGCCCGCCGACGGCGACGGCGCGCACCGGGTGATCATCGAGGGTCGCCCGCGCATCGAGGTCACCATCGAGGCGTCGGACGAGAACGGCAACCGGGCCGCGGGCGGAAATGCCACTGCCGTCGGCCGTTTGGTGAGTGCCATCGATTGGCTCGCCGAGGCCGGACCCGGGCTCTATGACGCGCTCGATATTCCGCTGCGTCCGGCAGTCGGCAAACTCGGAAGGAAACACCCATGATCATCGATATCCCCGAGGGCAAGGACCCGATCGGTTACGTCTGGGGCGAAATGGTGCCCGGCATCGGGGTGGCCGCCGCGCAGTTCTCGATGTCGGTGTATTCGCACAGCACCCTCGGGCTGCGCGAATTCGAGGCCGCCCGTTTGCGTATCGCGCAAATCAACGGCTGCATCTTCTGCCAGGATTGGCGCACCGAACGCGACGGGAAAAAGGTGGAGGCGGAGTTCGCCGACGCCGTCGCCGACTGGCGGCTCACCGAGGCATTCGACGAACGCACCCGGCTCGCGGCCGAATACGCCGAACGCTATGCCCTGGACCACCACGGCATCGATGACGAGTTCCTGGCCCGCATGCTCACCGAGTACACCCAGGTCGAACTCGTGGAATTGAGCATGAGCATCGGTTCCTGGCTCGCCTTCGGCCGCCTGAATCGGGTGCTCGGCCTCGACACGGTCTGCGTGCTGCCTGGCCATTCGGCCGCGTAGCTGACGGTTATTCGGTGCGGTCGGGCCAGAGCGTGTCGTTCGCGGCGTCGTAGAGCTGATACGCCAGACCGGAAATCAAACCCTCGATCAGGCCGCGCACCGCGGTGGCCGCGCTGTCGACCGCCGACCCGCGATACCGCCGTCGGTCGGCGCGGTCGGCCGCGGTCACCCGGACCGAATTCCCTGCGGCCTCGACGGTGAGCAACGCGTGCCGGTAGGCCGCGGGCACCCGGCTGTTCCACAGGTACAGACCGGACACCACGAATCGGCGTAACTGCTCGTCGACCGGCTGTCCGGTCTGGGTCCGGAGATAGGCCGGTACCTCCGCGGGCGAGTCGACGGCTCCCATGGGCAGCACCACGAACTCGTAATTCATCTGTCCAACGGTAGCGCGATGTCACGAAATAAAGGCTGGGACAACCACTTTCCGTCGGCTAACGGTTCGGCACCCAGGCGGGCTGGCCGTCCACCAGCCCGGTGGTGAAGAATTCCGGCGCGTCCACGACGGCCTGGAGATGATCGTGCGCCTCCTCCAGCGAAAGGCTGGCCGGATAGCGGATGTATTCCAGCGGCGCGACGATTCTGGCCTCGAATCGATGCCGGAATTCGGCGTCGTCGACGTAGGTCAGCGCGATCCGTCCGCGCCAGGCGATGTCGTGGCTGCCGTCCGCGCGGCGGGTGAACACCACCTCCTGGTCGGCCACCGAATCGTGGCCGAGCAGGTAGATGTTGAAGGCGAGATATTCGAGCTGATCGATCTCGATGAGCGGCAGCGGATCGGCGGTTAGTCGTTGTGGCGTCAACTCTTTCAAACGAAATGGATTTCCGGGCGTGGCGGCCAGAAAACCGGTGCCGTCGTCCTCGCCCCAGTAGGTGGACGACAGCGTGCAACTCCCGTAGTTCCGCCAGATCTCCGGCGACGACCAATCATCGGCCGCCTCGGCGCTTTCCACGGCCCCCGCGGCGACATACCGGGCCGACCGCAGGTGGAGGTCGAACCATAAATTGCCGTTCTCGTCGATCCGCCCGGTCCACGCGAACTCTTCGATCGCGTGTCCGGCCGGCCACGGGTTTCCCGGAAACACAATCCGGCCGCGGGCCGGATTGTCTTCCAGGTCGATCCTTTCCATACCGATGAACCTAGCGACCGGCACCGACAAGCCGCGAACCAGCGTCGCTTCGCGCTGTTCCGTCAGGCGTTGACCGCCGTCTCGCCGCCGGCGTCCGGTGCTTCCTCGACCGTGCGCTTGGGGCCGGTGAACCAGGTGCGCGCCGAGACCAGCCACCAGATGCCGATCGCGCCGACCACGCCGATCAGAGCGATCGGCGCGTAATTGACGGTGTTCCAGGTGAATTCGTCGTTCCACGGATAGCCGCGGTCGTCGGTGGGCAGGATGAACAGGAAGCTGATCAGCACGATCCAGATCAGCGCGACCACGCCGACCGGGCGGTACCACCTGCCCAGCTGCCATGGGCCGGTGCGGAATCGGGTGCCGTGCACCTGCCGCAGCAGGATCGGGATGCCGTAGGCGATGTAGAGCCCGATGGTGGCGACCGAGGTGGCCGCCGCGTAGGCGGTCGGCGCGTTCTCGGCGGGCACCAGCATCGACGGGATCAGCAGCACGAACGCGAACACCGAGATGAACAGCACCGCGTTCACCGGCACCCGCTTGGCCGAAAGTTTCGACCAGAGCGCCGATCCCGGCACCGCGCCGTCGCGGGCGAACGCGAACAGCATGCGCGAGGCCGAGGTGACCGAGGCGTATCCGCAGAACAGCTGCGCGATCGCCGCGATGATCAGCAACAGCCCGGACCAGAACGAATCGAGCGAGTTCTCCAGGATGTAGATCACCGGATAACCGCTGTTCTTCGTCGGATCCAGGGCGTCGTCGAGATTCGGGATGGCGAAGGTCACCGCCATGATGAGCAGATAACCGGCGATCGCCGACACCACGATGGTGTTGATGATGCCCTTGGCCGCCATTCGCGAGGCGTCGTGGGTTTCCTCGGACATGTGCGCCGAGGCGTCGTATCCGGTGAACGTGTATTGCGCGTGCAGCAGGCCGAGCAGGAAACTGAAGGCCACGCCGCCGAACCCGACTCCGGCGTTGTCGACGGTTCGGGTGAAGACGAACTCGACGCTCTGATGGTGATTCGCGCCGAACGCGAGCACCAGCACGAATATCGCCACGCCGCCGACATGCCACCAGGCGGAGATGTTGTTGATCACCGCGGACAGGTGCGGCCCGATCGCGTTGAGCACGGCGTGCAGCACCAGGATCACGATGAACACCAGGAAGATCGCGGTCCGGTCGGTGCCGATATCGATGCCGATCACGTTCAGCACCACGGTGGTGAAGATGGCCGCCCCGTAGTCGATGGCCGCGGTCACCGCGATCTGGCCGATCAGGTTGAACCAGCCGGTGAACCAGCCCCAGACCGGGCCGCCGAGCTGCGATGCCCACCAGTACAGGCCGCCGGAGGTCGGATAGGCCGACGCCAATTCGGCCATCGCCATGCCGATGAACAGCACCATGACCGAAACCAGCGGCCAGCCCCAGGCCATGGTGATCGGGCCGCCATTGGCCAAACCGATTCCGTAGCTGGCCAATCCGCCGGTCAGGATGGAGACGATGGTGAAACTGATGGCGAAGTTCGAGAATCCGGACCAGGATCGGGCCAATTCTTGTTTGTAGCCGAGTTCGGCGAGCCGACGTTCATCGTCGGACGGAGACGGTTGATCACTCATGTGTAGCTCCAGGGTGTAAACGCTGCCCTCACACAGCGTTTGCCAGAAGATCAGTGTGGAGTAAACCCGGGTCAACCGCACGGCAACCAGGAATACCGCAGCAAATCGCCGCGACCCCCTTCCGCCGGCGACGGACAGTCCGCCGTAGCGTGAAGCTCATGGAGCGACTGGTGGTCATCGGTGGTGACGCGGCCGGAATGTCGGCGGCCGCGCAGGCACGCAGGCTGAAGGACGCGAGCGAATTGCAGATCGTGGTCTTCGAGCGCGGGCGGTTCACCTCGTTCTCCGCGTGCGGCATCCCGTACTGGGTCGGTGGCGACGTGCGCGAGCGGGACGCGCTGATCGCCCGTACACCCGAGGAGCATCGATCCCGCGACATCGATCTGCGCATGCGCACCGAGGTGACCGAGATCGACGTCGCCGGGCGGCGGGTGCGCGCCCGTGAACTGGACTCCGGCGCCGAATCCTGGACGGACTACGACAAACTCGTGATCGCCACCGGTGCGCGCCCGATCCGGCCGCCGCTGCCGGGCATCGACGCGCCGGGCGTGCACGGCGTGCAGACGCTCGACGACGGGCAGGCGCTGATCGACACCCTCGAGCACACCGAGGGCAAGCGCGCGGTGGTGGTCGGCGCGGGGTACATCGGCGTCGAGATGGCGGAGGCGCTGATCCAGCGCGGCTACGACGTCACCATGCTGCACCGCGGTCCAGAGCCGATGTCGACGATGGACCCGGACATGGGCGCGCTGGTCCGAGATGCCATGTGCGGCATGGGCATCGAAGTGGTCGGCAATGCGGAGGTGACCGAGATCCGCACCGGCGACGGGGGCCGCGTGCGCGCGGTCGTCGCCGACGGCGTGGAGTACGCCGCGGACGTGGTGGTGCTCGGCATCGGCGTGCGCCCGGACACCGAACTGGCGAGTGCGGCGGGCCTGCCGCTGGGGGAGTACGGCGGGCTGCTCACCGATCTGGCCATGCGGGTGCGCGGCCACGCGAACATCTGGGCGGGCGGCGATTGCGTCGAGGTGCTGGATCTGGTCGCCGAGCGGGAACGCCATATCGCCCTTGGCACGCACGCCAACAAACACGGCCAGATCATCGGCGCCAATGTCGGCGGGGGATACGGGACGTTTCCCGGTGTGGTCGGCACCGCGGTCAGCAAGGTCTGCGATCTGGAGGTCGCGCGAACCGGCTTGCGGGAGAAGGACGCTCGCGCCGCCGGCCTGCAATACGTGACCGTCACCATCGAATCCACCAGCCGCGCAGGCTATTACCCCGATGCCGCGACGATGACGGTGAAGCTGCTCGCCGAGCGGCGCACCGGGCGCCTGCTCGGCGTGCAGATCGTCGGCCGCGAGGGTGCGGGCAAGCGCGTCGACATCGCTGCCGTCGCGCTCACCGCGCGGATGACGGTCGAACAGATGACCGCCCTCGATCTCGGCTACGCGCCGCCGTTCTCCCCGGTGTGGGACCCCGTCCTGGTGGCCGCGCGCAAGGCCGTCGCCGCGGTGCGCGAGCGCGGGTAGCGCTCAGGCCGCGTGCCGGTGCACCGCGAAGACCGGGATCACCCGCGAGGTCTTCTCCTGGTACTCGCCGAAGCCGGGCATGATCTCGACCATCCTGGCGTAGAGCGCGTCGCGCTCGGCTCCGGTGACGAGTTCGGCCTTCGCCTCGTATCGTTCGGTGCCGATCTCCACGGTCAGGTCCGGGTTCGCGCGCAGATTGTGATACCAGGACGGGTGCTTGTCGCTGCCGCCGTTGGACGCGATGAGCACGATCCGGTCCCCGTCGGGCAGGTAGACCAGCGGGCTGGTGACGCGCCGTCCAGACTTGGCGCCGGTGGTGGTGATCAGCACCATGGCCGCACCCTCGAACATGCCGCCGACCTTGCCCGCGTTGGCGCGGAACTCGTCGATCACCTGCTCGTTGAAGCTCTTCGGCTCGATGGTGGGGTTGGGGTCGGACACGACATTGCCTCCAGTGGTTGCGTTTCTTCCGGCAACCACCGGGCGTGCGGCGAAATTCCGGCCCCTCAGTAGTCGGCCATCAGCTCCAGCAGATCGGCCTTGCCGAACATCACGGCGGCGTCGCGGGCGGACGGGGTGCCCGCGTCCGGGTCCGCGCCGGACTCGATCAGCAGCCGCGCGATCTCCGCCTCGCCCTTGAAAACCGCACCGGCCAACGGAGTTTGCCCCTTGTCGTTGGCCCGGTTCGGATCGGCGTCCCGGTCCAGCAACGCCACCACCGCGTCCCGATGCCCGTGATAGGTCGCCAGCATCAGCAACGTGTCCCCGGAGTCATTGGTCAGATCCGCGGACACCCCGGCATCCACATACGTGGCCAGCGAAGCGGCATCCCCCTGCCGCGCGAAGCCGAACACCCTGGTGGCCAGTTCGACGATTTCCGGATCCAGGTCATCGCTCATCGGCCCATTCCTACCACGCCCCGGTGACCCTCACCGCGAGGCCCGCTTGCGCAGCTCGGCGCGCACCTGCTTCAGGTCATCGACGAACGCCGCGTAGGCCTCGGCCCGGTCGGGTGCGCGCAGCACCGCCGACGGATGCACCGTGGCGATCGCCCGGTAGTCCGGCAGCGAAACAACCTGTCCGCGTTGCTCACTCACCTTGAACGACCGCTCGATCACCGCCTGAGCCGCGATCGCGCCGAGACACACGACCAGCTTCGGCCTGATCAGCGCCAGCTCGGCGGTCACCCAGGCCGAGCAGGCGACGACCTCGGTGCGCCCCGGCGTCTTGTGGATCCGCCGCTTGCCCCGCTCGACGAACTTGAAGTGCTTGACGGCGTTGGTCAGATACAGCGTGTCGCGCTCCAGGCCTGCGTCGACCAGCGCACGGTCGAGCAGATGGCCGGCCGGCCCGACGAACGGATGCCCCTGCTTGTCTTCCTGATCGCCCGGTTGTTCGCCGACCAGTACGGCGGCCGCGTCGGCGGGGCCCTCGCCGAAGACGGTCTGGGTCGCGTGCCGATACAGATCGCATCCCCGGCAGCCGCCGGACGCCGCACGCAGCGTCGCCAGATCCTCGGTGTCGGGGACGAACTCGTCCGCACCCGTGGGTTTGCTCGCGCCTGCGGCCGTCAACGCGGTCATGGGGGCCTACCTCCTTCGGATGGGAGACACCTGCCGAGGTACCCGTTTTGTCCCGGATCACTCCGTAGGCCCCGGATGGCCCCTCCCACCTGGTGTGCCGGACGCGATGGGTCGGTATAGTCGCCGCGGATGAGTAGTGTGACCACCCGCGTTGAGCCGGATGCCAAGAACCGTCGACTCGGCGTCGCGGTGTGGCTGGCACCCGTCGCCTGTATCGCGTTCGCCGCGTTCTGTCTGCTGCTGCCGACCTGGCCGTTCCACAAGATCACCGGTGGGTTCATCGACCTGCAGGTCTATCGCCTCGGGGTCGACGCGCTCCGGCACGGCAACGACATGTACGGCCAGCTGCCGCAGACCAGCATCGGGTTCGGGCTGCCGTTCATCTATCCGCCGTTCGCCGCGCTGGCGCTGAGCCCGTTCGCGCTGCTGCCGTGGCACGCGGCCGCGTTCACCTTCTTCGTGTCCTCGGTGCTCGCGCTAGCGCTGACGCTGTATCTGGTGGCCCGGCGGGTGTGGCCCGGCGAGGAGCAGCGCAGGCTGGTACTCGTCGCCACCGCGTGCGCGACCCCGCTGGCCCTGCTGCTGGAACCGGTGCATTCGACACTGGACTTCGGGCAGGTCAACCTGCTGCTGATGGCGTTGGTCGCGGCCGACTGCCTCGCCTTCAAACCCCGCTGGCGGCGCGGCATGCTGATCGGCATCGCCGCCGCGATCAAGCTGACGCCCGCCGCGTTCGTGCTGTATTTCCTCGTCCGCCGCGACTACAAGTCGGCGGCCACGGCCGCGGCGACCGGCGCGGCGGCCACCGCGCTCGGCTTCGCGGTGCTGCCGCGTGACTCGGTGAAGTACTGGTTCGGCGGCATGGGCAATGTGTCCGGCCTGAGCGGGTCGGCATTCCACACGAACCAGTCCATCCAGGCGGTGCTGTCCCGGTTGCAGGTGCCCAAGCCCGCCTCCACCGTGCTGTGGCTGCTGCTCGGCGCCGCGCTGCTGGTCCTCGTGGTCGCGGCGATGCGCAGGGCCGCCGACTTCCCGCCGCTCGCGCTCGCGATCAACGCGGTCTTCACGCTGCTGCTGTCCCCGATCTCCTGGTCGCACCACTGGGTCTGGATCGCCCCGGCGCTGGCCGCCGCGATCGGCTACACCACGCTGCTGCCGCGCAGGCAGGCCATCGGCTGGTCGATCACCATCGCGATCATGACCGCGGTCTTCGTCTACGGTCCGCAGAACTGGCTGCCCGACGGCGAGCATCGCGAAACCCAGTGGACGCCATGGCAACACTTCATCGGCAACACCTACGTGTGGTTCAGCGTCCTGCTCGTCGCGCTGTACCTCGTCTCCGGCCGCCGCGCGGCCCGGATACCGGAGCCCACCCCCGCGCTGGTGTCGCAACACTGATCCTGACCTCCCCAGTGTTTGCTGCCGGGATCCCCGGGTAGGGCCGTCAGTGACGGCACCCAGCCGTCGCCGACCGGATAACTCGAGGCAAGGAGGGATTCATGGCCGCCCGACGTGGCTTTGCCGCCATGGACGCGGAGCAGCAGCGCAAGATCGCCAGCCAGGGTGGCAAGGCGAGCAGCG
The DNA here is from genome assembly GCF_042793755.1 of Nocardia sp. NPDC056564. Classification (NCBI taxonomy): domain Bacteria; kingdom Bacillati; phylum Actinomycetota; class Actinomycetes; order Mycobacteriales; family Nocardiaceae; genus Nocardia; species Nocardia sp. NPDC056564. The sequence goes on from NZ_JBHTUR010000005.1 coordinate 146,108, forward strand.
GCAGCTTCGACAACGACCCCAAGCGGGCCAGCGAGGCAGGCAAGAAGGGTGCGGCGGCCCAGCCGACCGCGGCCAAACGCCTCGGCGGCGAACGCAGCCACCTGAACCGATAGTCGAGAATCAGCCGATGGGCGAGGCAGCGGCCTCGCCCATCGGCCGTCCCGAGGGGAGGGCAGCCCGATGCGTTTACGCCGCAGCACCGTGTACGGCCCCGGCCTGACCAGGGTCAGGCGCGGTCGCGGGTTCTCCTATGCGACCACCGACGGTGAGCCCGTGACCGACGCCGAAACCCTGGACCGCATCAAGGCTTTGGTGATCCCGCCCGCGTGGCGCAAGGTATGGATCTCCCCGCACCCCAACGGCCACGTGCAGGCCGTCGGCATCGACGCGGCCGGTCGGCGGCAGTACCGCTACCACGACCAGTGGCGCAGGGAGCGCGACGAAGAGAAGTTCGACCGGGTGCTCGAGCTGGCGGCCCGGCTGCCCGAGGTGCGCAGGCGGATAAGGGCCGATCTGGCCGAGCCGGGGCTCGGCAGGCACCGGGCCGAGGCGGTGGCGATCGAACTGCTGGACCGTGGCGTATTCCGGGTCGGCGGTGAGGAATACGCGGAGGAGAACGGCACGCGCGGCGTCGCCACGTTGCTGCGCGAGCAGGTGCGGTTGTCCGGGGACGAGATGCTGTTCGACTATCCGGCCAAGGGCGGTATCCGGCGCCGCGTGCGCATCCGGGAACCGTTGGTGGCCAAGGCCGTTCGCGCGCTGCGGCGCTGCAAATCCGGCTCGGAGCGGCTGCTCGTCTACCGCGACGGCTCCGGCTACCGCGAATTGCACGCCGACGACATCAATCTCCGGTTCAAGGAACTCGCCTGCTGCGAGTGCAGCGCCAAAGACTTGCGCACTTGGCAGGCAACGGTTTTGGCGGCCGCGGACTTCGCGTCGGCCGAACGGCCCGGGTCGAAAACCGGGCGCAAGGCGGTAGTGAAGAAGGTCATGGAGGACGTCGCGACGGCACTCGGCAATACGCCGACGGTGGCGCGCAACTCCTATGTCGATCCACGCGTGGTGACGGCGTTCGAGAACGGGGCGACCATCGCGTCCGCGCTCCGGCGCGCCCGCCGGGCCGACTCCGACGACGCCCGCCGCGAACTGGTCGACCGCGCCGTGATCAGGCTGCTGCGCACGGTGAAGTGAGCGGAACGCAAGACGCCGCGCAAGGGCGGTGCAAGGGCGCCGCAATCGGCCGACGGCACAGTCGGATTCATGGACGAGACATGGGATGTAGTGGTGGTCGGCGCGGGCCCCGTCGGGCTGATGCTGGCCTGCGAATTGCGCCTCGCCGGGGTGGAGGTGCTGGTGCTCGAGCGGCTCGACGAGATCGATCCGACGCTGAAGGCCGCGGGGATCAATGTGCCGACCGCGCAGGCGCTGTACCGGCGCGGGCTGCTGTCGGACCTGATCGCCGATCAGGAGCGGGCGCGCAAGCGGATGGGGTTGCTCGTGCGGGAGGGCGGCGATTCCGGTGCCGAGCCGCTGAAGCTGCGGTTCGCCGGGCACTTCGCGGGCATCATGCTCGACGTCGACGCCATCGACTTCGATCGACCCGAGTTCGCTGACCGCGGCCCGGCCGGCGAGGTGTTCTTCGTCCCGCAGCAAGACATCGAGGCGACCCTCGGGCGGCGCGCCGCCGAGCTGGGCGTCACCGTGCGCCGCGGTGTCGAGCTGACCGACTTCCTCGACGACGGCGACGGCGTCACGATCCGGCTCGGCGACAACACGATTCGAGCCGGATGGCTGGTCGGTTGCGATGGCGGGCGTAGCACGGTGCGCAAGCTGTCCGGCTTCGACTTTCCCGGCCTGGACCCGGAGCTGACCGGCCATCAGGCCCTCGTCGACCTGACCGGAGCCGAAGGGCTTGTCCACGGATGGACGACGACCGACACCGGCATGTACGTCTACAACCCGACGCTGGGCCGCATCCTCACCGTGGAGTTGGACGGGCCGCCCGCCGACCGGAACGCGCCGATCACCGCCGCCGGTCTCCAGGCGAGTCTGCGTGCGGTGTCCGGTGTTCCGGTGGAGATCACCGCCGTGCACTCGGCCACCCGGTTCACCGACAACACCCGGCAGGTCACCGAGTACCGCCGGGGCCGGGTGCTGCTGGCCGGCGATGCGGCACACGTGCATTCGCCGTTCGGCGGGCAGGGACTGAACCTCGGCGTCGGTGACGCGGTGAATCTCGGCTGGAAACTGGCCGCGGTGGTGCGCGGCCGGGCACGGCCGGACCTGCTCGACACCTACACCACCGAGCGGCACCCGATCGGCGCCTGGGTGCTCGACTGGACCCGGGCACAGGTCGCCCTCATGCGAACCGACAAGCGCAGCAGGGAACTTCGCGCGGTGATGACCGAACTGCTCGCTACCCGCGAGGCCGCGACCCTGGTGCTGCAGAAGATCTCCGGCGTGCTGCACCGCTACGACCTCGGCGGCGGTCACGAACGGGTCGGCGCCGCGGTGCCGGACTTCGAGCTGTCGGATGGGACCAGGGTCGGCGAGCACTTCTTCGCCGGCGGGGCGGTGCTGTTCGACCTGGCCGATTCGGCCGAACTGCGGGCGGCGGCCGCGCCGTGGGCGGATCGGGTCCGGGTGGTCACCGCCAAGACCGTTCGGCCGGTCGAGTTGACCGCGATGCTGGTCCGGCCCGACGGGTTCGTGGCGTGGGCCGCGGACTCCGGGAGCCGGGATGGACTGGAGGCGGCGTTGATTCGCTGGTTCGGCGCCGCGGCGTAGGGTCACGCCAGCTCCAGGCGCGGGCCGACGTGGATCGCGAGATAGACCTGATTGCGCAGCGCGTTCGCCTCCTCGTCGGTGAGCGTCCTGGTCAGCGGCCGCAGGATCAGCCGTACCACGGCATTCGTCTGGCCCGGGACGATGCCGAGCCGGTCCCTCGCCGTTTCGGACAGCTCCGCCCATGGTGTCCTGGCCGTGACGAGTACCGACTCGATGTCGTCGACCCGATCGTGCAGCACCTTGCGCACGGTGTCGCCGAGGGTTTCGTCGTCGGTGTCGTCGGCGATCACCACCGACAGGTCGCGGCGGATTGGCGGCAGCGTGGAGACCGGCCGCCACGGCGACAGGTCGCGCAGTTGCTCGGCGATCCGCGGGTTCGCCGAGCGCAGGTAGCGGATGTCGGGAATTCCCTTGCGCAACATCAGGGCTCGGTCCAGCCCCAGGCCGAGCGCGGTGCCGGACCAGCGCGTGGGATCGAGTCCGGCGCTCGCGAGGACGTGGTCGGCGATGAGCCCGCACTCGGCGAGTTCGAGCCAGTCGTCGCCGAGGCGCACGTCGACCTGCCTGCCCAGGGCGGTGTAGGGGTGCCGGGCCGGTGTGGTTCGCCATTCGGCACCGGGCAGCACGGCTTCCACCAGGTGGGCGACCAGGTCCCGGACGTCGGCGTCGCCGGTGTCCGGGCGCGATCGCAGCCGCCACAGGTCGACCTGATGCGGTTCGCCGACGTGGATGCGATCGACCACGTCCCTGCGGTAGACCAGGCCCGGCACCACGATCAGGTCATCGATCGGCACCGTCGATCCTGCGTAACCCCGCAGGGTCTGCGGGATATCGGCCGACGTGTGGCTGCGCAGCATCGTGGTGGGGCTGACGTAGCGGGTGTAGCGGGCGTCCCTGGTCACGTCGGCCGGGTCGTAGCCCAGCTTGTCGTAGTTGTCGACGACCGCGACGAGTGGCGAGTTGCGCACCACGCGCACGTTCGACCCCCACGCGCGGACCAGCGCGTCGACGGTCCCGTCCAGCAGGGTTTGCATGGCGTGCGGCCCCTGCGCGGCATCGCTGAGATCGCGCACGGTCAGCGCGCGCGACAGATCCAGGGGGGTGAGATAGGTAGACATGTGAGTTCCTTTGGTAGTCGGCCGGATTCGGTGAAACCCCCGAACCGACGACTGCCACCGGAACTACGCGAGCGGACGCACGCGACAGGCCCCGCGGCCGACTGACGGCCCGGGGCGCAGAAATCGCGTGCACCAGTTCATGAGTCGAGCTTAAGGGATCACCGTCCCGCTCGACCAGTCCGAGCCGATTTATTTGAATGATCGGTCCAGATAACGTAGCCTCGCCCGGGTGGGCAGAACGAAGGAATTCGATCCGGACGTCGCGCTGCGGACGGCGATGCAGCTGTTCTGGCGGCAGGGCTACGCGGCCACGTCCATGCAGGACCTGGTCGAGCACCTGAAGCTGGGGCGCGGCAGCATCTACGGCGCGTTCGGCGGCAAGCGCGAGCTGTATCTCCAAGCGGTCGAACGCTATGTGGACGACACCAGGGCGGACCTGCTCGCGCAGCTGTCCGGGCCGGGCTCCGCGCTCGACGCGGTCCGCGCCATGGTCCGCTGGTATGCCGACAGCTCGCTCGCCGACCAGCAGCGAAAAGGCTGCCTGATGACCAACACCGCGGTCGAGCTTCCCGCCGACGAGGGCGCGCGCCGGCTGGTGAGCTCCAGCCTGGAAACCATGGAGACGGTGCTCACGAGCGCGCTGCTGCGGGCGCGCGCCGAGGGGGAGCTGCCGGCGGACCGGGATCCGGTCGTCCTGGCCAGGTTCCTCGTGACCCTGCTGCAAGGGGTTCGGGTGGTCGGTAAGACCCCGGTTCGGCAACGTTTCCTCGACGGCACCGTCGAGCAGGCGCTGGTCCTGCTCGGCTGACCTTCGTCTCGCACCACGCCGCCCGTTCGGGCCGCATCCACCCTCGGTTCGGGCATTGCCATGCGCATTTTCTGGACCGATCGTTAAAGAAAAGGTAACTCTGTGACCCGTACCGTCCCCACCGATGCCGAGCTGGCCGCCTCCCTGGCCGGCGATTTCACCAGCGCCTACACCGAGGTCAACGGCATTCGGCTGCACCACGTCACCGGCGGCGCGGGGGAGCCGCTGATCCTGCTCGGCGGCTGGCCGCAGACCTGGTGGCAATTCCGGAAGATCCTGCCGCAGTTGGCACTTCGCTATCGGGTGACCGCGGTCGATCTGCGTGGCATGGGCGGCTCGGCCAAGCCCGAGTCCGGCTACGACAAGAAGACCATGGCCCGTGACATCCACGAACTGATCCGGCACCTCGGTCACCGGTCCGCGTTCGTGGCCGGGCACGACATCGGCGCGTCGCTGGGCTATCACCTCGCCGCGAATTTCCCCGAGTCGGTGCGCCGGCTGGTCACCATCGACCTGGGCGTTCCCGACCCGGCCTGGCAGGCGATCCCGATGCTGCCCGCCAGCGACGATCAGGTGACGGCGCTCGCGCGCGGGCGCGGCGGCTATCCGTGGTGGTTCGCGCTGAACCAATTGCACGGACTGCCCGAGCAACTGCTGGCCGATCGCTTCCGGCTGGTGATCGACTGGCTGTACGGGCACATGCTGCTCGATCAGTCGTCGGTCGAAGAGGAAGCGCGGCGGATCTACGCGCGGGCCTACGATGCGCCGGAGGCGATTCGGGCGGGCAACGGCTGGTATCGGACGATGCGCCAGGACATCGCGGATCTCGCCACCTACGATCCGGTGACCCTGCCGATTCTGACCCTGGCCGGGGAGGAGTCGTATCCCGCTCTGCGCGAACAGATGTCGGCGGACAAGGGCACCGACATCCGGGTCGTCGAGGTCAAGGGCAGCGGCCACTACATTCCCGAAGAACAGCCGGACCGGGTGGTGCGCGAACTGACCGCCTTCTTCGGCTAGGTCGCCGTGCGCTCGGGCAGGTAGGCGGCGGCTTGCAGGCCGAACAGCTGGGCGTAGGCACCCTCGGCGAGCATCAGTTCGGTGTGGGTGCCCGCCTCCACCACGCGTCCGTGGTCGAGCACGATGATCTTGTCGGCGTGCCGGATATTGGCCAGGCGGTGGGTGATCAGGATGGTGGTCCTGGTTCCCGCGGCCCGGCCGTCGCCGCGGCTCAGGTGTTGCAGGGACCGGAATACCTGGTGCTCGGCCCTGGCGTCCATGGCGGCGGTGGGCTCGTCGGCGACCAGGATGGGCGCGTCGCGGTAGAGGCCGCGGGCCACGCTGATCCGCTGCCACTGGCCGCCGGACAGATCCCGGCCCTTGGCGAAGCGCCGGGACAGCACGGTCCGCTCGCCGTCGGGGAGTTCGGCGATGACCGCGTCCGCGCCGGATTCCGTTGCCGCGCGGGCGATCGCGTGATCCGCGGGATCGGTCCGGTCGATCCGGCCGATGCGGATGTTGTCGCGCGCGGTCATCGGCCAGCGGGCCGGATCCTGCATGACCATCGCGATGCGGCGGTAGATGGACTGCTCGTCGACCGTGGCCAGGTCGACGCCGTCCCACCGCACGTGACCGCTGGTCGGCAGGTACAGGCCGGTGATCAGCTTGGCCAGGGTGCTCTTGCCCGAGCCGTTCTCGCCGACCAGCGCGACGATCTCGCCGCGCCCGATGGTCAGGTTCACCTCGCGCACGGCGGGCTCGTCCTGGCCGGGATAGGTGAACGACACCGAATCCAGGGTGATCTCGCGCGGATCGGCCGGCGCGACCCCGGTGGCGGGCGGCCGGGTGCGGCGCTCGGTCTGCGCCAGCAGATCGGCGTAGAACTCGAGGTAGAGGATGTTCTCGTAGAGGCTGTTGATCCCGATCATGGTCTGCGACAGGGCGGCCGCCGCCATCCGCATCGCCACCACCGCCGTGCCGGCCAGGGCCAGCGGCAGCGAGTCCAGATACAGCAGCAGGCCGAGCACGCCGTAGGCCAGGCCGGTGCCCACCCCCGCGACCGCGCGGCCGGCCAATCGCACTCGCGCCCTGGCCAATTCGACCCGGCTGGTCTCGTCGGTGAGCTGATCGCTGATCCGCCGGTACTCGGCGAGCAACGCCGGGCCCGCGGTGCACGAGCGCAACTCCGCCGCGGTGTCCCGGCCGGACAGCAGCTCGCTGGCGATCGCGGTCCGCAGATTGCGGGTCACCATCCGGACATAGGAGCGATAGGACAGTTTCGCCGCCCGCGCCGAGGCCCACAGCTCCGGCAGCACGGCCAGCAACACCAGTGGCGCGAGCAGCGGATGCAGCACCGCCGTCGTCGTCACCGCGGCGACCACGTGGATCAGTGCGCCGGAGATGCCGACGATCGCCTGCACACACCGATCGATGCTGCCCATGCCGCGCTGTAGGCCCTGACGGACCAGCTCGGCGTAGTGGCTGTCCTCGAAAGCGACCAGTTCGACCCGCGCGATCGCGGTGTGCGCCTGGTCCCTGGCGATCCGCTCGGCCCTGGGTTTCAGCAGGGCTTCGGCCGTGGCGGTGGCGCTTTCGATCAGGGCGCGCACCGCGAGCGCGGCCGCGACCAGCCCGATCGACGGCAGGGCCGCCGCCACCCGCTGCGGCGTCGGCCCCTGCGCGAGCAAGCCGCCCAGCACGTCGGCGGTGGCCAGCAGGCCGAACGCGGTCGCGCAGCCGCCCGCCACGGCGAGCAGCACGGTGCCGACGGTCAAGCGCGCGGAGGCCTGCCAGGCCAGGCCGATCACCACGCGCGCGCCGGCCGGCAGCGCGAGCAGCGTCCGCCACAGCCCGGCGGCGGCGACCTGCTGATCCACCGTCATCCAAGCGGGCGTGGTCATTTCGTCCACGCCGACCAGCGGTTCGGCCGAGGGAGCTCCGGGTTCGCCGAGTCGGCCGGACAACTATCGCACCCGCCCGCAGCCCGGCCCCTGGCTGGAACACGCGCTCCCGCAGGTGGCTTCGTGCGAATCCGGGTCCGTCTCCGTCGGTGGGTCGAGCGCCACCGGCGCTCGGGGCGGGCGGATTCGGATGTCCAGATCGAACGCGTCCACGGTGCTGGTCATGCATCCCTCCTCGGTGACGAGAACTCCGATCAGGCTGGCACTACCGGCTTCCCGATCGGCAGGGGCCGCGACCGGGCGGAACCGGGAAACTTTCCCGGGCATCGAGGCCGGATCCCCCTGTCGCCGAGGCATCGCTGCGGAGCACCGTTGGAGACAGCCGACCGATGGGAGAGCAGATGTCTACTCCGATAGATGAATTCGACCTCGACATCCGCCTGCGTGACCTGCCGGTGCCTGCCCACAGCCACTCGCCCCTGCGCGGCCGCAGCGATGGACCGGAGCAGTGCCCGACCGACGACTGCAGCAGCTATCCGATGTGCAATACGAATCAGCGCACGTGCTGATCACGGAGTTCAAAGTAGGTATCTCGAAAGGAATGACATGTCCGCTCCAGTAGATGATTTCGACCTCGATATCCGGATCAGCGAGCCGATCCGCATCCTCGCCCCGGTAATGGTCACCAAGACCACCGGTGGCGACTGGTGCGACGACTCGCACTGTCCCACCTGCGGTTCGGCCTGCGACACCGAGCATCCGCCACGGTGTACCAAATACTGCTGATAGCTTGCGCGGGCCCGTCGGATCGGGCCCGCGCATCAGAGTTCGGAGGACCAGCAGGCTACGGAACAGCCCGAGATCAGGGAAAGGATGGTCAACGGTGAACGCGGAACGTACGTCGACCGTGGTCGATGAGATCCATGCTGCCGACCGGTGCTGGCGGCGGATACTGCCGGATGGGCTGGCCGAGCAGGCGCTCGCCGTCGCCATCGACATCGGGCAGCGGCTGTGCGACCCGGCGGCGATCGCCCGGCAGATGCCGGATCCGCCCCGCGGTACCGGACCTGCCGTGTTGTTCGGCCAGCTGGATCAGCTTGTGCCGGAACGTGGTTGGGCAGAACGGTCGCACGACTGCCTCGCAGGCGCCGTGCACACCGTCCGGCGGACCGAGCCCGGATTTCTCGGCCTGTTCGGTGGTCTGTGCGAGGTGGCGTTCGCGGCCGACACCCTGTCCAGGGAGGGAACCAGGTACCGCCGTCTGCTCGATAGTCTGGACGGTCCGCTCGCCGTGTCGTCGACCGCACTGGGCGAGCTGCTCACGGCGCACCCGGCGGGTCAGCCGTTCAGGTCGTTCGACGTCATCTCGGGCGGTGCGGGTGTGGGCGCATACCTGCTGTGCCGCAACGGCGACGAGCGCACCGACGCCGCACTGCGCTCGATACTGACCGGACTGGTGGCGATCTGCGACGAGCGCGCCGGCCTGCCGAACTGGCACACCCCGGCCGCCGCCATGGTCCAGGACACCCCGTTGGCCCGGTCGTTTCCGGACGGTGTGTTCAATTGCGGCCTGGCGCACGGGATTCCCGGCCCACTGGCGTTGCTGGCGCTGGCCGAGAGGGTGGATATCTCGGTGTCGGGTCAACCAGACGCGATCGAACGCGTGGCGAGCTGGTTGATCGCCCACCGGGCCGATGACGAATGGGGGCCCAACTGGCCGACGGCGGTTTCGCTGCCGGATCCGGCCGGGGCCGCACCGCCGAGCTACGGACCGACCCACAACGCCTGGTGCTACGGCAGTCCCGGGGTGGCCAGAAGCCTGTGGCTCGCTGGAACGGCCCTGCGGGACAATTCGTTACGCACGCTCGCGGTGGATACGATGACCGCCGTCTACGCCAGGCCGCCGCATGCGCGGCGCAGCGACCATTCACCCGGTCTGTGCCATGGCGTGGCCGGCCTGCTGCAGATCACCCTGCGGTTTGCCCAGGACACCGGCGACGCCGCGTTCGTCCGGGCCGCCGCGGAGCTGACCACTCGATTGCTTTCCATGTTCCGGCCGGAGACCCCCTTCGGTTACGTCGCGCTCGCCGAAGGCGGCGCGACGGCGAACGATCCAGGCCTGCTCGACGGCGCCGCCGGAATCGCTCTCGCGCTACTCGCCGCCGCCACCGACATTCCGCCGATCTGGGATCGAACGCTGTTGTTGGCCTGAGGATTTGAGATCACCATGACCGGTTCGAAGATCTACCGTCCGCTCGACTGGCTGATGGTCCGCGCGCCACTGCTGCCCATCGAGGAGTATCTGGCGCTGGCCGCCGCCTCGCCGGGCCGAGCGCGGCCCGGCGAGGACGGCGCCGGACCGCCGGAAACACTGCTGCCCGCCGACCCGCGGGTGCACCGGGCACTGGCGGTGGGTGGCGGTGATCTGCTCCGCGCTTTGGAACGACCGAAAGGCGACGCCCGCGCCCGCGGCAGGTTGTCCAGAAAGCTCCAGCGGTACCTCATCCGGATGTCGAGCAGGCCGACGCCGTTCGGTCTGTTCGCCGGGGTCGGACTGGCGAACTGGGGCGAGCGCACCGATCTCGCGCTGGCCGACGCGCCGGCGATCGTACGCACCAGACCGGACATGGGCTGGCTGCTCGACTTCGTCCGGCAGCTGGAGCAGCGCGCCGAAGTGCGTTCGCAGCTGCGGGTATTCGCGAACCCGGCCACCTTCGTCCAGGCCGACCGGGTGTTCCTCAGCGAACGCGCGGCGATCGGCGCGGATGCCCAAGCGGGCCAATCGGTTTCGCTCCGCGCCACGTCCGCGGTCCGGCGGGCGCTCGAGTGCGCGCGGTCGCCGCTGCCCTACGCGCGCCTGGTCGACGAGCTGCGCGCGGCCTTCGGTGTCGACGCGGAGAAGGCGGCACGGCTGGTGGACCAGCTGTGCGAACAGACGCTGCTGCTCACCGACCTCCGCCCGCCGCTCACCGCCGCGGAACCCGCCGGATACGTGGCCCGCCGCCTCGCCGAAATCCCCGCCGCCGCAGACGATTCGGCCGCCATCGGCGATCTCCTCGAACAACTCGACGCCTGGGATCGGCTCGACCACGACCAGGCCGCCGCCGGATATCCGAAGCTGGTCGCCCAGGCGCGGTCGGTGCACTCCGCGCCGACGCCGAAGGGGCCGTTCCAGACGGATATGGCCACGCCGTTGGCGGGGAGCCTGGTCAACCACGCCGTCGCGGACGAGGCCGCCCGCGCCGCCGAACTTCTACTGCGGCTGAGCAATTGGCCGACCGGCATGTCCCACCTGGACAAGTACCGTGAGTCCTTCATCGAGCGTTACGGCGCTGAACGCGAGGTCGGTCTGCTGGAACTGATCGATCCGGAGATCGGACTCGGCGCACCGGGCCGCCCGGACCGCACCGAACCGGAGGACGCCGCCCGGCAATTGCGGTTGCGCACACTCACCGAACTGGCCCTCGACGCGATCCGGGATCGACGGCAGGTGGTCGAGCTGGACGCGGCGACCGTCGCCAAGCTCGAACTTCAGCCCCTTGATCTGGCCAAAGTGCCGCCGTCCCTGGATATTTCGCTATTCGTGGTGGCCGAGTCCGCGGCCGCGGTGGACGCGGGCGACTTCCAGGTCGTGGTCGGACCCAATATGGGAGCCGCGGCGGCGGGCCGGGTGCTCGGCCGCTTCGCCGATCTGATCGGATCGCGGGCCGAGGCCGCGTTGCGCGCCGCGGCCGGCGCGGAGGCGGCGAGCCGGCCCGGCCGGCTGTGGGCCGAGGTCAGCTACTACCCGCTGCCGGGCCGCTTGGCGAACGTCGCGATCCGGCCGGCCGTGCGGGAGTGGGAGCTGGCGTCGGACACCACGCCCGGTGTGCCGCCCGACCGGGTGGTCCCGCTGTCCGAGCTGGTGGTCGGGGTGCACGACGGCCGGTTCGTGGTGCGCTGGCCGCAGGTCGACCAGGAGGTCGTGGCCTGCGCCGGGCACATGCTCAACGCCGAGGTCGCGCCCGCCGTGCTGCGGTTCCTGGACGAGATCAGCCGGGCGGGCAAACCGGTTGCCGCGCCGTTTCATTGGGGTGCGGTGGCCGGATTCCCGTTTCTGCCGAGGGTTCAGGTGGGGCGGATCGTACTGGCTCCGGCCAGATGGCGGCTCACCATCGATGAGCCGACCGCGAAATCGGCGGCCGCGTTCACGGAGTTCTTCGACCGGTGGCGCGAGCGGTGGCAGCCGCCGCGCTACGTCTACCTGGCGCTGTCGGACCATCGCCTGCTCCTCGACCTCGACTCGCCCGCCCAGGTCGAGCAGATCCGCACCGAGGGGCGCGGCGCCAAGGAGATCTGCCTGCACGAAGCGCTGCCCGCACCGGACCAGGCGTGGCTGCCCGGCCCCGGTGGGCACTACATCAGCGAGGTCGTGGTGCCGGTGGTGCTCGACGCGCGCGAAACCGGGGACGCCGCGGCCGTTCCGGTCCGGGCCGCCGGTAAATCCCTGCCGCCGGTCGCCGATCGGATACATCCGCCCGGCAGCGACTGGCTGTTCGCCAAGCTCTACCACGTGCCCACTTTCGAAGAGGATCTGCTGGCCGAGCAGATCCGCACGTTCTGCGCGCAGACCGTGACCGACGGATCGGCGCGGAGCTGGTTCTTCATCCGCTATACCGATCCGGATCCGCACCTGCGGATCCGCTGGCACGGCGATCCGGACACCCTGGCCGACCGGCTGGCGCCCGCGCTGCTTCGGTGGGGAGCCGCGCTGGTGGACAAGGGATTCTGCCGCCGGGTGTGCCTGGACACCTATGACCAGGAGGTCGAGCGCTACGGCGGCACGGCCGGGACCGCGGTCGCCGAGGAACTGTTCGCCGCCGACAGCGTCGCCGTGGTGGAGCTGCTCGAGCTGATCGCCCAGCGCCGGGTGGACCTGGATCGCACCCTGCTCGGCGTGTACACGGTGCACGACCTGCTGACCGCGCTCGGCCTCGAGGACCGAGAGCGCGACGCGCTCTACCGGCGCGGGGTACTCGACCGGCGGGCCACCGCCACGGAGTACCGCGGGCAGCAGGACGTGCTCAGGGCAGTGCTCGGCGATCCGGGCTGGCTGGCCGGGCAGCCGGGCGGCGACGCGATCGCGGAAGTCCTCGCCCGACGTCGTCTTCGCGTGCGCGCCGCCGCGTCCCGGCTCGAGGCGCTCGACGCACGCGGCGAACTACGCCGATCCCGGCTCGAACTCGCCCGCAGCTTCGTGCACATGCACTGCAACCGGCTGCTCGGCTGCGGCCATCCCCCGGAACAGCAGGTGCTCGGCCTGCTGCTGCGCACGGGCGAGAGCCTGCGGCACGCGCCGATCGGCTAGCTCCCGGCACCCGCCGACAGGCGCCGAGCGACGTCGGGGAGCCGGCCGACCATGGCGATGGTGAACTCGGCGAGCAGATCGATGAGACCGTCCCGGTCGACGTCCAGCCCGCCGTCGAGCCAGACCAGGACGAGTTCCGCGGCGCCGCCGGTGATCAGCTGCGAGGTCGCGGTGACCGCGGTGTCGTGCCCGGCGGGCAGGTCGAGCACCAGGCGGGTCTGCTCGGTGATGACGTCGGCGACCCGGCGCATGCCGTCGAAGCGGCTGCGCATCAGCGGTTCGCTGCCCGAGGCCTGGGCGAAGACGACCTTGGCCCGGCGCGGGTCGTCGGTGAGTTCGGTGATGAGCGCGGCGACCCCGGCCCGGATCTTGTCTGACGGCGTGCCGCCGGTGCCCGCGACGGCCGCGGCCGCCGTGCCGAGGGCCGATTCCTGGATCTCCAGGAGCAACTCGGAGGCGAGCGTGTCCAGATCGGGGAACGCCTCGTAGAAGAAGCGGGGGCCGACCCGGGCCTGTTCGCAGAGTCCGCGCACGGTCAACGCGGACAGGCCCTGGGTGCCGACGATGTCGAGCGCGGTGTCCAGCAGTCGCCTGCGTCGATCTTCCCGGCGTTCGGCGGTCGAGGTGCCGCGGTAGGTGCCGCTGAATGCTCGGGTCACCAGGCCAGTCTGGCAGAGGAGAAGTCGGGAAACAACTGTTTACGGAAACGCATGATTCCTCTATCGTCTGAAGGGCCGCAGCGTTGCGAAGGGACGGCCGTCATGAGTCTTCTGATTCCCCCGAAAGTCACCGATGTCCAGGGCGATGTCCGGCGCTTACGGGCTCGGGTCGCCAAACACGCGCAAACGCTGGGTGCCCGCGTGGCCGGCCGGTTCCCGTCGGCCGAGCGGCCGCTGGCGGATCCGCCGCCGGGCAGCGGTTTACGGCCCGTGCCCGGCGACTTCGGCGCTCCCGGAATCGGTTACACCTTGCACGCGCTGACCGATCCGATCGCACTGGTGCGCCACCGCACCGAGCGCTACGGGCCGGTGAACTGGATGGGCATCCTCGGCCGTCCCACGGTCGGCGTCACCAGCCCCGCGGCCATCGAGGTGGTGCTGATGGACCGGGACAAGGTGTTCTCGGCGCAGCGCGGCTGGGAGTTCTTGATCGGCCCGTTCTTTCGCGGTGGGCTGCTGCTGCGGGACTTCGACGAGCATCTGTTCCATCGGCGGATCATGCAGCAGGCGTTCACCCGGCCCCGGCTCGTCGGCTACCTGGATCTGACCACCCCGCGCATCAGCCGCGGCATCGCCGGCTGGCGGCCCGGCCCGCACTTCCCGCTGTTCGACGCGATCAAGCAGATCATGCTCGCGCAGGCCACCGAGGTCTTCGCCGGGGCCGAGCTGGGCCCGGACAGCGTGACGGTGGAACGGGCCTTCGAGGACGCGGTGCACGGCGGGGCCGCGCTCATCCGCGCGGCGGTGCCCGGCGGGGTGTGGTCGCGCGGCGTGCGCGGCCGGCGCGTGCTCAGCGACTACTTCCGGCGCGAGCTGCCGGCCAAGCGGGCGGGTGCGGGGACCGATCTGTTCAGCGTGCTGTGTCACGCCGAAACCGATGAGGGACATGCCTTTTCGGACCAGGAGGTGATCGAGCACATGATCTTCGTGATGATGGCCGCGCACGACACCAGCACGATCGCCGCGTCCATGCTCGCCTACGAACTCGCCCGCCATCCGGAGTGGCAGGACCGGCTGCGCGCCGAATCGCGTGCGCTGGGCAAGCCGACGCTCGACTACGCCGACCTCGATCGGCTGCCCGGTCTCGATCTGGCGTTCAAGGAGGCGCTGCGCCTGTATTCGCCGGTGGCGCAGCAGATTCGCGAAACCATCCGGGACACCGACATTCTCGGCCACTACGTGCCGAAGGGCACGCTGGTCATGGTCGGCGGATACCCGATGATGCGCACCGCGGACTACTGGCCCGACCCGGATGTCTTCGACCCGGAGCGGTTCGCCGCCGATCGGCGCGAGGACAAGTCGCACCGCCTCGCCTGGTCGCCGTTCGGCGGCGGTGCGCACAAATGCATCGGTCTCTATTTCGGCGGCATGACCGTCAAAGCCGTTCTGCACCAGATGTTGTTGCAATACAGCTGGTCCGTGCGGCCGGGCTACGAGGTGCCGCTGGTCGCGGGCACCGGCCCGATGCCGGCCGACGGATTGCCCATCCACCTGGAGCGACTGTCGTCATGAAGATCATCGCCGATCGCGCCCGCTGCGAAGGTCACGGCATGTGTGAGGCATTGGCCCCCAACCTGTTCCGGGTCGGTGACGACGGCATCGTCGAGCCGGTCGTGGACGCGATCGACGAGCAGGATCGCGACCTGATCCAGCTCGTCGTCGACAGTTGCCCGGTCGAGGCGCTGCGTTTCGGCTGAGCAGAGCGGGCACGGAAATCCCCTGGGCGTGGCCCGATCCCACTGGTTGACATCCGAACGAGATCAAGAGTTTGGAACCTCGGCGGCGAGGCATTACCTGTCCGGATACGACAGGCTCGGCAAGGAGGTTCAGGTGTCGTCTGGAGTGTTGATCATCGTGATCGTTCTGGTCGTTGTCGCGGCGGTGGTCGTCGCGGCGGCGGTGTGGCCCATGGTGCGCAGGCAGCGGCTGCGCACCAAGTTCGGCCCCGAATACGACCGGACGGTCGAGGAGCACGACGACCGCCGGGCGGCCGAACGTGAACTGGCCGAACGCGAAAAGCGCCACGCCGAGCTGGAATTGCGCGCGCTGACGCCGCAACAGCAGCAGCTCTACACCGCGCAGTGGGTCGAGGTGCAGGAGCGGTTCATCGACGATCCGGCCGAGGCGCTGCAGGCCGCCGATCGGCTGCTGACCACGGTGATGAGCGAACGCGGTTATCCCACCGAGAATTTCGACCAGCAGGTCGCGGACCTGTCGGTGGAGCACGCGCAGCCGCTCGGCCACTATCGCGCCGCGCACGAGATCGCGACCAGGGCGACCGGCACCGAGGTGTCCACCGAGGACCGTCGCACCGCCCTCGTGCACTACCGAGAGCTGTTCCAGGACTTGCTGAATGGCACATCCGACAAGCGCACCGTTGATCAGGATTCCGAGCACGACAAGAAAGCACTGTCATGAGCACCGAATACGACCGCACCGTGCATTCCGGCAAGTCGACCGACGCGGCTCCGCTTAGCGAGCAGGAGCCGCGATCGTCTTGGCAAGGGGACGAGAATGCCAGGGCGACAAGCGAATCGGAGACCGACGTCGCGGACGAGCGGGCGAGCGCGACCCAGGCGGAGGTCGAACCGGAGCACGTGAGCGCCACGGAGCCCGACCGGGCGACCACCGCGAACTCCGGTGCGGGGGCGGCGACCACGGCAGACTACGAGGCGCAGCCCGTGGCGGCCTCCGCCGCCGACTACGACTACGACGCGCGGCCGACCGCCGAGGACGATCCGGTGACCACCACGGCCGACGCCGAGGCGGAACAGGTGACGCCCGCGGCGACCGGCACCGCCGCCGAGCAGGCTGCGCCTGCGGATACTGACGCTGAGCAGCAGCATGTTTCGCTCGACGACGTGGAAACGCCGCTGTTCGCCGACGCCGACCTGGATCGGCTGCGCACGCAGTGGCGCGAGGTGCAGGGCGCCTTCGTCGACAATCCGCGCGACGCGGTCACCCAGGCCGACCAGATCGTCTCGGACGTCATCTATCAGCTGACCACCGTCTACGCCGAACGCAAGCGGGTGCTCGAGCAGCGCAGCGCCGGTCTGGGCGAAGCCGATACCGAAGACCTCCGCCAGGCGCTGCGGGGTTACCGGGGCTTCTTCCGCAGGCTGTTGTCGATCGAGTCGTAAGCGTTCGCACGGAAAGCGTTGCCCATGAACTTGTTTCGACTGCCGACCGAGCGGATCGACCGGGTCGCCGACTGGGTCGCCGAGCAGGTGAATGCCCGTGTTCCCGCGGCCGATCCGGCCGCGCGGGATCCCGAGTTCATCATCGACACGGTGGGTCCGGGCTGGATGTTCGCCCGGCTGTACTTCCGGGCCGAGGTCCGGGGGCTGGAACGTATACCGGACGCGGGCCCGGTCCTGTTGGTCGGCAATCATTCCGGGGGCAACGTCTCACCCGAGGTGCTGGTGGCCACGCTGGCCTTCGTGCGCCGGTTCGGTCCGCACCGCCCGTTCTTCCAGTTGGCGCACGACATGGTGATGGCCTATCCGGTCATCGGCACCCTGTTGCGCCGCTTCGGCACGGTCGGTGCGGATCCGGACAGCGCCAGGCAGGTGCTGCGCGAGGGCGCGGTGGTGCTCGTCTATCCCGGCGGGGACTGGGAGGTGCACCGCCCCAGCTGGAAGGAAGACGAGATCGACTTCGCCGGCCGCACCGGCTTCCTCCGCCTGGCCTGGGAGGAGAACGTGCCCATCGTGCCGATGGTCAACATGGGCGCCCAGCAGACCGCGCTGATGCTGACCCGCGGGGACCGGTTGGCCCGACTGCTGCGGCTGGATCAGATGTTGCGGCTCAAGGTGTTTCCGATCTCGCTGGCCCTGCCCTGGGGACTCAATATCGGCGATCTCGCGGGGCACATCCCGTTGCCGAGCAAGGTCACCGTCGAGTTCCTCGACCCGATCGACCTGCGCGCCGAGCTGGGACCGGAGTTGGATCTGGACGCCGCCTACGAGCACGTCACCGGCGTCATGCAGGAGGCGCTGAGCGGTCTCGCGGCGGAGCGCGCGCTGCCGATCGTGGGCTGATCTCGCCGGGACCGCGGTCGATTCAGCTGGTGCCGGGCAGCGCCTGCGCGACGAACAGGTAGCTCTTCTCCTCCACCCGCCGCGCGATCCGCCACTGCCCGTCGACGCGGGCGAACGTGTCCAGATACCAGAGCCCGCACAGCATCAGGCTCGGCGGTCCGTCACCGCCGGACAGCAGCATCGGGTTGTGGCACATGGTCCGGCCGGTGGCCGTGTCGCCGTCGACCGTGATCGACGAGTTGCTGATCAAGTGTTGGAACGCGGGGAAATTCGGCAACATGGCGGCGAGGAATTTCTTCGTCGCCGCCACGTCGCCGACCGCGCCACCCATCGCGGAATAGTCGATGTGCGCGTCCTCGGTGAAGATGTCGTCCAGCAGCTCCCACTGCGCGGTGTCGACCGCGTGGGAGTACCGGACCATGAGGTCCTGGATCTCCAGGCGGTCCGAAATCTCTTGCAGGGACAGCATGCTTGCCTCCGAAATACGCCGATCTTCTTGGCGCTATGCCATCAGGCTCGGGCCCGGTAAGCAAGAGCCGGGCGCTCGATGTGGCCGGTGATGGGCGGAGGCGTGCGGGGGTCAGGCCTTGTGCGGGAGGATGGTCAGTACCAGCGCGAGTCCGGCGGCGAGGCTGGCGAGCGCGAGGACCGTGGTGGTAGCAGACTGCGTCAGAGCTGCGATGCCGATCGAAAAGGCAAGGCACGTAGCGAATGCCAGTACCGCGGTCCCCGGCTCCACGCCGGCGATCCGGGTGGGTCGGTGATCCGTCGATGTCATACATCTCTCAATACCCATTCCGGCCCGTTACGAAACCGTGACTGTTGAATCGTCCGGTCGGGACCGCGGCTACCTGCTGTTCCCGGTCGGTGGGGACGACAAAGTGGAGTACAGAAGTACTCGCGACCCGGGTGGCGCGGCGTCGAAATATGGGGGCGTGCGGAACACCGCGCAGTCAGTACCAAGAGCATGGAGTTCGCTCATGGCCGAAAGATTCACCCTGCCGCCTCCGGGATTTCTGCGAACCGAGATCACCGATCTCGGCCACGACATCGATCCGAAATTCGCCGACGCGCGCGACTGGAGCGAGCTGCTCCCGCCGGTGCCGACCACGCCGGTGCATTCGCCGGAACGGGACCTCCGCGCGGCCGACGCGGCCGCCGCGGCCGCGCCCGAGATCGCGCTCGGCTTGCCCGGCATCGCCGACCTGCTCGACGGCAAACGCTACGAGATCATCAGCGTCGGTACCCGGTTCCTGGACCGCGGCACCGAGTATCCGGTGGTCGTCCTCTACAACTATGCCGACGACATCGTCGTCGAGATCCTGGTCGACGTGGCCACGCGATCGCTGGTCGAGGTGCACACGACGCGGAACCAGCCCGCCGTGTCCGCGGCCGAGGAGGCGCGCGCCATCGAGCTGGTCCGCCGCGACGGCCGGCTGGGCGAGCAGGGGATCGACGTCGGCACCGGCGCCGGGCTGATCGTCGAGGACGTGAATTTCCACAGCGCACGGTACGGACACCGGCTCGTCGATCTGCGCTTCGGGCCCGCGGATCGGCGCCTGCCCACGGCATTCGCCATCGTGGATCTGAGCGCCGAGGACGTCGCCGAGGTCGGGCTGATCCCGGAGGGACGGTCATGAGCAGCTCAGGGACGGTCAGCTGGCCGCCGGAGGCCCCGGTCTGGAAGTTCTACTGGGAGGTGCTGGACGGCAAGAGCGAGGCCATCGCCTTCCGCGATGTCTTCTACAAGGGCATCAAGGTGCTGCACCGCGCCAGCCTGCCGATGATCCGTGTGCAATACGACGGTGGGGCGGGCGGTCCGTACAAGGACGCGCTCAGCAGCCGCAACATGCAGCGACCCGTCGCGGTCTACGAGGGGACCAACCCGGCGTACCGCTTCCTCGTGGTGGAGAGCTACCACGTGATCGGCCGCTACCGCCTGCTCAACCGGTGGATCTTCCGCAGCGACGGCATCATCCTGCCCCAGCTCTACAGCGCGGGCCTGCAACACCCGGCCAACCACCGCCACCACACGTATTGGCGATTCGACTGGGACATCGACGGTGCGGCGAACAACCTCGCCCTGCAACACGCGCTGACCAGCCAGGATTGGGGTTACGGGCCCGGCTGGATCCCGCGGACCAACGAACTGTCCACGATCCACATCGGCGACAATCGCTGGGCGGTGCTCAAAAAGGGCACCGGGCGTGGGTTTCTCATCGACCGGGGACCGTTCGACGGTGCCAGCGACTGGTTCTCCCGGCTCGACGTCGCCGTCACCGCCTACCACGGTCCCGAGGACCTCGGTGGCGCGCTCGGCAACGCGAACGACGACGAGCTCTGGCGGCAGGTCAACGGCGAGAACATCGATGGGGCCGACATCGTGATGTGGTACGTCGCGCACCTCGCCCACGAGGCGCACGACGGCGGCGACGAATGGCACGTCTGCGGGCCGATTCTGCGCCAGTTCGGTTACTGATCCGGGTGCGCGCTCCGGCCGGAGCGCGCACTCCGGCAGCCGGATCGCCGCCGCTGCGGCACTTATGATTTCACCCGATCCGGTTCGCCTGGACGATCCAGATCGGCATCGCGATCCGCCCCTGGTCGTCGGTCTCGGCCTCGGGGTACTGCTCGACGAACGCGCGGCAGGACTCGGTGAGCGCGCGGAGTTCGCCGGGGGCCAGATCGGTGATCGCCCAACCGCCTGCGGTCAGCGTGTCGCGAATGTTGCCTTCCGACACGGGAAGTGGGGAAGGCACTGCGCCGATCCGCTGGTCGGAGAAGCACAGCAGGTTCAGCCGCGCGCCGGGCTTCGTGGCGCGGTGCAGAGCCGTGACGTATCGCCCGCGGTCCGCGTCGGCGAGGCAGTGGTACAGCGCGCTGTCCAGCACGGTGTCGAACCGCCCGGTGACGCCGGAGAGCTCGGTGGCGTCGGCGACGCGGAATTCGACGTCCACTCCGGCCGCTCGCCGCCGGGCCTGTTCGACGGCCGGCCCGGCGGCGTCGATCGCGGTCACCCGATATCCCTGCCGGGCCAGGTAGATTGCATTGTCGCCGAGGCCGCACCCCGCATCGAGCACCGCGCCGGAGAACCGTCCAGCACGCGCGAGCGCGACCACGGCCGGCTGGGGCGCGCCGAGATCCCAGGGCACGGTGGAGTTCGTATACAGGTCATCGAAGTCGAGGATCATGATCCGAGCTTCGCCCGGCTGTGTACCGTGCCGCGAGCTATGGGGCCGTCGCTACCGGATTCCGTCACCGAATCCGATACGGTGCGGGAATCCGTCACAGCGGGAGGTTGTCCCGCAGACGGATCACCGCGGTGACTATGGCCGCGGATTGGATGGCGACCAGGTGGGGGACCGGGATGGGCCGGCCGGGGGCGTTGGTTTCGATGTCGGTGCACCACTTCTCGAAGATGGCGGCGAAGTGGGTGCGTTCGGCGGCGACCTCGGCGGACGGGTGGTCGCGGGATTGCTCGTCCAACAGACGCAGCAGCATGCCGCCGGCGCGGAGCCGGGCCACGCCGACCCAGACGTAGTCCTCGATGAAGATGTCGCCGAGGGTGGCGGGGCGGGTGTCGGTGGCGGAGCGCTTGGCGGTGGCGTTGCCGCGCAGGGCGCGCACGCTGTCGGTGAGTGCTCGTTCGAAGGGGCTGCGGCCGGTCAGCCGGTCGGCCAGCCGGTCGAGCACGCGCTGCACCAGGTCCGCGATTTCCTCGTAAGCGGTTGCGGTGGAACACAACGCGCTCGCCATCGAGAGCCCGCTCGGGGCGTCGTCGGTGACCCTGGAGTCGACCCACAGGGGTAATTCGCAGACCAGCAGCGCGGTCGCGTGGGCGGCCGCGTAGTCGCGGACACCGGCGCCGTACATCATCGCCAACGGCTCGACGCCCTCGGCCGCAAGGGTTTCGGCGATCCGCTGGAACGACGGGAGCTCGAAAACGCCCGGGGCCCAGGTTCTGGCGCCGGGCACGTCGGCCGCGCCCGCGTAGATCGGCACGCCGGTCGCGGTGAGCTGATCGGTGAGTTCGGTCCAATAGTCGTGGTCGCCGCCGGTGGTGTAGAAGAATCCGCCGCCGAAATCGGCGTTGTGCAGGGAGACGATCAGGGCGGGCCGGGTCCGATCGATCAGGCGCATCAGCGCGCGGGTTTCCGGCAGCGGCGTGCCGATCGGGTTGCCGCGCCAGCTGGTCGGAAAGCACCACTCCGGCTGCTCGGCGGCGGGCGGACGGTAGAAGCCGCGCGCGACACCGGTTCTGGTGCGCGCCCCGGCGAACCAGCCCTCGTTGAGCCGGGTTCCGTCGGGATCGAGACACAGCACGAAATGCCAAGTGGCGCTGAGAGTTTGCGCATCGTCCGCGGTCAGCCTGCCGAGCAGGTGGCGGATCGTGGCCATCCCGATCGGTTCGTTCGGGTGCGGGTTCCCGATGACGACCACCTGTCTGGCGCCCGATCCGACCCGGACCGCCCGGATCGGATCACCCCCGCGCGATCTGCCGATCTCGGTGACCGTCACCCGATCCGGCACCGTGTCGACCAATTCGTCGACGTAGGAGCTCAATTCGTCCACGGTCGGAAACGAGTCGACCGACTCGACCACACCGACGATCGCCCGCACATGATCCACCACCGCAACCTCATCCTCCGCGCCCTCATCCATAGTGGGCTCGGCGGCCTCGCTACGGGCCGGTTTGTCCTCCCCAGAGACGATTCCACCGGATTGGCACCCCTCCCAACATCCGATGATCGAACCAATGGCCGGCTAGCGGGGGACCGGGAAGGAGGGTGGCGCGTCGGCCTTCGCGGTGCCGAAATCCGGGCCGGGATCCGCGCCCATGGTGAAATCGAGCCGGCCGCCGGCCAGCGCGAACGATTCCGGCAGCCATGCCTTCGTGGTGTTCTCGCCGTTCACCCGCAACGCGCGCACATAGGGGGCCGGGTCGGTGTCCGCGGTGGTGGTGATGGTGAACTGCTCGCCCGACGAGCGCCGGATCTCAGCTCGGGGGAACGCCGGGCCGTGCACGAAAAGCTCGGCGCGGCCGGGGATCACCGGATAGAGACCGAGCGAGGCCCAGACGTACCAGGCCGACATGGTGCCCAGATCGTCGTTGCCGACCAGTCCGTTCGGCGTCGGCGCGAACAATGTGCCGAGTGCCTGGCTGACCACGTCCTGGGTGCGCTTGGGCTGCCCCGCCCAGGCATACAGCCACGGCGTCTGCAGGGTTGGCTCGTTGCCGAGATAGGCGTAGGGCTCGTGCGGGCCCGCGTTCAGTTTCGTGAAGAAGGTGTCCAGCCGCTTGATCGCCTCGGCGTTGCCGCCCATCAGGTCGAAGAGCGCGCGAACGTCGTGGAAGGTCATCCAATGATATTGTGCGCCATTGCCTTCCACGTATCCCTCGGTGTCGGCCGGGTTGTACAGCAGGCCGAACCGGCCCTGGGCCGAACGCGGTTGCAGCCAGCCGGTACGCGGGTTGAACAGGTGCTGCCAGCCGTGCGCGCTGCGCAGGAACTTCGCGTTGACCTCGGCGTTGCCGAGCCGCTGGGCCAACTGCGAGATGCCGAAGTCGGCCATGTTGTACTCGAGCGTGTCGGATACCTGCCCGGGCACCCAGCCGAGCCGCTGGTACTCGTCATTGCTCGGGCGTTCGGTGTAACCGGCCTTCTCGCCGACCCGTTCGGCGCCGGCCACCATCGAGGCGAGCGCGCCGTCGGCATCGAAATCGCGGGCGCCGAACGCGTACGCGCTGGCCACGATCGAGTGGTACGGGTCGCCGTTCATCACGCCGGTGATGGTGTTCTGATGCGACCAGCGGTCCCACACGTCGCCGAGGACGTGCGCGTTGTCGTACATCGACTGGGCGATGTCGGAGGCCACGTCGGGCGCCAGCCACGCGAGCAGCTGGGCCTCGCTGCGGTAGATGTCCCAGCCGGAGAAGGTGGCGTAATAGTGGTGCCCGGGACGCACCTGATGGGTCTGGCCGTCGAATCCGGTGTAGTTGCCGTCCACGTCGTCGAAGATGTAAGGCTGGAGGAAGACGTGGTAGAGCGCGGAATAGAAGGTTTGCAGCCGCTTCTGGTCCCCGCCGGTCACCTGGACCTGATCGAGCCTGCGCTGCCACGCGTCCAGCGCGTTCCCGCGGACGGCGTCGAAATCCTGCGCGCCGATCTCGGCGGCGAGGTTGCGGCGGGCGCCGTCGACGCTGACGTAGGACAGTCCGGTGCGCATCTGCACCGGCTGAGCGGAATCGAATTGCAGGAAGAGCCCGGTGCCGAGGCCGTTGCTCGCGATGTCGCCGGAATTGGTGCGGCGGGTGGGGGCCGCGCCACCGGTGGTGGTCGCGCCCGGCCTGATGACGTTGTCCTTCCACGCGCCCGACGCGGTGATCTTGCGGTCGAAGGTGGCGTGGAAGTAGACCCGGTAACGGGTGCGCGCGCCGCAGAACCCGCCGGTCAGCGCCCAGCCGGAGACGGTGTTGCCGTCGATGGTGATCTCGGAGTCGTCGACGCCGTTCACCGAGCCGGTGACGTCGAGCAGCAGCGTGCCCGGCTTGTTCTTCGGGAAGGTGAAGCGGGCGACGCCGGCCCTGGTCGACGCGGTCAACTCGGTCCGCACGCCGCTGTCGGTGGTGACGCTGTAGTAGCCGGGGTCGGCCTGCTCGTTCGCGTGCTCGAAGGTCTGCAGGTAGCCCGCGCCGTCGACGGCCGGCGAGCGGCCGATGATCCCGGACACCGGCAGCACCGGAAAGTCTTGTGCGCCAGTGCAGCCGGGGCCGGAGATGTGCGTCATCGAGAACCCGTAGAGCCGGTTGTCCTCGTATTTGTACCCGCCGCCCGCGGTGCGCACCGTATCCGGGCTCCACTGCATCATCCCGAACGGCGTGACCGCGCCGGGGAAGGTCATGCCCGCACCGCCGCCGTGTCCGAAATCGGGGCCGCCGTCCTGTGTGCCGACGAAGGGATTCACGTACGTACTGGAATCAGCCACCGTTTCAGCTTGCGCCGCAACGGGAATCAAGGGAAGCAACAAAGGAACAACAATGCCGACAAGACGGCGACGCGACATACCTCTCCTCGACGAGCGTGCGACAACGTTGCCCCGGTGCGTGCCCATCCTGGCAGGGTGTCCCGGGTCTGGAGTTGCCGACACGCCGCTGATCAGAGCGTTCCTCGTGGTGGCCGAGGGCGGCTCGCGAGCTCGCCGATCGCATTACCGGCGCGACGTCCCGCTCGATCGGTGAATCGGGGCGTCCGATGCGCTGGGACGCCCCGATTCCGCCGATCAACGAGATGAGCGGCCGGCTCCGATCAGAGCAGCCACGGGTTCATCGTGCAGACCGGGGCGGGGTCGGCGGCCGGGTCGAGCGCGCGCAGCGCGAGGGAGACCGCGTGCGGGGAGTAGAGCATCGAGTTGTGGTCGGAGATGTCCTGGACGCACCCGTCTTGCAGGAGAACATTGTCGACCGTCGCGCCCGGGCCTGCGGTGAGGTACGTGCGGGTGAACGGGCTGGAGACCTCGTCGTAGCGGTCGGCGACGATGGTGTAGTCGACGCCGGGCATCGTGTCGCCGCCATCGTTGAGCTTGGTGAGCACCGGCGAGCCGATGAGTTGCTGGATGCCCGCGTGGCCGATGAGCGCCTCGGTCGGCGTCGAAAGATCAAGTCCCATGGTGTTTTTGACGACGCCGAGCAGGCTGCCGAGGCCACTGAGGGTGGTGCCGTGGTTGGTGGCGCCGAAGGTGATGAGTTTCTTCACCTTGTTCGCCGCGGGGTCGTCGGCGTTCGCGCCGCCCTCGAATTTCAGGTACTGGCGTGCCACCACGCCGCCCTGCGAGTGACCGATCATGTCGACCTGACCGGCGCCGGTGGCCGCGCGGACGCGATCGACGAAGGTCGCGAGCTGCTTCGCGGAGTCCTCGATGTAGCCGGTGGCGCCGATCGTCGGCTGGTTGAGCCCCGCGCCGGCGACGTTCGCGCGCCCGTAGTTGAAGGTGAAGACGCAGTAGCCCGCCTTGGCGAGTTGCGGGGACAGGTAGGAGTAGGCGCCGAAAGCGCTGGCCCAGGTTCCGTGCACCAGCACGACCGGGCGCGGGTGGGCGTCGTCGGGCTTGCAGGCCCAGTTGTTCGACCCCTGCGGCGCCACGTCCGGGTTGACCAGGCCGTAGGCGAAGGCCGCGGCCTCGTCGGTCAGTACCGGGCCGTATCCGACGGTATCGGCGGAGTGTGTCTCCGAGCCCGGATCCCCAACGGCCACCGCGGCATTGAGCCCTAATCCGACAATCGCGGCTGCCATCATCGCCGCGACCATGCGCGACGAACGGAGGATGCTTCTCATTTGCTGGTTCCTAGCAAGAGGGGTGCTGTGGCACAGGTGTATGGAAGGTGACTGCTTGGATGGAACAGAAACTGGTCGTACGACCAGTTGAGGGAAGAGTAGAGGTAATTCGCTGGGAATTAGCCGTGACCACTTTCACGCCGCGGTCCACCGGGGTGGTGCGAAACAGCCCACGGCCGGTCGGCGTGCGAATTCCCACCGCCGTTCAGGCGTCTACTCACCCACAGTTCACCTAACGTTCCACCGGTTCAGCACTGTCGAACGCCCATCGTTGCGCACCCCCCGCACCCTTTCTCGGGATCCGCACTCCCTCTCGGGATCCGCACTCGGAATAGGGCCCCTGGAGCGAGTGCGGAACCCGAGTAAGAGTGCGGATCTTGCTCGGGTTCGCCGCCGAGGGGGCGGTGGGGTACGTAGGGTGGGTGGGTGCGCCAGGGTGATCGGCTAGGTCTTGCCTCTTCGTTCGGCACCGCGGCGGCGGCGTATGCCGAGCATCGCCCGGACTATGCGCGGGCCGCGGTGCGGTGGGGGCGGGCGGGTGCTCCCGGGGCGGGGGTGCTCGACCTCGGGGCGGGAACGGGGAAGCTGACCGCCACCCTGCTCGAGTCGGGTGCCGAAGTTGTTGCGGTCGAGCCGGATTCGGCGATGCTGGCCGAATTGCGGCAGGCGCTGCCTGGCGTTCGCGCGCTGGCCGGGAGCGCGGAGGCGATTCCGCTGCCGGACGCGTCCGTCGATGCCGTACTGGCGGGCAACGCCATGCACTGGTTCGACATGGATGTCGCCGGACCCGAGATAGCCAGAGTTCTCGCACCCGGCGGGGTCCTCGCGGGTCTGTGGAACGTCATGGACGACGCGGTCGACTGGGTTGCCGGGCTCGCGCGGATCAGCGGGAGTGCGGCGATCGGCCCACGGGATACGCCGGCCGGCTGGCGCGCGGAGACGGCCGAGATGCATCTCCCGAAATCCGGTGCGGTCGCGCGGTTCGGTTCGCCGGAGCACGCCGAGTTCGCCCACAGTCAGGTTCGCACCGCCGACTCACTGGTTGCGACGCTGGCTACCCGGGCGGGCATGCTGGTCATGCCGGACCAGGAACGAGAGGCCGCGCTGGGTCGAATCCGCGCGTTTCTCGATGGTCGACCGGAGACGGCTCGCGGCGAGTTCCGGCTTCCGATGCTGACCTGCGTGCTGCGCGTACAGCGACTGTGAATGCTTGGAGCGATCGGTACCGCCCCTCTTCGCGTGTCCGCGGCACCGGCTCGCGGGCGGACCGGGTCCGAGAGCTCAGCTGGCCCGATGGTGAATCGGCCGGACCCCGGCGAGCGCACGCAGGGCGTCGGCGCGGGAGATGGGTTGATCGTCGGCGAGGGCGGCCAGTTCTACGGCGAGCCAGTCGCGGATGAGTTCGCTCATGGTGACGCCGCGGGCCTGCGCCTCGGCCTTGATGGATTGGTCCATGTCCAGGGGGATGCGCAGGGATCTGACCACCATGATGTCTTCGCCGGGCGCCATCGGGGGCGGTACGTCGGCCTCGCGTACCGGTGCGTCGTCGAAGACGAGGCTGTCCATCAACTCGTCCACGCCCTGCGGGGTGGTGGGGAATGTGTTGTCGCCCATCACTGATTCTCCTGTTCCCACTTTTCGAACTCGGTCAGCTGCTCCGGGCTCATCGGTCGGGCGGCGACGATCTGCCATTGCCATGCCTCGGCCTGGCGCAGGCCGACGATCAGCGGGCGACCTGCGGCCGTGCGGCCCCAGATCGTCAGCATCTCCATGCCTGCCGTGCCACGTCCGCGCCGCGGCCACCGTCGCTGCTTGGTCAGCACCTGCATCACCTCGTTCGGAGAGATCCCGATGAGCATGTCCAACGCCCAATCAGGCCACTCGAAACCCACACCTCGCATAATACGCGCGTATTACGCCTGATGGCTACAGGTGGGCAGGCGCACCGCGGGTCGCTGGTAGAAGTGGACAGGTGATCTATGTCGACGTGCCGCTCACCGAGGAGATTCAGGCTGCGGTCGCGGCCGAATGGGGAGTCAAAGGCGACGGAGTGCGCCTGTACGGCGGTGAGGAGTCCGCCGCCTACCGGGTCGGCGAGGTGGTCGTGCGGATCGGGGCGGTGGGCCGGGACCCGGCGGAAGTGCAGTGGTGCAACGGGATTGCCGTCGCGGCCGCGCGGACGGTGCCGGAGGCCGTGGCGCCGCTGGCCCGTTCGGACGGGTCGACGGTCGAGGTGGTGGCGGGGCGGCCGATCACCGTGTGGCCGCTGATCGAGGGGCAGTGGGTGAGCAGCGAGGACCCGGTGCAGGTTGCCGAGGCGGCCGGGCTGCTGGCGCGAGTGCATCGTGGGTTGGCCGGCTTCCGGCCGACGGCCCGCCCCCGGCGGTCGTTTCTGGAGATCGGGCTCGATGGGTCGCCGTCGGCGGAATTGCCGGACCCCGATCTGGATCGTTGGCTGGGCGAGTTCAGCACGTCCGCCCGCGCGCAACCGCTGCACGGCGACTATTACGAGGGCAATCTGCTCGCCCGCGACGGACACGTCATCGCGGTGCTCGACTGGGACGAGGCGCTGATCGGCCCGCCGGAGGTCGAATTGGCTTCCGCCGCACTGGAATTCGCCGACGTGCTGGGCAGCGATCTGACCGGCGCGCGGCAATTCGTCGATGACTATCACGCGGCGGGCGGTACCGCGGGGCGGCTGGACGATCTCGCGCTAGCGCAGTTGATGCGGCACCGATTGCGCAGGGAGGCAGTGTATTTCGACATCGCGGTCGGTCGCGGCGTCCAGCACGACGAGGGCGACCTGGAGTATCACCGGCAGCGGATGGAGACATTTCATCTCCTGCGTCCGTAAACGGGCGGAGAACAGGTAGAACTCCAACATTCAACGGTTATCGGCGCATCCGGAGAACCGACCGCCAATTATGTAGTGGCGGTAAGAGTTTCCGGATTTTCCCCACTTCTATTGGGGAGTTGCACGCGGGTATAGACGTCTTACAGTGAGATCCATCCGATCCCCGCCCTTTGTGAGGCATCTCATGTACAAGAAATCAGTCACGCTCGGCGCTGCACTATTCGCGCTTGCTATTCCGCTGTCCGGCTCGCCGGCGTCTGGAATGCCGACCACCGATCGCGACATGCCCACTCCGCCGGACAAGATTGTCATCGACGTCGCGACCGTCAATGGCACCGGCTGCCCGGCGGGAACCGCGGCCGTCGCGGTCTCGCCGGACAACGAGGCCTTCACGGTCACCTACAGCCAGTACACCGCCAAGGTCGGTGTCGGGGCCGGCCCGACCGAATTCCGGATGAACTGCCAGCTCAACCTGAAAGTGCATGTCCCGCAGGGCTTCACCTACGGCATCGCGCAGGCCGACTACCGTGGTTTCGCCTCCCTGGCGAAGGGTGCGACCGCCCTGGAAAGGGCCCGCTACTACTTCCAGGGCAATTCGCCGACCGACTACGTCGATCACAACCTCAAGGGCCCGTTCGGTGACGACTGGCAGTACACCGACTCCACCGAGGTCGGTGCGATCGTTTACCAGCCGTGCGGCGAGTTCCGCAATTTCAATATCAATACACAATTGCGCGTCGACGCCGGCACCTCGGACCCGAAAAAGACCACCAGCTTCATCACCATGGATTCCACGGACGGCAGCATCAAAACCACCTACCACTTCGCCTGGAAGAAGTGCCCCTGACGAAATACGCCGAACGGCGTAATTCTTGAATCGGCACGGTGATCGGGTGGGCGATCGCCGATGTTCCGGCGCGAATTCGGCCGCTATCCGCGGAGGTGTCTTCGGATAGCGGTCTTCGCCGTCCATTCGAGGGGCGCCGATCAGGTCGACGGCACCGGTAGGTGGTTGGGGCGGTGGGCGGTCGGTGGGACGTCGGGGCGGGTTTGCCAAGGGTGCGGCCCGCCGAGCGGACGGTATTCGACGCCCAGGGCGTCGAGGCGGGGGAGGTGATGGTTTTGCAGACGGGAGCGGAACTCGGGGTAGTCGCGATCGGGTGGGCTCCAGGCGAGTTCGGCGATGGCACACAGGCGGGGGAAGGCGGCGTAGTCGACGCGGCGCACCGTGTCCAGGTGTTCGCTCCACAGCTGAGCTTGCAGGCCGATGACCCGCGGGTCGTCGAGCGGGGGTGGGTAGCGGTAGACGTCTTCCAGGGTGCGCAGATAGCCGACCGGGATCGGTTCGTCGGGGTGATCGGACTGGCGGTGGTCCAGGTAGAAGTGGTCTTCCGGGCACAGCACGACGTCGTGACCCGCGGTCGCCGCGCGGGTGGCGGCGGTCGCGTCGCGCCACGCGCCGATCACCATGGGCGGCAGCGGGCCCGCGTCGAGCACCTCGTCCCAGCCGAAGGCCCGGCGACCCTGGGCGGCCAGGTAGGTGGCGAGGTCGGCGACGAGGCGGCCGTGTTCCGGTGTCGCGCCGGGGACTTCGTCGCCGCCGAGGCCGATGACCTCCGAGGGGAAGACGGTCAGCACATGGTCGAAGACTCGGCGGAAGAAGTCGAGCGTGGCGGGGGCGGGGTTCAGCAGTGCGGTACTGATACCCCAGGAAGTCCATACCGCCCAGGGCGTTCCGGTTTCGGGACCGAGTTCGGGATAGGCGGTGATGACGGCGCGGGCATGGCCGGGAACGTCGATCTCCGGCACCACGGTGATCGACCGGTCGGCCGCGTACGCGACGATCTCGCGCAGGTCGTCGGTGGTGTAGAAGCCGCCGTGCGGGCGGCCGTCGCGTTCGGGGCCGTCGTGCCGGCCGACCATCGATCCGGTTCGCCACGAGGCGATTTCGGTCAGCTTCGGGAAGCCGGGGACCTCCAGGCGCCACCCCTGGTCGTCGGTGAGGTGCAGGTGCAGCACGTTGAGCTTGTGCGCCGACAGCAGATCGAGGAACCGCAGCACCTCCGCCTTGGTGCGGAAGTTCCTGGCGACGTCGAGCAGGCAACCGCGCCAGCGATATCGGGGATGGTCCTCGACGACCCCGCACGGCACGACCACCGGGCCGGCGTCGATGGTCGCCGCACGGAACGCGTTCGGCCCGGCGAGCTGCCGCAGGGTCTGCTGCGCGTGCGTCTGTCCGGCGGGATCCGCTGCGGTGAGCGTGATTCCGGTGGGCGTGATCTCCAGCCGGTAGCCCTCGGGCGGCAGAGCCGAATCGAAGCGCACGTCGAGTTCGGTGGGCCAGGCGCACACACCGGGCGCCGGGGTGACCGAAACCGGCCGGGGGAGCAGGGTATCGAAGCCTGGCATGTCAGCCTTTCACCGCCCCGCCGAGGCCGGAGACGAGCTTGCGTTGCACGAGCACGAACAGCACCAGCGCCGGAATGGTCATCAGGGTCGACGCCGCCATCACCGCGCCCCAATCGGTGTCCTCGGGCTTGAAGAACACCAGGATCGCCTGCGGCAGTGTCTGGTTCTCGGTCTTGGAGATGATGAACGTCTTGGCGAACAGGAAGTCGTTCCACGCGTGGATGAACGACAGCACGCTGACCGACACCAGCCCGGGCGCCACCAGCGGGAGCAGGATCTGCCAGGCGAACCGAAGCCGGCTCGCGCCATCGAGTTTCGCCGCCTCCTCCAGCTCGAACGGCACCGCCGCGACGAATCCGCGCAGCAGCCAGATCGCCAGCGGCAGGCTGAACACCAGATCCACCAGCACGATCGAGCCGAGCTCGTTGAGCCCCAACGCCGGAACGGTGCCGCCGATCGAGCGCATCAGGAAGAACAGCGGAATGGTCAGCGCCTCCACCGGAACCATCTGCGCCACCAGGATCATCACCAGCAGCACGGTGCGGCCGCGGAACCGGAAGCGGGTCAGCGCCACCGCGGACAGGAACGACAGCAGCAGCGAAAACAGCACCACCACAACGGCGATGAGCAAGCTGTTGAGGAAGAACCGCCCGAACCCGTTCATCGACAGCACCCGGGTGAAGCTGTCCAGGCTGGGCGCCAGCGTCCACGGTCGCGGATCGGCCGACTGGATCTCACCCGGCGGTTTGATCGCCGAGAGCACCATCCAGTACAGCGGGAACGCGACGAACCCGGCGATCACCACGGTGACCACCTCGGCGATCAGGCGGCCGGGCTTGCGCGGCGCGCGCAGCAAGGGTTTCACTGCCATGGCGTGCTCCTGCGCTGGGACCGGACGTAGAGGCCGGTGATGGACAACAGCAACAGCGTCATCAGGACTCCGATCGCGGAGCCGAGCCCGTATTCCTGCCCGGCGAAGGCCTTTTGGTAGGCGTAGACGTTGAGCACCAGGTTGCGCCCGGCGACGCCGCCGCCATTGGTCATGACGTAGATCTGGGTGAATACCTTGAAGTCCCAGATGATCGACTGGATGGTCGCGATGAGCAGCAGTGGACGCAGCATCGGCAGGATCACCGAGCGAGCCGAACGCCAGGTCGACGCGCCGTCCAGCGCCGCGGCCTCCAGCACCTCCTCCGGGATCGCCTTGATGCCCGCGTACATGGTCACCATCACGAACGGGAACGAACACCAGATCACCTCGGCGGCAACCAATCCGAACGCGCTCAGGGTGCCGAAGGTCCACGAGTGCCCGTCCATCGAACGCAGCCCGAGACCGGACAGCGCCTCGTTGACAATGCCGAAGTCGGCGTCGAACAGGAACAGCCAGACATAGGAGCCGGCCATGGCCGGTGTCGCCCACGCGCCGAGCGCGGCGAGGAACAGCAGCATCCGCGGCACCGCGCGGACCCGTGTCGCGAGCACCGCCAGGGCGGTGCCGACCACGAGCCCGCCGATCACGCAGACCCCGCCGAACACGAAGGTGTTGGCCAGCACGACCCAGAACTGGCTGTCCGACAGCAGTTCCCGGTAGTTGCCCAGGCCGATGAACTCCAGCGGCGCCGCGCCGGTGGCCTGCGCCTGGCCGTAGTCGAAGAACGAGATCACCACGATCTGATAGATCGGATAGATCAGCACGGCGGCCAGCAGGATCCCCGCGGGGGCGAGGTAGAGCCATGCGGTGACGGTGTCCCGGCGCAGGCGACGCGGTTTCGGCGGCGTGCGCGGGGCCGGGGTGGGGACGGTCAGTTGCTGAATTGCCATGTGCGCCTACCTGAATGCCTTGTTCATCGCGGCGGCCGCCGCGTTCAACGCTGCCGACGGTTCCTTGGCGCCGGTGGCGATCTGCTGCACCGCCG
This sequence comes from Nocardia sp. NPDC056564, assembly GCF_042793755.1. NCBI lineage: Bacteria > Bacillati > Actinomycetota > Actinomycetes > Mycobacteriales > Nocardiaceae > Nocardia > Nocardia sp. NPDC056564. The sequence goes on from NZ_JBHTUR010000005.1 coordinate 179,339, forward strand.
TCGGCAGCAGGTTCTGGCTGTCGATCTTCGACCAGGCGGGGGTGCTCGGCACGAACTTGGTTCCGGCCCTCAGCGATTCGACGAACGGCGCCAGGAACGGATCGTTCGTGGCGAGCTTGTGCTGCACCCCGGACAGCGTGGGCAGATTGCCCATCGCCGCGTACATCTTCTCCTGATACTTCGCGCCGCCGAGCAATTCGACGAACTCGACGGCCAGGCCGCGTCGCATGCCGGCGCGGAAGACGCCGAGCAGGTTACCGCCCGCGAAGGCCGGCGCGACCGAGCCGGGTGTGGTGCCGGGCAGCGGGATCACCGCGTACTTGTCCTTGGCCGCGCCCTGATCCATCGCCTTGCGGCTGAAGTCGCCGCCGATCGTCATCGCCGCCTTGCCGCCGGCGAACGCCTGCACGCTCTGCGTTCCGGTGAAGTCGGCGCATTGCGCGGGTGGGCAGATGTCGTCGTGGATCAGCTCCGTGTAGCGGGTGATCCCCGCCCTGGCCCGGTCCGAATTGATCGTCGCGTTCCACATGGTGCCGTCGTTCTCGGCGAGCTCGCCACCGTGCGCCCACAGGTACGGCAGCATCGCGTAGGTGTACTTGCCGCCGACCGAAATCCCGTACAGTTCGGGCTTTTTCGCGCGAATGCGCCGGGCGGTCTCGGTCACCTCGGCGAGCGTGGCCGGCGGGCGCAGGCCGAGCTCGGCGAAGATGTCGGTGCGGTAGTACAGCGCGCGGATGCCCGTGTACCAGGGCAGCCCGTAGACCTTGCCGCCGGATTTCGCCGTCTCCAGCACCGACGGGTCGAGGTCCTTGCCCTCCGGCCAGGCCGCGAGATCGGCGCCGAGGTCGGCGAAGGCGCCGGTGACGGCGTAACCGGCGAGATCGGTATTGCCGAACTCGGCGAGGTCGGGGGCGCTGGCCGGGTCGTTGAACGCGCCGGCGAACTTCTCCGCGCGTGCCGCCACCGGCACCCACTGCACGTCGACCTCGACGTTCGGCCGGGCCGCCTCGAACTCCGCGATCGCCTCGTTGACCACCGCCTCTTTGGGCGCCCGGTTCGCCTCGTCGAACAGCCATACCCGGACGGTGCCGGTCTTCTCGTCGCCACCAGAGCCGGCCGGATTGGACTGGACCGGCGCGCAGCCGGCGAGCAGGAACAGTGCGGCTCCGAATGTGAGTGCGCGTCGCACGGCCCCGCCTGGCCCGAATTCACGGTGCAGCATCAAGATTTCGATCCATTCCATCACCCGTTGCATATAGTGCAACGTGTATTGCGTTGCGTGCCACAATGTTTAGCACCAAGCGGGGGTCACATTCAATAGGCAGATGTGATGCGCGTCGCAACGCGCCCGGTCCGGTCATGGCGGGTCGGCGAAAGGCCTCATCTGGTAAGCGCGCGGGGTTATCGTCGGAGCGGGGGAGATGTCGGTTCGGCAGTTCGCGCCGCGCACGAGGAGGAGGCCGGACACTGCTGACCGTGATCGGTGCACCGTTCGACTCCGCCGGAAGCGCCGGCGGAGTGGGAAACGCGCCCGCGCGACTGCGTGCGGCCGGGCTGGTCGACGTTTTACGCGGGCGAGGTGCCGATGTGCGTGCGGCCGGGGACGTCGATATCGGGTCGCCGGTGCCGTCGCGGGATCCGGTGAGTGGGCTGCTGGCCCAGCAGTCGCTCACTGCCGCAACGGTTTCCGTGCACGCGGCGGTTGTCGCGAGTATCGCGGCGGGCGAGTTCCCGCTGGTGCTGGGCGGGGACTGTCCGGTTCTGCTCGGCGCGTTGCGCGGTGCGCAAGAAGCACTCGGTGATGTCGCGCTGGTTTTCGTGGACGGGCACGAGGACGCGTGGCCGCCGGATCACAGCGCCACCGGCCGGGCCGCCGAGTGCGAACTCGGGCTGGTGTTGCGCGGTGCCCACGGTCTGCCCGCGCAGTTGGCCGAGCGGTTGCCTGTTCTCGATGCCACGCGGATCGTCGCCCTCGGGCCGCGCGACGCGTCCGTGCTGCGGGCGGCCGGTGTCGCGTCGTTGGGATCGACCATCGCGGTACTGACCGATCAGGAGTTGCGCGGCAAGGCCGCCGTCCCCACCGAGATCGCCGTCGGCCGATTCCGCCGCCGCGGGTACTCCTGGTGGTTGCATGTCGATCTGGATGTGTTGTCCACAGATGCGTTGCCGGCCGTCGACCATCCGCAACCCGGCGGGCTGGATTGGTCGGACCTCGCCGCGATCACCGCCGCCGCTGCCCAACCCGGCTGTGTCGGAATGACTTTGACGAGCTACGACCCCGACCTGGATGTCGATGGCCGGCATGCGCGGCGGATCGTCGACTACCTCGCCGGGGCACTGGCCCCGGCCTGATTCGCCGATTTCGGTAACGGATCGAGCACGGCGGCCGATCATTCGCATGTGCGCGTTTACTGCCGACCGATCCTGGGCGGGTTGGCAGCCCTGCTGCTCGTGATCATGGCCTTGTTCCTGATGCCCGAGGACGAGCCGCCGATGCCGGCTACCGATCAGCACGTGCGGACGCTGCCGTACATCATGCCGCCGCCGACCTCGACCGGGAACGAAATGCCTTACCCCTCAACGGATAAGCCGACACCCGGTCGCGAATAGCAACTACGCCGTCGCCGGGTGGACGCGATCCGCCCCGATCCGGTCGATCCGCTCGCGACCCCACGCCCCGAGCGATTCGAGCGCCTGGTTGAGTGCGACACCCGATGCGGTGAGCCGGTATTCGACGCGCGGCGGCACCTCGCGATAGATCTCGCGGGCGACGATCCCGTCCTCCTCCAGCTCCCGCAGCTGCTGGATCAGCATCTTCTCCGAGACGCCCGGCAGGCCGCGGCGCAGCTCGCCGGTCCGGCGGACGCCGTGCGTGTCCAGCTCCCAGAGGATCAGCGCCTTCCACTTCCCGCCGACCACGTCCATCGCCGCGTCGATGCCGCAGAAGTATGGCCCGGATCTCTTCGCGCCCATCGTCCGACCTCGCTACCTGTTCACACACCCTTTGGTAAGTACCCGACCAAATAGTAGGTACTTGTCGGTATCGCGGGCAAGGCGCAACCTTGGTTTCAGCGCGCTGACCATCCCGTTCACTGACTTTCCAAGGAGTTGACCCGCAATGGCGGAAACCACGAACACCCCGGTGACGATCCTCGGGCTCGGCGCGATGGGCCAGGCGCTGGCCGCGACGCTGTTGAAGGGCGGGCGCCCGACGACGGTGTGGAACCGCACCCCCGGCAAGGACGCCGACCTCGTTGCCGCCGGTGCGGTCGGCACCACGTCGGTCGCCGAGGCGGTTCAGGCCGGCGGGCCGATCATCGTCGTCCTGTTCGATCACGCCTCCGTGCACGCCACCCTCGACCCGGTGGCCGGCGAACTGTCCGGCAGGCAGGTCGTCAACCTGACCAGCACCGCCCCCGGCGAGGCTCGCGAGCTGGCCACCTGGGCGGCCAGGCACGGCATCGACTATCTCGACGGCGGCATCATGGCCGTCCCGCCGATGATCGGGCAGCCCGGCGCGTCCATCCTCTACAGCGGCTCCCGCGCGGTCTACGACGAGCACCGCGAAACCCTCGAATTGCTCGCGGCCGCGGAGTATTTCGGCGACGACGCCGGTCTGGCCGCCAGCTACGATTTCGCGTTGCTCGCCAACATGTACGCCATGTTCACCGGTTTCATGCACGGTGCGGCCATGATGCGCTCGGTCGGCGTCTCGGCCGGCGCGTTCGCCGAGCGCGCCACCGCGTGGGTGACCGCCATGGCGCAGATGCTCCCCGCCTACGGCCGGATCATCGACGGCGGTGACTACACCAGGCCCAACCAATCCCTCGCGTTCCACAAGGCCGCCCTCGACGCGATCAACCGCGCCACCAGGGACGCCGGAGTCACCGTCGACTTCGTCGCCCCGATCAAGAACCTGATCGATCGTCAGGTGGCCGATGGTCACGGCGCCGAGGAGTTCGCTCGGACCATCGAGGAACTGGTCTGAACCGCCGGGCTCGCGCCGGTGCCGCACAACGGTTTCCGGCGCGAGCGCGCGTGGAATGGATCTCCGGGGTTGTGACACACCAATCGGTCTATTAGGGTCCGATTGGACCGATCGGTTCACCGGTGAAGAGTGACCAAAGGAGATTGCTCCATGTCCGACCGCACCGAGGGTCCGTCCTGGCGGCGCCCCACCCTCATCGCGACGCTCGTCGCCGCGTTCATCACCCAGAACTCGATCGCCCTGCCGTATGTGCGGCGCAATGGGCCGAAGTCCGCGCTGGATTTCTTCGTCGGCGATATCTACAAAACCGTTCCCGGCCGGTTCGCGATGGTCGATCTCGGGTTCGTCGTCCTCGGCTTCCATGTGTGGGCGTTCGCCGAGGCGCGGCGGTTGGGCATCGTGCGCTGGTGGGCCGCCTCGTTCGTGCTGACCTTCACGGTGGGTATCGCCACCGCGATCCCGTTCTTCCTGCTGGTCCGCGACTTCACGGCCGACAAGGCGGGCGCGGCCTAGCCGGTGAATCGGTACGTCGCGAGTATTCCTTTGTGGTCGCTGCACCACCGCGGCGGTGATGCGGCGAAATTGTCCTGGGTGGTTTCCGGCTGCCGGGCGCCGCGCACAATGGACCCGCGGGGGCCGACTATGCCGACGGTGGACAGCGACAAGGCCGTCTCATGGGCGAAGACGAAGTCGACGCGGTCGCGTTCGTCGGCCTCCGGAGCCCAGGCGAGTTCGGCGACGTCCACCTCGGCGTTGTCCGCGGGCCAGGTGAGGCCGGGATGGGTGACCGGGTCGGGGTACATCGATCGGTAGGCATCGATGAACCCGGCTTCGTGCAGGAGTCGAGTGGACTCCCACGCCATCGTAACGCCGTTGTGGTCGAACATGTCCGCGGTCGCGGGAGTCCAATCCAGCGCCGACGGCTCGTTCAGGTCACCGGCGATGATGACCGAAGAGCCTTGGGCGAGTTCGGCTTTCGCGTCGGTGAGCAAGGCGCTGATGACCTCGGGGCGGCCCGAGGCCGTGTTGACCCGCCGGATCGTCGCGGGGTCGGTGACCGGGCCGCTCGGAATCTTGTCGAAGTTGTACTCGGCGAACTCATCCGGCGGCGGGACACCCGGGCCGTAACCGCGCGGCAGGTTGGCGGCGTACCAGCGGAACTCCAGATGCGCCGAGTAGACGGTGAGGCGTTTTCCGTCGATGGTCAACCGCGCCTTGACCATCCAGCGCAGATCGGCGCTGTCCTCGATCGGAAACACGGTCAGAATGCCCGTGTCAGGGGAGCTGACCGCGTTGAATTCGTATCCGCGCCGGGCCAATTCGGCCGCGACGTCCGCGGTCGCGGTGGTCGCCTCGGACAGCAGCACGATCGAGGCTCGGGTCGAGACGATGAGATCGGCGATCAACTCCGTGCCGCCCGCGACCTTGGTACCGCTGTGCCACAGGTTCATCGCCAGCACGCGAAGCTCGCGCCCCGCGAGGGGCTGTGCCGTCGGCGAACCCGACTCGTCCTCGTTTCGCGTCATCGACCCATCATGACCGTTCCGGCTCTCGCGGATGCGCATGACGCGGTCGAGCGCGACGGGCGATTCCGGTGCCGCCGGGGGTCGTCGCTGTCTTCGTCGCCCCGATCAACGGCCCGTGCTCTAGATTCTGCACGTGCTCCCGAGTTCTGACGACCTGACTTCCACCGTGCTCATCCTGGGCGCCGGCCCGGCGGGTCTGGTGCTGGCCAATATCTTGCAGGCCGCGGGGGTGGAATCCATCGTGCTGGAGCGGCGCACCCGCGCGCAGGTGCAGCACCGGGCCAGGGCCGGTTTCCTCGCCCCGGACAGCGTCGCGATCCTGCGTGCGCACGGTCTCGCCGCCGGGCTGGACGCCCGCGGTCACACCCACGATCGCTGCGAATTCCGCAGTCCCGCAGGCTGTGTCGACCTGCGCTACAGCGAGCTCGGCAGCCGCCGGGTGCACACGGTCTACCCCCAGCAGGCGTTGGTCACCGACCTGATCGAGGAATACCTGCGCCGCGGCGGCACGCTGCGGTTCGGCACCACGGTCGAGCGGATCGACGGCATCCACACCGACCGCCCCACCGTCGCGGCGCGCGACGAAACCGGCCGCGAACTCCGATTCGCCGGCCGCTACCTGGCCGGATGCGACGGCGCGCGCGGCGTGGCCCGGACCGCGGTGCCGGCCCGAAGCGCGACCTACGACCACGGCATCACCTGGCTCGCACTGCTGGCACAGGCGCCACCCGCGGGTGCGTCGGTGATCTACGGCGTGCACGAGGCGGGATTCGCCGGGCACATGCCGCGGACCGCCGAGGTGACCCGCTACTACCTGCAATGCGATCCGGACACCGACCCGGACCAGTGGAGCGAGCAGCGGATCTGGACGGAGTTGACCCGCCGGCTGGCCGCGTCCGCGCTGGTCCCCGGGCCGATCATCGAACGCGGTCTGGTGCGGCTGCGGTCACAGATTCTGGACACGCTGCAAGCCGGGCGATTGTTCCTGGTCGGGGACGCCGCAACCTCGATCAGCCCGTCCGCCGCCAAGGGCGCGAACCTGGCCATCGCCGGCGCGCAGTTGCTCGGCGCGGGGCTGATCGACGCCGTGCGGAACGCCGATGAGGCTGCGCTGCAACAGTATTCCGCGCGGCATCAGCCACGCATCCGGCGGGCGCAGGAGTTCTCGCACTGGATGATCGATCTCCTTCATCCCCCCGGCGGCGATGAGCCTGAGCGGGCTTACCGGCGTGAACTGCAACAGGCACGGTTGCACAATTTGGCCAGTTCGCGGGCTCATCAGGATGTTTTTGCTGATAGTTACGTTGGTATCTGAGCTCCTCCGGAAGGGGTGTGGCTCACGCGGGTCGTTGCCGTCCGGCCGGACGGCGCATGCCCGGTGCTTGCCGCCGACGAATCCTTCTGCACCGCGTGTGCTCTGTGCGGCGGAGCTTCGGCCGTATGAAGCTCTCCGTGGCAATGGATTTCGCATTTCCCGGCGCTATGCGGTGAAGCTGTCTCCTGGGCGGCCTGCCTTCCGCGAAGCGATGCGTTGGCTGATCGCCGTGCGTACTACCGATATCGCACCGCGCAGCACCAGTCCCGCCGCCACCACCGGCGCGAATACCAGCCAGGGGGAGCGCCGGTGGTAGTCGCAGTAAAACCGCAGCGCGCTCCGATGGTGAGTGCGGATCTTGCGGAACGGCGCCGAGCGCATGCTGCCACCCTCGCGGTGGCGGATCTCGACGGTCGGGTCCAGGACCACCCGCCAGCCTGCGCGATGCATGTCCAGCGCGGCCTTCGTCTCCTCGAAGTACAGGAAGTACCGGGTGTCGAAACCGCCGATGGATTCGAATGCACTGCGACGGAACAACATACAGCAACCGAAATCCAGTCCACATCGCTGACCGTGGTGACGGGGGCACCGAAATACCTGCGAGTCGCCGGATTGCCCGGCCAGACCCCGCCCAGCAGCGCGTGCACCACTCCGACCGCCGGCGAAGGAAATCGGCGACCGCTCGGATAGGGCGTTCCGTCCATCCGGGCGACTCGCGGCCCGACCATCCCGATCCGATCGTCGGCCATCGCCGTCTCGACCAGCGCGGCGACCGATCCGGCCGCAAGCCGGGTATCCGGATTGGCAACCAGGATCCATTCGGCACCCGTAGCCGCAGCCCCCTGATTGACCGCCGCGGCAAGCCCCACGTTCTCCCGGTTACGGATCACCCTCCCGCCGAACTCCTCGACAATCTCAACGCTCCGATCAGCGGAAACATTGTCCACACCGACCACATCGAGCGCCAAGGACCCCACCGCCGCCGGTAGCGACTCCAGGAATCCCGGCAGATCCTCCGCACTCTGATACGTCACCAGAACGAGCCCAACGGTCCGATCATCACGGCGAGACATGCGCGCGAACCTATCAGCCGCCCCCACACACCCCGCCACAGGCCAAACCCTCCACAAAACCCGTGGTCAACCCGCGATTTGGTCCACGCCGCCAGATCCTATAATCTTGCTGAGCACCACCGGTCCGGGTGGCGGAATGGCAGACGCGCTAGCTTGAGGTGCTAGTGCCCTTTAACGGGCGTGGGGGTTCAAGTCCCCCTCCGGACACCGAAAGAGCCGAAATCCCTTGCAATGCAAGGGATTTCGGCTCTTCTTGTATCGGCAGGGTGATTTGAACCCCGACGAGACGGGTAACCATCACCAAATAGTGCAGCGCGAGGAGTCCGGCGTGGCTAAATGGGTTCAATGGTCAAAAGTGTGCCGTCGATTTGAACTGATCCCGGACTCGAAGGGCTGATGAGTGGCCGACAAACCTATCGAGGAACAGACAGACGTGCTCGGCGATCTCGAACAGCCCAACGTCGACGGACCGACCCCCAGGTTGGTGGCCGACTTTGTCCGAGACTCCGGGCCTGCCCCCGGCACAGGGCCCGAGGAACTCACCCCACACGGGCTCGGCGTGTTCGAACGAGATGGCGGATGGACATCGACCGTTTCCGATGCGTTGGCGTCGATCAAAGAGGGTCGCGATCCGGTTGTTCCCCGGCACGATGAGGCCTGACTCGGCGAGGTTCACCGGCTCGGGGTGATCATCGGGGATGGGCAGCTGGGTCGAGTTCGGCGAAAAATCCGCTACGCCGGGACACTCGGTTCGAACCCGCTCGTATGACTCGGAGGTAGTTGGCGTACGCGCGTGGAAAGATCTGTGACCGCTGGCACGTTCCGGCGAAGGAACCGAACCGCTCTCGATCGCGTCTAACCTATTGACCCGCAACAACGTCTGAGGATGCAATGACAGGCCAACCCAACTCCACCGACTTCACGCTTGTGCCTGACGAGGTGACGGACGCCGGCCAGTACGTCCAGCAGGTCGCTGAATCACTTATCAACGGGCTGACCTCCCTCGACAGGGATATCGCAGCGCTGCTGTCGCAGTGGCGCGGAACCTCCGCTGACTCGTTCGGCGCGGGGTGGACTGAGACCAAACAAGGGGCGGACACCGTACTAGATGCCTTGACGGAAATGGCCGAATTGCTCGGTGTCACCAGCAAAACACTCGACGATCAGGACCAGGTGCGGGCGACCACCACTCGCGAGTTCGCTGGTTCGCTCGATCTGCCGGTGCAGTGATGGTCGAGAATTCACAGCCGTTCAGCGTCGATCTCGACGAGCTCGAACAGATGGCCGCTCGGGTCTCCGGGTTCGTCGGATTTCTCAACGATAGCCTGGACGGGTTGCAGCAACGAATCTCCACCGTGCAGCAGACCTGGAACGGTGCGGCGGCAGATGCGCAGGCCGAGGCTTTCCGTGCTTGGCACACCGGGGCGACCGATGTTTCCGAAGGCATCGAAACGATGTGTAAAGCCGTTCAGGCTGCACACGATCGGTATACGGCCGCTGTCGCCGCGAATCTGGCGATGCTGGGAAGGTCATAGGACTCCATGACGACATTGATCGTCGATCCCGCCGTGTATTCCTCGGCTGGAGCGTCCTTGTACTCGTTTGCCACCACATACCACCGAACGTTCTCCACTCAGATCGCCGCATTGCGCGAGACCGCCAATATGGGCGGGAATGTCGGCGAATCCAAGACGTGGGCCACGTCCTACGATTCGACCGTCAAAACGGCAATGAGTATGACCGAGCTACTCGTCACCGCGATGAGCAACTACGCCGGGATCCTGAACCAGCTTGGATACAACCACGCACTCGCGGATTACGTCGAGGGAACCGGACGCCCCGAGCCGGTAAAGCCAGCGGACCTCTATCCCGCATGGTCGACATGTCTGGTGCCGCCGCCTTCAGCGGGCGGGCCCGGTAGCGGCCTGTTCGACGACGTCGGGTTCGCGGTATCAGCACTCGAGGATTTCGGCGTCTCGATGCCCGATGGTGAGCCGCACGATCTACTGACCGCCGCTGATTCCTGGGACAAGCTCGCTTCTTCCGAATCAGGGGTCGGCAACCTTCCGGCATTGCTGGACCAGCTGGCGAAAAGCTTCGAAAGCGAAACCGCGCCCGACGCCTCCCATGTCGACGAAGATATCCGGGAGTTGAAAACCTCCGCTGAGGGCGTACTCACCCTCTACAAAGATCTCGCCAAATCCTGTCGCGATCACCGGGCCGCGATCCTGGAGTTCCGGACCCAGTTGGGCCAGCTGCTGGTCGATCTCGCTAAAGACCTGGCACAAGAAATCGCCGAGACCGTCGTCCTCAGCGTGATCGCGGGTGCATTGTCCGCCGGTTTCGGAGCTGCTGCGGTAGCCGCTGCGAAGGCGGGCAAACTCGCGGTAAAGATGAAGAAGTACGTCGATCGGGTGCTGGCGGCGAAGCGGGCCGCCAAATTCGTCGATAAGGTTGCCGAAACCGGCGAGGATCTCGCAGCACGGCGGGCCGCGCTCCAGCGCATCGCGGACCTCTTGGCGCAGCGCACCGCCGATATCGCCCGGGTCGGGCGGGAAAAGTTGCAGAGCTCGCTCGACTACGCGCTCGGACAAGAGCCGATGAAACACGTCTTCGTCCCGAAGCACAAACTGGATGGGCTGGTGAAATCGCTCGGTGGTGAGGAAGCAACGATGAGGAAGCTCATCGAAAGTGTTCAGGGGGTGCCGAACGGGGTGTACGACAGGACGAATCCTCTGGTCCGGACGATCAACGGTCAGACCGTCGAAATCCGCGGTTCCATGATCGACGGTGTCTTCAAGATCGGCACCGCGTACATTCCGTGACGTGACGCGAGAACTGAGGAGAGGACGATGAGCGGTACTACACCGATAGAGCCGAGGGCGCTGACCGCGCTCGAAACGAGCGTCGTGACCAAACTGCTGTCCGCCTCCGGCAAAGCCGGAGCTCGAGACTATCTGGCGCAGTTGCCGTTTACACAGGTCATCGCAACTTGGGGTGAGGGATCTCCAAGCGTCGACCTGAGGGTTGGCCCTGGCGTGGAAGCGTCTCCTGACGCTACTGACGGGATTTTCATCGATGGAGGCGTTACCGACCGCAACGGTGCGCCGATCGGCGAAGTCATTCTGTGGGTAGAGGACGGGCGACTCGGCGGAATCGAGTACACCTGGTACACCGATGAGCGCCCGAAGTCACTGCCCGACCCGTCGCGGATCGAGATTTAGACGGTATCGCTCTGCCGCGCTTTCGGACGGCTGTCCGAGTGCCAGGTTCATCCCACGCATCGTGCAGGTTGATCGGCGTTTCGGCAGGTCGATTCGTGTTTAGCGCGTGTGCCCCCTCCGGGGACAGCAAACGCCGAAATTCCTTGTAATGCAAGGGATTTCGGCTTTTCTTGTATCGTTAAGCGATTTGTACCCGCAGGAGATGGGCGATCACTGCGGAGTGATGTCACTCGAGGGTTGTCGGAGCGTGGTCATCGGATCGCCATCTCGGCTGTGTCTCCGTAAACGGGTCCGGCAACTCCAACAGGGAGTCGAGGTCATGCGGCACGCGCGGTAGCCTATTTTCCCGCGATGTGAACCCGAAATGATCTACCCGCTGGTCCTCGACCTGGCTGCGGACGGGATTCCCGTCGCGGTGACTTGCCGGGTGCTCGAATTTTCACCGCCAGCATTCTGTAAATGGAAGAAGTCTCCAGACTTACCTGAGCGGAATCGGGGCGGCCAGCGGGAGCGCTACAGCGTGCGCGCCACCGACTTGACGATGGTGCCGTTCAACGACATCGACGCCATGCGTGCCGCGGTCGCCGCTGCCACCGCGGCCGTGGTGATCGAACCGTCGCCGGCGCAAGCCGGATACCCGGCTCACTGATTACGATCGACCAGTCCCGAGTCAGCATTCTGCGTGCCATGGAGTCGGACCTCACCGAACGGTACCTGTTGCAGTTCTGGCCCGAAACCCAGTCGCGTCCAGCGACACCGATGCAACCTGCACTGTCCTTGTGAGTGCGCCCTGCTATCCGTGGTACGTCTGAAAGAAGAGCCAACGCGAGCCATTAGTCCTCGACTTCGCAGTCGAGCGGGCTAGCGATCGTGCGACACTCGAATACGCTGGACGGGCCGAGTTGGAAACACGATGACGGTTCGTGCCGTGAGTCAGTTGTCAGTTGTATCGGTCAGCCGGTTCTGGAGCCATCCTGCGGTGTGGTCCCGTGGCGTTCTCGGAGCCAGCATCAGCGGTCTGGCGGATCGCAGCGCATCGTCGAACGAGCTGAATATGTGGTCGTGGCCGGTGAAGCCATCACCGTCGGCTATGTCAACCGATAGGCCCCATTCGTTGTCCTTCCCCTGGATTACGGCAAAATGCCCTTGCCAGCGGAGCTCGAGATCCAACGCCCCCGACGGAAATTCGGTGAAAGCGAATACGATGTCCGGACCGAATTCTCGAAGAACCATGTTGTCCAGCTCGTGCCTGGGCCTGTTCATGCTCCACCGCCTGGTTTGAAGTACTCGACCGCTCCGGTCGATCTACTGATGATTTCAATTGAACCATTTGCGCCGATATTGATATCGCTGCCCTTTGTTCTCGCAAAGATACTGCCGCCGGGGTTTCGGGTGATATTGTCTGCGCGCGGCGGATACATTCTACCGTCCCAGGCCAATCCGGGATTCGGGTTTCTGGGGACCCCGCTGTAATCGTCCTCGACGCCGTCCAGCGTCGAGCTCAGTTGGGCGAGCGCTTCGTCTGCTGTCCTCGCAGGCGGAGTCTGCCCGAGACGCTGATAGAGTGCGTCGAGTCGTTGCCTGACAGTTAACCTCGGCGTGAATGTTCCGTTGATATCGGTCTGGGCCTGGTACTGGGTTCTCCCCCTTCTGTATGTCCCAGTAATTTGCCCTGAAAACTGAACGCTCTGGCCGATGCGAACGTTGGGCACTTCGATCAAATATGCGCCAGGGGCGACTTCTCGTGGCATTACGTGCTGATATTTTCCGTCGATCCAAACGTCGACACCACTCGTCGTCCATGACGCATCGGCGGGTTGCTGCCCGATCCCCATCCTGATCGTGCCGGTCGTTGCGCCAGGATGGTTGGGGACCCATTCCGTGTAGGAATTCGACTCGAATCCTTGTTCTCGATACCTGGTGTCGCCAGTCCATTCTTGATTGCCGGGAGCGAGATCTTTTGGCGGATTGGGATCTTTCGGGGGTGTGGGGTCGGTTTTGTCTGGATGGATGAGTGGGTTGTTCTTCGGGCCCGGTTGCTGCCTTCCCTTTTCGCTCGAGCGATGGCCGAGCGGCCGCAGCGGGCCGGTGTGCGGACTCGGGGCTTCGCGGGCTGTAGGTTGCGGCCACTTATTCAATGGCGTTCTGCGTGACGCAGACAGGGCGCCAGTTCCGAATGCGGCGACAGCCAGGATCATCAGCAACGACAGGCGGGGATCGCCTTGCCTGGCGTTGGTGCCGGACGCGTTCTGCTGCCGTACCTCGAGTGTGGTCGCGGGTTCGACGGTGGCGTCCACCGGTGACGCGGTTGTCACCTCGGGCGGCGGTAGCTCCGCTGTCAGCGGCAGGCTCGCGTCGGCGGTGGCCGACGGGCCAATTGGTGGGATCTGCTGTTGGACCGGGGGTTCTTTGGTGGGCAGGCCCGGTGTTTCCGCTCCGGGGACGGGGACGATGGGAGTGCCGTTGCCTGGCCCGACCGGTGGTGGCGTTAGTGCGCCGGCTTGACTTCCGCCGCTGTTGTTGCTCGGAGGTTGGCCGGGTATTTCCGGCGTAGGCAACGGGGGAGGTGTGGTTGGTGGTCCTGGGGGGTGGCGTCGGAGGAAGAGATGGGGTATCGATGCATGGCCATCCGGGGTGCATTTGCTGCCATTCGGCGCAGGGGACAGCCGAGGCGGAAGGTGTTGCGAAAGAGGCGAATCCGACCCCGATGACAGCTGCGAGGGCCGCTGTTGCGGCAGCGGCGAGTCGGATGGTGGCTTTCAGGAAGTTCATCGGCCGCTCCGGCTGGCCTTCGCCTGGGCGTAGAGAGTGTCGATGCCCCACCAGGTGAGGCGGCCTGCGATGGACATGTAGAGGAAGAAGACGAGATAGATCAGGACGGCGCCGTAGTCGTCGGCCCAACCGGGCATGCGGTTCAGGGTTGCGAAGGCGGTGATGAGCATGGCCAGTCCGACGAGGAGCGCGGGGATCGCGAGTGCGGTGTTGTCGGATTCGCCTGCGGCGTGGGCAGGTTGAGCGTTACTGGTTGTGGTAGCCATGACTGTGGATCTTCTTCTCGCATCCGTTGGGGCCGGCGGAGAAGCCGAGGCTGGTGGTAAGGCCGTTGGAAACGTCTATTTGGCAACCGATTTGGTTGCCGAAGCTGACCATGGCGGCGCTGACCGGCTGGTTACACTTGCCGGTGATTTCGGCGATCGCTTTCAGTGAGACGAATCCTTCGCGGGTGAACATGGTCGCGGCGAGGCTGGGGTAGCGGTCGAGGGTTTCGGTGGTTTTGGTGACGGCGAAGGCCCAGCCGTCGTCGGTGTTGCCTACGCGGGATCTGTCGGCGACGCCGTCTGCTGCGGCTGTGCCCCGCCCGCTTGTCAGCAATCCTGCTGTTATCAAGCTCGTGCACGCTGCGGCTGCGACACCGCCGTGCCGAAAGGTAACCCTGCTCATCAAGATTCGTCCTTATCGGTTCGTTTTCGGCTGCGAACCCGCCCGGATGGGTTCCCCCTATGGTCATAGAAGACCTTAATGGTTAATTTCTGGCAACCGATAGGTAATTGCCGGGGTCGGTTGTGATCGTTCGTTCACCGTTTCGACACCGGAGTTGTGCTGGTTGTGGTCGGTCGTCCAGGTTTCAACCGCTGTTTTGTGGAGCGCGTCACGCCATGGCCGTTATCTGGGCATCGGGATCGGCCTGGGCACGTAATCCGGATCGGGATCCGCTGGCGTGGTCGGCGGTGTGCGCGCTTGAGGAAGAGGTAATCAGCGCTGTTTCCGCAGGTCGATTTGCGTGGTTAGCGCGTGTGTCCCCTCCGGACACTTTGAGAGCGCGATGGGTAGCCATCACCAAATGGTGTGGCCGAAGGAGTCCGGTGCGGATAAGGGGTTCGGCGGCCACGAGTGTGTCGTCGATCTGCGCGGACCCTCCGGGGTCGAAGGAACTGATCAGTGGCAGAAAGCCCATCGAGGAACAGGCAGGCGGGCTCGATGATCTCGAACAACCCGACGTTGACGGAACGACCCCTGGGTCGGTGACCGACTTTGTCGGAGCTTCCAGCAAGGTGCGCTAGCGGAAGCGATACTCGTTTTGAATCTGCAGTGGGCCGGGCGGTACAGGCCTATGGCCGCCTCGATAGTGCTGGTGCTGGCACCCTTTCTAGTGCTGAGCTTCTTCGCTGGTCGAACGATCGCGTCGGGACTGGCATCGTGGCAGTGGGGACTGGTGACCCAGAAACTAGGCCGAATGTTCTGAGCATCAACAAGGTTCGGCAAATGTCGGAGGCTCATCTCCTCGGCGGGGCAATCTAGATAGAGACCGTTCCGATTAGCAGGTTCTCGATGGGCAGCTGGTTGTGCAGGCCGCCTTCGCGCTGTCGACCGATCAAGGCTCGAAATCTGAGGTTGAATGTGACCACAGATACTAGATGGGTTCGTTCCAGATATGCAGGAGAAGGTGTTCGTTCACTGGGACCAGCCGGGGAGGGTACCCGGGCGCGGTGGCATGGTAGGGCTGGTGAGGCCCTGGTACGTCGTAGAGCCGCACGTGCACCCGGGCGCGGCCGGGTGGTGTCAGTGTGCCGGCGAGCTCCCCTTGGCATTCTGCGAAGTAGCAGTCACCGAGTCGTTGTTCCCCGAGGTCGGTGACATAGCTGGCTTCTGCGATGAACTCGGCATCGGTCGGTTCGGGCGGGAAGCCCGTGTCCGCGGTTTCCACGCTGACCCGGGCGAGATGACCGTAGCTGCGGTCGTTGACCGTTTTGATGCCTAGTGCGCCGAGGCCGGGCCGCAGACGACCAGTATCGAGCGCGGGAATGGTATCGGTCTGGTTGGTTAGCTTGTCGTCGAGTAGGTATATGGTGCCGCCGTCGTAGTCGATGATGTCGGTCGACTTCACGTTCACCTTCCTGCGTTCACATCGAGGGGTCGGCACGGATGTAGAACTTGTCACCGTCGCGGACTCTGTTGTCGTAGTAGAACCGGGCGATGACCTTTGCCTGCTCGCCGTTGGCGTCGACCGGAGTTGTCGGCACCATGCAGACGCTATAGCCATTCGGCCCGGTGCGTGACGGATCGACGCGGTCCATGTCACTGATGCGGCAGCCTGGAAAGGTACGGCCGTTGGGCGGCAACGTGACGTTGGGCGGCTGTGCGGCACCTTGATACGTGGAGCGAAACGGGTATTCGTCGCAGGAGAAGCCCGCGACCGAGTATCGTCCGGACGGGCACGCCCTGGCGCCGTTGCGCTCGCGCTGGTTGAAGTCGGTCATCCTGCTGAGCGTGCCGTTGGAATACAGCCGCGGTGCTCCGGGCAGTCCGGATTGCTGGGCTTTGCGAACATGGTCGGCGATGGTGGTCAGGTTTGGATCGGAAGCGAAGTCCATCACTCCCACGCGGTTGGGGAAAACACATCCCTGTCCTGGCAGTCTGGCCGAAATGCCGGGTACTCCACGGTCGTCGTCGCATCGAATCTCCGGGGAGAAGCTCGATATCGTGGCGCTACCCGGTGAGGTCTCGTGCCCGCCAGGGGAACTGTATTCGAGGTTGAGGGCCATGATCAGCGTCAAGATCTGGTTCGGCGCGAGGGTGCCTGGACCGAACTCATAGAACCCGAAGACCGAGCCGCCAGGTGTCAAACGTTCATTGACGATCTCGTCGTGCACGGTGACTGAGCAGGCCACGCCGGTACACGGGGTACGGCCGGTCACCGTGAACACCGTCGAAGTCATTTTCTCGACGGTGAACCGGACGCGGTACTCGGTCTGAGTGCGGTCGCCGCGGGTGATCAACTCTTGCTCGAGCTTGCCCGAGGCGGAGCCGATCACCTTGCCTTGCTTGTCGCGAAGCACGACGGTGTTGGGGTTGACCCCGCAGGCGTAGAGACGGTCGATCTGCCAGTACCCCAGTGTAAGTGGACGTCCTGCGAGTGCATCACTCCTTTTCTTCGCGTAGTCGCGGTCACATCCGGGGCGAAGAGTGATCGGGTCTGCGCGTAGTTGTGGGCCGGGTGCGGTGGCAGTCGGGTCAGGAATGTCGGTATATCCGGATCCAGCACAAATAGTGATGTCACTGTTACTGCTTTGTGTCTCCCGGCATCGATTCCAGGCTGTGCTGCCTGGCTGGGTGGGCAACGATGTGCGCCAGTCGGCATCGGGGGCATAGTCACGCCCGCCGGGTCCGGGTTGGTCCACCTTGTCTTCATCGGCGCCGTCTCCGCCATTGACCGGAGTCGGGACACGAATACGCCCGTTCTGGAAGTCTTGTTCGCGGCTGGAGCCGCCCGCCGATCGTTCATCGCCGACCGGGTACCCATACAGGCCGGCCTCGTATTGCTCGCTGCTCCATTCGATCAGGATCAGACCCGATACCGGGTGCGCTCCGGTACTCGGAGACCAGTAGATGACGCCCCTCTCGAATCGGTTGAACCGACCTTGCCCGTCAGGAGTTTTGATCTCGTCACTGGTCGGATAGCCTAAAGAACCTCCCTCCCAGCCGGTTTCACCCCACTTGTCGCGGATCGCGCCTGCGACGTAGTAGGCCTCGTTGAGTTTCCAGTAGATAGTGCCACCCTGGAAATACTGGCGGCGTCCGATGTTGTCGGGATTGACGAGTTCATCGGAGGTCGGGTAGCCGAGAACGCCGCCTTCCCAGCCGTTGCGCTGCCAGGCTGCGAAAAAGTGGTTGACCACCGGGTGTGCGCCGCCGACGGGTGACCAGTAGATCGGTCCGTTCTGGAATGTCGAGCGTTTGCCGACGCCGTCGGGGTTGCTCAACTCGTTGGAGGTCGGAAACAGCAAGAAGCTGTTGGGCCCACCCAGCTCGTTGTACTTGTCGCGGATCGCGCCGCAAACCTCATAGGGCGCAGGCCAATACACCTGACATCCATCGGTGGCCGTTGCTGAGCGTTGCTGCGGGCGGGCCGCTACCGCGGCTTCCATTGTCTCGGCCTTGTCGGCTTGCTCCTTGGTGAACCCGTCTGGGATCTTCTGGCAATCCGAACGCATCCGTCCTGGCACCACGCTCGACTGTGGGTTGTGGGTCGGTTCCCACTTGGCCGGGGCCTGCGAGCGAGCACCTGGAGTGCATGCGGGACCAGATGGCGCTGTGGTCGGCTTCGGAGATGTTGCGGGCGAGGACGATTGCGGAGCGCGGGTTGCCGGCGCTGCCGTCTGGCTGGGCTGTGGTGGTGTCGAACCCGAGGGGGATGCTGGTGCGATGCTCGGCGCCGTCGTCGTCGGCGTAGACGGCGGTGGGCTCGGCGTCGGGTCCGCGGCTGCGAGTTGCGCCCCCGCTATGATCAACAGTGCCGCGACACTGATCACCCCGGCCCGCAGCGGAATTCGGCGACCGGTCCGACGCTGCCAAGACGTTGATATCGATGAACGTTTCACCCTTGCCCCCCGCAGATAAGATTGCCAGTTCATTGCTGACGTGAAATCAGCATGCCACGCGATCCGATTACTGTCATCGATAAGCGACTGGGGAAATCAACTGGGCCAGTTGACCGATGACCAGATCGCGACCGCACAGCGCGGAATGAGGCGCAGGATCTGCGCACTGTCGAAGGCAGGGCTCGGTGTCGGACGATGGCTAGCGTTTCCGTAGATCGAGCTGTGTGTTAGCGCGTGCCCCCCGGACACCGAAAAGGCCGAAATATCTTGCAAAACAAAGGATTTCGGGCCTTCTCATATCGGTGGATCTCGGACTCGAAGGACTGATCGGTGGCCGATAAGCCTGTCGAGCAGCAGGCAGACGGGCTCGACGATCTCGAAGAACCCGACGTCGACGGACCGGCCCCCAGGTCGGTGACCGATTGTCGCAGACTCCGAGCCTGCTCCCGGCACGGGGCTCGAGGAACTCACGCCACACGGGTTCGGCGGGGTCGAACGAGATGGCGGATGGACATCGACCGCTCCCGATGCGGTGGCGTCGATCGAAGACGGTCGCGATCCAGTTATTTACCGGCACGATGAGGCGTGACTCGGCGAGGTTCACCGTTCTAGGATGGCTCTCGAGTGCGGGACTGCTGGGGGCGAGAGTGCTTGCCCTGCACCGATACCAGACGGAGTTGTCCTTGATTCCGCCTTCCATCTTCCGATCGCAGTCGCGACAACGGATTCGATACAGTTGGCGGCCGGAAACCCTGGTGCGTTCGAGCTTGGCCCGTCGTTGCAGTCCGCCGCCTCCGCGTGCCCGGCGTGCGAGTTGGACTTGGGTGTAGGTCTCGACGCTGATGATCGCGGGATGGGCGGGCTCTCGCGAACGGATCACGCGGTCGTTGCTCGACCTGCGGAACCGGACGACCTTGCCCGCCGCCACGTCGTCGCGGTCGAGCAGTTCTTCGTGTTTGGTCCAGCGGCCGAAGAAGGCGTATCCGGTGTAGCGCGGATTCTCCAGGATCGCGCGCACGGTGCTGGCCTGCCAACCGTCGCCCGATCGATGGCGGTTTCGGCGAGGGGTGTGAGCTGACGGACACAGAACGCCGTTATGTAGCCGGTCACCGATCACGCGCACCAGTTCGCGGTGGGATTCGCGCGGCACCGGGCGGTTCGGGCGCGGGTCGTCGATGATGACGACCGCGATCAAGTCGGGCTGGTAGTGCTGGCAGAACCGCAGCGCGTGGGCCAGGATCGGGGTGGTCGCGAGGTAGTCGTCGGCAAGCCGGTCACTATCGGTCAGGTAGAGGTCGGGGTCGATCGCCATCCCGCAGCGAATGTAGGTCTCGGGCCAACACCCGAGCCCCGGCCGGTTCGCGAACCTTCGCGAACGACCTTCGAACTGTCTGAACAGGATTCGACACCGGCACGGTTTGGACGGGTCTCGTCCAAGGCGCCTGCTGCGACAGCAACCATATTCGATCGGAGGACTCGGCCCGGCGAAATGGGCGCCGGGCCGGGCAACCGCGCGATTCGCGACCGGCGGTTCCGGTCAGTGCTGCGCACAGGGCGGCCGGAAGGGGAGGTCCGGTAGATGCGCCGCCCACACCTGCTCGGTCAACACCGAGCTGGTGGCCGCGCAGATGCGGTCGACGGCATGCTGCGGGTCGAGGTCCCACCAGCGCAGAGCGCCGAGTGCGCTGCCCGTCATCAGGTATTTGCCCGAGGGATGGAACGTCAACTCCCAGCCGTCCACCGGCGCGGCGGTGAGCAGCGGATATTTCACCGGAGTGGGATGCAGGCGATCGCTGAAGTCCCACAGCAGAACCTCCGAGCCGGGGCTCGACGATGCGAGCGTTCGCCCATCCGGGCTGAACGCGAGCGATTGCACCGTCCCGGTGTGCCCGGTCAAGGGATTGCCGATCGCAGCCGGGTGGCGGGGATCGGTGATATCCCACACCCCGATCGACCGATCGTCGCCGGTGCCGGCGATCAGGGTGCGTGAATCCGGCGCGAAGGCGACCGGTTCCCGCGCTCCGTCTCGACCCGCCGGGATACTCGACAGGGCTCTTGGCGCGGGGGGAACGGTCATGTCCCACAACGTGACCGGTGCCTTCCGTCCCCACGTCGCCAGCAAACGACCATCCGGGCTGAAGGCCCCGGCGGACACATTCGGCGCGGAAATCGGCGGTCCGACCAATACCGGCTTGTTCCGGTCGGCAAGATCCCAGATTCTGATCATGGTCGGCGATTCCTCAAGTATGGTTACCAGGAATCGCGAATCTGGGCTGAAGACACCGCGACCGAAATATTCTTGGCCCGGAAAGTCGGCCAGCCGGTGAATAGCCGCCGGGTCGGAAACATCGAACAGCGCCTCCGTAAACGTCTCCTTACCCTCCGTCGGCGCACTCGCGAGCAGCGTCCGCCCGTCAGGGCTTACCGCGGCGTTGCCCGTGCTCGCCCGCAACCGGCCGGCCTGGCGCGTCGACAGCGGATCATCGATCCGGAAAGTCTCGATGAACTCCGGATGCAGGGCGAATATCGCGACCCGCCCGCCGGCGTCGAGTCCCAGTTGGGTGGGCATGCCGGTATAGCCGAGTCGGCTCGAATCCCGTTCCGGCAGTGACCACATCCGAATCGCGCCGTTCATGCCGCTGGTCACCAGGCGTCCATCGGGGCCGAACGCCATGGCCCAGGTGACGTCCTTGTCTCCGGCGGTCAAGGTGGTGAACAACAGCGGATGCTCCCGCTCATCCAACGCCCACACCTGGGCTTGTCCCTGAGCCAGTCCGACCACCATTCGCTTGCCGTCCGGGCTGAACACCACTCCCGGCGACGCCTCGACCGTTATCGGTATTCCGATTCGGCGAGGTGTATTCGGATCGGCTATGTCCCAGAGTTCCAGCTTGGCTTTGTCTTTGATCTCCTTGTCGGGGAAAGCGACAACGAGGGTCCGGCCATCTGGGCTGAACCAGCTATCGTTCGCTCGCCCCGGCAGTCGTCCGAGCGCCCGGATATTGTGCAGATCCGACGTATCGAACAGTTGGATGCCCTCGTTGTTCTTGGTACTGGACATCAACCGCCAATTCGGACTGACCGGCCCGGGAACGTACTCTTCGCTCACGCGGCCTATCGGTAACCGCACATCTATTTTCTTCGGCTCGACAGGACTGCGGATGTCCCAGAACGCGCGCTCGTCACCGTTCGACGCCGTCAAAACGCGTCCGTCCGGGCTGAACTTCGGCAAACCATAGTCTCCGGCGAGACCGGTCACACTGATCGGAGCCGGGTTGGCCGGATCGCGCATATCCCACAACCGCAATGTGCGGTTACACATGCACGCGAGCATCGTCCCATCCGGATTGAACCCCAGGTACTGAGAGGAGTACTCGCCGACCGGGAGATTGGTCGCGATCTGCGCCAACTGTTTCGGGCTCGCCCCATCGGCGATGTCCAAGAGTCGAATGCCGTTGTCGGTACCCGACACCGCGAGCACCCCGCCATCCGGTCGAAGGGCCACGGCCGGACCGGTTCCGGCATTGTCGGTCAGCGGCGTGGCCAACGCCAGACTCTGGGAATCGAACAGGCGGGCGCGGACCCCGGCATCTCCGGGCCGGAGCCGGTTGGCTACCAATGTCAGCTGTGCCGACAGCGACGGATCGCTGTCGCGAACTCGGTCGGCCTCGGCGAGCACGCTGCTCAGGATCGCCCTGTCCCGCTGTTGTTTCGCCCTGTCGTTCTGGACGAATGCCACCCCGGCGAGCGCTAGCGCCGCGACCGTCAGAATGACCAGCGCGGCCCGGATCGCCGACGTTCGCCGTTGCGCCCTGCGCCGGGCGGCCTGACCCGCCGCCAGGAACTCCTGCGCCGCCGGGCCGATGGCGCCACCGGCCGCGTGTTCCTGCATCGTGACGAGCCGGGCGCCGCGATAGAGCAGAGACGAATCTCGCTCGTGCGCAACCCAATCGGTCGCGTCAACGTGCAGTCGCTGTCGTTCCAGGTAGCCGACCCGGTCCTCATCGATCCAGATCCGCAAGCGTGGCCAGGCATTCAGGACGATCTCGTGGGTGAGATAGGCCGATTCGGCGTCCAGGGTGATGAGGCGGGTCCGGGCCAGCACCTCGAGTGCCGTTTCGGCGGCTTCCACTGTCTGCCCGACCAATTCGGCGCGCGCGACCTTGCGGCGAGTGTCGCGGGAGTCGTCGCCGACGGTGACCAAGCCGAGCAGCACATGCTTGCCGACGGCCTGCTGAAATTCCGAAAGCTCGTTCCACGCGCGTTCGGCCGTCGCCGCGACCGACCCCAGCACACCGTCCGCCGCTCGATAACCATCGATGGTGAATCGTGCGCCCTCGCGGCGCTGCCAGACCGCCTCCATCACGTGCGACACCAATGGCAAAGCGCCCGGATCGTAGCCTCGGTGGACCCCGCCACCGCCGAGACCGCACAGCTCGCTGATGATCAGCTCTTCCAATCCGGATTCCAGCTTGTATCCGGCCAATTCGGCCGGACGCGTGATCGCTTCGGCCAGTTCGTCCAATCGCATCGGGCCGAGTAGGTAGCTGCGATGTTTGAGCGCGTCCTCGAGCAGCGGAATGTCCAGGCAGCGCGCGTAGAAGTCGGCGCGTACGGAGATGACGACCGCCGCCGGTGCCCGCTCGCCCCGAATCGCGATGTGCTCCAACGCCGCCAGGAAGTCGGTGCGTTGCTTGTCGTCGCGACAAAGGGTGAACAGTTCCTCGAACTGATCCACGATCAGCAGGCGGCGGCGATCGGGGGCCCACGAACCCAGCACCGCGCCGAGGAAGTCCGCTCCGTCGAGACTTCGCGAACCGTCGATATCGATCGCGGCCAGCAGCGCGAGCGCCGGATTGGTGCCGGGTGTGATCGTCACGGTCGCCCATTGGTCGGCCGGATCCGCTAGGGCCGGAATCAAACCCGCGTGCAGCAGCGATGATTTGCCCGCACCCGAAGCGCCGACCAGCACAATGATCCCGCCGTGCCCGGCGGGACCGACCGTGTCCCGGACCAGTTCGGCCAGCTCGGCGGTCGGCCTGGCCCGCCCGAAGAACAGCTCGGAATCCTCCCGGCGGTACGAGGTCAGTCCCAGGTACGGGCACTCCGAGAACTCCGACTCCGGGTTCCACGCGTTCGACTCCGACCACAATCGCTGCCACTCCTGCACATCCAGCCAAGCGGCCGGCGCCGGGGCGCTCGACTTGCGCACCTCGTCGATGAGCGTGAGCAGCACCGGCAGCAACGACTCGAACCGCGCGGGCACATTGCGACCCGACTTCCAATCGCTGATCCGCTGCACCGACGCGGCGCCCTTCTGTCCCGCCGGCCGCGCTCCACGCATCCGTGCCTCGGCCGCCGCCGCGACCCGGCGCAACGAAGGATTGCCCGCCGCGGCGAACAGCGCGGCGAACTGTTGCACGAAAACGGTTCTCGGCGACGGCCGCCGACGCGGGTCTGGTGGGCTCGAATCCATCTGCACTCCTATATCTCCTCCGGACCGGAGCGACGCTCCTGAACTGCCCCGAGATTAGGAGCGCTGACCGAAGCCGCCGCCACAGTATCCAGCGAACCCGCAGGTAGGAGGATCGAATACAGTTCCGGACCGGACACTACCGGCAACCGGATCCCCTGCCGCGGTCGATTCCGGCCCGCTGTTCGGTCAGTCGTCGGGGGAGGCGCGGCGGTTGCGTTTGGTGATGCCGCGCCGCTTCTTCGCGACGATGCGCCGTTCCTTCGCGCCGCAGGAGGGCTTGGTGGCGCGGCGAACGGGTGGTGGTGCGGCAGCCGCGTCGCGCAGCACTGCGGCCAGGCGTTCCCGGGCGGCCGCGCGGTTCTGTAGCTGGGCGCGTTGCTCCGAGGCGGCGATCGTGAGCACCCCGTTGACCAGGCGGTCGAGCATCCGGGTGCGCAGTGACTCCGGCACCGAGGGCGGGTTGGCTAGGTCGAACGACAGCTCTACCCGGCTGTCGGTGGTGTTGACGTGCTGCCCGCCTGGACCGGACGACCGGGAGAACCGCTCGCGCAACTCGGACGCGGGTATCACCAGCCCTTGGGATACGGTCAGGTCCTCCGCCATGATCCGCCGCCGCGCTTTCCTGGAGTTGACCAGTCCGGCTCGACTGAATGGTGACCTCGTAGTTCACCATAGCGATCACCTGGTCGGCCGCGTCTGCGTCACCGCCGGTGACATCTGCTATCCGATCAACTGAAACCGATCAGCAAGCCCCCTCGGGACGCCAGAACCCGTGGGGGCTTCGCCGGCTCCTACCGGGGCGGGCTAAACGTGTTGATGGACGAGTCATCCCAGGTTTCTGTCTTTCGGTTACGTTCTCATCTCAGCGCTCGTGTCGGCGACCGCGTGATCAGTGGTCTCCCGGCGACCGGCCGTTCTACCGCAGCCTCGGCTTTCGGGTCCTCGGACACGGTTACGGCATCAACATCGGCCCACGACCTGCGCGAGACTCGGCATCGCTACCGAGGCCGACGAAAGAATGTTCGTCAAGAAGCGGGGCGAGGCGAAGGCAGGTCAGGTCTTGAGGCGTTCTCGCAGTTCGACATTCAGTTGTGCGCTGGCGTCGAGGAGGGCCTCGCGGAGGATGCGGTTGGCTGGGTTGGGGGTGTGGGCCAGGACTGTTCGGCGGGTGGCGGCGGGGTCGTCTATGGGGAGGATCGCGATGGTGGCGGGCAGCGCGGGGATGGCCAGGCCGGGGACGAGGGTGATGCCGAGGCCTGCGGCGACCAGGCCCCATTTGGTGACCCAGTCCCGGGCCACGTGGGAGATGATCGGTTGCCAGGAGGCATTGGTCCAGGCGCCGAGCAGCGAGGTGTGGGATTCTTCGCTGCCGACGATCCATTTCTCGGTACGCAGCGCCGCGATCGAGGTGCTGCTCTGGTGTGCCAGCCGATGCCCTTGGCGCACAGCCAGATACAGGGTGTCTTGGGGCAGCGGGGTCACCTCGATGCCGTCGGGGACGTCGAATTCGCCGGAGAGTACGGCCAGATCGATGCGGCGGCGGGTGAGAGCGGTCAGCAGGTGCGGGCTCGTGCCCTCGCGGAGCTGCACGGTGAGCAGGGGATTATGTTGTGCGGCAATGGTGATGGCGCGTGGTACGAGTGCGGCGGTGGCGGTCGAGAAGGCGCCGAGGCGGATGCGCGCCGTGGTGTGCTTACTGAGGTCGCGTAGTTCGCTCTGGGCGCGGTCCAGGGCTTCGAGCACCGATTCGGCGTGCCGCGCCACGATGCGGCCAGCTTCGGTCGGCCGCACGCCACGAGCGTGCCGGTCGAACAGCTGTCGGCCGGTGACCTGTTCGATCAGCGAGACCTGGCGCGAAATCGCCGACTGCGTGTAGCCCAATCTTTCCGCCGCCGCCGAGAAGGAGCCGGTACGCACCGCCTCGCGGACGACTCGCAGTCCGGGCACTGTGAAGTCAGACATGCGCAATACTCATATCAGCTGTGCGAGACTATCGCTAGTCGCATCGCTGGCTCGGTCTTAGATTCCATTGCGTGTCTTGTTTCGGAACGAGTAGGCGGTGCCGGTCATGAAGCTGGGACTGTTCGCGATCAATTACGGCGCGTGCGCCGATCCTGCCACCGCTGTCCGCGTGGCCCGGCATGCCGAGGCGGCCGGGCTCGAATCTCTCTGGAGTGGGGAGCATCTGGTATTGCCGGACCCGGCTCCCGCGGGATTCGCGTTGTCTCCGACGCTCCCGATGCTGGACACCGTCGTCGGTCTGACTCTGGTTGCGGCGCATACGACTACGGTGAAAGTCGCGAGCGGCATCATCGTCCTGCCGCTGCGGAACCCGGTCGTGCTCGCGAAGGAATTGGCGAGCCTCGATCAGGTGGCACAGGGCCGGCTGATCGTCGGTGTCGGTGCGGGCTACGTCCGGGCGGAATTCGACGCCGTCGGTGTCGCCAGGTCGGAGCGGGCCGCCCGCACCGACGACTTCATCCACGCCATGCGGGCCCTGTGGAGCATGCCCGAGCCCGCCTACCACGGCCGCTACGTCAGCTTCTCCGGAATCGACGCCCATCCGCGACCACGGCAACAGCCGGGCCCGCCGATCGTCGTGGCCTCGGGTGGTCCCGTGGCCGACCGCCGCGCGGTCACCCTGGCCGACGGCTGGTATGGCTTCGGGCTGGATCTGAACCAAACCCGTGTGCACCTCGAGAACCTGGCGGCCGCCGGCCGGAAATACGAGCGACCAGCAGAGCTGGGCCGGTTGGAGATCACCGTGACACCGGCCGGCCCGGTGCACCGAGATACCGTCGCGCAGTACGCGGCGCTCGGGGTCGATCGGCTGGTCCTGCTTCCGCACCCGTCCACCGACTACACCGCACGTCATCAGCCGGTTCCCGTCGATCGGATCCTGCGCACCATCGATGACGCGGTAGCGAACTATCGCGATATCTGAACTCCGACGCTTGCGTAGCGATCCCCACGGGACGTTCAAGCGGTGAGGTGCCGGGGGAGGAAGAGGGCGGTGCGGGCGCGCTCAGCGAGGCGGGTGGCGTCGTCGCTGCGGCCTGCCGGTACGGCGCACCGTCGGTGGGTATTGCGATATCGGGCGTCGGTTCCACGGCGGATTCGTCCTTTCCGGATCGGCCGAGCACACGGGCCCGTAGGATGAGCCTGGGAACCGACGCGGACGCGGCGAAATGACTTGCGCGGCCGAACCAGAGAACGCAAATCGGGTCAGAGCCGTATCGCAATGAGCGGGGTGGTCCCGTGGACCGCGCACGGCCTCGGTCTCGGTGAACCCGACCTCGTCAGCACACGGTGAGCAGCGCCGCCTGTGTCGCGCTCGAATCCGACGAGGCATCCGATGCTCGGTGGTCGTCAGCCGTTTCTCGGTGGCAGCGCACGATCGCGCGCAAGGGAGATCGAATGGCTCAGTTGTGCGAGAAGGCGATCCAGGCGAGTCGGGTCAGGTGCTGGATCGTGCGCTTTGACCCATACCCGCAGTGTGTCGTGGCGGAAGTGATAGGCGGCGTCGGAGACACCGAGCAAGCCGCTGTGACGGGCCCATTCCAAGAACCGCGCCGGATGATCGGGGAAAGTTTTCGTGATCGAGAAGATCATCGAGGCGGTCAGATGGCGACCGGTGACGGTGCCTGCCATCAGGGCCGCGACGACCCCGAAGCTCCCCGCCGAATACAGCGGTACGAGGTAGCTGCCATCGGGCTCGCCGCCGATTTGGTCCACCGCGACCAGGCCGGTCCAGTATGCGGCCGTGACCAGTGCGCCGACTACCGCCGCGGCCGTCGCGTCATCCCGTACCAGGCGGTTCTCGTGCATGACCAGTCTGCCGTGGTCCTTGACGTCCACCAACAAGAATTTGATCAGCCCGTAGGCGACGAACGCGGGGGCTGCTAACGCTGCCCACACGACCAACTCATCGGGGGTGCCGTCGGCGAAAAGACTGACCACACCGAACCCAACGCTCAGGATGATCCCCAAGAAGATCGGCTCAGCCAGACGTTTCCACCATGGGCGCCCCGGTATCGACCAGGCCATGCGTCTGCCGAGCTCACCCGGACTGCCACCGATCACGGCCGCGACTATCACCGTGGAAGCGACCCCAAGCCAGGGCCATCCCTCGTCGAACAGCCACGACTCTGCGTCTTCGGGAGGATTCAGAAGCGCTGGCATGAACAGGAGCAGTGCGATCAGTCCGCACAGGAATGCGTGCAGGACCCGACAGCGGATCGGTCCGGCCAATTGCCACACCTGGTCCAGCCAGATCGTGGTTGCGTCGCCGCCAGCGACACCGCGTTCATCGAGGTGGCGCGCGAGGGTAGCCAGCCATCGAGTGACCGCGTCCGCCTCGGCGAACGCCTCGTAGTCTCCGCCGCGCTCCGCCCCGGCCGCCGCCGTCGGAATTTGCTGGTCGAGCAGGCTGTCGCGTACCTCCTCCGGTTCGGCACAGCGCGCGAGTCTGCCGACGATCGCCGGATCGTGGCGTTGCGCCGAATCGGCCAGCACGAGCATCAATGGCGTTCGCAGCGCGGTGGCCAACGGCCCCGCCGGGTCGTTCCGGACGTGCTCGATGACTTCTTGCCACGCATCGTCAGCGACGTCCTCATCACCTTGCTGATCGTTCAAATAGCGGACGATGTCGGTGGTGGTGAAGGCCTGCATGGTCATTGCCGTCGCGCTCTGCAGGCGCGCACCGGTTCCGCGCAGTTCCTCGAAATCCTCGGTGCGGCAGAGCACGACGAGCGGCCGATGCAACCACGGTGGCTTGTTGAGCCATGCGAGTGCCTCCTTCGCTGTTTCGAGGGAGTCCAGTTCGTCGAAGCCGTCGATCAACGGCAGGACACGACCGGTCTTCACCAAAGCGTGGGCTACCCGCCGGTGCACCATATAGTCGGCGCTCAAGCGTTCGGCCAGCCAGTCGCCGACAAATTGCGTGCCGTTCCACCCGGCGGCGTGCACCCGCACCGCAACCGGCTCGTCGGCTCGTCGCTCGTCGTCGTACGCGCGTCGCTCTTCGAGGAGTCCGAGCGTCAAATGCGTTGCGGCTGAAGTCTTCCCGCTGCCGGACTCGCCGAGTATCAACACCCGTCGTAGCACATCTGGTCGCTGTAGATGCTGCATGATGCCGGTGGCCTCGATCGATGATGATCCGGCCTTGGTTCGCACGGCGACATGAACGACCACCGGCCGATCTCCTGGTCCGGCTCTCAACTGATCGCGCAGCTGCGTCTCTCGTCTGCGTACCTGGTCTGCGAGGTTATCGGCGTACCTGGCCAGCGAAGGGCGGGAAATGTCCGGCCGGAACCGGCGCCACAGCGGGACGGCGCCCTTGGCCATGAGTCTCAACAACGTGCCGTCAACCGGGTTCGTCACGAGATTATCGTGCCAGCGACGGCTCGGCCTGACGGCGAAATCGAGCAGCGCGAACGCCGAGGTCGGAACTCGCGCAACGGAAGTACCGTCTCATCGGATGACCGCAGATTCGTTGTCCCGCAACAGTACATTGGGGCCGCCCGTCCGCGTCGAGTCGACGGTGCGGCGGCACTCGTCGATCCCGTTCGATCCACAGCTCGCGATGGACGACCGCCTCGGCTACCCGCCGAGGACGGAGCAGTAGGCGACTCGTCTCGAGGACGACCTCGCGACCCGGCGTTACTTCACTCGTCGTACAAGCAACTTTCGCACTGGCGGACGTACCGTCATGCCGCTGGGTGCGCGTTCTGTGTGGTGAGATCGACTGCCGCGCAGAACATCCGGCACTGCGCAACTTGCCACCAGGCAAGCTCACGCACACGAGTGTTGATGTGCGCTCGTCGACACAGCGGCGTGGCTACTCTCGGCGTGGAATCGCGAACAGGACTACACCCAGCACGGCTATGACACCTCCGAACAGAAGGTTCAAGATCCCCAAACTTTCCAGGGGCCACATTCCCTGCGAGACGTAATAAGAACCCGCCCAGGCGAATCCCATCGCGACCATGGCAGTCGGAGCCAGCCATCGAACTCCCGAAGCTCCCCGTGGTGGGCCCGGATCAGGGGGTGGCGGCGAGCCCGATTCTGGCGATGGCGATGGCGATGGATTCCCCTCGGGGGGAGGTTGCGGCCGTGCGAGACGAAGCTGGGCCACCGCAGCCCATGTAGCGATGACACCGGCGATCGTGGCGATGAGTGTCAGGATCAGTCCCGCTGCCTCATGTGGCTTCACGTAACCATGATTGCGCAACTCGGCCGGATAGGCACCCCCGGAAAACGCCCTCTTCTGCCGCGACCCACGCGGTCTGGAAGCCTGCGCGGCCCTATGGAAGATCTACGGGCAGAGATCATCTCAGCGTGGGCAATGCGCCCTCATACCGATGGTCGAGTGATGCTCGTTGCGTGCAACTGTATTAGAGCGCGGAGTCGGATAACAGCGGGGCTCTGCTCAGCGGACTGGTCCCCGTCCACCTGCAAGGCCTGACAGGGCGCATCGGCCTCGACTGCCGTCCCGCCGAAGAGTCCGACTTCCCGCCTGAGCCACCGCCCAGTTCGCGCATAATCCGAGATACCGTGCAGAACGCCACGTCGTGGCCGCGGCGATGCAGGTAGCGGGTCATTTTCTGCTCGGTATTCGGGCACTCCGTCGCCCTCGACCGACAGACCGACCACTGCCCTGCGTGCTTACCGGCTCACTTCAGGCGGAACGGAATGTCCGGCGGTGCGTCGGGTGGTTGGGCCGAGTTGTCCGGTAGCGGTGGGGGATCGATGCCGAAGGACCTGTCGGACGCGTCGGTTGAGGTCTCGTGCGGCTCGTCGGTGGCGGGGTGCGCGTCTGTCCTGTCGTGGGCCGGCTCCGGCTGTTCGGTGCCCGGGTGCTCGCGGATCGGTGGGAACGAGATGGTCTCGGGCGGTGGGGTTTCGGTGCTGCGCAGCAGCAGATCGCCACTCACCCAGAGGGTTCCGTTCGGTCCGCGGATCTCGAGCACGCCCAGGGCACGGATGCGATGCCCGGCGGTGCCTCCATTGGCGGTTTCCATGGGGGTGCCGAAGCGCAGGAGTTCGCGGCGGTTGCTGGTTACGGTGCCGGATTGGCCATGGCCGGCGTGCTCGCCGGTGAGCGGGGTGTTGAAGGTGCCACGCTGGCTGCCTTCTCCGGTGTAGCGGACGTTCATGCCGAACGCCGCGGCCGTGGACCGGGTGTTGTCGACCTGGGCGCCGAAGCCGTCGCCGGACCATTCGACGCGGTGGATAGGACGGGTCGCAGGTAGTGCTGTTTACGTGGAGACGTCGAGACCCGATCCGCGCGCCGAGGAGCCCGGCGCGGACAGCAGCTATCTCATCGCAGCGGTCGCCGCCCTCGCGATCTGTCGACGTCGATCCCAAACGGTCAGCAACGCAACAGGTTCCGCGTATCAGTAACGGTATCTGCGAAAGTGTTCTGGCCGAGACGTCGTCGGCGTTGTCGAATCGATCAGCGATCGTGGTGATGCGCCGCTGCAGTTCGATTGATCGGAGTTCGTCGTCCGCCCGGCCGCCGGAGCGATGCGCGGTGTGGGCCAATGTCAGGAGCGCGATGGTGGACTGCACCATGCATCCCTGGACGATCGGTTGTAACGCCGGCCCGTCGTACGCGTACCCGGATCTCGACTGTAAGGAAGGCGAAGGGAAGGACGGATTCCGCGACAAGGCGGACAGTTGAGACGGATGGACCAGGGCGCCGATATCAACAGGTGAGGTCGGGCTTGTTGCCCATCCCTCGGTTGGGTAACATGCGAGTGTTCTGCGAACACGATTGTCTATAGGTCGACGATTTGATCGTCGATTCGATCCTCATGGCACCGGGACCCGACGCATCGACTGGCTGTCCGGCCTGGCGGAACACCATGTAAACCACGGGGGCTCGGGGGTCGACAGTCTACGGTGGATCGAACGTCGAAGGGATTATCGCGCTGTGAACGAGTTTCCGCACCCGCCTAACAGACTTCCCGTGCTAGGTGACGTGTTGTCGCTCAACCCTGGTAAGCCGGTTCAGTCGATGGCTGAGCTTGCGGACAAGCTCGGTCCCGTCTATGAGTTGCGCTTCGGTCCGATGTGGATGGTGATCGTCAACAGTGCGGAACTTGTTGACGAGGTGCAATCGGAAGCCCTGTGGGAGAAGGAATTCGGGCCTCCGATCCGGCGCCTGCGGAAGGTGGTCCGCACCGGATTGATAGCTGCGGCGACCGAGGATCCGCAGTGGGGGGCCGCGCACCGCGTCCTCATGCCTGGGTTCAGCCGCGAGGCGATGCGCGGGTATCACCTGACGATGGTGCAGGTGGTCGCTGAGCTGATACGTAAGTGGGAGCGCGGCAGCGATCCCGTCGACGTTGCGGTCGAAATGAACTCCATGGCACTGGAAGTCATCGCGCGCGCGGGATTCGGGCACAGCTTCACGACGCTCGACGAGCCGCCCGCGGGCAACGGTCTGCCGGTCGTGAAACTGATGGTCGACGTGCTTCGGTATGCCAGTCGCCCGGTTTCGGTAAAGCTCGTCGATGCGACGATCGGTCGATTCGCCCTGCGGCGCCACCGGCGCAACATCACCGAGCTACAGCGAATCGCCGACAGCCTGATCGACAATTGCCCGCCGGTGGGCGACGGGACGCCAAATCTCTTGCAGCACATGATGGAGACGCCGGATCCGGACACCGGGCAACGGCTGTCGCGGACGGTCGTGCGGGACCAGGTACTCACCTTTCTGATCGCCGGCCACGAAACCAGCGCGAACACTTTGACTTTCGCGCTGCACGCGCTGGGGGACCGGCCGGACATCGTCGAACGAGTGCGTGCGGAGATCGACACGGTCGCCGGAGGTGACCCCGCGACGCTCACCTATGAGCAGGTGGCCAAGCTGCAGTATCTGCGTCGAGTTGTCGACGAGATCCTGCGACTGTGGCCGGTGGCGGGCGGGTACTTCCGGCGTCCCAAACAGGACACGCACCTGGGGAAGCATCGCATCGGTCGCGGCGCATGGGTGTATGTGAATCTCCTTGCCGTCCATCGCGACAAGTGCGCGTGGGGACCCGACGCCGACCGGTTCGACCCGGATCGATTCGCCCCGGGCGCCACCCCGCGGCGCCCGGCGGGGGCGTACAAGCCGTTCGGCATCGGAGTGCGTTCATGTATCGGTCGGCAGTTCGCGATCCATGAAATCGTGCTGACCCTCGCGCACGTGCTGTATGCATTCGACTTGGAGCCTGATCCGCACTATCGACTTGCGGTCGACGAGCTCGTCACGCTGAAACCGGTTGGGCTCGCGATGCGGATGCGTTCCCGGACTCAGCTTCCGGCTTCGTGACTATTGCCTCCCGCCGCTCGGTCTGAGAACCTTGCAGCCATGTGCGGCGGCACCCGGTGCGCTAGACGCGCGCCGGAGGCGCTGGAGGGGCACTCCTCGGCATCGTTCGCCGCCGCGCCGGTAATGCGTTGCGCTAAGACTTTTTCGAGGGGGCAGGCGCGGTGTCCGATGTGCCAGGACGGTTCGCGGATTTGCTGCGGGATATCGAGATTCCCTATCCGTGGGAGCGCGACACCTTTGTCTCCGCGGTGGGGCGCCATCGCGGGCGACCGATCCGGCTACAGCCGGTCGAGGATCCGGCACTGCTGTCCGGTGTCGGATGCGGAACAACCACCAGTGGCCTGTGGATCAAGACAACGCACGCTGACATCGTCTTGTACTTCGCCGATACGGAATGGCATGCCGATCATGTGATCTCGCACGAGATAGGGCACATGCTGTTGGGTCACGATGAAGAAGGCGCCGCTGACGGCGGCCCCGCGGACCGGCTGCCGTTGCACGAACTCATGCCCTCGCTGTCGCCCGATGCGATCAAATGCGCCCTCGGCCGAAACGATTACAGCAGCGAACGAGAAACGGCGGCAGAGACTTTCGCGGATCTACTGATGGTCGAAGCCGCCCTGCCGCGTAGGCGGCCCTCGGTCGCGCGCCGCACGCTCTTCCGGACGCGACACCGATGACATCAGAGATACCGGGGATCATCCAGTGGACGGCATTCGTTGTCGTCGCCGTCGTGATCGCGGGCCGCTACCTCCTGGTGGCTCAAACGCCGATGGACCGGTTGGGCACTCGCGCACTGTTGTTCGGGCTCGTCTGCGACATGATGCGCAACGCCAGCGTCCAACATGCCATTACCCGCGTCTGCTGGATGTTCGACGACGCCTACGTGATCAACGTCGTTCGGCAGGTGTCCTTCGGCCCGCTGCTGCTTTCGATCATGTGCATCTACGGCATGCCCGGTTCGCCGCCTCTCCCGACGACGACTGGTCAATCGTGGCTCGTCGCCAGCGACGCTACGATGCCGTGGCAGTCACCGCCGCCGCGGTGATCCTCGCGGCTGGAACCCCAGCTCGTGCGCACAACATGCTGATCGACGAATACCAGGGTTGGGGTGCGGCCATCGTATGGATCACATACTATTCCGTGCTCGCGGCGAGTTCGGTATCGATCATCAAGATGATGGTCGCGGAACTGCGCAGCGGCGACAACACCACCCGCGAAATTGTCATCTACCTGGTTGTTCTCAGCTACTTCGGTTATCTCACCATCGAGTCGGTCTACGTTCCCGCCGAGACGGTGATCGCGGTGGTCGCCCACGCCGCGGCGCAGGACCCGTCGATGCAGTCCAGGGCGTTCACCGCGTTCGTAGCACTTGTCATCGGTACCGCCATCCTCACCGTCCCGCTCGTGGGAGCCCTGCTCGTCCGCACCGGATGGGATAAACCGGGACGTTATTGTCGTCGCATTCGACCGCTGTGGCGCGATCTGACCGACTGCTATCCGGAAGTGGTCCTCGAACGTCCGGCAACCGGCACCGCAGCCGATTCGATCAGCCAACTGCACCGCATGACAATGGAAATTCGGGACTGTCTCGTCCGCCTGAACCGCTACATATCGGGCGTGCCACCCCATCGCGCCGCGGGCTCCGAACACGACGAACTGTGCGACTACGCGCGTCGAATCTCCGCCGCGGTCGCCGCGAAACGCAGCGGACAACTCCCGCCGCCGGCCGGCCGCACCGAGCATTACACGCGCCCCGCACAGCGTCGCGATCTCGAAGCCGAGCTGAATCAGCTCATCGAGCTCTCGCGCATCTGGCGACGAATCCACGGCCGATCCGGAATCACGACTGCTATCTCCGCGGCAGTTCCGGACCGATCGAGTCGGAGTCCTTGCTGACGGCGCTGGTTCGGGTGGAGCGACGATGGCCAGTTCGGCACGTGGCGATCGTCGA
Organism: Nocardia sp. NPDC056564; assembly: GCF_042793755.1. NCBI lineage: Bacteria > Bacillati > Actinomycetota > Actinomycetes > Mycobacteriales > Nocardiaceae > Nocardia > Nocardia sp. NPDC056564. The sequence goes on from NZ_JBHTUR010000005.1 coordinate 214,596, forward strand.
CCGTCGTGACGGACTCGATGACACCGAACCCCCGGGACGGCAGTGATTCACGCCGTCCAGCGCCGCAGCTTCTCCGGATTCCGGATCACCCAGATGCGGGTGATCCGGCCGTCGGCGATATCGAACGCGTAGACCGACACGACGGTGCCGTCGATCTCGCCGACCAAACCGGGCTGGCCGTTGACGGTCCGCTCCAGCAGGGTGACGGGCGTGCTGCGGGAGGCGATCTCCGTCCAGGCATGCGCGATCGCCTCGCCGCCCTGAATCGGTTCGAGGAAAGCCAGGGCCAGCCCGCCGCCATCGGCCGTCGCGGTCGCCTCCGGATCGAGCAGTCCGATAAGAGCCTCGATATCCTTTGTCTCCCAAGCCTGTTTGAAATCGCGAACCACCTCGGCGCGCTCGCCGGACGGCGCGCTGCGGGAGGTGTCGATGCGGCGGCGCGCGCTCGAGGCCAGCTGGCGGCAGGCGGCGGGGGTGCGGCCGACCACCTCGGCGATCTCGGCGAACGAATACCGGAACACATCGTGTAGGACGAAGGCGACACGTTCGGCCGGTGTCATGGAGTCCAGAACGACCAGGAACGCCATGCTGATCGACTCGTCGAGGGTGACCCGGTCGGCGGGGTCGACCGGATCGCGACCGTCGCGCCACGCCGACCGTTCGGGGACCGGCTCCGGAAGCCATTCGCCCACATAGCTTTCCCTGCGGGCGCGCGCCGAGCCGAGCAGATCCAGGCAGATGCGGCCCGCGACCGTGGTGAACCACGCGCCGGGCGCGGCGACCTCCCGTCGCTGCGCCTCCGAGAGCGCGTACCAGCGTGCGTAGGTCTCCTGCACCACATCCTCGGCCTCGGCCAGCGAGCCGAGCAGCCGGTAGGCGAGATTGATCAGCTGGCGGCGTTCGGCCATCACTGCGGGTAGCTGCGGATCGGTCATGGTCGTCTCCTTCGGGATCGTGTGTGCCTCACCGAATCGACGAATCACCCACCTGTTTTGTGAGACGGCCTGACATTCCGGGAGGCTGTCTCGTCGGAAGGGTATGACCAGAATCGCTATCATCCTCGGCAGTACCCGTCCCCACCGCAAAGGCGAGCCGATCGCCCAGTGGGTGCTCGACACCGCCTCCCAGCGCGACGATGCCGACTTCGAGCTCATCGACCTGCGCGATCACCCGCTCCCGCATTTCGACGAGGCCGTGCCGCCGATGTTCGGCCCGTCGGTCAACGCCCACACCCGCGCCTGGGCCGAACGGCTCGCGCTCTTCGACGGGTTCATCATCGTCACCCCCGAATACAACGGCTCGGCTCCCGGCGTGCTGAAGAACGCCCTCGACCACGCGTTCGCGGAATGGGTGAACAAGGCGGTCGGATTCGTCTCCTACGGTGTGGACGGCGGCGTGCGCGCCGTGCAGCAACTGCGCCTCGTGTGCAGCACCCTCGGCATGGCCGACGTCGGCTACCAGGTGTCGATCTCGGTGCTCACCGACTTCGAGAACGAAACCACATTCGTCCCCACCGACCGCCAGCGTGGGGCGCTGAGCAAGACCCTCGACCAGGCCATCGCGTGGAGCGATGCCCTGGCCCCACTGCGCACCGCCCTCGTCAACTCCTGAAGGAGCCGATCATGAACGCGTCCAACGACTTCCAGTCCCACGACGACCGCATCAAGGCCGAGGAGGCCCAGCTGCGCCGCACGATCGACACCGTGATCGACGGACTGCACGACCAGGACCTCGATGCCGTGCGGCAGGCCTACACCGACGATGTGGTGTCCTTCGATATCGAGCCGCCCCTGCAGCACGTCGGCATCGCCGCGAAACTCGCGAACTGGGCCAACGTGTTTCGCGTCTTCGAGACGGTGACCTATGACGTGCGCGACCTGACCTTCACCATCGGGGACGAGGTCGCCTTCGGCCACGCCTTCGCCCGTCTGCGCGGCACGCTGAACAACGGTGCCAGCTCGAACGGCATGTGGGTGCGGGTCACCTACGGCATGCGAAAGATCGACGGCGACTGGCGAATTGCCCACGATCAGGTCTCGGTGCCGTTCGACATCACCACCGGGAAGGGCGTCGCCGATCTCGAACCCTGACCGTCGGTCGGCAGGCTCTCTGCTCGTGGCAGGCTGCATCGCGTAAGGAGGGAGCGCAGCTGGCGAGCGCCGGCGGGCTCCGAGGCTGCCGACCGCTGCGCGGGTATTAGTTGTACGTTCAGATCGTTTGGTCCAGAACAGCTTTCGAACGTCCGCTTCTGCTGAGACCCGCGCGGGCGATGCGGTAGGTCACGCCGGTTGGCGCTGAACGGTCAGTTCTACGACTGCGGTGTGTCGAGGCTGCCGGGCATCAGCACGCTGACGGTCGCGGAAATGCCCGAAGGGCCGGTGTCGGGCGGTGACTTGACGAATCACCAAGCATCCGTGCACACTGCTCTCGTAAGAGAGCGATGCTCACGTATAGGCCTGAGGGAGAACAGACATGCACGAAGTCTGGAAATGGGCCAATCTCACGCTCGCGTTCGTGATGGAGTTGGTCGCGCTCGTGGCGCTGGCGCTGTGGGGCTGGAAGACCGCCACTGCGACGCCGCTCGAGTTCGTCTCGGCGGTGGGCGCGCCTGCTCTGGCGGCGCTGGCTTGGGGCATGTTCGCGGCGCCGAATGCGACATTCGACCACCCGCTGCTGGCGGTCGTCACCAAAGTCGTAGTCTTCGGCGGCGCAGCGGTCGGATTGTGGGCCGCGGGCTACCGGGCGGCCGCGGTCGTCTTCGTCGCTGTCCTGGTCGGGAACCTGCTGGCGATCCGGCTCGGGCACCTGACCTCGTGAGCACGGCTCGGACGGTTTGCGCTTCCGCGGTCGGTTGAGGTGGGCGTTTCCGACCCGGCGAGACGGCAAGCCCACCGCCGAGCAGTCACGAGATCGGCGTCGGAGAATCTCCGGCCAGCAGTATCTCGGGGATCTGGGTGAAGACGTACACCTCGAAAAGCTGGCCTGGCCAGGATTTGGGCGGAGCGGGATCGACCGCGCCCAGATGCTCGACAATCGTGCCGATGCTTTCGTGCTGCCAGGGAGATCGGGGCCGGGCCGCGGGTGCCCGGGTAGCGCCGCGACCAGTTCGGCCCCCTGCCCTTTTGTGCGTCAGGTGTCCATCGAGACCGACAGCGCCTGCGCGAGTGGGGTCACGGTCTGTTGCGGACGTTTACTTGCCGTCACCACCCGCATTCGAAGCGAAAATCGTTGCGGGCCTGGACAACCCTGCACGCACCTGTCGGGACCGGTGCGGGCGTGCTCCGGGCAGGCTTGGCGCCACCGCCACGGGCGGTCGGCCCGATCGAAGACGGCGGTCGGTCCTTACCGATATCCGGCTTCATCGGCCGGGATGCTGGAATACCATGCGGTACAGCGCTTCCGGTTGCTCGAGATCGGTGTGAAATGCTCGTGAAACGCGCGGCTTCGATGCTGGGCCAATGATTCTCACACGTGTTCGCCGTGCTCTGCTCCTGGGTCTTATGGGTGTATCGCTGATCGCCGTCGCGGCTGCGCCTGCCGCCGCATACACAGGGAACTTCACCGATATCGACCCGAAGCGGGAGACCGTCCGCTGCAACATGGACACCGAGCGGGTGCTCTGTGTCATCGCCGGCCAGGTTCCCTGGACCATCCCCGGCGACCCGCCGCCACCCAGTCGCTGCCCCAGCGGTTACAAATTCCCCACCTTCATTCTGCGCAACACCGGAGAGGTCCAGCTCAGCAACGATTGCCAGCTGGTAATCGAGGACGGAGAAGTCCTCCCGTTCCACAAGGTCCTCAGCAACGGCTCTATTGTCTGCTCGGGCCTGGCCCGCGAAACTGGTATCCAGTGCGTCAATGACCAACATCGCTTCCAGATCGCACGAAGTAACTACACGGTGAGCTGATCGTCAGCGGGTGAGGTATTTCTCGATGGCCCTGACGGATTCGCTGATCACGCCGATGCGACCGTACGGGGCGTACGAGTACGGAGGCAGGGTCCGGCAGAACTCTGGAATGGGTGAGGCACAACGGCTCCGGCCGTGACGATAGGTGTCTGTGGGAAGGGTGACGACCGCCGTTCGACCCCGGCGGCCGTGCATTCCGGCGAGTTGGTCCGATGTCACACGGGGTCAACAACATTCCCAGTCGAGGACCGGGGCGAGGGACTTGAACTGCATGGACGGCGGGGACAGGCGCAGTAGCGTGTTGCGGGCCAGAACGGCTGCAGGGGAGGAGAGTTGGCCGATGGTGCCGATCAGGCGGGAGCGTTTGAGGATCATCTGGGTGCGGGGTCTGCGCTGGCTGTCGTAGCGCATCAGATCGTCGTCCCGGGTGGCGACGTGCGCCAGCACCACCGCATCCTCCAGCGCCTGGCAGGCGCCCTGACCCAGGTTCGGCGTCATGGCGTGCGCGGCATCGCCGAGCAGCGCGATCCGGCCTGCCACATAGGTTTTCAGGGGTGGTAGGTCATAGAGGTCGTGCTTCAGGATCGGCGTTTCGCCGAATGCGGCCAGCAGGGCGGGGATGGGGTCATGCCAGGAGCCGAACCGGGTGCGCAGTTCGTCCAGTCCGTCGCCCAGGGTTCCCGCGGCCATGTCCGCCGTGGCGAAGCAGTAGACCCGGCCGTCGGGCAGCGTGCTGTAGCCGAAACGTTCGCCCCGGCCCCAGCTTTCGCCCATTTCGCCGACCGGCTCGGTGGGTGTGATGACCGCTCGCCACGCGGTGTATCCGCGGTAGCGTGGCTCGATTTCGCCACAGACCGCACGCCGGACCACGCTGTGGATACCGTCCGCGCCGACGACTACCTCCCCGGTCGAGGTTCCCGCCGAATGCACGACGGTGCCGTCGGTCTGCACCGAATTCACCGAAATGCCCGTGCGCACTACGCCTTCCGGGAGGGCGCGACGCAGGATATCCAGGAGGTCGGCACGGTGCATCATGACCGGACTGCCGTAGCGCAGTCGGATGGCCTCGGTATCGGTCCGGGAAAGCCAGCGTCCCTTGCTGTCGCGGATCCCGGCCGAATCCTCCGCCCTGGCCCGGCCGCGCACGGCCGCGTCGAGACCGAGCGCGGCCAGGGCGCGAAGTGCGTTGGGCCACACCGATAATCCGGCGCCGACCTCCTCGATCCGGGTCGAGCGCTCCAGCACCTCGACCTCCCAGCCGCGCAGCGTGAACGCGATGGCGGTCGCGAGACCGCCGATCCCGCCGCCGACTATGACCGCTTTCGGCATGTCATTTCCTTTCCTCTCTCGACATTCGAATGCCGCCGGCTCGCCGGGGCGAACCGGCGGTGATGGAAATCTCGGGCCGCCTGACGACCGGACGCTCAGGCCGCGGCTCCCAGCCCCAACGCCACGGCGACCGGGACGAGATACAACAGTGGGAAGGCGACAGTCTTGTAGGAGCGTGCGCGCAGGATGGTGATCACCGCACCCGCGAAGTAGAGGATCAGTCCGATCGCGGCGGCGACACCGATCAGCGGTATGAACAGGCCGACGATCAGCCCGATCGCCCCGGCGGCCTTGAGCGCGCCCAGCGCGGTCCACCAGCTCTGTGGCACACCGTATTCCACCAGCGGATCGGTCACGAACTTCGCTTTCCGCAACAGCGAGAACGCCGAGAACCCGACCCAGGCGGCGGCGATGATGGTGACGGTAACGTACGCGATATGCATTTTCTCTCCTGTTTCTTCGCAATTCCCTAGTCCGGGAACTGATCCCACGCATGGTGGGTTAATGGCAGGCGCACGTACAGATACGCCTGTCTGCCGCAAGGTGTCGGCAGTCGACAACCCCTGTCCTCGGATGGGGGGATTTACCGTGCCGCTGTGCGGGGTTGGGCAGATTCGCACTTCCAAAGCGTCCCGTGCCGGATCGATACTTCGCCGATGCGTTCGCTATGGGGTCGGTGACGCGAGCGAATCGCCGGTGGGCCGCGGTGCGCGCCGGATGAAGAGGAGAGCCTTCGGGCGAGCGCTCAGGACAATTCGGCCAGCAGTTCCCGCACGCTGTCGGCCTCCGGAAGGCCGAGCGCCTGATACGTCCGCAGCGCCGATTCGGCGTGCTCACGGGCCTGGTCCAGCTGTCCGCACAGCAGATGCGCGCGGGCCAGCCCCTCGTGCGCGTCGGCTTCCTCGGGCAGATTGCCCGTCTGCACCGCGCGTTCGAGCGCGACGGTGTGCTCGGAGATCGCCTGTGCCGCATCGCCACCGGCACGGGCGGTATGCCCCAATCCGTTCCACGCGGCGGCCTCGTCACCGTGGGTACCGAGCGAGCGATACAGCTCGAGCGCCCCGCTGTGGAGTTCGCGGGCCAGGTCCGGTTGTCCACACCAGCGGTACAGTGTGCCGAGCTTGTTCAGCACCAACGCCTCGCCGCGCGCGTTGCCGACCTGGCGGTGCAGATCCAATGCGCGTTCGAGATGTTCGCGGGCTTCGGTGCGTTCGTCCTCGCCGAGGACCAACGCGAGATTCCCCAGAACGTGTGCCTCGCCGCCGTGGTTACCGATCTCCCGGGTAATGCACAACGCGCTGCGGAAGTATTCGCGCGCCGCGTCGGTATCGCGTTGCCGCCAGTGGACATTGCCGAGGGTGTTGAGTGCGCGTGCCTCCTCGAACCGGTCCCCGTTCGCCCGGGCGACGGTCAGCGCATGCTCCGAATATCGTGTCGCGTCGGCGTATTCGCCTCGCCGCCAGTGCGTCCAGCCGAGGTCTGCCAGCGCCCGCGCCTCGCCGGAGCGATCACCCAGCCGGCGCCCGGCCACCAGCGCGACCGCGTGCAGCCGGGCCGAGTCGCTGTGATGGAAGTATCCGTCGAGGTAGGGGCGCAGCGTCACCGCCGCGTCGCGCACGAATTCGGGCCGATCGTGATCCGCCGCATGGACGATCACCGCCAGGAGATTGGCCCGCTCGGCGTGCAGCCATCGCGCCGCGGCGTCCGGACCGTCGATCGGGGTGATCGGCGCCGCGGCGGGTGGCAATGCCTGGCGGTCGGTCGCGCTGTGCGGAAACAACCGGTCCACTGCGGCCCGGGCCGTGTGCAGATAGTGGTCGGACAGTCGCGAGAGTGCGGCCTGCCGTGCGGTATCGGACTCGTCGACCGCCACGATGGCGGTCGCGTGGGCGCGCAGCAGGTCGTGCAGCAGATAGCGTCCTGGTTCGTGCTGTGCGACGACGTGCACGTCCAGCAGTTCCTCGAGCAGCAATTCGGCCTCATCGGCGTGCGGAAGATCGGCGAGCGCGGCCGCCGCGGCGGCGTCAATGTCGCGGCCGGGATGCAGGCCAAGCAGCCGGAACAGGCGCTGATGCGCGGGGGCGAGCTGCCCGTAGGACAACGCGAAGGCCGCGGCCACACCGCGTTCGGTGGTGGCCAGCTCGACCAGCCGCCGCCGTTCGTCGCGCAGTCGTTCCGCCATGTAGCCGACGCTCCATTGCGGGCGGTGCAGCAGTCGCGCCGCGGCGATCCGCACTGCCAACGGGAGGAACCCGCACAGCTGCAACACATCCAGCGCGGCCACCGGCTCGGCGGTGGCGCGGGCGCCGACGATTCGCTCGAACAGCCCGATGGCGTCGCCCGGCGGCAGTACCGGCATCGACACCGCGTGCACGCCGTCGAGATCGATCATTCGCCGACGGCTGGTGATCAGGAACAGGCTGCCGGTGGTGGCGGGCAGCAGCGGGCGCACGTGGTCGGCGTCGGCGGCGTTGTCGAGGACGGCGACGATCCGGCGGCCGGTCAGTTCACCGCGCCAGAGCGCGCTGCGGTCGCCCTCGTCGAGCGGGATGCGATCCGCGGGAACCCCCAGCTGACGCAGGAGTATCTCCAGCGCGGCGGCCGGGGCGACGGCGGCGCGTTCGGCCGCGTAGGCCTGCAGGTCGATGAACAGCTGCCCGTCGGGGTAATGCTCGGCGAGGCGATGCGCGGAATGGATGGCCAACGCGGTCTTGCCCACTCCGGCCATGCCGTCGATGGCGACAATTCCGCCCGGTCCCCGCTGATCGAGTTCGCCCAGCCGATCCAACTCCGCCGCGCGGCCCGTGAAATCGGGAATGTCGTAGGGCAGGAAGTTCGCACCGGGTGATGGCGTCTCCGATGGCGGGGAGGCCGACGTCAGGTCCGGGCGCGGTGGCGACGCATCCGACGGCGGAGCCGGATTCGCCGGCCCGGTTCGACGCGGTTCCTGGTGATCGGGGTTCGCGGGGAGCAGCAGGTCGGGATCGCCGCGCAGCACGGCCTGTTCCAGATCGCTGAACGCCGACCCCGGATCCAGGCCGTGCTCCTCGACCAGGGCGGTGCGCAGCGCGCGTGCGGCGGCCAACGCGTCGCGCTGCCGGTCGGCGCGATACAGCGCCAGTACCAATTGTCCGGTGAGCCGCTCCCGCAGTGGATTCTCGGCGACCTGGGCGATGAGCTCGTCGAGCAATCGCCGGTGCCGGCCCAGCGACAATTCCAGGTCCATCAGCCGCTCGACGGCGGTGAGCCGCTGCTCATGCAGCCGGGCGCGGGCGTTGACGACGTAGGCGGCGGTCAGGTCGCCCAGCGCGTCACCGCGCCAGAGTGCCAGTCCCGCACGCAGTTCCGCGACCGCGTCGCGGGGGTCGGCCGCGTGTTCGGCGGCGGCGAGGCGCACGGTGAAGTCGGTGAGATCGAACTGATTCGAGCCCGGACGCGCGACGTAACCGGCCGCGCGGGTCTGGATGGTCGGCGCTGCCTCGGCCGTACGCAGCACCCGCCGGATCGAGGTGAGCGAGGCGTGGATCTGGGCTCGGGCGGTGTCGGGTTCGTCGAGGCCCCACATCGCTTCGATGAGGCGTTCGATCGTGCAGACGCGTTCGGCGTTGAGCAGCAGGTACGCCAATACCCCGCGGTGGCGCGGCGCGAGGGTCGCGACCTGGCCGTCGATACTGATCTCGACCGGCCCGAGAATCGAAAAACGTAGATCCATTGTCGTGTCACATACAACCACCCATCGCGGGCGCATCGCAAAAGTATCAACGCGCACGATCATGCTGGCCTCATGACCGAGCTACCGCCGCTGCCGCTGCTCGAGCCGGAGGCCGCCACCGGCGTGACCCGAGCGTTGTTCGACACCGCCCAGCGTCTGTTCGGCATCACGCCGAATATCGCCAAGACGCTGGCCAACAGTCCGGCCGCGATGCGCGGCTATCTCGCGCTCGCCGACTCCCTGGGCACGGACAGCGCTCTGGACTCGGATACCCGGACTCGCCTCGGCCTCCTGCTGGCGCAGGAACACGGCTGCGACTACCTGCTGTCGGCCCACAGTTTCCTCGCCGCGCGGGTCGGCGGATTGAGCGAGCAGGCGATGACCGATGCCCGCTCCGGCTCGGCGACCGACCCGAAGCAGGCTCAGGTGCTGGCCTGGGCGGCGGCACTGGTCCGCCGCCGTGGGGCGGTGACCGACGAGGAGGTGGCCGAGGCCCGCGCCGCATTGTCGGATGCCGAGTTCATCGACGTCGTGGCCGAGATCGCGCTCGCGGTGTTCGACTCCTACCTGTCGCTGGCCGGGCGCGTGCCGATCGATTGGCCGCTGGTGCGGCACACCGAGCGGGGCGGCGAGGTCGACTTCGGGCGCTGATATCCTCGCTCGGCCCGCCGATATCGGGGCGGGGTCGTGAGGAGGAGTTCGGGGTGATGGGTTCGCTGACCCCGGTATTCGACGATGTCGCCGCGGCCTCCCGGCGCATAGCGGGCATCGTCCGGCCGCTCACGGTGATCGACGCCGACGCGGATCTCGCGCCGAGCGGCAACATCAGTCTGGCCCTGGAATGCTTGCAGCACAGCGGCTCGTTCAAGGCGCGGGGCGCGGCGAACCTGATGGCCGCGCTGCTGGCGGCGGGCCGCATGCCGCGCGCGGGTATCGTCTCGGCCACCGAGGGCAACGCCGCCATCGGATTCGCTTGGGCTGCAAGCCGATTCGACGTGCCCGCGACGGCGTTCCTGAGCCGGTCGGCGCCCCCGGCGACGGTTCGCCGGCTGCGTGAGCTGGGTGCCGAGGTGCGGGTGACGGGCGCGACAAGGGCCGAAGCCCAGCATGCGGCACGGCGATTCCAGGATGACACGGGTGCCATCGAAGCCTATGTCTACGACGACGCATTGACCTCGGCCGGCGCCGGCACCATCCTGCTGGAGCTCGCCGCGACGCGACCCGGCCTGGACACCGTGGTCTGCGCGGTCGGCGCCGGCGGCATGTTCTCCGGGATCGCCGCCGTCGCCGAGAAGCTGAGCATCCGGGTGGTCGGCGTCGAACCGGAGGGCAGTCAGGCGCTGCACGCCGCGCTCGCCGCGGACACCGTGCGGGAGGTCGAGATCGATTCCGTCGCCGCCGATTCCCTCGGCGCGCCCAGGGTCTCGCCCGCCGCGCTGGCCTGGGCAAAGACCGCCGACACCCGCTCGGTGGTGGTGAGCGACAACGCGATCATCGACGCCCGTCTGCGGCTGTGGCGGCATCATCGCCTTGCCGTCGAGCACGGTTCGGCCACCGCGCTGGCCGCCCTGCTGGTCGGCGCCTACCGGCCGCGGCCCGGAGAACGAATCGGGATCGTGCTGTGCGGGGCGAATACCGATCCCGCCGACCTCGTCCGCTGACCAGAGCCGACTTCGGCGCATCAGATAGCCCCCGCGCGGTGGCGTGTCATCGTGACGCCCGAAGCGTGTCGAGAACGAAGGAACACCCCGATGGCGACCGCAACGGTAGACAACGACTCCGAGAAGGGGCTGGCGCGGGTCGCGCAGGTGCTCGGTCGGTGGACGGAGAAATGGTTTCCGGACGCCTACGTCGTCGCGCTCGCCGGGTTGATCCTCGTGGCCGCCGCGGCGTTGGTGAACGGTTCGTCGCCGAAGACTGTCGTCGACGCGTTCGGTGATGGCTTCTGGGATCTGACGGCGTTCACGCTGCAGATGACCATGGTGGTGCTGACCGGATACGTCCTCGCCACCTCGCCGCCGGTCACCCGGCTCATCGACCGGCTGGCCGCCGTACCGCGCACCGCGGCCGGCGCGGTGAGTTTCGTTGCGCTGCTGTCGATGTCGGTCTCCATCCTGAACTGGGCGCTGAGTCTGGTATTCGGCGGCCTGCTGGCCCGCTCCGTCGCGCGGCGATCCGGACTGCGCGTCGACTACCGTGCGCTCGGCGCCGCGGCGTTCATGGGAATCGGCTCGGTATGGGCGCTGGGCATCTCCTCCTCGGCGGCGCAGTTGCAGGCCACGCCCACCTCACTGCCACCCGCGCTGCTGAAGATCACCGGGGTGCTCGACTTCGGGCGCACCATCTTCACCTGGCAGTCGCTGCTCACGTGCGCGATCCTCGTGGCGCTCACCGTCGCGATCGCATACTTCTCCGCGCCGCGGGGAGCGGCGATCGAGACGGCGCAGCAACTGCGCGTCGACCTCGACGACGAGCCTGCCGAGATCGCGCCACGCTCCCGTCCGGGCGAATGGCTCGAGTACAGCCGTGTGCTGCCGATTCTGGTCCTGCTCATGACCGCGGGCTGGCTGGTCTCTCAGCTGGTCAGCAAACCGGTGCTCACGGTCGTCAGCAGCCTGAACTGCTATCTGCTCGTCTCGCTGGTGCTCGGCCTGGCCCTGCACGGGACGCCGAAAAAGTTCCTGCAGGCCGTGTCTCTCGCCGTACCCGTCACGGCCGGGATTCTCGTCCAGTACCCGCTCTACGCCGCGATAGCCGCCGTACTCGCCAAAGCGAAAGGCCGGGGCGGTCATACGCTGTCCGACCACCTGGCGGCGGTCTTCACCGACATCGGCGGCGGCGGGAACTTCGCCGTCGTCATCGCCCTCTACACGGTGGTACTGGGTATCTTCATTCCGTCGGGCGGCGGGAAATGGTTGGTCGAGGCCCCGTTCGTGATGCAGTCGTCGACCGATGTCGGGATGAATCTCGGTTGGACGGTACAGATTTACAACGTGGCCGAGGCGCTGCCGAACCTCATCAACCCGTTCTTCATGGTGCCGCTCCTGGCGGTACTCCGACTGCGGGCGCGCGACCTCGTCGGATTCACCTCTCTGCAGTTCATGATCCACTTGCCGGTGGTGCTGTTGCTCGTGCGGTTGCTGGGCATGACGTTCGACTATGTCCCGCCGATCCTGCCCGCCGGGCCGTGATCGCGGCGCGATGGGCACCGGCTTCGGCCGGTCGGCCGAGCAGAATTCCAGCGGGTGATTGCCGAACTCGCTGCCGATGCGTCCGGTTCAGTGCAGCACGCGATAGGTCAGGTGGGTGACCGAGCCGGCTGCTCGCGACTCCACCTGCGCGAGGTTCAGCGGCGGGACGCCGTCGAACAGTCGCGGGCCGGCGCCGAGCATGAGTGGCGCTATGTGCAGCCGCATTTCGTCGATCAGGCCGGCGGTGAGGTACTGGTTGACGGTGGTCGCGCCGCCGTGGATGGAGATGTCGCCGTCCCCGGCCGCGTCGCGTGCCCGTTGCATCGCGGCTTCGATTCCGTCGGTCACGAAGTAGAACGTGGTGCCGCCGTCCATCGGCTGCGGATCGCGTGGGTGATGGGTGAGCACGAAGACCGGGGCGTGGTAGGGCGGATTGTCGCCCCACCAGCCCTTCCACTGCCGGTCCCACTCGCCGCGCACCGGGCCGAACATGTTGCGCCCCATGATGAATGCCTTGGCCGTCAGCATTCGGGCGAACTCGGCCGGATGCGCCGCGGAGCCCTCGGTGAACCAGGCGTGCAGCTTGTCGCCCCAGCCGTCGCCACCGTCGTCACCGAACGGACGCTGCTCGCTCTGGTTGGGCCCGGCCGAGTATCCGTCGACCGAGATCGTGAGGTCGCACGTCACCTTCCCCAGATGTGTGGTCATTGAGCTGTCCTCCTCGAGGCGATCTACCGTCGCCATCACGATGATTTCCGTCAGAGGTCAGCATGGATTGCGAATGGTATGACGTCCAATGCCAATCAGCCGCCAATTACATTGATTATCTTGATAATTGCTCAACCTGGTCCACTTCAAGGTTCTGGCGGCAGTAGCTCGACACGGCTCGGTGACCGCGGCAGCCGCGGAGCTGCACTACTCCCAACCGTCGGTGAGCCATCATCTGGCCCGCCTGGAAGCGGCCACCGGCGTCAAACTCGTTCAGCGGGTCGGCCGTGGAATCCGATTGACGCCGGAAGGAAAGCTGCTGGCCAACCGCGCCGCCGAGATCCTGGGACGGGTCGACGCCGCGACCAATGAGCTGGCCGCTCAGGTCGGCCTGCAGGCCGGGCAGGTCCGACTGGCCGCCAGCGCGTCCACCCTGAGCACGCTCGTCCCGCGGGCGGCCGCTGCCTTGTCGCAGGCGCACCCCGGACTCCAGCTGAGACTGTTCGACCGCCATCCGGTCGACGCGCTACAGATGCTGCGGCACGGCGAGATCGACATCGCCCTCGTCTTCCGGCATGCCGGAGCCCCGGCGGCGGAGGAAGGACTCCGCCTGGATCGGCGGTTGCGACAGTTGCCAGGACGAGCTGAACGCCCTGTGCCGGCACGCGGGCTTCACCCCGCGCATCACCTCGCACAGCGATGACATGGTCGTCGTGCAATCCCTCGTCGCCGCCGGCGCGGGTGTCGCGACCCTGCCCGGCCTCGCACTCCAGGCCCACCGCCGACCCGACATCCACGCCACCGAACTCACCGGCCTGCACCGCCAGATCTATGCCGCCACCTTCGGCGACCCACCCGACCCGACGGCCGTCACCGCCGTACTGGCCACACTCACCGGAGCGATCACGCCGGCGAACTGAGGATGGACATGCCGCTGCGGTGGCAGGGCGGGTGGCGAGGACGAGGCTGCCGCTACAGACCGATGTCGTAGCGTCCGGTCTCGTGGAGCCAGCTCAGATGGCCCGCGATCTGAGCTTCGAGACCGCTCACGTAGTGGTGCAGAACCTGGCTGCCGCGGTCTCGCAGCCGTCCGGCGAGACGCACAAAGGTCTTGGTGGCGTGGCCGACTTCGGCCGCGGTGCGGTCGATTCCTTGCTGCACGGTGATACCGGTGTGATGGGCAAGCACCATCGGCAGGTTGGCCACGTGCCGCCGGCGAAAGTCGCGGGGGCAGCCGTAGACGTCGTTGGTCAGGCCGATGATCTCGATGGCCAGGTCGGTGAGCTCGCGGACCTCGGCGTCGAGCAGCAGTGCCGGTGGCATGTCGAAGCCCTGCGCGATCTCGGTGAGCACGAAATGGTGGTGCAGGTGCGCGATGAGATGCCGGATGCGCCGATACTCGGCCACCGGAGGTACCTGCCCAGCCGCGGTGTAGGCGACATCCGCGGCGGCGCCAACGCTGTAGTGCAGCATGCCCTTTCGGATACGCAGCACTTGGTGCGGCGTGGCGATGGCCTCGATGCGCAGGAACAGATCCCGGTACGCGTGCTCGATCGGGGGTCGCCCGCTCGCCAGCGGTGCGTGCGGGTTCTCCGCGATGGCCTCACAGGCCAGCAGGTGCGCCGACAGCGCGGCGGGACGGCCCGCGAGACCCAATCCCTCGGTGTAGCGGTCGTCCTGAACGGTCGCCCAGACACAGAACTGGGTAGCGATCAGGACCCGCTCGGCATCGCCCGCAGGGATCATCCACGCGTAGGTTCGCCCCAGCGTCGAATGCCGCAGGTACCGCTCGTCGGCATCGTCGCGGATGACGCCGAACTCGCGCAGCCAGCCGAGCGTGCGCTGTTCCAACTGATCGGCCTCCGGATGCAGCCGCCCGGCCACCGGGAACCGGATACGTGGAACAACGAGATCTGTCGCGTCGACGGCCCACATCATGCTCGCGCTGACTTCTGCTCGGCCAACGCGCGGTGCGCACGAGCCAGTGGCACAGCGCAGAAGCCGCGAGCCGGGCCGTCGGGTAAAGCCGCCAGATACGCGTCGGCCAGGACCAATTCCCGTTCGGCGTAGGCAACCATATCGGCGCGATCCCAGTTGTCGGGCCAGAAGTCCACCCCGCGGCCACTGTCCACGTCCCGATCGATCAGGATGTTGACCGCCTGCAGCCCGCGGCCATACTCCACGGCGTGCGTCCGGTCCGATCGCGTGCCGTCATGCCACGCCCATAGATCCGACAGCAGCAGCACAAGCGTTCCTGCCACCGCGTAGGTATAGCGGTCCAGGTCGATTTCGTCGTGAATCGCGAACCCCGACTCGACCCAACCCGCCATCCGCTCGGCCATCGCCGAGAAGGTATCCAAGACCCGCGGACGAATATCAGCAGGAGCCAGCTGCGCCCATTCCCCAAGTCGGACAGTGACTTCCGGCAAAGCGGTGGCATATCCGGCGAACACATCCGCCGCTTCGGCTCGCCCGAAACGCGTCTGGAACAGCCGGCTCACCGCACGGAGCAGGACAACCTTCGCCTCGGCATCCAGGGATGGATGGTCCTCGATTTCGTCGATGGCTCGCATGCACAGATAGGCACACGTCGTCGATTCATTCAGTCCCGCAGGCATGCTGGTGATCGGGACATACCAGGTCGTGCTGTAGGCACGGACGAAGTCGTGCGCCTCGGGCAGGTTCAACGCCAGCTCCTTCCGGCGCCACCCAGCACGGGGGTCGTCGTCGAAGCCACCACCGGGAAGGCCAAAACCGCAAGCCGCACAAGGCAACCCAGCTCGTCAGCCGCTGTGCACGCCTCGTGCCCGCATCATAGATTCTCCCCGCTAGGCGTCCTGCGCGTTCGCGGAATACATGGTCGTGTCGAAGGTTTGCATCGTTGCCCAGATCGCTTTGGGTGACGGCGAGAGAATCCTCGCCGTCACCTTCGGCGTCCTGTCTTTGCCTCCAGGCTTATGTCGGAAGTTTCGATGCGAGAATGTCGACGTTCTCGATCGCCGGGGCAACGGTGAACAGTTCCTCGGCGCGCTGGCCGAGTGCGGTGCCGACGCCCCCGGCCAGGTGGGCTTGCCGGCCGGCGTCGTCGGGGAACACGTCGAAGATGCCGAAGGTGGACGCGTCGAACTGGACGGCGAACCAGGCCCGGGTGTCGGGCTCCTGCTCGACGATCGCTTGGGCGTCTGTCAAGAATTTCGCTACTTCCGACTCTTTGCCCGGCTTTGCCTGTACCCGGACCAGCAGACCGACTCGCACCATGATTCCTCCTTGGGTTGGACACGCTTCGAACGCACGCGCCCTACCCGCAAAAGGGCGAGGCAAACATCAGGCCCCACGTTCAACGGGCCGCTCGGTCCGGCGTAGTCCTTGCCGCCGCCTCAGCGCCGGACGCGGTAGCGGATGTGGGTGGCCTGCGGTGTGTCGATCACCCGCACAATCTCCAACTCGATCTCGGCAGGCAACACATCGAACATCCGGTGGCCGCGACCGAGGAGTACCGGGATCAGGTGGATCTGGACCTCGTCCAGGACGCCGGCCTCGATCGCGCGTTGGGCGGTGTATGCGCCCCGCACCTGTACATCGCGGTCGCCCGCGGCGGCCTTCGCCTGCGCCATCGCGCTCTCGATGCTGTCGTTCACATACGTCACCAACGGATAGCCCCATCGCGCGGCCGGGCTCGGCGGGCGGTGGCTGGGCACGAAGATCGGCAGGCCGTTGTGCGAGCCGCCCCAGTGATCCATGAGCTCGGCCGTCCGCCGTCCGGACAGTACCGCGCCGGCGCCGTTCCATTCGGCCTCGAATTCCCGGGTCGGCCCCGCCTCATCGCTGGCACCGGCCCAGTGGTGCAGCCGTTCGCCGTCCTCGCCGCCGAGGAAATCATCGGGATCGGCGATGTAGCCGTCGAGCGACATCGACATGTCGAGTACCGATGCGGACACTGAAACCTCCAGGGGTGTAGACACTTGCTCGAACTCACGTGGTTCCGCCAGATTTCCGGGAGACCGACAAAGTTCGTGATCAGCCTTACCGAATAGGTACCGCCGAACCATCGGCAACACATAGGTATCTCCAACGGCGGATTCTGTTTGTTCTATGGACTCGGGTGTCGGTTCCTATCGTTGTGTTCGGGCCCGATGTCGGAAAGCGGGGGATCGATCTCGCCGGCTCGGTGCCGGCCCGATCGCCTGGTTGCCTTGTGCTGCACGGAAATTTGCGGCGGCTGGTCCGTCGAATGGCAAGTATGGAGGCGGTCGTGGCGAATGTTGTGCTGGTGCACGGAGCGTGGAGTGATGGGTCGCTGTGGCAGGAGGTGGTTGCGGTCTTGGACGAGCAAGGGCATCGGGTGCGGGCCGTCCAGTTGCCGTTGACCTCGCTCATCGACGACATCGCCTGGACGCGGCGGGAGATCTCGAGTTTCGACGGGCCGGTGACGCTGGTCGGGCATTCCTACGGTGGCATGGTGGTTTCCGGGGCCGCCGAGCACAACGAGCAGGTCGACGCGCTGGTGTTTGTCGCGGCCTATGCGCCGGAGGAAGGCGAGACAGTCTCGTCGCTGAGTGGCCGTGGCGCGAAAATGCCTGGCGGTGAGGCGATCCGGTTCGCTGAGGACGGGTGGTCGATCATCGATCCCGCCGAGTTCGCCGATGTGCTGGCCGCTGACGTCCCCGCCGCGAAACGCAGGGCGCTGGCCGCAACGCAGAAGCCGACCCACGGCGCGTGTTTCTCCCAGCCTGCGGGGCCGAGTGGGTGGCGTGATCTGCCGTGTGCTTACCTGCTGTCGCTGGAGGATCGGATCTTCGATCCTGGGTTGCAGCGTTGGTTCGCGGAACGGACGAATGCCACTCTCACCGAACTGCATTCGAGCCACATGTCCCCGATCGCGCATCCCGAAGACGTCGCCGCCGCCATCGGCAAGATGGCTAGACGTCGAGCGGTTACGGGGCGGCCATAAGGGCATGACTTGTCAGACACCTGGCTGGAGTGATGCGCAGTCCGTTCCGCGACTCCAGGCCTTGTCTCGTTCTGCGTTCGTTCGATCCGCCTGTGTGCGTCGGGCTCTGTCGCTAATGTCACGCGGATGGACGCGGTGCAGGTGCAGACGAAGCTCGTGCTCTCGCCCGATGAGGACCTCATCCTCACGGCGTGGCAGTACCGAATGATGCAGCGCGACATCGCCGCATCGAAAGGCAAGCACCTACCGTCCAAGCGTGAAATCCGTAACTCCTTTCGCGACAGCGCGGTTGCGGCCATCGTGGAACGCGACCAGGACGACTGGTCGCCTGCTGTCGCAGAAGTCGTTCGCCAGATCGCCGCGGATGGCGAGGCGCCGAATCTCGAGGCGCTCGAATCCGCTGGGCCACAGATCTCCTCGGTCGTGACGAGGCGATCACGGGCGCTGCTTCTGCTGATCGATCTGTATGGGTTCGAGCCGTGGGTGGAGGGCAAATGGGAAAAGGCTGTCCGCGCTGAAGTCCTCGCCGACGTCCATCGGTCGCTGGACAAGCTCCATCCCGAAGACCTGCCTGCCGTGGAGACCGCGTACAAGGACGCGATCAAGAAGCTCTCGAAGGCAAGCAACTGGACCAAATACGCACTCCTCGCGGGTGCGGGCCTAGGGCTCGGCGTCCTGACCGGCGGCCTCGCCGCGCCGGCAATTGCCGGCGCGTACGGAACGCTTGTCCTCGGCTATTCGGGCGCGGTGGCTACGTCGGCGGGCTTGGCCGCGATCGGCGGGGGTTCCATTGCCGCCGGTGGTCTCGGCATGGCCGGCGGTGCCGCGCTCATCACCGGTTTCGGCGGCGCCGCGGGAATCGGAGCGGCCACACTGGCGGGAAAAGCCGCCGGGTTCACCGCAGCGCGCGTCGCGGCCGACGCCATCCGGCTCCATGTCGTGACTCAGCTCGTGCTGCGGGATGTCGACGGTAACGAAGAGGCGGCAAAGGCTGTCATTGTCAGTCTCCGCGAGCGCGTGACGAATCTGGGCAAGACCGTCGTGACCCTGGCCGAGCGAATCGAACTCCTTCGTGCGCAGCTCGAGGCGAAGCAGGCGGAGTTGACCGCGGAGCGGGATCAACGCCAGGTGGCCGAGGACCGCGTTGCTCGTTTCCGGAGCGTCGCCGACCGGCTCAAGGAGCGGGTCACCGGGCCGGAGAATGCTGAACTCCAGGCTTTGCTGGCCGAACTCGAGGAAGTCGAGGGGGAGAAGAAGGTCGTCGAGACCCTTGCACAGGGGGTCTCTGTCCTCGCCGACGACCTCGAGGAAGCGGCGTGAGCGACACTGGCGGTAGCCCGAGTGAGCAGGTCTCGCCGATCGATGATGACTACGTCGGCAACTTGGACGCACTCACGCGTGACCTCGACGACATCGAAATGATTGCCGCGTCGGCGCTTTCGGGCAAGCCGACCGACCGTGCGACGACACAGCGCATCGTGAGCACCGCTGCCGGCCGCACCTATTCCGACCTCACGGCCCACCATCAGGAGCGTCGCGAAGTCGAGGGATGGGGCGAGCCCGCCATTGCCGACATTCTCGACCCGATCGCGCTGCGGCAGATCGACGAGTGGCGGGCGGCCCAACGGGTTCCCTGGGAACGGGGTGACGTGATCGCCGTGGGTATTTCGGGGCTCATCGGCGCACTTGGAAACCTCTACGACAGCCAGGTGGACGCCGCGGCGCTCAGCGGTCTGTCCTTGTTGAAAAAGACCGACCTGCTGCGCCGGTGGGAGCGGGAGACCGCCCGGCTGCCCATCGATTACACCGGCCCGAAGTTCGGCGGTCCGGCACATCGCGTTCGGTCGGCCGGCCACGACATCGGCCGGTTCTTCAACGCCCTCAATCAAATCCGCACAGGAACCTTCGAAGGTACGTGGTGGCAAGACGGACAGCGGATGTTCGAAACGGTTGCGACCACGCGCTCCGGGCTACCGTTCGCGCGAGCACCAGAGCGGCATCTGGCAGTCGCGTTGCTGTTGAAACACTGGGCGGCAGATTTTGTCACCCCGATGAACTTGCCGTTGCCGGGTTGGACGCTTCTCGGCGAGATGCCGAACCCTGAGTTGCGGAAGTTCGCCAATGACGCTTACGCCGGAACTAATTCCGGCGACGGGTTGAACCTTCGCTCCGGAATGCTGACGCCTGGTCTGGGGATGCTCGCGACCGAGGTCGTCATCCGAACGCACACGCACCTCGGGGCATACCGTGCCACGGGCACTCCCCGGCTGGCGACTTCCGCGACGGCCAAACGCACGGAGATGCTGCTCGCCGCGCACGCCGCCGCCGGAGCGATCAGCCTGTCGAAGACCGCCGCGGCCGCGATCGCTGGTGAAAACGTAGTAGCCGCAAGGCATCTCAACGTTCCTGTGCTCCTGCGGGTGGGCATGCTCGCGCTGAAAGTCCGCTCCGACGCCGCGGCCCGCGCGGAAGGCGGAGCGCCATCGTGGGAAACGCTGCTCGCTGAGGAAGCGGCGACTTGGACCTTGTCCGAAGCAGTTGCCATCGCGGAGCTCTGGGACTGCCCCGGAACCCAAGTCGTGCTCAATCCATTGGCTTCCTCGGCTACGCTCTCCGGCGGCAACTTGACAAGTATCAAGCCTGCCTTGTAACCAGTTGTCATCATAAGGCCGAAGGGGCGATATTCTTCGAGGGTTTCGTACATCATGAATTCGACGATGTCCTCGTAAGGCCATTTTGCGGCAGGCGAAATACTGTTCCGCGGGTAATGTACGCCTCGTTCAGATCGATCAGCCTGGCGATCGCACTCATATCATTTCACCTTCAAATCGTGTCGCCCAGTTTTATCTGGAGGTCCGGTCGGGTTGATGCCTGAATCGCTTCACCTCGACGCTTGCCCGACTTCGGGTCGGCCCGCTCGAAGCGTCCGTGCTGAGGATCCCTTACGCCGGGGACCCGCTCGCCGGTGGGCGGATCGGGTACTCGTGGGTGATCATGTCGAAAGGCATACGCGCATAACGTTTTCGGGCAAAACGGACTATTAGCTCGAAGATGTCCGGCTCATTCCCCAGTCTTTTCTCCAGTCGAGTTGACCGCTGGTATGTGGTTCTACTTGGTAATGAAATTTGCACATAAACGGGCGGGTCGAAATACCGCCTTTGCGATAATTGCGGTCGGGGCAATGGTCTTCGCGTCCGGCCCAGGGGCCGGCGGGGCGCCGCCGGTCAGTCCATCCGCACCCTCGGGTTCTGATCTTTCCTCCGTGCCGAAAGAGGTGACGACGGATCAGCAGGGTTCCGTTCGGCAGGTGGTGCCGAAGGATCCGATCAAGGTTCCGGCAGGCTCGGCGGCCGACGCCGCTACCGCGGCGCAGGCGCACGCGAACGGTGTGCAGAAGGCGCTCGGCGGAAACGGTGACACCGCGGGCAATCTGGTCGTGGAGTCTGTGTTCAAGATTGGTACGGGGGCCACGGTCCGGCTGCGTCAGGAGATCGACAAGGTGCCGGTGTTCGGCGCGTCGGCGGCGGAATCGTTGACCGCCGACGGTTCGCTGATCTCGGTGACCGGCTCGCTGTCGAAGAAGTCGCAGGGCAAGTACGCGACGACGCAACCGTCCGCCCAGGTAGCCCAGACCGCGCTGAAAAAGATTGCCGAGCAAAGCAAATCCGCGCCCGACCGGTTGCGCGTCACGGCGACGAAGGCCTACTGGTACGACGCGAAGCTGGCCGCCAAAGACGAGGCGCAGAGCATCGCGGTGCCCGCGTTCAAGGTGGAGATCGCCGGTGCCGGTGCCGACAAGAAGGGCGAGCCGGCGACGTGGGTTGTCTTCGTCGACGCGAACAGCACCGGCAAGGTGCTCGACAGCTGGAGCGAGACCAGGCACCTCAACCGGGTCGTGTGTGACAACGCGAGTCAGCCCATCGACCCCAACGAGGCCGGCTGCGGCACCTCGGCCATCCAACCGACGCGGTCGGAGGGTGAGGGGCCCAGCGGCATCCAGGATGTCGACGACATCTACGACTACCTCGGTAATACCGAGCGGTTCTACGCTCAGTACACCCAGGTGGCGAACCTGACCAACCTGATCGGTTCCGACACCGGAGACGGCCACGGTCAGGCGCTGCGCGCCACCGTTCGTCTCTGCACCTACGATGAATGCCCGTACCAGAACGCTTTTTGGTCCGGCAGTTACATGGCCTACGGTTCGGGTCTGACCACCGAGGACATCACCGCGCACGAGCTCACCCACGGCGTGACCCAGAACACCAACGGTCTGGTCTACCGCAACGAGCCGGGCGCGATCAACGAGTCCATGTCCGATGTGTTCGGCGAGCTCACCTTCCTGGTGGACACCGCGAACCCGTGCAACACAGCCGCCAACCGGTGGCAGCTCGGTGCGTGCAGCTCGATCGGCGTGATCCGGGACATGAGGAACCCGAAGACGCACCAGAATCCGGATACCTACCGGGGTACTTACTGGTATGCCGGTAGCGGCGACAGCGGCGGCGTCCACACCAACAGCGGGGTGGGAAACCGCACCGCGTCGCTCATCACCGACGGTGGCACCCTCAACGGCGTGACCGTCACCGGGCTGGGCATCACCAAGACCGCCGCGCTGTACTGGACCACGCAGACCCTGCTGTCGTCCAATTCCAACTACGGCGCATTGTCCAGCGCGCTGAAGAACGCGTGCAACACCAATGTCCGGAACAACACCGCGGGCACCACGGCCGCTGACTGCGTCCAGGTGGCCAATGCCACCAAGGCGACCAAGCTGCCGCAGTTGCAGACCCGCGCCTGACAATAGTTATCGGTCGGAATCGGACGTCTCATCGTGCTCGTTATGGGCTCGGTGAGACGTTCTCCGTCCGGCACGCTCCTCCAGATATGCCAGGCCGTGCGGTCCGGCGCCGACCGGCACCGTCGCCGTGACCGACATGGATTCGAGATCGATCACCGAGACGGAATCGTCCTTGTAGTTGCTGATGTAGGCGGTCGAGCTGTCCGCGCTGGCGATCACATTGAGCGGGAACCGGCCCACCGCTATCCGCGGCCCGAGCGCCAAGGTGGCCGCATCGACGGTCTGGAAGAAGCCCTGGCGTAGCTCGGGACTGTCGGTCCAGTAGGTGAAGTTGAAGCTGGTGATCAGAACGTAGCGGCCGTCGGGTGTGACCGCGACCGCCCCCGGCGATTCCGGCAACTCGAGCGTTGCCTCGATCCGGGCCTGGACCGCGTCCACGACGTACAACTGCGGCGACCGTTGGCTTGCCACGAAAATCCTTGCACCGTCGGGAGATACGGCGATACCCTCGGTCCCGTTCGGGGTCTCGATGCGGCCGGTGACCGTCATCGACGCCACGTCGACGACGGAGACGAACCCATCCTCCTTGTTGGCGGTGAACACCGTGGAACCGTCCGGTGTCAGCGCCATCCAGTGCGGGCCGTGCGCACCCACGGACACCGACCCGAGTACGGTCTCCTGGTCCAGGTCCAGCGCGATCAGCTCCCCACCGCCGGACTCGCAGGTGATCAGGGCCGTGCGGCGATCCGGTGCCAGCGCGATGCCGTGCGGCCCCCAGTGCGGTGACAGGTCGATGCCGCGCAGCGGCCGGAGCTCATCGACGGCGACGACCTCCAGGAAGTGCGAGGCCGACCTGTAGTGGTTGTAGAAGCCGTCCTGGTAGCTGATGCACACGTACCCGAGCCCCCGCGCATGATCCACGGCGACCTCGTGGGGCATCGCGCGAATCGACAGGTGGGCGAGCCGGTTCAGCGATGACGCGTCGAGCAATTCCACGGCGCTGTCCTCGGTGTCGATGATCAGCAGCCGGGCCGCGGTGGCGCCGGTATTTTCGAGCATCACTCTCGTTCCTCGGTAATCGGAAGCAGTAGAAGGGTTTTCGCCCGGGCGGAATACCACCAACGTAGGCACGGCCGACAGTGCGCACCACCGGTATGTCGCCAGCGGAATCCGGAAACCCGCCAAGGTTCAGCGCGCGGTCTGGTTCAGTTCGCTCTGGTATCGGCCGGGGGTCTGCCCGACGAGCGCGGTGAACGCCTCGATGAAGCTGGTCGGATTCGACCAGCCGCAGGCCATCGCGGTGTCGGTGACCGAGCGACCGTCGTGCAGGTGTACCAGCGCGTGCTGGATGCGCAGCAGCGTCCGCCACCCGTGGAAGCTCATGCCGACCTCGGTGTGGAACAGGCGGCTGAGGGTGCGCTCGCTCGCACCGGCGGCTCGTCCCAGCTCGGCCAGGGTGGCGTTGTCGGCGGGGTCGGTGTGCAGTCGATCGGTCACGGTGCGTAGCCGATCGTCGCGCGGTTCGGGAAGATGGCCGAATTGCTCTGGAGCATCGATCAATTCATCGACGACGACCGCGAACAGCCGCTCGTGCGCGCCGGGCCGAAAGGGGCGATCGGAGGTGAGGGTCACCAGCAACTCCCGCACCAGCGGAGTCACCGCGAAGACGGTCGGTCGAACAGGCAGCTCGCCGCAGAACGCTCGCGGCAGTTCCAGCACCCGCACCTCGGTCGCCCCGTAGGCGCGGTTGCTGTGCGCGAAACCCGGCGGCATCCAGGTGAGCCGGTCGGTCGGCGCCACCCACGTGCCGAGTTCGGTCGTGGTGGCAAGCACGCCCGCCGACGGATAGAGCAACTGCCCCGTGCGATGCCGATGGACGGCGATGCGCGCGCCGTGGCTGAGCCGGCCGTGCCGCAGCGGGGCGAAGTCGAGCTCGGGAGCGGATTCGCGGATTTCCGGCATCCCGAACGAGGCTACCAGGGGAATTCTGGTGTCGCGCAACGTTTTGAGTGATGATCGCCGCGGTCGGCGTGGATTGTGGGTACGCTCGAATGCAATTAGTTCAATGACTGAACAAAGTCGAGGTTCGACATGGTGGCACCAACTCGCGCGGACAAGTTCTCCTTCGGATTGTGGACAGTCGGATGGCGGGGAAGGGACCCGTTCGGGGACGCCACCCGGCCGGAACTCGACGTGGTCGAGGCCGTGCATCGGCTCGCGGAACTCGGGGCCTACGGCCTGACCTTCCATGACGACGACCTGTTCCCCTTCGGCGCGTCGCATGCCGAGCGGCAGCGGCGCATCGACCGACTGCGGACCGCGTTGTCCGAGACCGCGATGGTGGTGCCGATGGTCACCACGAATCTGTTCACCCATCCGGTGTTCAAAGACGGCGGGTTCACCAGCAACGATCGAGACGTGCGCCGGTTCGCGCTGCGCAAGGTGCTGCGGAATGTGGAGCTGGCGGCCGACTTCGGCGCGCAGACCTATGTGCTGTGGGGCGGGCGCGAGGGCGCGGAATACGACAGCGCCAAGGATGTCCGCGCGGCGCTGGACCGGTATCGCGAAAGTCTCGACCTGCTCACCACATTCGTGCGTGACCGCGGCTACGACATCCGCTTCGCCGTCGAACCCAAGCCCAACGAACCGCGCGGCGACATTCTGCTGCCCACCGTCGGGCACGCACTGGCGTTCATCGCCTCGCTCGAGCATCCAGAGCTGGTAGGCGTGAATCCCGAAGTGGGACACGAACAGATGGCCGGCCTGAACTTCGTGCATTCGATCGCGCAGGCGCTGTGGCACGGCAAGCTGTTCCACATCGATCTCAACGGGCAGCGTGGCGTCAAATTCGATCAGGATCTGGTGTTCGGGCACGGCGATCTGATGAATGCCTTCAGCCTGGTCGACCTGCTGGAGAACGGCGGCCCGGACGGCACGCCCGCCTATGCCGGGCCCCGGCATTTCGACTACAAGCCCTCGCGCACCGAGGATCTCGCGGGCGTGTGGGACTCGGCGGCCGCGAACATGCGGACCTATCTGCTGCTGAAGGAGCGTGCCCGCGCATTCCGCGCCGATCCCGAAGTGCGCCAGGCGCTGTCGGAGTCCGGGGTCGCCGACCTACGCACCCCGACGCTGGCCGCCGGGGAAACCCACGCCGATCTGCTGGCCGATCCGGCGTTGGCCGACTTCGACGCCGACAAGGCGGCGCAGCGCGGCTTTGGGTTCGTGCGGTTGAATCAGCTTGCGCTGGAACACCTGCTCGGTGCGAGGTGACCGCACGACGGCGGATGCCGGGCGTCGAATCCGCCACGCGCCCGGGCCATTTGCGCCAGGTGCGCACCGGGAACCTGCGGACGCTACTGCGGTCGGTACTGGACAGCCCCGCCTCGCGCGCCGAGCTCGCCCAGCGCACCGGCTTGACCAAGGCCACCGTCGCGAGCCTGGCCGAACCGTTGCTGCGGCAACGCATTCTGTCCGAGGACGCCCTCGTCAACACCGGGCGGGGTAGACCGTCGCGGCCGCTGCGGTTCGCCGCCGAAGCACCCGTGGCGATCGGCGCGGAGATCAACGTGTGCCACCTCGCCGTCACCGTGGGGCGGCTGGACGGATCGACCGTCTCCGATCACCGCGTCTACATCGAGAACCGATGCCGCGGTGCCGAAGAGATCGCCGACCGGCTTGCCGAATCGATCGGCGACGCGATCGCCGAGGCCGGTCGGCCGGTGCTGGGAATCGGGCTGGCCGTGCCGGGCATCGTGTGTGAGGGCACCGTGGTGCTTGCGCCGAATGTGCCGGGTCTGGCCGGAATCCGGATCGGCGACCGGCTGGACGCGGCACTGAGACGGCAAGGGGTTGAGGCGGGCATGATCGAGGTGGACAACGAAGCCAATCTCGCCGCCCTCGCCCATGTCTGGCCGCATCCTCTGGCCGGCGACGACTTCGTCTATGTGTCCGGCGATGTCGGCATCGGCGCCGGAATCGTGCTCGGCGGGGCGCTGTTTCGCGGGGGCAGCGGATTCGCCGGAGAACTCGGGCACGTGGTGATCGAGCGCGCTGGGCCTGCCTGCACCTGCGGCGGTCGGGGCTGCGTCGAGCAATACGCCGGTCTGCACACCGTGTTCCGTGCCGCGGGCGTCCCCGATCTCGACGCGCTGTCGCATGCTCTGGAAGGGGGTGACGCGGTCGCCCGGGCCGCGGTCAACCGCGCCGGTTCGGCGCTGGGCACCGCACTCAGGTCGCTGATCAACGTCTGTGACGTCGCGACCGTCGTGCTCGGCGGCAGCTACGCGGCCTTGTTCGACGATCTCGC
This sequence comes from Nocardia sp. NPDC056564, assembly GCF_042793755.1. Taxonomy (NCBI): domain Bacteria; kingdom Bacillati; phylum Actinomycetota; class Actinomycetes; order Mycobacteriales; family Nocardiaceae; genus Nocardia; species Nocardia sp. NPDC056564. Next base: position 241,505 of record NZ_JBHTUR010000005.1, read on the forward strand.
CCCGGGCGTGCAAGCCGAACTCGGCACCGGCGTGCTCGCCGCCGCCCGCCGCCCGATCTCGCTGACCGTCTCGCCGTTGGGTCGCGACGCCGTCGCGCGCGGCGCGGCGGCCCTCATCACCCACCGATGCTTCGTGGAGCCGGAACGCCTGCTGCATTCGGGCGCTTACGCCGAAGTCGTGGCCGAACCCAGCCCTTCGGCATGAGGCTCGCCCAACATCGGGTCCTGCTCGAGACGAACGTGCGGGGACGTCGTTCTGGCAGGTTCGGCGGGGCGGTGGGTGGGCAGCACCTGGGTTTCCGCCCCGCCGAACTGCGGTGCGCCTAGGCGCGCTCCAGGGGTGAGAGCGTCCCGGTATCACCGGTGCGAGCATTTGTGGGCTCGCAATGCAGCCATACCCGTGCAGGCGGGCTCAAACCGGTTCGGCCGGAACAGTTTCCAGGGTGCGGTTCTGTGCGGCTCGGTGTCCGATATCGCGAGAGCGTCTGGCGGTAGCCATACGGGGCAGTCGGCGGGGCACGGCCCTCATTGCCAATTGTTTAAGTTTCTGAGAGAGTCGGTGATGTTGTACGCCGCTCTGGAAGGATGTTCATGCAACTGGGTCAGCCGAGTCGGACCGCGTTGGGTGCCGCGCGGGCGCGGGCATTCCATCAAGACGCGGACGAACCGCGGATCTTCGACGATCCGCTCGCCGTGCTGATCGCCAAGGCCGCCGACGAGGCGGTCGAGGAAGCGCAGGCCGACGATGGAATCCCCATGGAGGCAAGGATTTTCCTAGCCATGCGGCATCGCTTCGCCGAGAACGAGTTGTCGGCTCACGCCGATACGATCCGCCAGGTGGTGGTGCTCGGCGCCGGACTGGATACCTTCGGCCTGCGCAACCCGTTCCCCGGTATGACCGTCTTCGAGGTCGACCACCCCGATACCCAGGCATGGAAGCGGGCACGCGTCGCCGATGCCGGTATCCCGGTACCGGCGTCATTGCGGTTCGTGCCGGTGAACTTCGAAACCGACAGTCTCGCTGAACAATTGACCGCGGCAGGGTTCGACGGATCCGCGCCGACGTTCTTCCTGTGGCTGGGCGTGGTGCAGTATCTCACCGCGGCCGCGGTCGACACCACGCTGCGCTTCATCGCCGACCTGCCCGCGCCCGCACGCGTGATCCTCGACTACAGCGAACCCATCTCCGCGCTGCCGCCGCAGAACAAGGCCACCATGGAAATACTGGCGCGGGTGATGGAGCGGCTCGGCGAGCCCTGGTTGTCGCTGTTCACCGCCGACGAAATCGCCGCGAAACTCACCGGATTCGGCTTCGACCAGATCGAAGACCTGGACTGGGCGCGCATGATCGCCCGCTTCGCGCCGACCAGCGCCGCCGCCGATCAAGTCGGCGGCCATGTGCTGAGCGCCGCCCACCCTGGACGTGTCGCCGCAGCACTCGAAGGACCGTAACCGATTGGTGCCTCGAAGGTCAGGGGCCCGGCTCGGTGCTGAGGGCGGGCCACAGGACGGCGGTGAGCTGGTCGGGAAGGCCCGCGCGGGTGGCGGCGTCGTCGCCGCGCAGGAACGCGCCGAAATAGGCGCCGAAGACCATGGTGGCGATGGAGCGGGTGTCGAGGTCAGGTCGGACGGCGCCGCGGTCGATGAGTTGCTGCAGCAGGTGTTCGACCTGGGATACGCGCGGTTCGACGGCGCGTCGCACGACGTGGGCGAGCAGTTCGGGGACGCGTTCGGCCTCGCTGATGAATCCGCCCTGCAGGATGATGGCGTCGGGGTTGTAGTAGCAGGGGTCGACGCGGCGGATGGCCTCGGTGAACGCCGCCCGGGGCGGCATGTCTTCCACCGGGAACGGCGGGGTTGCGGCGAGCTGGGTGCGCAGTCCGTAGTCGAGGGCGTCGATGACGAGTTCGAGTTTGCCCGGCCAGCGCCGGTAGAGGGTGGGGCGGGTTACGCCGGCGTCGGCGGCGACGTCGCCGAGGGCCATCCCGGTGTAACCGTCGGTGACCAGGCGGCGGCGGGTGGCGCGGAGGATGGCCTCGTCCACGGCGGGATCGCGGGGTCGCCCGCCCCGCGGACCCGACTTGCGGGTCGCAGGGGGGTGGCCGGTTTCGGTGCGGCGTCCGGTCATGGCCTCCCCGTTCGTGTTTCATTGCCGGTCACGACTGTATCCCGCAGCCGCGGCCGCCGGGCTGAGGCCTGCGTCGATTCCGTGGACGCGTCATCGATCAGGTCACGGTGTCGCCCCGGCGGCCGCGTTGCCCGGCCGGTAGAACAGGGCCAATTGCCCGGCGCCACCGGCGAGTCCGAGACCGACGGCGATTCCCAGCCCGGCCCAGCCGGTCAGCAGCGGGCCGCCGAACAGTAGCTGCTCGGCACTCACGCGACCAGCGCCGAGGGTGGCGATCGCGACCGCGCCCAGCGCGATGAGGAAGTTGTATTCCCACCCGGAGTCCATGACGAAGAACCCGTTGCGCCGGTGCACGGTGACCACCGCGACCAGCATCAGCGCCACGAACGCCGCGGCAGCGAGCGCGGTGAGCAACCCTGCCGCCATGGCGATTCCGGCGGCGATCTCGGTGGCGGCGGCCAGCCGGGCGTGCAGCCGGCCCGGTGCCATCCCCAGGCTGTCGAACCAGGCCGCGGTCCCGGTGAGTCGGCCGCCGAGGAACACCTTGTGATAGCCGTGGGCGATCAGCATGAGGCCCAAGCCGGCGCGCAACCCGAGCACGGCCGCGTCGAACGAAGTCAATGTCCTTGTCTCCCTGTGTATTACCGGTGCACGATGGTGGTGCCGTGGGTGGGCGGATCGAGGTGGTAGCGGGCGATGACGTCGTCCAGCCAGTCCGGGTGGCCGTAGGTCAGCCCGTAGCGAGCGGCCAGGTCGTCGAACGCGGCGGGCGCCGTCTGCTCGGCGGCCATGAGGTCGCCGAGTTCGACGAAGTACTGCTCGAAGCCGCCGGGAATGATGATCTCGATGATCCGGCCCGGGGTGTCCCCGGCATTCCACATGGCGTGCATCTCGCCGCGGGGCTTGAGCACGTACCCACCGGGCGCGAGCACGGCCTCGGCGTCGCCGGACCGGAATCCGATCCGGCCTTCGAGCACGATCGAGTATTCGTCCTCGACGGTGTGCATATGCGGCGGGGTGATCAGGCCGACCGCGAAAGGATGCTCCACGATCGACATCGCGCCGCTGGTGAGTTGGGCATCGAATTTGAGTTCCGCGCCGAATCCGGGGATCGGCACGTGCTTTCCCTCGCCCGGCCGCACGACGGTGAATGGTGGAACGGTCGGCTGCTGCATGAGTGGGTTCCTCCTGTTCGGAAGCCGCGAGTGCGGCCGGTGCTCCCGGTGAGGTTTCCGCTCGGGCGGCATCCGGGCAAGGGCGCGGCGGGTTTTCACTCGCACCGGCGGCGCGGCATTGTCAGTGGGTGGCTCGATGGGCCTGCTCGACGAGGTCGGCGACCACGTCGGGGTGGCTGATCATGACCGCGTGCGAGGAGTCGACCTCGGAGACGGTCGCGCCGGCGCGCTCGGCCATGAAGCGTTCCAGGCTGGGCGCGATGGCGTGATCCTCGGTCGCGATCAGCGCCCACGAGGGGGTGGTCTTCCACCCGGCGGCGGTGGCGGCTTCGCCGAACGCTTCGGCGGCGACCGGGCGCTGGGAGATCGCCAGGTAGGCGGCGGTCGCGGCGTCGACGTCGGCGGCGAACGCGGTCGCGAACTGCGCGTGGTCCAGCCACACCTCGGTGCCGGTGGAGCCGTCGGGACGGGTGTACTGGAAGACCTGCTGCGGCAGCGGCGGCACCGACGCGTCCGCGTGCGTTTCCAGCAGGCCCCCGAGGGCCTCGCCCTGGTCCGGGATGAACGCCGCCACGAACACCAGGGCCGCCACGTCGGCGACGGCGGGAGCGGCGTTGCTGATGACCGCGCCGGCGTAGGAGTGCCCGACCAGGATCTTCGGGCCGTCGATGCCGGCCAGCAAACCTTGCAGGTAGGCGCTGTCGTAGGTCAGCCCGCGCAGCGGGTTGGGCACCGCGATCACCGGGAACCCGCGCCGGTGCAGCTTGCCGGCGACCGCCTGCCAGCCCGACGCGTCGGCGAACGCGCCGTGCACCAGCACCACCGTCGGCTTCGGCGCCCCGTCGTCCTGCGCGTGCGCGCCCGGCACCAGGGAAGACAGCGCGGTCTTGATCGACTCGGCGAAGTGGTTGCTCATGGATTTTGCTCCTTCGGCATCGGTGGTTGTGCCGCGCTGCCGCGGTACGAACTCACGTTTAGTTACAGTGAGTGACTGTAACGTAATTAGGGACTCGCGCCAACTCGACCGGTCAGCTGACACGGCCCCGACGGCGCCGCCTCCGACCGGTCCGGGTCGTTGCGGTACCGGGACTGCCGTCGTGCGACTGCGCTTGGTTCGGGTGTTGCGTGTTCACCTCATCACGATCGCCGCCTCGGCTGAATCACCACTGAACATGCGCTCAACGCGGGTCTGAACCGCAGGTCGCGCGGTCGATCCGCGAGTGTCGGGCGGCGGGGGAGCGCGCTTGGTCGGCCCGGTAGCTGTGCGCGGGGACGACGCGGTCGGCGCTGGCCGGCGCCGACGGTTCGTAGGATGGGTCATCCTATGTTCGAGACTGAAAGACCGATGGACGCGCCGGAACTGAGATTCACCGTGCTGGGTCGCGTCACCATCTGCCGCGGCGATACGGCCGCGGTCTCGGAACGCCCGCGGACCCAGGCGGTGCTGGCCGCGTTGTTGTTCGCCGAGGGCAGGCCGCTGACCGCCGCTCAGTTGGTGGACGCGGTCTGGGGCACCGAGCTGCCTGCCGACGCGGTTGCCTCGTTGCGCTCGCATGTGCGGTTGCTGCGCAAACTCTTCGAGCCCGGGCGCGCTCCCCGCGCCGCCGCCTCGATCCTCGTATCGGTCGGCGATGGATACGAACTGCGCGTCCCGCGCGCCGCGGTGGATGCCCACCGCGCCGAGCTGCTGGCCGACGCAGCCGAGACGGCCCGGGCGACAGGGGATTTCGTGCAGGCGCACGGCCTGCTGGTCCGCGCGCTCGACCTGTGGCGCGGCGAGGTGCTGGCCGGGGTTCCGGGCCCGCAGGCCGCCCACCAGCGGCGACGACTGTCCGAGCTGCGGGTGACTCTGCTCGAATCCCGCCTGGAGCTCGACCTTCGATTGGGTCGCCATGATCAGGTGGTGGGCGAGCTCGCCGCGGCAAGCGCTGAATTCCCGCTGCGCGAGCGCCTGCGCGGACTATTGATGACCGCGCTGTATCACTGTGGCCGTCGCAGCGAGGCGCTGGCGGTGTACACCGAGACCCGCCGGATGCTCGTCGACGAACTCGGCATCGAACCCGGCCCGGAGTTGACGGCTCTGCACCGTGCCATCCTCGACGACGACCTCCCTTCGGCCGCGGCCCTGCTCGGTCCGGCCGGCGCCGTTTCCGTCGTACCCGCCGAGGGTCGCCCCGCGCAGTTACCTAGGGGTATCGCGGATTTCACCGGGCGCGAACCGGTGGTGCGCGAATTGTGCGAGATAGTCACCGGTTTCGCGGGCTCTGCGCCCGTCGTGGTGCTCACGGGAATGGGCGGCGTGGGCAAGACGACGCTGGCCGTCCAGATCGCGCGCGAGGTGCGCGCCCAGTTTCCCGACGGTCAGCTCTATGCCGACCTGCGGGGTATGGACGACCGGCCGGCCGAGCCTGCGGCGGTGCTGGCCGCGTTCCTGCGAGCGCTGGCCGTGCCGGACAGCGACATTCCGCCGACCGAGGCCGAACGTGCGGGCCTGCTGCGGCACCTGCTCACCGGTCGGCGGCTGCTCCTGGTGCTCGACAACGCCGGCAACCTCGAACAGGTGGCGCCCCTGTTGCCCGGCGAGCCGAGGTGTGCGGTCCTGATCACCAGCCGTACTGTGCTGTTGCCGGTGCCGGACGCCACGGTCCGTCATTTGGATGTTCTCTCCGACATAGAAGCGCGAAACCTGTTGAGCCGCATCATCGGTGTGCAACGCGCAACCGCCGAGCCGGCCGCGATACAGTCCATTGTCGACGCGTGCGCGCGGCTACCGCTGGCGATCCGCATCATCGGTGCCCGCCTGGCGGCACGGCCGCACTGGACCGTCGCCGCGATCGCGACGAGGCTGGCCGACGAACGACGGCGGCTGTCCGAACTGCGCAGCGGCGAGCTTGCCGTGGACGCCAGCTTCCATGTCGGTTACCGGCTATTGGATTCGGCCACCGCACGAGCCTTCGTGCTGCTCGCGGTGCCGTCCGTGCCGGACCTTCCGGTTGCCGCCGCGGCGGCGATTCTGGGCATCGACGACGATGCGGCGTCGGGTATCTGCGACTCGCTGGTCGATCTCGGTCTACTGCGTTCTACCGCACCGGATCGGTACAGCTATCACGATCTGTTGCGTCTGTTCGCCAGGGACGCGGCGCCGGACTGCGACCGGGAACAGACCCTCGTCCGCCTGCTCGACTTCTACCTGGCTACTGCGAAAAATATTGCTCGCCAACGTAATCCGGGCCATCACCTCGACTATGTACCGGCCACGACCCACCCCGGCCGACCGATCTCCGGTGAAGTCGAGGCGCATTCGTGGCTCGACGCCGAACGCGCGACCCTGATCGCGTTGCACCGGCAGATCGCCGCGGACCACCCCGGCCTGCTGTCCGCGACCGTAGCTGTCGCGTTACTGGTCGCCACCGGCATCGATGCCTCGGCGGAGTCCGGGCAACTCGCCGCAGTGTTCCGGCAACTGCTCGCCGTCACCGAGCGGCTCGGCGATCGGGACAGTGAGGTGCGGGTTCGCCTGGTGCTCGGGCTCGTGCTCGCCATCGATCTGGGTCGGGGCGAGGACGCGGTGACCGTGCTCGAGCCGGCCCGGAAAGCGTTGCAGGCCAACGGGAACAGCATGCTGCTCGGCTTCGTCGAGCATGTCCTCGGCGCCGCCGCGCTCAGCATCGGCAACATCGTCGACGCGATCATCCATAATGGCGCCGCCGCCGAAATCTTCCATGAACTGGGCGATGCCGCCTGGGAGGGATGGGCGTGCGCGACCCTCGCCGACCGGTGCGGCGATGTCGCGCAATGGGATCGGGCCGTCGAGACCGCTGAGCGGGCGTTGCGATTGGCCGACGAACTGGGTGGCGCGCCCTTCGACTCGTTGGCGCTCGGTCAGCTGGGCCGAGTGGCGGCGTTGCGTGACAACGACCCGGAGCGGGCCATGGCGCTGTGCGCGGAGGCGGTGCGGGTGGCCCGGATCCACGACCGCCGGCTGTACCTGGGCTGGGCGCTGTACCGGCTCGCCGAGGTCGGCCTCTACTGCGGTCGTTTCACCGCGGCCGAAGCCGCCGCCGGCGAAGCCGTCCGGATTCTCACCGATGCGACCGACCCCATCCGGCGCGACCACGCCTTGCACTTCCAGGCGTCGGCGGTGGCCGCGCAGGGACGCGCCGTGGAGGCGGCTGAACTCGGCACCGGCATCGCCGAATCCTCGGATCTGGTCAGCCGCACCCTCCCTCGGCCGGATCTGTGCTGCGCCGGTTCCGCGGCACCGGAGGTGGAACCGGCGCGGTTGTGACCGTCCGACCTGCCGTAGGAGAGCACAGGTAGCACCAGGTCAGGGCGCTGTTCATTCGTGGCTCAACGGATGCTCGAGCACCTTGCGCAAGATCGGATCGACAACCACGGCACGCCATCCGATCGGAGTACTACGCCATGAGCCCCCTGTCCGTTCCCCGCGCGATGGCCGGCGTCGCGTCCCTCGATCTGATCACCTATCCGTGCTCGGAATGGGGCAGGGGGCTGCGCGAGACGGTCTGGGCCGCGCACTACCTGGCCGAGCGCGGGGTCCGGGTGCGGCAACTGCGCGGCACCTCGTTCGAGAGTTCGATCTCGCTGTTACGCGAGCGTCTGGCCGGACCCCATCGACCGGATGTCGTGGTCTGTGTGGGCGGTGACGATCTGATCGTGGTCGCGTTGCAGGCGACCGCCGCCACCGGAACACCGCTGGGGTTGCTGCCGGTCGGACCGGCCAACCGGTTGGCGGCCACGCTGGGCATCCCGCGGCACGACGCACGGGCGGCCGCCGACATCGTGCTCGCGGGCAACGAGCGCCGGATCGACCTCGGCGTGATCGAATCCGGCGCCGGCGCAACGACTCCGGTTTCGCCCAGATGGTTCGCGACCGCGGTGCACGCGGGTTTCGGCGGTGCGCCCACCGAGCGGTACCGCAGGACGTGGTCGCGTGCCGGGCGGCCGTACCCGGCAGCGCGCGGCACCGGGTCCGCCCCTCGGCCGTTTCCACTCGATATGACCTGTGCGGGCGGCACGTCCGTCGAGCGGATCGAGACCGAAGGTGTGCTGGTGTCGGTCGGCGTGAACGGTGGTAGACGAGTAGACGACGGGCAGCTCGAGATCGCGCCGACCGGTGCGGCGCCTCGCCGCACCGCGTCGGTGGCCCTGCGCGCACCGGGAGTCGGCGTGGTGGTGGATGGGGCAGCTGTGGGGCAGTTGCCGATCGCCATCCGAGCCGTCGCGGCGGCCCAGTCCGTCATCGTCCCGTGAGCTCACCGGCCGGTGACGCCCTGGATCGGGGGCCACCGTCCTGCCCTTCCCGTATGCCTCGAAACCCTTCAAGAGCAAGGAATTCCACTATGTCTGCCATCGCGCAGCCGGAGACACTGACCTCGACCGATCCCGCCACCGGCGCGGCCCTGGCCACCTATCGGGTAGACGGCGAGGACTCCGTGCGTACGGCCGTCGCCACTGCCCGCGCGGCCGCCGCGACCTGGGGTGAGCTCGGCTTCGACGCCCGCCGAAGGCATCTGCTGCGCTGGTCCAGCCTGCTGGTCGCCAAAGCGGACGAGCTGTGCGACCTCATCCACGCCGAGACCGGCAAGCCCCGCGACGACGCCTTCCTGGAACTGCTGCTCGCCCTAGAGCACACCGCGTGGGCGGCGAAGAACGCCGCCCGGGTGCTACGCCCGAAGAAGGTGCGCACCGGGGCGTTGATGGCCAACTTCTCGGCCGCGGTGGAGCAGCGGCCGCTGGGGGTGGTCGGCGTGATCGGCCCGTGGAACTATCCGCTGTACACGCCGAACGGGTCCATCGCCTACGCTCTGGCCGCCGGGAACACCGTGGTGTTCAAGCCCAGCGAGCACACCACCGGCGTCGGCAACCTGCTCGCCGCCACCTTCGCCGAAGCCAACCCGGAGCTGCCGGAAGGTGTGTTCGGCACAGTCAACGGCTACGGCGCGACCGGCGCGGCGCTGGTCGGCTCCGGCGTGGACAAGATCGCCTTCACCGGCTCGACCCGCACGGGCAAGCGCATCATGGCCGCCGCCGCGGACACCCTGACCCCGGTGCTGCTGGAGTGCGGCGGCAAGGACGCGGTGATCGTCGCCGCCGACGCCGATCTCGCGGCGGCCGCCGACGCCGTCGCGTTCGGCGCGACCAGCAACAGCGGTCAGACCTGCATCGGAGTCGAGCGGGTCTATGTCCTCAGGTCGGTAGCCGACCAGTTCCTGGCCGAACTCACCACGGTGCTGACCGCGGTGCGGCCCGGCATCGGCGCGTCGGCGTCCTACGGACCGATGACCCTGCCCAGCCAGCTCGCGGTGGTGCGCCGGCACATCGAGGACGCGTTGGCGCACGGCGGCAGAGCCGTTCTCGGCGGCCTTGATTCGGTGCGGCCGCCCTACGTCGAACCGGTCGTGCTGGTCGACGTCGACGAACGCTCCGCCGCGGTGTGCGAGGAGACCTTCGGCCCGACCATCACCGTGCACGCCGTCGACAGCATCGACGACGCGGTGCGCCTGGCCAACAGCGGCGGATACGGCCTCGGCTCGGCCGTGTTCTCCCGTAGGCACGGCCGCGCGATCGCGCGCCGGCTGCGCGCCGGTGCCACGTCGGTGAATTCGGTGGCGGGCTTCGCGGCGATCCCGGCCCTGCCATTCGGCGGAGTCGGTGACTCCGGCATCGGCCGAATCCACGGTGCCGCAGGCCTGCTGGAGTTCTCTCGTGCGCATTCCCTCGCGGTGCAACGCTTTTCGATCCCCGGCGTAGAACTGCTGTCCTATCGCCGCACCGAGCGCACCGTGCGGCTGATGCGCACGATCGTGCGACTGGTGCACGGTCGTAAACGCTGACCAGGTCGACTCGCATTGCGCGAATGCCGAATTCGAGTAACCGGTTCTCCCATCCGGGTGCATTCACCGCGAAAGCACTGCGCCGCAACAAATCACGCGTACTGCGGCGCGTGAGCGGTCCGGACGAGTCAACGAACGGGCAGCAAATCCATGCGGCCGACAGCATGCGGGATGGCTCGGGTCAGGTTTGGGTTGACGGCTGTGTCGGGCTACGCCAGCGCCGGTTCGGATGCGGGGGTCAGGGCCTGTTCGCGGAGGGAGGTCAGGATTCGGTTCAGCATGCGGGACACCTGCATCTGGGATATGCCGAGGCGTTGCCCGATCTCGGACTGAGTCATCGAACCGAAGTAGCGCCAGATGAGGATTTGGCGTTCCTGCTTGGGGAGTCGCTCGATGAGCGGCCGGACCGCCATGGCGTTTTCGAGCAATTCGTAACCCGGCTCTTCGCGTCCGAGGGCGGCGGTGCTGACGATATAACCGGAGTCCGAATCATCTTCGCGGAGCGTGCTTTCCAGTGGTTTGGTGCGATAGCAGTCGGCCGCGACCATGGCCTGGGTCACGTCGCTGAGGTCGACCTCGAGTTCGGTGGCCAGCTCGCGGGCGGTGGGCAGCCTGCCCAGTCGCTGCGCGAGCGTTTCGGTGGCCGGTCCGAGGCGGGCGTGGATGTCCTTGAGCGTGCGACTGACGCGCAGTGCCCAGGTGCGGTCGCGGAAATGGCGTCGCACCTCGCCCATGATCGTGGGAATGGCGAAGCTGAGGAACGTCGGTCCCCGCGTGCAGTCGAAGCGGTCCACCGCGAGCAGCAGTCCGAGACGAGCGATCTGCTGCAGGTCATCGAGGGGTTCGCCCCGACGGGCGAAGCGACGGGCGATATGCGCGGCGAGCGGGAGCGCGCGGTGCACGATGTCGTCACGGAGTTGTCGGCGGCGGGGATCGTCGGCGGGGAGGGCGGCGAGATGTTCGAACCAGGGTTCGAGGCTTTCGTATCCGTTCGCACGGTTCACGGTCGTGGTCGGTTGGGTTTCCGCAGGGCAGTTCCGGGCAGGTCTAGTCATCGAGGGGGCTCCTTTACCCTCGGACTTCGCCGAGGCGGCGGTTTGTTGGACCGACCCGGCATGGGAGCGAATAGCCAACAAAAACGGATACAAACCCCGCTGGCCGAATTAGATGAGCAAAAAACGTTTACCCACCGGATACGCGGGTAGGGGTGCGGATGACTCCGGCGCACCCGGTGTTGCCGTAGGTCAGGGGCCGGACGGGTTTCGGGGCCGTCCCGGCCGCGGTCGCACCTGCGGCACGCCGATCGCCGAAACCATCGTGTCTCGGCGTTAAATGTAGTTATGAACGGCGACAGTGGCTCCGGCTACCGCGGCAACCTCGGGGATGTCGAGCGGGTGGTCGGTGCCGGTACGCCGCTGGGAACCGGGGGTTTCCGGTTCTGGTTCGCCGAGCAGCTGTGGGAGTGGTCCGACGAGGTCGCTCGCATGTACGGGTACCGGGCGGGCGAGGTGGTGCCGACGACGGAGTTGCTGCTGGCGCACAAGCACCCTGCGGATCGTGATCGGGTGGAAGAGGCGATCGTGACCTCCGTCGAGGACGACGCGCCGTTCTCCTGTAGTCACCGGATCATCGACTTTCGCGGCGTCGTGCGAGATGTCATCGTGGTGTCGGACCCGATGCGGGACGAGCAGGGTGCGATCGTCGGGACAGCGGGGTTCTACATAGATATCACCGATGCCGACAGAGCCCACCAGGACCAGGGTGTCGGCAGCCACGATGCCGGCACACCGGGTGGAAGTCACGATGTCTCCGTCGACAGCGGCCGAAAGGTGTTCTTCGAGGAGATCCTGCCGGAGGTGCTGCTGGCCCGGGTGGCGATCGAACAGGTCAAGGGCGTGTTGATGGTGGTGTACGGCATCAGCGCCGAGCAGGCGTTTCGAGTGCTGCGCTGGCGCTCGCAGGAGACCAACGTCAAACTGCGCGTGCTCGCCGAGCGTGTGCTCGCCGGTCTGGCGGAGATCCCGGCGGCGGGCCCTTCGACCCGATCGCGGATCGACCATCTGCTGTTGACCGCACACGACGAGCCCGTGATCCTGCCGTCGTCCTGAGCTACGTCGCGATCCGGCCGAGCGGTTCCTGCCGCCGGCCGGCGCGCTCAGTTGTCGAACTGCCTTGGCGCATCGGGTGTTTCGGGTGAGTGCAGGGCGCCAGACTTCGCCGGGTCGGCGGGGTGATTGTTTTGTGCGGCGACGATCACCCGCGCGTGCGCGGTGGGCGTGGTGTCGTGTGCGCGGGCAAGCCGGTTCAGGCGGGTGCGGGCGTGGTCGACGTCCATGCGGAAATACTGGGCTAGGATGCCGATCGCGAAGGCGATCATGGTGGTCCCGTCCAGCACGGCCTGTACCGTTTCGATGGTGCTGGTGCGCCGACGGTCGATTCGGCCGAGCGACAGGGCGATCGCGGTCAGATCTGCCAGCGTTTGACCGAACTCGTTGGGGCGCGCGGTGCCCCAGGGATCATCGGTGTGCACGATCAGCGAGCCCAGGGGCATGGCCAGGGTGGTCACGGGGTAGGCGCGCACCGCGCGCATCCCGGCCTTGACCGCGTACCTCCGGTAGTTGGGCCAGCTCGTTTCGTTACGGGCACCGAGGTCGGCGATCATCGTGACCGCGCCGTAGCGCGCACTGGTGCAACCGGGGCCGATCGCGTGCAGTCGAGGGTCCGCCGAATATCCTTCGCGCAGGGCTTCGGCGACGATTCGCGTCCGTCCCGTACCCGCGTTGCCGCGGCCGTCCAGCAGCACTACCACCGCGGAGTAGGCGTCGAAGCACTCCCGCGCGTGCCGCGCGACCAGGTAGAGCAGGCTCGGCACATCGAAATCGGTAGTGAGCGTTGCGGTCAGCTCCGCGAAGGCCAGCCGTGTCTGCGTTGTGTCCATTTCTGCTCGCCTTCGGTTCGGTGGCGCCGGCCACGCGAAGACAATCGGCCGGCGGTGATGTCCGCCGCGATGGAACGTCTCTGGGTATAAAAGTTCTCTGGGTACAAGAGTAGGCGCGCGCCGGGCTCAGGCCTTCGCCCCCTTGACATTACCGCCGAGAATGTTCGCCCCGTCGCCCGCATCGTGCACGCGCACAGCCCATTTCATCAGCAGTGATCCGGTTCCGTTGGGGGACAATGCCGCGCCTCCGCCACCACCCGACCCGAAACTCGACGTCATTTATGACGGCTCCATGGGCTAACCGCGCTCGACCATGTTCGGTACTCAGTCCGGGGTCATGGGCAAGATCAAGGACGCGCTGGATCTTGAAAAGCCCTGACGGGCTTTCTTTCTCGCGGGCGATGTTTCGAATCGCACTGCTGGGTAGTCGACCTAGTGGTGCAGCGTCGCGCCGACCCTGATGTCAACGCCGAAGGATCCGATTTCATGAGTACACGCGACACCACTGCCTTGCTCGCACAGCTACGCGCCCTTCGAGATCTCACCAACACCGAGATCCGGATCGCCGAGACGCGAATCGCGCAGGCCCGCACGGAGGCGGTGCGGCGCGAGCTGTCCGAGAACGCGGACAATGCCCGGCGGCGGGCCGAGGCCATCGAGGCGGCGATTCGGGAACTGGGCGGCGTTCCGGAGCGGATCGGCCCGTTCGTCGGACGGATCCTCGCCGCGGTCAAGGCGATGGGCGAACAGGCTCAGCCGTTCGACGAAGCCCTGCTCGGTGACCTCGTGCTCGAGCATCAGTTGCTCGACCGGGCCCGATACGTCAAGGCCTTGGCGATCGCCGCCCAGCGCGACGAGGTGGTGACACTCGCGGACCGGCTGATCGCCGCGCACACGGCGACGGTGGACTGGCTGACCACCGTCCTCGCCGAGGACGCCCTCGGCGGACCGGCGGCCCTGCGCCGCACCCCGTTCCAGGCGGTTACCGGTACCGCGGTCAAGTTGGTCAACATCCCGGTCATCCTGTCCGCCCGCGGTATAGACCGCACGCTGGACACCTTTCGTAGCGCACCGCCCGCCCTGAGTGAGCTGCTGGCCCGCGGCGCGCATGCGGGCGATGTCGCCGTCAAGGCGCTGACCGCGTCCAGGGACGCCGCGCTCGAGTCGGCCGAGCGGGTCACCCGCCGCGAGGGCGCCGAGAACGCCGCCGAAGCGCTGCATTCGCTGCGCACCAGCGCCGGGGTGCTGGAGCCCGGTGAGCTGCCGATCGGCGACTACGACGAGTTGAACGTCAGCCAATCCGTCGCTGCGATCAAGGAACTCACCGATCCGCGCGACGTGCGCGCGATCCTCGCCTACGAGGAGGCGCACAAGAATCGGCAGGGTGTCGTCTCCGCGGCCCAGACCCGGATTGCCGCGATCGCTCAGGACGTCACCGGTCTGAACTGACCACGATCGCTCGATTCCGTTCGCTGCCTGCCCTGTTCGAGCCGAGGGGCAGGCAGCGCGCGCGATCGAGGCTGTGCGCTGTTTCGGGTGCGAGGCGCCGGGTAGGCCGCCCCGGCGTCACCACCGATGATCCGCGCTGCCGTGAGGCCGGTGCCGCCAGGTACCCGGAATCGGCTGGCGGATAACCGGGCTGGTGTCTTCGGTAGGCCCGCGAGACACCGCCAGGTCGCGGAAAACTGTTTCGGCGGAACCGGTTTGAGCCCGCCAGCCCGGGTATGGCCGGGTTGTGAGCCGGCGAAGGCTCGCAACCGGTAGTACCCGGCCGCTCCTTTCCCTTGGGAGCGAGGCGGGGCACCGCAGATCGGCGGGGCGGGAACCCACGTGCTGCCCACCGTCCGCCCCGCCGATCCTGTCCGGACGCCGATCGAAGAGTGCGCCGGCGGTGGTCATCCGATCGGCATCGGTGCTGGGCGCGGGCGAGTTGGCGCGCCTGCGTCAGGTCAGGTTCGCCGTGGGGGCGAAGGCCGGGAGTTTGTCGAGGCTGCTCTGCACGGCCTCGGCGGCGTAGACGAACATCTGCCGCTCGTAGTCGTCGACGGCGCTGTGCAGGTTGCGGCGGCCTCGATCGGCCTCGATCAGGCTGCGGCGCAGCAGGTCGGCATCGCGCAGTGCGGTGTTCGCACCGTTGCCGCCGGTCGGGGAGGTGGCGTGGATCGCGTCGCCGAGCAGCGTGACCGGGCCTGGCGCCCAACGCTTTCCGGGCTTCACCACGCGGATGGACAGCAGTGTGCTGTTGTCGGGGTCGGCTTGCTCGATCAGCGCGCGCAGCAGCGGATGCCAACCCGGCATCCGGGACAGCACGGCGTCTTGCGCGCTCAGATCCTCGAGCGAACCGTGCGGCGGCAAGATCATGGCCCACCGCACGTAGTCGCCGATATCGGGCAGTGCGACCTCGGGGGCCAGCCGTGCGGCGGCCTGCTTCGGCGGGGTGCGGAACCGCATCGCGCCGAGCAGCAGACCGACCCCGGCACCGGCGATCTTCGAGCCGTAGGCCTTGGCCAGTCCCGCGAACTCCTCGGTCAACGGCGTACGGCCGATGACGAACCGCACGCCGGTATCGGTCGGGGTGGTCTGCGGCGACAGCACGCCGCGGACCGCGGAGGCGACGCCGTCCGCGCCGACGAGCAGGTCGGCGGTCGCCGGGTCGCGGTGCGCGAACCGGGCTTCGACGGTGCCGTCGGCCAGGACGCCGTAGTCGGTGAGCGCCGCGCCGGTGTGCACGGTGAGTCCGGTCAGCAGCAGATGCCGCAGCACCTGGCGGTCGACCACGATGCCGGTCCGGCCCGCGCCGAGCTTGCCGATCTCGTTCAGTTGCGGGTCCAGGATCAACTGCTCGGCCGAGGCCGCCATGACGATCTCGTCCAGCAGCGGGTGCCAGCGCCGCGGCAGACAATCACGCACCGCCTGGAAGCCGATCGGGTTCAGCACCAGCCGGTAACCCTGGAACCGCGCGACGATCCCCGGATCGCGCTCGAACACGTCCGCCTCGATCTCGGCGCCACGCAAACCCTGTGCGAGAGCCAGACCGCCCAGGCCGGCTCCGACCACCGACACCCGCATCACGCACCTCCACGACTTCGAGACGAACTTAGTTCGTTATGAACGAACTAAGTTCTACTAGTCGTCCGGGGATTGTGTCAAGCTCTGCCGAGGACTGTGGGCGATGCGGCGGCGGATCCGGACCGCGGAAATCCGCCGACGGCGAGCGGACCTTCGACCGAGTCTTCGCGCCGACCTGCCTGCGCGCGATCCTCGGGTCCTCCGCCGCCGAGCGCAAGGCGTTGAGCGAATGCGCACTCACCGAATCTGCACCGGCCGAATACCCTTGTCGCCGTGAGTAATAACGGCGCGGGCATCGGCTGCGTCACGCTGGGTGGCTCGCCGGTGCTGCGTCGGATGTGCAACGTTTCGCGATCCGATCGCGGCCGCCTACTGGCCGGTTGTGCTGTTTCCCGCACGTCCGCGGAGTAAACTGAATGCTGCTTTCTCCGGGTCCCGTAGCGCGGCTCGACTTCGTGTGGACACCTCGACCAGGAGCAGAGCGTGTTTTCTCTCTCGACGGCGCGCAGCGCCGAACCGCCTGTCCCGCAACGACGGTGGCCGATGTTCGAGTCCGGCGTATCGCCCGGATATCCGACCAGCTGCGAGTGAGGGAGGTGAAAATGCGATCCCATTACGAGCCAGGGCCCGACGGCGCGGCCGATAACGAAAACGTTCCGCAGGACAAGCCGTGAGCGGGCATCTATCGATGCGTCGAAAATATATGGGGCAGTTTCGAATTGCCGCCGGTAACGTTGATCACTGTGCGATTGCGATCCCTGCTCACCATGATCGACCTCGGTCTCGAACTGCTGGTCGGTGAGCAGGAGCAGGATCGCTTCGTGCGCTGGGTGGTCACGACGGACCTGCTCGACCCCGGACGCTACCTGTCCGGGGGCGAGCTGGTGCTCACCGGACTGCATTGGCGGCGGCACCCGGCCGACAGCGATGCCTTCGTGTCCGCGCTGGCCGCTGCGCGAGTAGCGGGCCTGGTCGCGGGCCAGGCCCGCTACGGGGGAGTGCCGCAGGACGTCGTCGAGGCCTGCCGGCGCCATCGCGTGCCGCTGTTCCAGGTGCCGGTCACCGTCGGCTTCGCGGTCGTCACCGAGTACATCAACCGGATGTTCGCCACCGGCCGCGCCGCGGATCTGTGTGCGGCGCTGCGGCGCCACCGCGAGTTGGCGGCAGGCGACGGGCTCGGTTCGGTGCTGAGCGTGGTCGAACGCGACTTCGGTCTGCGCTGCTGGGTGATGTCGTCGACCGGCCGCCTGGTGGCCGGCTCGCCGCCGCCGCCCGCCACGGCGGTCGGCGCCTTTCTCGCGGCCAGGAGCCTGCCCGTGGTGCTGCGCGATGCCGAACCGCCGTGCACCGTCTTCGCGGTCGACGAAGGGCGCGTCGCGCGGGCGGGGGGCTGGCTGCTGATCTTCGCGGCCGACTGCACCGAATGGCCCGAGGAGCAGCGTGCGCTGGTCACGGATCTGGCGGCCGTCGTCGCGCTGGAACACGCCCGCGCCGACGACGAGCGGCGCGCCGAGGTCCGGCTCGCGCAGGAACTCCTCGAACAGATCGTCGCCGGAGCCGAACCGTCGGAAGTCCTGGTGCGGCTGGAGCTGACCGGTCTCCGATCGGCCGCGGGCTATCTCGCGGTGGCCGCGACGATAGACGCAGATACGTTGCGCCCGAACGAGTTACGCGCACTACTGCGCGAAATCCTGCACGCCGGTGGTCCTGCGGTCGCCATCGTGGACGGCGCGGCGATCGCGGTACTGCCCGCGCACCCCGACGCCGTGCGCGACATCGCCCGGACCGTCGCGGCCTTGGCGCCCGGCCTGCACGGCAGCCGGCTCGCGGTCGGCGTCAGCGGCGTCACCGACCGGGCGGGGCTGCGGACGGCGGTCGACCAAGCCCGCTCCGCGTGCCGGGTGGCCGCCGATCGCGGCGGGTCCGACAGCGTCGTCGGCCACGACGACCTGACCGCCCGAACCCTGCTGCTGGCCAGCGTTCCCGCGGACGTACGCCTGACGCTGCAGACCCGCCTGCTGCACCCGCTGCGGACCTACGACCGGCTGAACCGGGCCGACCTCGTCCATACGCTCGAGCTGTTCCTCGAGGTCTCCGGCGCCTGGACCAGATGCGCCCAGCTGCTGCACATCCACGTCAACACGCTGCGCAGCCGCATCCAGCGCATCGAAGAACTGACCGGTCGAGACCTGTCCTGCCTCGAGGACCGCGCCGGGTTCTTTCTCGCGCTCGCCCTGCGGTAGCCGGGACGGACGGCGACGCGCCGCTCCGTCGCCGTCCGTTCGGCAACCGGTCAGGACACCGCCAGCGGAGCCAGCGCGATGTCGCTGGGCCGCACGGGAATCCGGGCCAGATCCAGTCCCGTGGCATTCCGCAACGCGTTCAGGATGGCGGGCGTGGCGGACAGCGTGGGCGGCTCACCCACCCCGTTGAGGCCGTAGGGGGAGTCCGGGTGGGCGAACTCGAACAGCGTGATCGGCATCGGCGGCACGTCGAGGATGGTCGGGATCAGGTAGTCGGTGAACGACGGATTGCGCACCTTCCCTTGATGATCCACGAGTATCTCCTCCATCAGCGCCAGTCCCAGGCCCTGCGCGCTGCCGCCCTCGATCTGTCCCTCGACGGCCAGCGGATTCATCGCCTTGCCCACGTCCTGGGCTACCGCGAGTTCGACGACGCGCACCAGCCCGAGTTCGACATCGACATCCACCACGGCCCGATGCGCGCAGAACGCGAATGCGATGTGCGCGTTGCCTTGTCCGCGCTCCGGGTCGATGCCCTGGGTCGGCCGGTGGTGATACTCGTGGACCCGTTCCAGGGTCTCCGATCCGATCAGCTCGGCGATCGAGACCACCGGTTCGCCGGTGGTCACGTCCGCGATCGCGTTGTCCCGCAGGGTAAGTGCGGCGGCGCTGCGGCCGGTTGCCGCCGCGGCCCGGCGCACCAGCTCCGAGGCGAGCTGCCTGCACGCACCTTGCACGGCCCCGCTCGACATCCAGGTCATCCTGGACGCCGAAGCCGAACCGGCGTCGCCGATCTGGGTGTCGGCGGGCAGCACGACCACCCGGGTGACCCCGAGCTCGGTGGTCGCGATCTGCGACTGCACCGTGGTGATGCCCTGCCCGCATTCGGCCGCGGCGGTGTGGATCGACACCACCGGTTCGCCGGCCGTGACGGACAGGATCACCCTGGCCGTGGAGATGTCATCCACGCCGCCGGAGTAGCCGATCGCCTTGACCCCCACCGCGTAGCCGATGCCCCGGCGCAGGCCCTCACCGTGCGTGGTGTTGCCGACACCGCCTGGCAGCGTGCGCAAGTCGGAGCCCGGGTCCGCCGCGGGCAGCGGTCGGGCGCGCAGCGCCTCCAGCAGTTCCCGGACCGGGGCGGGCCCGTCGACCGCCTGGCCGGTCGGCAAGACGGTGCCGGTGGTCATCGCGTTCTTCAACCGCAGTTCGAGCGGATCCATCCCGAGCTCGCGAGCGAGCTTGTCCATATTGGACTCGCAACCATAGGCCGATTGCACCGCGCCGAAACCGCGCATCGCTCCGCACGGCGGGTTGTTGCTGTAGACGGCCAGCCCATCGATCTCCGCGTGTTCGACCGCGTACGCCCCCGCCACGAAGTACGACGCGTTCGCGATGACGACCGGGGACGTCGAGGTGTAGGCCCCGCCGTCGAGCACCAGCCGGGCTTTGACGTAGACGAGCTTGCCGTCCCGGGTGGCGCCGTGCTCGTAGCGCATCTTCGCCGGATGCCGATGGACGTGGCCGAAGAAGGATTCGTAGCGGTTGTAGACCATCTTCACCGGCTTGCCGAGGCGCAGCGCCAGCATGCAGGCGTGTACGTGCACCGACAGGTCCTCGCGTCCGCCGAAGGCGCCGCCCACCCCCGCCATGGTCAGCCGCACCTTGTCCGGCGGCAGCCCGAGACAGGGTGCGAGCTGTTCGAGATCCTTGTGCAGCCATTGCGAGGAGACGTACAGTTCCACCCCGCCGTCGGCGGCCGGCACGGCCAGGCCCGATTCGGGACCGAGGAACGCCTGGTCCTGCATGCCCACCTCGTAGTCGCCGACGACCACGACCTCCGCCCGGGCTCGCGCCAGCTCCATGTCGCCGTGCCGAATCTTGACGTGCCGCACCAGATTCGACCCATCGTGAAGCGTCCGCGTCCGCGGGTCGAGCGCCCGTTCGGCATCGGTGACCGGTTCCATCGGGTCGTAGTCGACTACCACCAGTTTGGCTGCCTGCCTGGCGGTTTCGGGATCGTCCGCGGCCACCAGCGCCACCGGCTCGCCCTGGTATCGGACCTGGTCGACGGCGAGCACCGGCTGGTCGGCGACCTTCATGCCGTAGGTCTTCGCGCCGGGGACGTCCTCGTGGGTCAGCACCGCGTGCACACCGGCGACCGCCAGCGCCTTGCTCACGTCGATCGATCGGATGCGCGCCGCGGCGTGCGGGCTGCGCACCGTGGTGGCCCAGACCATGCCGTCCATCCACAGATCCGACGAGTACGCGAATTCGCCCGTTACCTTGAGTGCTCCGTCCGGCCGCAACGCGCTGCTGCCGACGCCTTTTCCCTCGTGCGTTCGGGCGGCGCGCACCATGGCGGTCATCGGGACCACCGGGCCCACCGGGTGACGAGTGATCTGGTTCGATCGATGACGGACGCTCTGTTCATGAGCGGACTCCTTGGCTGTGCGGCGCTTCGACAACGCCGGGGCGGACCGGGTTCGCCGGCCCATTCCCACCCGATCACCTTGTCCGCCAAGGGGATTGGCACATCCCCGACCGGAGATCGGTCAAATGCTACACGGGGGACCGCTCGCTGCCAAGGCATTCCGGCGGTACGTCGCCCGGGCCGGCCGGTGCCTCGGCGGGCACCGGGCGAGTTGCATGTAATATTACGGCACTTGTCCACGAAGGAGGCGTGCCGTCATGCCCGAGTCGCCGGTTCAGGAGAACAGCGCGTCCGCAGAACTGCTCACCGACCGTACCTACGAGGCACTGAAGACGGCGATTCTCCGCAATCAACTCACGCCGGGCACGGCGCTGAGCGTGCCCGAGCTCGCCCGGCAGCTCGAGGTCAGCCGCACGCCGGTGCGCGAGGCGGTGCAACGGCTGATCTACGAGGGCCTGGCCGACCACGTCTCCCGCCGCGGTGCCGAGGTGAGCAAGGTCGACATCGCTGACCTGCGGCAACTGTACGTGGTGCGCGAATCGCTGGAGGGCCTGTCCGCGCGGCTGGCGACCGAGAACCTCGATGCGGACGGCCTGTCCACGCTGCGGCAGATCCTGGCCGAGCACGAACACGTGCTCGGCAGCGGCGCCGACAACGCCGCCCATATCGACCTGGATATCCGGTTTCATCGCACCCTCCGGGAGATCGCCGCGAATGCCCACCTGACGGCCGCGCTGGAGCCGATCGCCGGGCGGTCGCACCTTGCGCTGCATTCGCTGTGGCGGAGCAAGGACGCTCCCCGGCTCGCCCTCGACGAACACACCCACATCGTCGACGCGATGGCGGCCGGCGATCCCGATTTCGCGGAAACCGTTGCCCGGCGCCATATTTCCCGGCTCCGGGTGCGGCTGTCCCAGGCGACTACCCGGGACGGCATGTCCGGCGACACACCGCGGCGGCGAAACTTCTCGCTGCTGGTCGGCGACGAGGCCACCCCGGGCCCCGTGGGGCGCGCACGCCGTCGTGCGCGCCCCATCGAGACCCCTGGCTAGCGGTTACTTCGCCGAATCCAGCGCCGCTTCCTCGGCCCAGGCCGAGGGGGTGTAGCCGCTGTAGTGATCGGCGTGCGAATTGGTCGCCGACGCCTGCGGGACATCGCCGCGCAGGTACGCCTCCGCCTCGGCCTTGTCCTTGGGCGGCGGGGTCGGGGCCAGCCCGAGCAGTTTCGCCATATTGTTGCCCAGGTAACCCTCCAGGTCGTCCTCGGACAAACTCAGCCCCTGCGGCGGCTCATGGCACAGGACCTCCAGTTCGCGCGCCCACATTCCCGGTTCGTTCGGCGGGGAGTCGGTACCGAAGACCATTTTGCTCTTCTTCATCTCCTTCGCGAACTCCACGATTCGCGATTGGAGCAACCAGCCGGATTCGCCGATGACATTCGTCGAATCCTGGATCATCCAGAAGGCCTCGAAACAGTAGACGCCGCCGGTCTGGATGCCGAAATGTCCGAGAATGAAGTTCACGCTGGGGAACTCCCGGATGATCGGATAGAACTGGGTGGGAATGGAGTAGGGGCCGTCCCCGGTGTGGATCAGCACCGTCACGCCGAGGTCGGCGCAGACCCGCAGCGCGGGGCGCAGCCAGTCCAGCGCCCGGTCCGGGCGGTACGAGTGCATGTTCGCATGGAGTTTCATCATCTTGTAGCCGTGTTCCTGAACGTGGAACGCCAATTCAGCGGCCCCGTTCTCCGGCCCGAAGCGCGGGTTGTAGATGAAATTTCCGACGAACCGATCCGGATACTTCTGCACCAGTGACGTGATATAGGCCTGGTAATCACGGATGCCCTCGCGCCCGCTGCGATTGCCCTCCCGCCAGGCGGTATTGCCCGGCGGCGGCATGATGCAACTGATATCCACCCGGCGCGGTTTGCCATTGATCCACAACGGGCCGTCCATCATGGCGAGAGTGCGTTCGCCGGTGAATGGTTCACCGGTATGCCGCCATGCCTCGTCGACGAGATTTGTCGGATGGACGTGCGTATCGATGATCATCGTGGCTCTCCTTGAATCAGGTCGGGATGAGATCCCCGGCCGCGAATCACCGCACCTACGGGCCGCTCTGTCGACGCGGCGGCGAGCCGGCCCGACGCCGACTCGATGGCACCGAGTTCAGCACAGCACCCTCGGCGTGTCAACAGATTGCATGTAATTTCTGATCGCTCTGATTATGCATTTATGCAGCTCAGATGCGTTATCATTCGGCGCCCCGTCGGCGATGTCGACGGAATTCGAGGGTTGACAACGGCGATGCCGCCGCGTTTACATGTATCTGCGCCGGTCCTAGTCGACCGGATCGCACTGCCGGTGACCTCCCGATCCTGGGTTAAACCGTTCGGCGATCGCCAGGGCTGTGCCCTGGCCGGGAGTCAGCTCCCTTCGCCAACGGATTTACGGCGGCTCAGCCGCCCGGGAAAGGCAGAGGCGGCCATGGCACCTCCATCCCTCAAACGCTGCGATCTTCTGCTCACCGGTGGCACGGTGATCACCGTCGATGATTCCCGCACCGTGCATCACCAGGGCACGGTCGCGGTTTCCGGTTCCCGGATCGTCGCGGTGGGCACCGCCGCCGAACTCGCCGACTGGCGGGCGGACACCGTGCTCGACTGCGGCGGCCGGGCCGTGCTGCCCGGCTTCGTCGACGGCCACAATCATCTGGCCCAGGCCCTGGCCCGCGGGCTGGGCGAGGGAATGTCGATCGTGCCCTGGCTGTGTGAGTTCATGTGGCCCTATTCGATCGCGATGACGCACGAGGACGCGGTCGCCGCCGCCCGCCTCGGCGCGGTCGAGGCGCTGCGGGCAGGCACCACCACGGTGATCGACAACCATTACGCCCCAAGCGATTTGGCGACCACGCTGGCGATCGCCGAGGTGATCGAAGCGGCCGGCCTGCGTGGCGCGGTCGCCCGCGGCGCACTCGGTGATCGCACCGCGATCGCGGCCAGGCGCGGCCAGCCGCCGGGCCTGTTCCGGTTCAGCACCGCCGACGAGCTCGCGATCACGCGGGACGCGATCCGGCATCGCCCGCGCGGCTCGAAGGTCGAGATATGGCCCGCACCTTTGAATCTCACGTATGTCGACCAGGATCTGGTGCGCGGTTGTGTGGAGCTCGCCGCGGAGTTCGACACCCGCTGGCACACCCACTGTTGTGAAAGCAGCAGCGACCCGAGAAGTTACGTCGAGGAGTACGGCGTCCGGCCGGTGCAATGGCTGGCCGAGTCCGGGCTGCTCGACCACCGGGCGACCCTGGCCCACGCCATCTGGCTCGACGACCACGAGATCGAACAGGCCGGACTGAGCGGCGCGGGCATCGCCCACAATCCCTCCTCGAACGCCTATCTCGCGTCCGGCACCATGCGGCTGCGTGAACTCCGAAAGCACGGCGCCACAGTGGCTCTCGGCAGCGACGGGCCCAGCTGCGGGCACCGGCAGGACCTGTTCGAGGCGATGAAGCTGACCATTTTCGCGCAGCGGCTGGCCACCCTGGACCCGACCGCCGCCCGCGCCGAGGACGCGCTCGTCCTCGCCACCCGCGAGGGCGCGGCATACGCCGGTATCGATGCCGGCGTGCTCGAGCCGGGCCGGCTCGCCGACATCATCGTCGTCGACCTCGACCGGCCGCACCTGCGCCCGCTGCACCGCGCGGTGAGTTCCCTGGTCTACTCCGCGCGCGGCTCGGACGTCGAGACGACGATCGTCGGCGGGCAGATCGTCTACCACGAGGGGCGGTGCCTGCTCGTCGACGAGGCGGCGGTCGTCGCCCAGGCGCAGTTCCGCGCCGAACGACTGATCGCCCGTGCGGGCATGACGGCATTGCGCATGCCCTGGTCGAACTGATCGACCCCCGGTGGGCCACGGCCCATTTCTCGACGACTTGTCTCACCGCGTCGTGAGGCCAGGAGCAGTTATGAAATTCTTCACCCGCAGTAGTCTCCCGGCGGCGCCGAGGGACCCGGTCGATTCGGTCCCGCCGATCCGCCAGCTGATCCCGCTCGCCGTGCAGCATGTGATCGTCGCCTACTCCGGCATGGTCACGCTTCCGCTGGTCATCGGCATGGGCATCGGCCTGTCCCCGGCCCAGATCACCACCCTGGTCACCGCCAACGTGTTCGTCAGCGGCCTGGCCACGCTGTTGCAGACCCTCGGCCTGTTCAATGTCGGCGTCCGGTTGCCCATCGTCATGGGGTCCACCTTCACCGGCATCGCCCCGGCCATCATCGTCGGCACCACCGCGGGCCTGCCCGCGGTCTTCGGCGCCACCATCGTGGTGGGGGTGCTCACCTGGGTGATCGCCCCCTGGTTCGCCAAGCTGACCCGGTACTTCCCGCCCATCGTGACCGGAACGACCATCGCGATCATCGGCTTCTCCCTGGTGCCGAAGGCGGCCACGCTGATCGCCGGATCCGCGACGGCCGCCGATCCCGGTGGCGCCAAACGGTTGTTGCTCGCGCTCGGCACCATCGTGCTCGTGGTGGTGCTCGAGCGAGCCACCCGCCCGGCCATCGGCCGCTTCGCCATCCTCATCGCGCTGATCGCCGGGACGCTGGTGGCGTGGCCGCTCGGGCTGACCGACTTCTCCGCCACCGGTTCGGCGCCGATATTCGGTGTCGTACAGCCGTTTTCGTTCGGTACCCCGACCTTCGTGCTCGCCGCCATCCTCCCGATGCTGGTCGTGCAGGTGGTCAACATGGTCGAGTCGACGGGGGACACGCTGGCCACCGGCGTGGTGGTCGGCCGGGAGGTCGGGCCCGCCGATATCGCCCGTGCGCTGCGCGCGGACGGTGTCGGCACGGCGATCGCCGGCGTGTTCAGCAGTTTCACCTTCGTCACCTTCGGCGGGAACGTCGGGCTGGTCAGCATCACCCGGGTGCTGAGCCGGTACGTGGTGGCCGTCGCGGGCGTGATCCTGGTGATCATCGGCCTGATGCCCAAACTCGGGGCGGTCGTCGCGTCGCTGCCCGGGCCGGTGCTCGGCGGCATCGGGGTCGTCATGTTCGGCACCGTGGGCGCGATCGGCATCAAGTTCATGATGGCGGCCGACTTCAGCCAACCGCGTAACCATCTGATCGTGGCCATCGCGTTCGGCTTCGGCCTCATGCCGGTCGGAAATCCGGACTTCTACACCCAGCTGCCCGGTCCGCTGCAGACCGTGCTCACCAGTGGTATTGCCGCAGGCGGTATTTCGGCGTTCCTGCTGAATCTGTTGCTCAACGGGATCCCGCGGGCCGAGACCGGCGCCGGTGCGTCGGACCCGGCCGCGGAGCCACCGGTCGGCGAGCCCGCCGACCAGCCGGCCGGATCCCCCTCGGCGCGGCGAGAAGCGTTATGACCGAGGAACAATCGCGCCGTGCGCCGCGCACCACCGAAGTCGGCGCGGTCGACGAGCGGCTGCCCTTCACGCACATGCTGCTGCTGGCCTGGCAGCACGCGCTGGTTATGTACGCGGGGGTCATCGTGGTCCCCATCGTGGTCGGCACGACCCTCGGCCTGTCCGCGGCCGAGCTCGCCAACCTGGTCAGCACCGACCTCGTCCTGGCCGGCATCGGAACCCTGCTCCAGGCGCTGGGGCTGTGGAAGTTCGGCATCCGGATGCCGTTGGTGGTCGGTGCGGCATCCAGCGGCATCGTGCCGATGGTGCTGATCGGGCAGAGCAGGGGGCTGCCGACCGTCTACGGTTCCCTGCTGGTCGCCGGCGTGATCTGGGTGCTGGTCGCGCCGTACTTCAGCAGACTGCTGCGGTTGTTTCCCGCGGTGGTGACCGGCACCGTCATCGTGCTGATCGGCCTGACGCTCATCCCGGTCGGGGTCCGGCTCATCGCGGGCTCGGATCCGGGCGATCCCGGGTACGGTCGGCTCAGCCACCTCGCGCTCGCCGGCTTCACCCTGGCCTCGATGGTGGTGTTCCGGCGGCTGTTTCGTGGTCTGCTCGGGCAGCTCGCCATCCTGTTGGCGCTGGTTCTCGGGGCGATCGTCGGCTGGTCGACCGGGATCGGCAGCCTCGCGCACACCGGCGCCGGGCCGATCGTCGGCATGATGAGCCCAATGCACTTCGGCGCCTTGCAGTTCCATATTCCGTCGATCCTGCTGTTTCTCGTCATCGTCTTCGTGCTCATGGTCGAAGGCGCGGGGCAGGGACTTGCGGTCGGCGAGGTGGTGGGCAAGCAGGTCGGGCCGGACGACATCGCCCGGCTGCTGCGCGTCGACGGCCTGCTGACGGCGTTGAGCGGGGTGTTCAATGGATTCGTCTACACCACCTTCGGGCAGAACATCGGCCTCATCGCGCTGACCAAGGTCCGCAGCCGATATCCGGTGGCGATCGTCGGCGTGATCCTGCTGGTGCTCGGCATCGTCCAGCCCGTCGGCCGGGTGGCGGCCGCGATCCCGGAGCCGGTGATCGGCGCCGCCGCGGTGCTGACCTTCGGCGCCTTGACCGTCTCCGGCATCCAGATCCTGGCGCGGGTGGATTTCGACCGGTCCGGCAATGCGCTCATCGTCATGCTGTCGCTGAGTATCGGCCTGATCCCCGCGTACGCGCCGCGCTTCTATCAGCACCTACCGACCATGGCCGAGGTGGTGTTCCACAGCGGCGTCGCCACCGGCACCGTCCTCGCGGTGGTGCTCAACCTCGTCTTCCGCGTGCGGCGCCGCGACCCCGGCGACGCCCGGGCGGTCGCCGATTAGGCCTGCGCACAAGCGATTTCAGAGCCACCCCTCCCGAGAAGGATCGTCATGCCCAACGACTACGCCGCCGACCCGCCAGACCGGCCGCGGCTCATCATCGGGGTCACCGGCGCCAGCGCACCGCACCTCGCAATCCATCTGCTCACCGCGCTCGCCCGATTGCGCACGGTGCAGACCCACCTGGTGGTCTCGCGCGCGGCGCATCGCACCCTCGAGCTCGAGGCCGATCTGCGCGCCGACGATCTCGCCGGGCTCGCGGACGTCTATCACCAGCGCGGGGACATCGCGGCCAGCATCGCCTCCGGATCGTTCCTCACCATGGGCATGGTCGTGGTCCCCTGCTCGATGAAGACACTGGCCGGTATCGCGCACGGCTATTCGGATGACCTGCTCACCCGCGCGGCCGACGTCTGCCTCAAGGAGCGTCGCCGGCTGGTGCTGGTCACCCGCGAGACACCGCTGAGCCTGGTGCATCTGCGCAACATGACGGCGGTCACCGAGGCGGGCGCGATCGTGCTGCCGCCGGTGCCCGCGTTCTATCCCCGTCCGGCCGCCATCGAGGACCTGCTCGCGCATGTGAGCGGCAAGATCCTCGACCAATTCGGCATCGCCCACGATTTGTCGCCCCGCTGGCGCGGCGCGGGTTCCCGGACCGAGCTGACCGGAGGAATGGTCCGATGACGTATCCCGAACTGTCGCAGCGGCAGGACCCGCACGCCTTCCTCGCCGAGTACCTCGCCGCCCATCCCGACGATGTGCTGACCGTCGACGACGCGGTCCCCGCGGATCAGGGCGTCACCGGATTGATCTACGAACTCGCCGCCCGGGGACGGGAGGACATGCTGTTGTGCCGCAAGGTGACTGGCGTCTCGGTTCCGGTGGTGAGCAATGTGTTCGCCGCCCGCCGCCGGATCGCGCGGTTGCTGGGGGTCGGGCCGGAACGCCTGCACGAGGAGTTCGCGGCGCGCGCCGCACGACCGCTGACGCCGCGGCGCGTCGATGCGGGACCGATCCTCGAAGTCGTGCACACCGGCGCGGAGGTCGACCTCGGCACGGTGCCGATGCTGCGGCACTTCGCCTCGGATCGGGCGCCGTACATCACCAGCGGCATCATCGTCGCCGCCGATCCCGACACCGGCGTCGGAAATCTGAGCTATCACCGCTCGATGGCGCACTCGCCCACCGAATTGGCGACCAGCCTGCATTCGCGGGGCGACCTGTGGCGCATTCTCGGGCGCTACGCCGAACGGAATGCGCCGATGCCGGTCGCCATGGTGATCGGCGGGCACCCGCTGTTCATGCTGGCCGCCTCCGCGCGGGTCGGCTACGAGGTGGACGAGCGCTCGATCGCGGGCGGCCTGCTCGGCGAGCCGCTAGAGGTGGTACCGACGCCCGAGCACGGCATCGAGGTTCCGGCCTGGTCGGACTTCGTGCTGGAGGGCACCATCGATGCCGCCGCCTACGCCGAGGAGGGTCCGTTCGGCGAGTTCTCCGGCTACTCCTCGAATCGGTCCACCAACAACCTGATTCGGGTCACCTCGATCCTGCGGCGGCGGGAGCCGATCCTGTTCGACGTGGAGGGCGGCAACACCGCCGAGCATCTCAATCTGGCCCGGATTCCGCGCGAGTCGGAGATGGCGGAGAAGCTCAAGACGCGATTCCCGGATGTGACCGCCGTGCACTATCCGACCTCGGGAACCCACTTCCACTGCTATGTGGCGCTGCGGCAACGCAGGCCGGGGCAGGCGCGGCAGGTGATGCTGGGGCTGCTCGGCTGGGATCCGTACGTCAAAACCGTTGTCGCCGTTGACAGCGACATCGATATCACCGACGACGCGGCGGTGCTGTGGGCGCTGGCCACGCATTTCCAGCCGCACCGCGACATCCTGACCGCCGACGGGCTCCCCGGTTCACCGTTGGACCCGTCCTCGACCAGCGACGGGACCACGTCCCGCATGGGGCTCGACGCGACGCGCGGTCCCGGCTTCGACGGTCGGCGGATCGAAATCTCGGCCGACGCGCTGGCCCACGCGCGACAGATCCTCGAACCGAGCACACCAACCGGAGGAAAACATGCCTGACCACGCCAAAATCCCGGTGACCGTCCTGACCGGGTTTCTCGGTTCGGGAAAGACCACCCTGGTCAACCACATCCTGACGGCGAACCACGGCCACCGAATCGCGGTGATCGAGAACGAGTTCGGCGAGATCCCGATCGACAACGATCTCGTGCTGAACGCGGACGAGAAGATCATCGAGATGAGCAACGGCTGCTGCCTGTGCTGCACCGCCCGCACCGACCTGATCGACATCCTGCGTTCCCTGCTGACCCGCAGCGATCGCTTCGATCGGGTGCTCATCGAGACCAGCGGGCTCGCCGATCCCAACCCGGTCGCCCAGACCTTCTTCGTGGACGAGGAGGTCGCGCGGCACTTCGCCCTCGACGCCATCGTGACGCTGGTGGACGCCAAGCACGTGCGGGCGCACCTGGCCGAGGTCGATCAGCACGGCGTGGGGTCCCACGTGGTCGATCAGATCGCCTTCGCGGACCGGATCGTGATCAACAAGATCGACCTGGTCGATGCCGAATCCGTTCGGGCGGTGCGGGATTCGATGCGGGCGATCAACGCTACCGCGGACATCATCACCTCCGAGTACGCCGCGGTCGAGCTCGCCGACGTGCTCGGCATCGGCGCGTTCGACATGGCCCGCACTATGGCCGGCGATCCGCACTGGCTCGACGAGGACACCCACCAGCACGATCCGGACCTGACCTCGGTCGGGGTGGAACTCGACGGCCGGGTCGATCATCGCGCGCTGGAGTCCTGGCTCGCCGCCCACCTGGCCGAACGGGGCGCCGACGTGTACCGGATCAAAGGACTGTTCGCGGTCGAGGACGACACCCGACGCTTCGTCCTACAGGGCATCCACACCTCGTTCGAGATCCGGCCGTCGGCGCCGTGGCCGGGCGAAAACCACACCGGGAAGGTCGTTTTCATCGGCCGCGACCTCGACCGAGCCGAACTCACCCGCGGCCTGCGCTCCTGCCTGGCGCGCTGACCACGATTCGCCTCCCACCGACAGGACTGTTCCGACATGGAATTCTTGCAACCCGCGACCTGGGCCGACGCGCTGGCCGCCAAGGCCGAGCATCCGGACGCGGTGCCGATCGCCGGCGGTACCGACGTGATGGTCGAGTTGAATTTCGACATCAAGCGGCCACCGGCCCTGCTCGATCTGACCCGGGTGGCCGAGCTCACCGATTGGAGCGCCGCCGACGGCGCCCTGCGGATCGGCTCCGGTGTCACCTACGCCCGGCTCATCGGCGAGTTCGGTTCTCGTTTGCCCGGATTGGCGATGGCCGCCCGCACCGTCGGCTCGCCGCAGATCCGTAATCGCGGGACCGTCGGCGGCAACCTGGGCGCGGCCTCGCCCGCGGGGGATGCGCACCCGCCGCTGCTCGCCGACGACGCGGTGGTGGAGGCGCATTCGGTCCGCGGCATCCGGCGGATCCCGATCACCGAGTTCTACACCGGCGTCAAACGCAATGCCCTGGCGCGAGACGAGCTCATCGCGGCGTTCTGGGTCCGGCCAGCCACCGGCCCGCAGCAATTCGCCAAGATCGGCACGCGAAACGCCATGGTCATCTCGGTGACCGCGTTCGCGTTGGCGCTGCGTCCGGACCGCCGCGAGGTCGGCACCGGGTTCGGGTCCGCGGCCCCCACCCCGCGCCGGGCCGTCGCGGCCGAACAGTTCCTCGGCGGCGAGCTCGACGCGGGCGGGTGGTGGGACTCGCGGGCGCAACTCGCGCCCGCCGTGGTCGCGCGCTTCGGCGAACTGGTCGCCGACGCGGCCGCACCCATCGACGATGTGCGCGGCACGGCGGAGTACCGCAGGCACGCGCTGTCGGTGCTGGCCCGGCGAACGCTCGGGTGGGCCTGGAAAGACTATGTGGCAGAGGGGAAGGCGGCCTGATGCGGGTCATCTGCACCGTCAACGGCACACCCGTCACCGTCGATGAGGTCTGGGCGGGGGAGAGCCTGCTCAACCTCCTGCGGGAGCGAATCGGGCTGCCCGGCGCCAAGAATGCCTGCGAGCAAGGCGAATGCGGTTCCTGCACGGTCTATTTGGACGATGCGCCGGTCTGCTCGTGCCTGGTTGCGGCGGGCCAGTCGCAGGGCCGCGTGGTGCGGACCATCGAGGGCCTCGCCGAGGGTGCCGAGCTGGCGCCCGTGCAGCGGGCGTTCGTAGAGGCGGGAGCGGTCCAATGCGGCTTCTGCACACCGGGTCTCATCGTGCAGGCCCACGATCTGATCGAACGGACTTCGACGCCGTCGGATGCGGAGATCCGCGAGGCGCTCGCCGGAAACCTCTGCCGCTGCACCGGTTACGAGAAGATCCTCGACGCGGTCCGGCTGGCCGCACGGCGAAAAGCGGCCGGGTAGCGGCGGATTCACCGCGCCTGCGCTGCCCCGGGCCCGATCAGCGACCGCTGGCCGGGCCCGGGGCTTTGTGCGGCTAGCGGCCGGCCTGCTCGAAGGTCAGGAGCAGGTCGGCCGCGACGCTCACCGCGATCGTGGCCGGTTCCTTGCCGGTGATCTCGGAAAGTCCGATCGGCGTCTTGATCCGCGCGAGGGCGGCGGCGTCGTGACCACCCTCGGTGGCCAGGCGTTGCCGGAACCGCGCCCACTTCGCGGCCGAGCCGATCAGGCCGATCGAGCCGAGATCGGTGGTGCGCAAGGCGGCGTCGCACAGCGCGGCGTCTTCGGCGTGGTCGTGGGTCATGATCAGGATGTGGGTGCCCGGCGGCAGCTGCGCGAGCACCTCCTCCGGCAGCAGCGGCGTGTGGTGCACGTGTACCTGCGCCACCGCGTCCCCGAGCGCGCCGAGCCGTTCGTCGGTGAGCACGTCGGCCCGCGTGTCGATCAGATGCAGATCGAGGTCGTGGCGGGCCAGGATCCGGGCCAGCTCCAGCCCGACGTGCCCGACGCCGAAGATGGCCACCGCCGGACCGACCGGCAGCGGTTCGAGCAGCACGGTGACCGCGCCGCCGCAGCACTGCACGCCGTGGCGGTTGGTGACCTTGTCGGTCAGGGCGAATTCCATCAGTTCCGGCTCCGGGTGCGGCGTCGCCATCAGCTCACGGACCCGGTCGATGGCGACGGCCTCGAGATTGCCGCCGCCGATCGATCCCCAGGTCTCGCTCTGTCCCACCACGAGTTTGGCGCCGGCCCGGCGGGGCGCGTGGCCGCGCACCGCCGCGACGGTCACCAGCCCGCCGGGTTCGCGGCGGGCACGCAGCCGCGCGACCGCGCTCACCCAGGTCGAGTCAGACACTGCTCAAAGTGCTTGCGTCGGTGTGGATCTCGCCGCTGCTTCGGGCGTGCTCGCCGCCGGCCCGCGCCGCCTCGATCGCCCAGTACACCGCCTCGGGTGTGGCCGGGGCGCCGAGCCGCACGCTGATCCCGGCGGGGCCGAACGCCGCGGCGGCCGCCCGCAACGCCTCGCGCACCGAGAACGCCAGCATCAACGGCGGCTCGCCCACCGCCTTCGACCCGTACACCGCGCCCGTCTCGGTGGCGTTCGCCAGCAGCGTCACGTTGAAGACCTCGGGCATTTCCGAGAAGCTCGGCAGCTTGTAGGTGCTGGCCGCCTGGGTCAGCAACCGGCCGCGGCCGGGACCGTCGCCGGTGTCCCATCGTGCGTCCTCCAGGGTCAGCCAGCCCGCGCCCTGCACGAATCCGCCCTCGACCTGGCCGATGTCGATCAGCGGGGAGAGACTGTCGCCGACGTCGTGCACGATGTCCACCCGCCGGATGCGGTAGGCGCCGGTGAAGCCGTCCACCTCCACCTCGCACGCCGCGGTGCCGTAGGCGAAGTACTTGAACGGTGTGCCCTGAAAGGCGTCGGCGTCCCAGTGCAGCCCTTCCGTGCGATAGAAACCGGCCGCCGACAATTGGACTCGCTGCCGGTACGCGGTGCCGACCAGGGCGTCCCAGGCCAGCTCCCGGTCGCTGCCGAGCGCGCGCACGACGCCGTCGGCGATGCGGACATCCGCCGCGTCGGCGCCCAGCTGTCCCGCGGCCACCTGCGACAGCCGCGCACGCAGCTGCTCGCAGGCATTCTTCACCGCGGCGCCGTTGAGATCGGCGCCTGCGCTGGCCGCGGTCGCCGAGGTGTTGGGCACCTTGTCGGTCCGGGTCGGCGCCAGGCGCACCTTGTGCAGCGGTATGCCCAGGGTGGTCGCGGCGA
The DNA here is from genome assembly GCF_042793755.1 of Nocardia sp. NPDC056564. NCBI lineage: Bacteria > Bacillati > Actinomycetota > Actinomycetes > Mycobacteriales > Nocardiaceae > Nocardia > Nocardia sp. NPDC056564. Next base: position 275,338 of record NZ_JBHTUR010000005.1, read on the forward strand.
CCTGGAGCATCTTGGTGTGCAGCCCCTGGCCCATCTCGGTGCCACCGTGGTTGATCAGCACCGAACCGTCCTTGTAGATCAGGACGAGTGCGCCGCCCTGGTTGAAGGCGGTCAGGTTGAACGAGATGCCGAACTTGACCCCGGTGACCGCCAAGGCCCGCTTCGTATGCGGGTGTGCCGCGTTGAATTCCGCGATCTCCGCGCGCCGCCGGTCGAGGTCGCCCTGCTCGTGCACCTCCCGCCAGGTTCTCGAGATTCGTTCGGCGCCAAGGACTTCCTGCCCGTAGGGGGTGTGCTGGCCCGGCCGGTAGAAGTTGCGCTCGCGCAGTTCGGCCGGCTCGAGTCCGAGCAGGGGTGCGCAACGGCCGAGGATGTCCTCGATGACGAGCATGCCCTGCGGGCCGCCGAAACCACGGAACGCGGTATTGGACACCTTGTTGGTCTTCGCGATGCGACCGGCGATCCGCGCGTTGGGGATCCAGTAGATGTTGTCGATGTGGCACAACGCGCGGGCCAGGACCGGTTCGGACAGGTCGAGGCTCCAGCCGCCGTCCGCGGTCAAGGTCGCCGCCAGTGCCCGCAGCCGCCCGTCGGCGTCGAACCCGACGCGCCACTCGGCGTGGAACCCGTGCCGCTTGCCGGACATGGTCATGTCCTGAGTCCGATTGAGCCGCAGGCGAACCGGGCGCCCGGTCCGGATGGCGCCGAGCGCGGCGACCGCCGCGAAGCCGTGCGGCTGCATCTCCTTGCCGCCGAAGCCGCCACCCATCCGCAGGCACTGCACGGTGACCTCGTGGCTGCGCAGGCCGAGCACGTGCGCGACGATCTCCTGGGTCTCCGACGGGTGCTGGGTGCTGCTCTGCACGAACACCTGCCCGCCCTCGTCGACGTAGGCCAGGGCGGCGTGTGTCTCCAGGTAGAAGTGCTCCTGGTCGCCGAACTGGAATTCACCGCTGAACACGTGCGCCGACTCGGCGAAACCGGCGTCCACGTCGCCGCAGTGCATGGTGGGCCTGGCGCCGTGAAAACTCTCGGCCGCGATGGCCTCGGCCAGTGTGATCAGCGCCGGCCGCTCGTCCAGTTCCACCACGACGGCGGCCGCGCCCAGCCGCGCGGATTCCAGCGTCTCGCCGAGTACCCAGCACACCGCGTGGCCGTAGAACATGACCGTGTCCGGGAACAGCGGTTCGTCGTGTTTCATCCCGGCATCGTTGACGCCCGGTACATCGGCGGCCGTGAGCACCCGCACCACGCCGGGGACGGCCAGTGCGGGCTCGGTGTGCAGCGCGGTGATCCGGCCGTGCGCGTGCATGACCTGCACCGGGTATGCGTGCAACGCGTCCTTGGTGCGGTGCACCAGGTCGTCGGTGTACAGCGCGGCGCCGGTGACGTGCAGCGCCGCGCTCTCGTGCGGCATCGGGACGCCGACGACGGGATTGTCCGGTCGCTGGGACAGGTGACTCATGACTCGACCTCATTGACGGTGTGTGCGTACAGCTTTCGCAGGCTCTGGCCGAGCATGGCGGAGCGGTATTCGGCGCTGGCGCGGTGATCGGCCAGCGGTGTCCCCTCGGTGTGCAGGATCCGGGCGGCGGTTTCGGCGGTCTCCGCCGACCAGGGCCGTCCGGTGAGCGCGGCCTCGGTGGCGCGGGCCCGGATCGGGGTGGCGGCCACGCCGCCGAGGCCGATGCGTGCGGACCGGACCATGCCGTTCTCGATATCCAACGCGAAAGCCACTGCCACGCTGGAGATATCGTCGAAGCGACGCTTGGCGATCTTGTGGAACGCCACCACCGGCGCCAGCGGCAGCGGGACGCGCACGGTGCGGATCAGCTCATCCGGCCTGCGCACGCTGCGCCGATACCCGGTGAAGTAGTCGGCGAGGTCGACCTCCCGCTCGCCGTCGGCGTCGGCGAGCACCACCGACGCGCCGAGCGCGAGCAGCACCGGCGGGCTGTCGCCGATGGGCGATCCGGTACCCAGATTGCCGCCCAGCGTCGCTCCGTTGCGGATGAGCCGGGAGGCGAACTGCGGGAACAACTCCGAGAGCAGCGGTACCCGTCCGTCGAGACGCCGTTCGATCTCGGTGAGCGACAGGGCCGCCCCGATATCGATGCGATCGCTCTCCACCCGCAGTTCGCGCAATTCGGGGAGACGATCGATCGCGATCACGTAATCCGCGCGCCGGGCACGGATATTCACCTCCACGCCCCAGTCGGTGCACCCCGCGACGAGCATCGCGCCGGGCCGGTCCCGCAGCAGTCGCGCTGCTTCGAGCAGGGTCTCCGGCCGCCGGAATGTGTGGCCGCCGCCGGCATAGTCGGTGGCCACCGGCTCGGGCGGGGACTGCGCGCGGCGCCGGGCGAGCGGGTCGTCCGCGCTCGGCGCGCCGACGGCATACGCCGCGTCGCGGATCGGGCGATACCCGGTGCAGCGGCACAGGTTTCCGCTCAGCGCGTGCAGGTCGAACCCGTTGGGGCCGTGTTCGGCCGCGGACGTCTCCGGTTCGGCGGCTGCCGAATCCGGGGCGGCGCGACGGTCGGGGCGGTAGTACTCGGAGGCCATGCTGCAGATGAATCCCGGTGTGCAGTAACCACATTGCGAGCCGCCCCGCACGGCCATCGCCTGCTGCACCGGATGCAGCGTGGCGGGCGTGCCCGGGGTGCCCGTGCCCGCGAGTCCCTCGGCGGTGACGATCTCCTGGCCGTCGAGCGCGGCCGCGGGCACCAGGCACGCGTTAATCGCGACCCAGTCGGTGGGTTGGTGTATGCCCGGGCGGGCGACCATGATCGAACACGCGCCGCACTCACCCTCGGCGCAGCCCTCCTTCGTTCCGGTGAGGCCGCTTTCCCGGAGGAAATCCAGGACCGTCGTATGCGGTGCCGCCGGGGAAATCGGCACCGCCTGTCCATTGACGGTGATTCGCGCCGTTACCATGACACATCATCATTTCGGTGATCGGTCGATGTGTTTGCCCAACTTGCCATGTCAAAGCCTTCTATTTTCGATAGCGCAGCCCGGAAAGCCGGAGCGCGCATCAGCACGCGTGGGCGTGCCGCGGTGCGGACGAAGTTCGGAATGTGCCGGGCCACAGCGGGGCCCGCGGCGACGGGGTCGGTCAGCAGCCGTGGGCTACGCGACCGGGAACCCACGCGGTCCGGTGGGCGAGGCGACGCAGGTCAGAGATGGTCGACATCCGACTTCGCCCCCTTTCCAGCGGCTCGGGATCCGGTAGGCTCAAAACTACGTCGGGAAACGGACATCGGTCAAGCGAATCGGGAATTCGCCCCCGCCGGGCCGCGCCGGCGCACGGTGTCCAGGAATTCCCGCAGTACCGGCGACGTGTCGCTCTTCCGATACGACAACACCAACTCCGGCAACGGAATTCGCGGAGTGACGGCGCAGAACCATACGCCCGCCCTGGCGACCGCCCGCAGACAACTCGGTCCCATGCCCACCCCGACCCCGCACGCGGCCAGCCCGATGATCGTGTGCACGTCCCTGGCCTCGATCGCCCGCCCGGCGGTGCCGGTGACCGGGTCCAGCAGCGTCCGCAGCCTGGACATCGTGGCCGGCTCGGCGTCCCACGGGGCGACGATCAACTGCGCACCACGCAACTGCTCGATGCCGACCGACCGCTGTCCGGCGAAGGGATGCGCGGCCCCGACCACGGCCAGCAGATCGTCCCGGCCGACCGGGACCGAGGTCAGCCGCTCCGCACCGGCGCCGCGCGGGGCGCCGCGCCCGATACTCACGTCCAGCTCACCCGCGATCAGCGCGGAAGTGCTTGCGCTGGTGGCCATTTCATGCAGGCCGAGCCGCACGTCCGGATGCTCGGCGACGAACGCGTTCAACACGGCGGGCAGGAGTTCGAGCAGCGCCGAGCCGATGAAGCCGATGCGCAACTCGCCGATCTCGCCGCGCTCCGCCCGGCCCGCATCGGCTGCGGCCCCGGCCATTTCGGCCAGTGATCGGCGCGCCCGCGCCAGAAACGCCGTCCCGGCGGCGGTCGGAAACACCCCGTGCGCGGTGCGGTCGAACAGTCTCGCGCCGACTTCTCGCTCGAGTGCGGCGATCTGTTTGGACAGTGGTGGCTGCGCGATGCCGATGGCGTTGGCGGCCCGCCCGAAGTGCTGATGTTCGGCCAGGGCGATGGCGTAGCGGAGATGACGGGCTTCCACCGGGTCGATGATATCCGTGGGGTATCGCGCACAGGCTTGTGAGATATGCCGGTGGATAACGCTCGGGGGCAACGGTGGACTGGACCGATGGATACGATCTTCGTCCTCGTGCACGGCGCGTGGCATGCCTCTTGGCAGTGGGCGGCCACGCAACGCGGGCTGGCCGCGCTGGGCGCGACAAGTCTGGCCTTGGACCTACCCGGACACGGCTTTTCCGCCCCCATGCCCGACACCTACCTCGACCCCGGCCAGTGCCGGCTGAACTCGGCCCAGTCGGAGCTGGCCGGACTGTCCTCGGCGGAGTGCGCCGCCGAGATCGTGGCGGCGCTGCGCTCGGTTCGCCGGTATCGCCGGGTCGTGCTGGTCGCGCACAGCGCGGGCGGGGGACCGGCGTCCGCGGCCGCGGAACAGGCTCCCGAACTGGTCGACACACTGATTTATCTGTCGGCGTTCGTGCCCGCGGGCCGTCCGCGCTTCGCCGACTATCTGGCCGCGCCGGAACAGACCGCCACCGCCCTGGGCGGTGGCCTGATCCTGGGTGATCCCGACCGGATCGGCGCGTTCCGGATCAACCCGATCTCGCCCGACCCGGCCTATGTCGAGGAGCTGCGGCAGACCTACTACCACGATGTTCCCGTCCGGGAATTCGACCGATGGCGCCACGCCCTGAGTCCTGATCTCCCCGTGTCCATTCCGACCACCCCGATCACCCTGACGCGCGAGCGGTGGGGGAGCATCCCGCGCGTGTTCATCCGGTGCGCGGACGACCGCGCGGCGACACCGGCCATGCAAGACCTGATGATCGCCGAAGCCGACGCGGCCATGCCGGACCAGCCGTTCACGGTCCACACCCTGCCGGGCGGCCATGCGCCGTTCGCGGCACGCCCCGCCGCGCTGGCCGACGTACTGTGCGGAGCAGTGGCACCAAGCCGGGGTCTTCCTGCTCGCCCCGGCGAGCAGCTACCGGTTCGGCCGCGCGACCGCCGCGCGAAACCGGGCGTGGCTCAATTGATGTCGAACTCGTTGCCTTCGGGGTCCTGCATCCCGACCGCGTAGTGGTCGATTCCGTCCTGGTACATGACGCAGATGCGGGTGGCGCCCAGGCCGGCCAGGCGGTCGGCCTCGGCGTCGACTCGCTGCTTCCGGATCTGGATCGGGTCGGTCCGGTCGCCGCTGGCGTGGATGTCGAGGTGCAGCCGGTTCTTGACGACCTTCGCGTCGTGCACCACGTGGAACCAGATGGCCGGTCCGCCGCCCTGCGGATCGCTGATCCGGTCCGCGCCGCCGGCCAAGGCTTCCTCCGGCAGCCCCAAGTCGCGGTAGTAGTCCGCCCAGGTGGTGAAACCGGTTGGGGGCGGCGCGAATTCATAGCCCAGCGCGGCGGCCCAGAACCGGGCCTGGCGCTCGGGATCGGCACAGTCGATCACCAGTTGGTATCGAACGGACACGGGTTCCTTTCCAGCCGGCCGCCGTGCACAGGTGTGGTCACGAGCGGCGGCGGCGGAATCCCCGTCCGGCACCGACGGCTGGACGGGGATTCGAGTTGGGTTGTTCAGTAACGGAATTGGCGCAGGATCGGGCCGCAGACGTGCCATTCGTCGCCGCCGTCGTGGGCCTCGTGCGCCAAGTGCGCGACGTACCACATGACATTGTCCTGGCCGTCCGTGTTCTCCCCGTTGGCATGCTGCCAGATCTGATCGTCGTAGCTCGTGCCGAGGGCGCCCCGGAGATCCTCCGCCCCGTGATAGGCGACGATCGCCACGTCCAGATTCGAGAACCAGTCGCTGGTGCCGTCGAACGGTCCCTTGTCGATCAGGAACCCGCGGTTGCTGTCCTTGTTCATCACCGCCCAGCGGTTGTCGCCGGTGTGGACGGTCGACACCTCGTTCGTCTTCGGATTCCAGCCGGGGCCATATCCCCAGTCCTGACTTGTCGGCAGATGTTGAAGGGCGAGATTGTTCTGCGACCCGTCGATATCGAAATCGAAGCGCCAGTAGACATGATGGCGATGGTTATAGGGATGCTGGAGTCCCGCGCTGTACATCTGCGGCAAGATGATGCCGTCGTCGCGGAATATCCAGCGATTGAGCAGACGATAATTGACGATGCGGTGATAGGAGTCCACCACCAGGAACCGGAATCCGTCGCCCGGGCTGCCTTCGTACACCTCGACCGGTCGTTGCAAATTCGAGGTGCCCATCTGGTCCTTGTACGGACCGCCGCCCTGGTCGTATTGGACCCGGATCATCGGCACGCTCGCCTTGTACAGCACCTTCTTGCCCCGGTAGAAGACCTCACGGAACCTGATCGCCTCGGTGTCGCCGTCGATCATCTCCCAGATGAACGTCCACACCGGAGCCTCCGGCGGCCAGCTCACCACACCCGACACGCTCATATCAATCCCTCCGGGAACAGGCCGGCCCGCACGACCTCGTCGGTGCTCAGGTCGACGACGGCGAACGAGGTCGGCATCCGCCGGTCCAGCGGTCCGAACCGCAGATCGACGAGCCGGTGTCCGTGCCTCGGGCTGTGGATGTCGACGTCCTCGATGATCAGTCCGGCACCGGTGTCGACGTCGATTCCGTTGTCCGGCAGGCGACCGTCCGCGCGGACCAGCTCGATCGCGTGCCGCTCCTCCTGCGCGGACACGGCCGGCTGGTTCGTCGAGGTGGTCACCCGCACGACCACGCGCCGGTCCGGATCGACAACGGCCTCGACGGCGAGGTCGTCGTCATAGTCGTAGATGACCACGACGGGATACTCGGTATCCCGGTCCAGCTCCCGGGTGCCGACGCTGACGATGGCGTACCGCTTGCCGCGCAGCAGGTCTCCGACCTCGGGCGCCGCGAGCGCGATCTCGGGTGCCGCCGCCGCCCGCCGGTCGAGCTCGGCGAGGCTTCGCTCCGCGTACCGCACCGGCGTGGTCTCGATGGCCGGGCGGAACCGGCTCCAATCCTCGGCGTCGCTGTATTTCGGTTCGATGACCGGACCCAGATCTATTATTTCCGTCTTCAAGAACCCCGGTGGGGGGAGTTGAAACCGTTCGGACATGAGAGTCTCCGCTTTTCGGATCGTGTTGCGCACGATATTGCGCGCGCCTTGATGATTCGGCGGAGCGCGCGCCGGAGCGCGCGTATTTCTGTACCTCAATTGTGCGATGCGTCGGTCGCTGATATTGGGGTAGTCGATATGGTCCGCTGAATGAAAAATGGCTTGACCAATGTGCGGTGGCGCGCGGTGGCCGGGTGCCTCCGGCCCTGCGGCACCGGGCAGACTGGGGGGATGGTTTCTGGTTCGTCAGCTCGGCCGTCGCCCGCGGATCTCGCCGCGGCGCAGGACAAGACAGTTCCGGATGTGATCGGACCCGGCTTGCGGGTGCTGTTCTGCGGAATCAATCCGGGCCTGTGGTCCGGGGCGACCGGACATCACTTCGCGCGCCCCGGGAACCGGTTCTGGCCTGCCCTGCACCGGTCCGGCTTCACCCCCCGCCAGCTGCGGCCGGACGAACAGGAGGAACTGCTCGGTCTTGGCCTGGGGATCACGAACGTGGCCGCGCGCACGACCGCCAAAGCCGAGGAGCTGACCGCCGACGAACTGCGCGCAGGCGGACGCGCCCTGGTCGATCGGGTCGAGCAGTACCGGCCCCGGGTCCTGGCCGTGCTCGGTATCGGCGCCTATCGCACGGCTTTCGGTCGTCCGCGCACCACCGTCGGCCCCCAGCCCGAGCGGATCGGCGACAGCGCGGTCTGGGTGCTGCCCAACCCCAGCGGGCTCAACGCCCACTACACACTCGACGCCCTCGCCGCGGAATTCCGCGCGGTGCGGGAAATGGCCGAAACCGGCTGACCTCCGCGCGGCCCGAGGAACCCGTTGTCGTCCAACGATTTCGAATACGAGCCGCGGGAGCGAGCGATAATTTATATTGTGCGGGCAGCACTACCGAGGGAGTGCGAGTGGCCGCTGACGATATCGACGTGTTCATCTCGTACAGTCATGCCGCCGACGGCGAGCTCTCGCCCGGACTGCAGCGGGCGCTGGAAAGACTTGCCCGACCGTGGTATCGACCGCGCGCGCTGCGCGTCTTCCGGGATCAGACGGATCTGGCCGCCGCCGACGATCTCGGCCGGGAAATCCGAAACGCTCTCGACCGCTCGCGCTACTTTCTCCTGCTCGCCGCTCCGCGCGCGGCGACGTCGCCGTGGGTCCGCGAAGAAATCGCATTCTGGAAGCAGCACAAGGAACGAAGCACCTTTCTCATCGCGGTCACCGACGGAATCGTGCAGTGGGACAAGGAGTCCGGCGATTTCGATTGGCCGGCAACGACGGCGTTGCCCCGGGATGAACTGCGCGGATACTTCGACCGGGAACCGCTGTGGGTCGACCTGCACCGCAACAGATATCGAAAACCGAAGTTGCGTGACCGGGCATTCAAAGACGAGGTCGCGACACTCGCCGCGCGGGTGCACGGCAAGGACAAGCGCGACCTCGTCAAGTACGACAGCCGCCAGCACCGATTCGTCTTCGCCGCACTGGCTATCCTGCTCGTCTCGGCTCTGGTCGCCGGCCTCGGATTTCTGGTGGAACGCACCAGTGCCCGCGAACGCCAAGACCTTTCGACAACTCGCCAGCTGATCGACGAGTCGCGGACCCTGGCCGGCCCGAACCCGGAGCTGTCCCGTCTGCTCGCCGTCGCCGCGACGAAGTTGAACGTGCGCACGGAGCGCGCCAACGCTGAGGCGGCACTGCGAGCGGCACTGCTGAACCGCGGTCTGCACGTGCTGCCCGCCCACACCGACGCCGTCGTAGCGGTGGCATTCAGTCCGAACGGCGCCGTCCTGGCCACCGGCGGCGCGGACCGAACCGCACGGTTGTGGGACGCGGTGACCGGCAGGCCGCGCGGTGAGCCGCTCGTCGGCCACACCGGTTCGGTCCGGTCGGTCGTGTTCAGCCAGGACAGCACGACCCTCGCCACCGCCGGTGACGACGGGTCGGTGCGATTGTGGGATGCGGACACCGGACATCTGCGCGTCGGCCCGTTGACGGGACACAAGTCGGTGGCGGCAGTGGCCTTCAGCCCGGATGGCCGAACGCTCGCGACCGGCGACGGCGCCGACGGGTCGGTGCGGTTGTGGGACACGGGCACCGGGGAACCGAAAGGCGCGCCACTGGCCGCCCACCGGGACTCCGTGCTGGCGGTGGCCTTCACCGGGGCGGGCCGGACGCTCGTCTCCGCGGGTGGAGACGACACCCTGCGACTGTGGGACGCGGCCGGCGGGGAGCCCCGCGGTGCCCCGCTGGCCGGCGATGTCGGACGGGCGTGGTCGGTGGAGTTCAGCCGGGACGGTGCGGCCGTGGCCAGCGGTTTCGCCGACGGGTCGGTTCGACTGTGGGACTCGATGACCGGGGTCTCGCGCGGCCGGCTGTCGACCGGAAACATCGGCCTGACGCAGGTGGCCACGTTCAGTCCGGACGGCTCCACCGTGGCGACCGGCGGGTCCGGTGACGGGTCGGTTCAATTGTGGGAGGCCGCGACCGGGCAGGCACGCGGTAAACCGTTGCGTGGTCACGTCGGTTCGGTCCGGTCGATGGCCTTCGGCCGGGGTGGCGCGACGCTCGCTACCGGCGGTGGTGACGGTTCGGTCCGGTTGTGGGACACCGCCACCGGGCAGCCGCGTGGTGGACCGCTGTCCGGGCACGCCGGTCCGGTTCGGTCGGTGGCGTTCGGTCCGGACGGCGCGACCCTCGCCACGGGCGGAAACGACCGAACCGTCCGGCTGTGGGCGGCGGACACCGGAAAGCCGAAGGGACACAAGCTGATCGGCCACACCGGCGAAGTCTGGTCGGTGGCGTTCAACCGGGACGGCGGCACCCTCGCCAGTGCCGGGGGAGACGACAGCACGGTGCGATTGTGGAACACGGTCACCCAGGAGCCACGCGGCGACCCGCTGACCGGCCACCTCGGCCGGGTCGGTGCCGTCGCGTTCAGTCCGGACGGCACTCTGGTCGCCGCCGGAGGCGGTTTCGACGGGGCGGTGCGGTTGTGGAACGCGGTGACCGGCGATCCGCGCGGCGATCCGCTGACCGGGCATCGAGGTCCCATCGGATCGGTGGCGTTCAGCCCGGACGGCGCCACGCTCGCCAGTGCCGGTGGGGTCGACGGGACGGTGCGATTGTGGGACGTCGCGACGAGAACGCCGCGCGGTGAGCCACTGATCGGTCATACCGGCCCGGTCTGGTCGGTGGCGTTCAGTCCGGACGGCACCACGCTGGCCAGCGGCGGCGAAGACGGCACCGTCCGACTGTGGGACCCGGTCACCGGCCAGCCGCGTCGCGCGCCGATGCCCGACCACGTCAAACCGGTTCTGTCGGTGGCGTTCAGCCCCGACGGCGCCACCCTGGCCAGCGGTGGCGAGGACGGGGCCGTCCGAATGTGGGATGCGCGCACCGGCCAGCCGTACGGCGACCCCCTGACCGGCCACGCGAGCGGCCTGCTCGGCGTCCTCATGATCTGGTCGGTGGCATTCAGCCCGGACGGCAAAACATTGGCCACCGCCAGCAGCGACGCCACCGCCCGCCTGTGGGACATAGCCCTCTACACCGGAGACCTCGTGGCCAACGCCTGCCACCAAGCAGGCCGAGACCTGAGTCAGCAGGAGCGCAAGAAGTACCTCCCAGGCCACGAATCGCTGTCGATATGCCCGCAACAGCGGTAGACCCCGGTGTTCATTCGAACGGCGTACAGACCCTTCGGTGCGCCGCACGTAGGCTGATGAGCGCGGGGGCACCGCTGCGGAGATCCGCCCTCGGTCAATGTAATCGGTTACGGCGCTTGCGGATTCGGGCCTCTTTGCCTACCCGAGGTCAATCACGTGAGCAGCCGTTCGATCGTGTCCGTTATCGCGTCATAGTCGGTCAGTGGGATGATGTGGGTGAGTGGGGATTTCGCGATCTCGGCGGCCGGGGCGGATGCGGTGCCGCCGGTGCGTGCCCGCGCGATCTCGTCGGCTGTGCGACCCGAACCGTTCAGGACTATTACCGGGTGGCCGGCCGACAGGCTGTTGCGTGCGTCGCGCAGAGTGATGGCGCCGCCGTTGATCAACAGCGTCACCGACCGGTGTTCGGCCGAGATCACTTGTGCGGCAAGGGTGAGCCACGGCGATTCGTCACCCCACTCGTGGCCGGGGACGAGGATCAGATGGGTGTGGGACTCTTCGATGGCGGCTGTACCGGCTTCCGGCTCGGTTCCCGGCAGCGCCACGGTGCCTGCGGCGGCGACACCGATCAGGGGGAAGCTCGCTCGCGTCCGGGTGCGTACCTCGCCGAGCAGTCGCATGACACCCGCGTCGGTCCCGCCGTCCATGACGACGGCCCCGCACCGATCCAGCACTGGCGCAAGCCGAGTCAGCAACAGCGTGATCGATGTCGAAACGGCCCCGTCGCTCATACCGGCCGCGCCGCCGACCACGACGAGCACCGGGCGGCCGCGCGGAATGCCGCGTGCCGCGAAGGTCTCGGCGAGATCCGTGGTGGCGTCGACACGAATCGTCTCGGGCCCAGCCATATGCCTTCCTTACCCGAACGAATGGTCGCAGGTCGCCAGCCTATCGCGAAAGGGCCGCCCGTCCCGGCGACGAGCCGACCCGACACGAACCGACAACGAGTGGCAGCACTGGAATGCACGGACCGAGCGCACCGTGCCGCAGCGTGAGGAGCCGACTTGACCGGGTTGAGCGATGACGAGTTGCCGGGGTTCTGGCGCAGCGCGGACGCCGCGTCGTTGCGTGGCCAGGCCCTGACCCTGCGGGTGAACGTCATCCGGCTGGGCGGTTCCGTCGCCGCGGCGATGGGTGGCGCGTTCAGCTGGTCCACCGGCACGGTCAATGTGTGGGCCATGGTGGCGCTGGCCGGCTTCGCCGCCGCGCTGATCGCCGAGGTCATCCTGATCAGCCAACGGCCAGAGCAGGATTGGTACTCCGGACGCGCGCTGGCCGAGTCGGCCAAGACCCTGGCGTGGCGGTACGCCGTCGGCGCGGACCCCTTCTTCCTGAGTCTCGGCGCCGAGGCCGCCCGCGCCGAGCTGCGCGCCAGGTTGGCGGGGATCGTGGAGAAGGTCGGCAGCCGCATCGCGATCGGGGCCGACGTTCCCGACGTCACCGACGCGATGACGACGCTGCGCAACGCTTCGTTCACCGAGCGCAAGACCGCCTACATCGAGGGGCGCACCAAGGACCAGCATCGCTGGTACGCGAGGAAGGCCGAGGACGCGAAGCGGAAAACGCTGATGTGGCAGGCGTTTCTCGTCGTCGCCGAGGTCGTCGGGCTGGTGCTGGCCGGTGCCCGCGCCTTCGATATCTGGGAGATGGATATCTCCGGCATCGTCGCGGCATGCATCGCCGCAGGCGCCGCCTGGGTCGGGCTCAAGCAATACTCGGCACTCACCACCGCCTACGCCACCGCCGCCAACGAATTGGCGCTACAGGTGGGCCGCCTGACCGACGTCACGGAGGCGGAATGGCCGCAGGCCGTGGCCGACGCCGAGGAAGCCATCAGCCGCGAACACACCATGTGGCTCGCCACACACGCCGCCAACCTCTTGTGAATCGCCGATCACGCCAACGCCGCGTCGAGGTGCTCGGTCAACGTTGTGGCGGTGGGGTATTCGAACACTGTCGTAGTCGCGTATCGCGGACGCGCGTGGGCACGCCTGCCCGCACGCGGTCAGCAATGCCGGTAGAGGTGTCCGGGGGTGCCGCCCGGCACGAGTTTGCGGTCTCGCAGGATGGTGGTGGCCGCGCGTGCCGGGTCGGTGCAGACCCGGTCGAACGGGGTGCCGAGGTTGTCCGGGTATTCGATATCGATGACTAGGTCTCCGTAGACGTTTCGGTAGCCGTCGCACTCCTTGAACTGGAAGCACTCTTCGGTGACGGCGAAGTCGAATCCGGCTCGGGCCTTGGCGCGGGCGCTCAGTTCCGCGGCGTTCTTCTGGCCGGCGGCGAGCTGGGCTTCGTGGGCCGCCTCGACCAGCAGGGCGGCGAGGCCGAGATTCGTCTCCGGGGTGAGCTGGCCGTGGGAGCGGCTGTAGGAGTCGAGGTTGTCGAATTCGACGGCGTGGAACCCTGCGTCGCGGCACTGCCGAATGATCGGTGACAAGATGTCGGCCAGTCGACGGCGTTTCGTCTCGGTCGAGGTGTCCAGGATCAGTTCGTCGGGCCAGTCGGGATCGACTAGCGGACTGCCGGAGGCGTCGGCCAGGACGAGATCGCGGCGTTCGGCCAGCCACCGGTCGCGCTCGGCGGGCTGGGTCTGAAAGCCATTGATATAGCAGATGTTGTAGAGACCGGGCGCCGGCTGCGCGGTGCTATCCCGCGCGACCACTTCGACTCCGGCGGGTGGCGGGTAGGCCCCACCGAGCTGGTAGTCCGCGATCGCCCGCGCAGGCGGAACCCGCACACCCGCCGCCACCGCCGCACTCGGCGGTGCGATCACCGCCTCGTCATCACCGTCTGTCCCGCACCCCATCGTCCCGGCAACCGCGGTCACGACAACCGCCGTCACCACGGAGCGCACCAGCGCCCGTCCGGCACAGCCCATGTGAAACCTCCCTACCCATCCCGGCCCGAGGCGCCCCGATCCAGGGTCGGCAGCGCACCATCCGGCCTGCCAGCATGCCTGAGCCGACCGCGTCGGTCATACGGAGGCACCCGCCGCCGGCCCAGCCGCGGCGCCTGCCCGTGCTGGGTTGGTGTGGTTGCGGGAGAAGTATCGTCGCCAGGGCCATTGTTTGAACCGCTACTCTCGGAGGATTCGACCACTGTGAAGTTGCTCGTTACCGGCGGGGCCGGGTATATCGGTTCGGTTGTTGCCCATCAGCTTGTCGAGGCCGGGCACGAGGTAGACATCATCGACAATCTGTCCACCGGGTTCGCCGCCAATCTTCCTCCGGGGGCTCGGTTTCACGAGATGTCGGTGCATCAGGTGGCGGATGTGCTGACCCCGGCCGCTCGGTTCGACGGGGTGTTGCACTTCGCGGCCAGCATCGAGGTCGCCGAATCGGTGGTCGATCCGGACAAATACTGGCACAACAACATCGAGGGTTCGCTCGCTCTGCTGCGCGCGATCCGGGCCGCGGGCGTGCCGCGGCTGATCTTCTCCAGTACGGGGTCGATGTATACCGGCGACGGCACCACCGCGTTCGACGAGACCGCCGAGGTCCGCCCCCGAAACCCATACGCCGCAACCAAAGCGACCGTCGACCAGCTCATCACCGGCGCCTGCGGTGCCTCGGCGACGCTCGGTGCGGCCACGCTGCGCTACTTCAACGCCGCGGGCGCCGTCCGTGCGAGCAACGGGGCACACCTGGGCGAGCGCCACGACCCGGAATCGCACCTCATCCCGATCCTGCTCCAGGCCGCCGGCGGGCAGCGCGACACCTTCACCCTCTTCGGCACCGACTACCCGACCCCCGACGGCACCTGCATCCGCGACTACATTCACGTCTCCGATCTCGCCGCCGCGCACCTGCTCGCCCTCGACGCCGTCGCGCCCGGCCGCCACGACATCTTCAATCTCGGTAACGGGCAAGGACATTCGAACCGGCAGGTCCTCGACACCGTCCGCGCCGTCACCGGCGTCGACTTCCCTGTCCGCGTCGAAGCCCGCCGACCCGGCGACCCCGCCGTATCGATCGCCGCCAGCGCTAAAGCGCACCGCGAACTCGGCTGGAAACCCCAACGCCCCGACCTGACCGACATCGTCGCCGACGCCTGGCAGTTCCACCAGGCGGTGGTCGGGTCAGCGGTCGCCTAGAAGTCGCGACCGCTGACCGCGAGTGCCTACAGCGGTGTGATCGCTCGGACGACGAGCATGTGCTGAGGGCTCGGGCAGATCAGGTTGTCCCAAGGCAGCCACAGGGATTCGGTGTTGTCCGGCGGGTAGACGCGCAGGGTGTCGGTGCGCAGGGCCGCGCACTCGTTGATCTGCTTGGGATAGGAGATGAACTCGAATTGCGCGGCGCCGCCGGGTGCCAGCGTGACCGGGACCGGCTTCGGTGCCTGCGGGCCCTGATCCCGGGTGGCGGGCTCACCGACCGGTTCGCCGGTGGGGCCGTTGGTTTGGGAGACGCCCGGGAACCCTTGCAGGACACAGGTTCGCGAGGTGGAGTTGATGAACCGCAGGAACCAGGTCCCGCCCACCTGCCCGCCGACGCCCTTGTCCAAGCGGAGTTGGGCGGTCACGCACTTCGGCGGCGCGGCATCGACGGGCGGCGCCGGTTCCGCGACAACGGTTCTGGTCGCGGGCACGTCGGGCACGGCGGGGGCGCCGGGGACACCGGGCGCGGCGGTCGCCTCGGGCACGCTGCCGCCGGGCTCACTCGTGCGCCCCGGCTGGGTGGACGGCTCGGTTTGCGCTGAGGGCAGCGGGGTTCGGGTGGGCGCCGGTCCCGGCGTCGAGTTCGAGTCGCACCCGCCCACGGTGATGACGACGCCCGCCGCTAAGCCGGCGACCAGCAGTGCTGTGATCCGCATGAGATCCCCTCCAGTTTTGTGCCGCAACCATTCGGTATGCAAGCTGCACATCGAGGTGCGCGACTCGCCGTTACGTCCCGCGTCGGCACGGATTCGGGTAATCGGCGGCGAATCAACGCAGTTCGCCTGGAAGTTGCCCGAAACCCGCTGCTCCGGCCACCTTCGGGCGAAGTGTTAACGCGACATCGCGCCGACCGTGCCCCAGGAAGTGGGGGCCGTCAACCGATCACCACGACCCCTGCCGAGGCGACTCCCGGATCGTGGCGGCGACCGCGTCGATTGCGGCGTAGGTGGTGGTCGCGTGGACCGACAGCCGCACGGCCCCGGCGTGCACGGTGGCGGTGACGCCGCCGGCGGCCAGCCGCTTGCCCAGCTGTGCCGGTGGGAGATCGGGAAGGGCGAAGGAGAGGATCCCGGCCCGGTGCGCGGGGTCGAGTGCCGAGCGGATCACCGGGTCGAGGGGGAGGAGCGCTGCGTGCAGCGCGTCGAGGCGTTCGCCGATCCGGTGTTCGATCCAGGCCGGGCCGACGGATTCGACCAGTTCGAGCGCGGCGGCGAAGGCGGCGTGATCGACCGGGCTGAGATTGGTGAGGGAGAATCGCGCGGCACCGGGCGCCTGCGGGTGGATCAGCCCGTCATAGTGGGTGGGATCCACGGCGCCGGTCCATCCCGACAACAGCGGATCGACCCGTTCCAGCGCCCGGTCCGACAGCGCGAGAAATCCGGTGCCCCAGCCGGCCCGCAGCCATTTCTGCCCGCCGACCACGAGGATGTCGCACACCTCCCACGGCTGGGTGGTCACCCCGAATCCCTGGATGCCGTCGACGATCAGCAGCCGCTCGCCGATGACCTCCCGGATACCGGCCAGATCGGCGCGATAGCCGGTGGCGAAGTCGACGGCACTGATCGACACCGCCGTGGTGTCCGGCCGCAATTCCGCACCGATGACCTCCGGCGTCATCCGCCCGCCGGGCGGCGCGATCACCCGCAGCCGGAACCGACCGGCCTGGGCCGCGCGCGCCCACGGATAGTGGTTCGCCGGAAAGTCGTTGCCGCTCACCAGAACCTCGCCGGCCGAGGGTCCGGGCGGGATGGCGAAGGCCGCCTGGAACAGTCCGGTCGAGGTGTTCGGAATCAGCACCACCGACGAAGCCGCGAAGCCGGACAGCCGCGCCACGGCACGGACCGCTCGATCGGTCGCGCCCATCAGCTCGTCGACCGTATCCGGGCCCGCCGTCGCGCCGGACCGCATCGCGGCGGCGCTCACCGCGACCACGGCCCGCGACGGCGGACCGTACCGCGCGAAATCGAGATAGCCCGTGGTTTCACCGAATTGGGCCAGGTACGCGGCGCGCGGATCGGTCACTGGTGCACCCGAGCCAGGAACTGCCGGGTACGGCTGTGCGTCGGATTGCCGATGACCTGTTCCGGCGAGCCCATCTCGACGACGACCCCCTGATCGATGAACACCACCTGATCCGCCACCTCCCGCGCGAAGGACATCTCGTGGGTCACCACGATCATGGTCATGCCCGCCCTGGCGAGTTCGGTCATCACGCTGAGCACCTCGCCGACCAGCTCCGGATCGAGCGCGCTGGTCGGCTCGTCGAACAGAATCAGCTTGGGCCGCATGGCCAATGCCCTGGCGATCGCCACCCGCTGCTGCTGTCCGCCGGAGAGGCGGCCGGGGTACTCGTCGACCTTGTCGGCTAGACCCACGCGGTCGAGCAGGTCCTTCCCCTGCTGCCGCGCCTGCGCCGACGGCGTGCCCTTGACCCGGACCGGTCCCTCGATCACGTTCTCCAGCGCCGTGCGATTCGGGAACAGGTTGAACCGCTGGAACACCATGGCGATCTGGGCGCGTTGCTTGGCGATCTCGCGCTCGCGCAGCTCGTGCAGCCTGCCGCCGCGCAACCGGAACCCGATCGGGTCGCCATCGACCCAGATCTCCCCGGAATCCATCGACTCCAGGTGGTTGATGCAGCGCAGGAAGGTGCTCTTGCCCGCGCCGGACGGGCCGAGCAGCACGACGACCTGACCTCGACGGACGACGAGATCGATACCCTTCAGCACCTCGACGTCGCCGAACCGTTTGCGCACCGACACGGCTCTGACCAGTACGTCGGGATCTTCCCGCGTGGCCGCGCCCTGGGACGGCCCGGCCGCGCCCGGTGTTCGTTCGATCATGGGGTGGTCCTGACCATCGGAGGGGTGCCGAGGGATCGTCCGATCCGCCGCCACGGTGTTCGGTTGCCAGTGGACCGGTCCGACGCCGAGTAGCGGCGTTCGAGGAAGTACTGGCCGACGCTGGCCACGCTGACCACGACCATGTACCAGATCGCGACCGTGAACAGCGTCTCCATCGGATTCAGGCTGTGCGAGGTCAGGTTCTGGGCCGCCTTGATCAACTCCAGGTATCCGATGACCGACGCCATCGACGTGCCCTTGAGCATGTTGATGAAGTCGTTGCCGGTCGGCGGGATGATCACGCGCATGGCCTGCGGCAGAATCACCCGCCGCAGCACCGTGGCCGGCGGCATCCCGATCGACTGGGCGGCCTCGACCTGCCCCTTGTCCACGCTGTTCAGTCCGGCGCGCACGATCTCGGCCATGTAGGCGCTTTCGTTCAGCCCGAGCCCGAGCAGTGCGGCGACGAAGACGGTCATCAGGACATTGGCCGACTGGTCGAGCACGGTGACGTCGACGAACGGGATCATGATCGTGATGCGCGGAAAGATGAACGCGAGATTGAACCACAGCAGGATCTGCAGCAGGACCGGCAATCCGCGGAACAGCCAGATGTAACCGCTGGCGAACCAGCGCGCGACCGGATTGCGGGAGGCGCGCAGCAGCGCGATCACCACGCCGAGCACGATCGCCCCCGCCTGCGCGACGACGGCCAGGAGAATCGTATTGACCAGGCCCTCCAGGACGATGGGCTCGGTCAGCAGCGCCGGGATGGACGCGTAGTCGATCTGGCCTTGCGACATCGCGTAGCCGAGCGCACCGAGCAGAACCAGGATCAGCGCGCCGGATAGCCATCGGCCCCAGTGCCGGAGGGGGACCTTCGGCAGCAGGGCGACCGCGGCTTCCGCGCCGCGGATCGCCGGAGTCTCAGCCTGCATTGACGGTTACCTGCTGGAGCGCACCCGAGCTGATCTGCCAGGCGGTGAGGATCTTGGTGTAGGTCCCGTCGTCGACGAGGGATTGCAGTGCCTTCTGCAGCGCCTGGGTCAGCGCCCTGTTCTCCTTGGCCAGACCGATCCCGTACGGCCCGCCGTTGAGTGGCGCCTGATCGACCGTCTCGAAGAACTTTCCGTCGCCCGCGGTACGGGAGATATACGCCGCGGACGGCAGGTCGTTGAGGATCACCGCGATGCGGCCGGAGCGCAACTGCTGCTGGTTCTGCGCGTCGCTGCTGGTGTCGGTGACGGTGAGGGCAGGCTTGCCCGCCGCCGTACATTTCGCGCTCTGCGACTTGGCGAACTCCTGCTGGCTGGTTCCGGTCACCACCGCGATGGCCTTGCCGCACAGGTCATCCACCGTGCGGATCTTCTCGGGGTTGCCTTTGGCCACCATCATGGTGATGCCCGAGGTGAAGTAGTCCACGAAGTCGATCTTCTGCTGGCGCTCCTTCGTGTCGTTCATGCCCGCGATGGTCGCGTCGATGCGCCCGGTCTGCAGACTGGTGATCAGCGAGTCGAAGGACATGTCGCTGTAGGCGACGCCGAGACCGAGCTTCTTCGCGGCGGCCGTGATGAGGTCGACCTCGAATCCGACGGCCTGCTTGCCGTCCGCGCCGTAGAAGTTGTTCGGCGGCGACTGCACGTTCGAGCCGACCGACAGGGTGCCCTTGCCCTTGATCGCCGCGGGCACCTCGCCGGCCAGCGCCGGATCGCTCTGCACGGCGTTCACGATCGCGGAGTTGTCCGGGATCGCCGATCCGCCACCGTCCGAGCCCGCGGTGGACTCGCCGCCGCGGCAGCCCGTGGCCAAGAGGACGCCGGCCAGGACGACCAGGGTTGAGTAGCGGCGCAGGCGCGCCGTCCGGTGGGTCACGGGATCTCCTTTGATCTGTGTTCGACGAAGAAATGTGCGGTATCGACCGCAGGCCGGGCGACTCATCGCCCGAGGTGTCCGGACTCCCTGACGATCAGTCGAGTCGGGACGACGACCTCGCGTGGGCGCACGGTCAGCCCGCCGATGCGCTCGAACAGCATCTCGGCCGCGCGCGCCCCCATGCGCTCGGCGTCCTGGGCGACCGTGGTGACGGCGGGGCGCAGCAGATCGGCGAGGTCGAAATCGTCGAATCCGACGTAGGCGACGGACAATTCGGGGGCGGAGCGCAGCTGACGGATGAGCGCGAGGGTGGCCCGGTTGTTACCGGTGACCACGGCCGTGACCGGTTCGGGCCCGTCGGCCCACCGCTGCCAGATCTCGGCCCGACTGTGCGGTTCGGGTAAACCCATGCCGACGAGGTTCGTCGCGTCCAGACCGTGCGCGCGGATCGCGGCGAGAAAGCCGTCGCGACGCCGACCGGCCGTCCAGAAACGCTCGTCGTCGCCGAGGTAGCCGATCCGGCGATGACCCGCCGCGACGAGGTGCGCCACGGCCAGCCCCACGCCGCCTTCGTTGTCGGAGACCACCGAATCGAATTTCCCGCTCGAACTCGGCCGATCGACGAAGACACACTTGGTGTCCGGGGACAGCTCGGATTCGAGCGCCACCGCGCCGGCCAGGCTGGCCGCGACGATCAGCCCGTCCACCCGGCGGGCGAGGAACGCGCTGGTGAGTTTCGCGGCGCGCGCGGGATCACCCTGCGCCGATCCGGCCAGCAGCAAGTAGTCCCGTTGTCTTGCCACCTGTTCGACGGCGGCCATGATGGTGCTGTAGAGGGGACCGGTCAGGTCCTCCATGACCAGGCCGATGCTCGCGGTCGCGTTGCCCTGCCGGAGAATTCGCGCCCCGTCGTTGCGGCGGAAGCCCAGATCGTCGATGGCCGACCGGACCCGTTGCGCGGTTTCCTCCCGGACGCCGGGCTCGCCGTTCACCACCCGCGACACGGTCATCAGCGAGGCGCCGGAGCGCCGAGCGACATCCGCCATCGTCGGCCACCGACGCCGTTCACCCGGCGCCGGAGCGTCGCGTTCGGGGTCTGGTAACGTTACCATCGGACAAAGGTGACGTGTCGGGAGTTCTTTGTCAACCCCCGACGGCGTCTTCCGGCCGGCCTACGGCACCTTCTCGATCATTCTCATCACGCCGGTCAGTTTCGCCGCATAGCTGGGCTCGGTGGCGTAGCCGGCCGCCGCGACTTCGCGGGCGAAGGCATAGGGATCGCCGGTGTGCGCGAAGGCTTTCGCGTAGCGCGGTTTGAGCAGCGTCTGTGCGTGGCCGTCGAACGACTGCACCGGGGAGTCGAAGACGCGGAACCAGTCGCGGACGACATACGTGTAGCGGCCGTCCGGTCTCGGGGTCACCGAAATGATCTCCGGATAACCCCGCGCATTCGGGGTGCTGTGCACCTCGGTGGTCACGCAGAGTTTCCGCCGGGCGGCCGGCACACTCGGGCCCGCCTTGACACCGAAGAAGTTGTTGCCGCAAGCCTTTTCGCCCCAACCGGTTTCGAGCGCGGCCTGGCCGAGGGTGACCAGCCAGGGGATGCGACTGCGGGTTTCGTCCGCCTGTGCGTGCGGGCGGTACTTGCGGACGAACTCGACGACGTGGGCGGGCACTCGACCGCTCGGCTTCGGTCCCGGCGCCGGTTTCGGTCCTGGGGCCGGTCGCGGTCCCGGTGTCGGCGCGGGCGCGAGATTTCCGCCCAGCCCCGGAACCGGCCCGGCGAACAGCGGACTCGGGTTCAGCGCACCCTCCCAGCTGAGGTCCACGTGGATGTGGTCGGTGTGCGGATTGCTGCCGCCATAGGGCCGCCAGCCCTGCGCGCGGAACTGCCATCCCCACTGCCGGCGATCCCAAATGATGTACGCCACTTGGAGTTCGACCGCATTGGCGAGCAACCACGCGATGTACGCGTCGGCCTGTGCGCGCTGTACCGGGTTCGCCGCGATCGCGTTCAGATCGATCGAACGACCCTCGCCGTGCAGCGACGGCGTGCCGAACGTGGTGGCGCGGCAGTCGAACGTGCCCGCATGCCGCCCGGTCAAGCGCCGCCATTGGTTCGCCATCGCGCGGGCACCGGGCTGTTCCCCGGTCGTGCACTTGGTGAACGTGCCGCGACGGACGACGCCCGCCGCGCGATCCGGCGTCCGGGTCGGCGCGGGTGTCGGCGTCGG
This sequence comes from Nocardia sp. NPDC056564, assembly GCF_042793755.1. Lineage (NCBI taxonomy): Bacteria > Bacillati > Actinomycetota > Actinomycetes > Mycobacteriales > Nocardiaceae > Nocardia > Nocardia sp. NPDC056564. The sequence goes on from NZ_JBHTUR010000005.1 coordinate 297,337, forward strand.
GGCGGGATCAGGCCTTGGGGCAGAGCGGTTTCGGCGATACTGCCGGACGTGCGCGAGGGCGGCGGCATTGGCCTTGCCGGTCAGGTAGGTCCAGGTATCGGGCCGCCCACGGACATCGATGTGGGCGAAGTTGCCCCCGACACCGAGCGCGATGTCGTTGCCGCAGGCGTCGATCGCGAGCTCGGCGATCTGCAAGCCGGTGAGTCCGGCGACGGTGATGTCGGCGGCCTGTCCGCTGCAATGTCTGCTCAACGTCGGCTGCTGCCCGCGAGCCCGATAAACCGCCACGTTGTTCGCCCAGGAACGGTATCCCGAGCTGATCTTGACCGGCCGTCCCACCTTGTCCCGGATCGCCTGCAGGCAGCGGACCAGAGCCGGTGCGATGCGGGCGCGATCGGCGGGTCGTCCACCGCTGCTGACGAGTTCGCCGACGGTGAAGTTCGGCGCCAGCCTCTGCTTGCGCACCGCGGGTCCCGTGTCGTAGAGCGGGAGACCGGTGTTGTTCGGATCCCAGTGCTCTTGCCCCTGCGCCGACGGGCCTGGCCGGGCCGTGAGGACGAGTCCGGACGGGAAAGTCTCGGCGTGGAAATGAGTTTCCGCGCCGGAGATGGTCTCGTCGAACTCGTGCTGCTCGACCTCGCCGGATTCCTGGGCTTCGGCCACCTCTTCGTAGCCGAACTCCTCGGAGTGGGCCGGCTGACGGTCGTATTCGGCTGCGTCCGGATAGTTTTCCCGGGCCGGCCATTCGGCGACGGTGCTCATGACTCGCCTCCACTCGACTCAGTAGGTGTTCTGGTAGACCACATCGCGGTGCTCCCTCGGCCGGCGCACGGGTGCGGACGCGCGCGCGTTGATCTCGGCGAGGGTGACCACGGCGCTGCCGCTGGTCCAGAAGTTCTTCGCCTGTCCGCGGGCGACGAGCTCGACGCACGCCGCGTGCGCGCACTGGCTCACGCCGGCCCGGGCGGGATGGAATTCGTAGTAGTCGAGCATCGAGATCTCGAGCCGGGTGGCGGGCTTCTTGCGCCAATCCTTCGCGACCGGTGGCAGCACCCGCCATTGCACGCAGTCGATGGCGCCGTAGGCGAATTGCAGTTCGCTGTCGCGGTATTCGCTCTGTTCGATCCGCGTCGTGCCGGAGGTTCCGCCCCGGGCGATCGACTTGCGGATCTTCTCCCGCACCCCGGCCGAGCGCTTGATCATGTCGGCGACATCGATGGTGACCTCGGTGCCGCTCGCACCGAGGAAGTGCGCGAACAGCCGGGCCGCGAGCGGGCCCGCGGCGATCACGCGCGCCATCGAGAACATCGCGACCTGGCGTGGATCACCGAACGCGCACGCGCAGTCGACGGCCGATTTCGCGTCGAGGCGATGGGTGGACAGGCTGCAGCTCTGGCGGAATCGCTGTTGCATCTCGCTCCACGGCGCGGTCGGCTTGCAGTCGTCCTGGGACGGCTTGCACGTTCCGAGGCCCCGGCTCGCGAATTTCGGCGGGCACGCCGGACTTCGCGGCGCCTCCTCCTCGAACGACTCCCGCTCCCGGTGCCGGCAACCGCACTCCTGCGAGGTCGACTCATCGAGATGATCCGCTGACTCCCAGGCGGTTTCGCCCCAGTACTCGCCGTCGCCCGCCTGCGGGGTCCACAGTTCGTCGCCGCTCTCGTCGGCGGCCTCGCGGGCGACGATGCCGCCGCGCAGGTTCGCGGACGCGTCGGCCAGCAGCTGCCAGCCGAATCGGCGCGGAATATCGTTGTGCGGCACCCGGGTTCGCTCGACCCGGAAGTTAGGCGAGGCCGCGCCGCCGACCACCGCCGCCACCCGCTCGCTGGCCCGCGCGGTGCCCTCGCCGGGGCGGTACAGCACGCGCAGCGCGCCGGTGCCCGTCGCCATGCGCTTGCGGGCCCAATCGACCAGCGCCTTCGGGTCGTTGTACAGCGCGTCGAAGGTGTACACCTCGTCGGGGTCGGTATGACCCAGGATGGCCATCAGCGCGGCCCCGCCGCCGGAGTGGGCGGTCAGGATCAACCGATTGCGCCGTACGGTGGTTCCGGTCGCGGCGCCGAACCGAGCCAGCGCGTCATCGATCAATCGGTGCAGCGCACCAGGTTTGGTGAGGGCGGGGAACGTATACCGTGCCGGGTTGCCCTTCGGCTGGTGATGGCCGCGCGGCAGGATGAACAGCGTCGGGGCGGTCCGTCCGACGGTCGACGGGTTGGCCGGATCGGTGAAATCCAGTCCGCTGATCGGCTTCTTGTGCTTCACGATGTTCATCGCCGCACCCTGCCCGGCGTAGCCGTGCAGATGGACGACGACATCGACCACCGACGGCTCGACCATGCCGTTCCACTCGAGCAGCAGGTCCGGCGGTGTGCCCGCGTGCGTGCGCAGCAGTGGGTGGCGTTTGACGAGCAACCGGCCGGGCGTCACCGAGACAGGCTGGGCGTCTTCGTAATCGGCGTCCTCGTAGTCCGCGTCTTCGTAGTCCGCGTCCTCGTAATCGGCTTCCGTGTAGTCGACGTCTTCGTAATCCGCGCCTTCGTGGTCGGTCTCGGCGTAATCGACTGCCTCGAAATACCCGGTCTCGCTGTCGGCTTCGAGATCGCCGCCCTCGTGATCGGCGTCCTCCTGGCCGTATTCGGCTCCGTAGGTGTAGCTTTCCCCGGACTCCGCACCGCCGTACCCGGTTTCATCCAGTTCGGTGTCGGAACTCTCGTTCGGCCAACCTGTTTCGCCGGCATATTCCAGATCGCCCACGTCCTCGGCGAACACGTCTTCGCGAGTGGGCCACCCGCCGGGGTCGGGCGTCGATTCGGGCGAGGCGAAGATCGACGATTCGGCAACAGTACTCATATCAGGCTCCCAATCGGTGTCGCGCGGTGGCGAACGACTCGGCGTCCCAACGGCTCAGGGCCGAGGGGCGACTCGTCGATGTCCGTTCGTCGCGGGTGCGGCCGGCGCGGTCGCGCCGGACAGCACGCCGGCGGGCAGCAGTTTCGCCGGTTGCGCGGAACGGACCTGGTTCGTGGTGCGACGCATGGTGACCGCGAGGTCCTTGACCCGCTCCCCGGTCGCCGATTGCCACAGGTCGATGATTCGGGTCATCGTCTGCGCGGGCTTGGTCCCGGTGCCCGGCACGCCGGTGGAGCGGTAGAGCAGCGCGGCCTGGGGCTGCTCGTCGAACACGCCCAGCTCGATGGCCCACAGCAGGGGTGAGACCAGGGAGGCGAGTTCGAAGAGTTCGCGGGCCTGGCGCGACGGTGCGACGCCGACCCTGGCGCCGACCGTCGCGAGCCGGTCGGCGGGATTGCCACCGGCGATACCGGCGTTCGCGCTGAGGTCGCGCACCACCGCGCTTTCGTAGTCGACGGTGAGGTGGAACCAGTTCAACAGGCAGGCATAACTGAACTCTTCCCGGGACAGCATCCCGCCGAGGCGGCGCAGCCGCAGCATCTCCGCGATCGTCTGGCACAGGTACCCGATGTAGCTCGCGTCGGTCGGATTCGAACCGGATGTGTTGCGCTCGTTCTCGATACCGAGCCAGATCTGCCGCAGCAGTTCGTTCCAGATCTCGATGAACCGAATGCTGCTGGCGGCCCCGGCATCTCGCTTCCACGCCTGGCTGTCCGCGCCGGGCGCCGGATGCGGCAGATCGAGTCCGAACATGCGCCAGTAGGCATTTCGCCGATTCACCCTGGCGTCCGGGCGCAGCTGACTGGTCAGGCCGCCCACCCGGAACAGCGGCGGATCACGGAAGAACAGTTCTTCGGTGGCGCGCACCCAGGTCATGGTCTCGACCGTCGGCGCGGGCAGCGTCTCGCCGACGACGTAGCGCCGCACCACCTCGGCGAAGATCTCGACGATACCGGTGCTTTCCACCAGGTACGCGTAGAACATGTGATCCCAGAGCGGCGCCACCTGCGGGGCGTTGCTCGGGTTGTAGCCGAGGGGCGGCGGGAACGGCGGCGTCCCCGCGGGCCCGCGCACACCGGACCGGAACGACTCCTTGATGAGGTTGTCCGGGATCTGGGTCAGCTTGACCGCGGCCGGGTCGCCGAGCGGCACCGCGGTCTGGTTGATGACCTTGGGCCAGGCGGTGATTCCGCCCTGTGCCCAGATCTCGTCCAGCCACCGGCTCAGCTGCTCGGGGTGGAAGGTGAAGACCGCATCGGCCGGCGTGAGCCCGCCGGTGAGTTTGGGGAGCTGAGTAGCCAACTGTCGAAACATGGCGCTGCCTTCCTTAAAGTGCTTGCGGCGAGTCGGAGTACACGGCGACCCTGGAATCGGATCCGGGTGTGTCGATCGGCGCGTACGTCACGAAGCTGACGAGCCGGACGCGTTCGTGGCAGTCCTGGATCTGCACTGCGATCGCCTCGTCGGCGTGGGGGAGTCGGAACGTCGGTCGCTGCTCGCAGTCCCCACCGTTCCCACCGTCTCGGCTGTCCTGGTCGTAGATCCGCTCGAGGATGGCGGGAGCACGGTTGCCGCGGTAGATGGCGACTACTCGCTCCGCGTAGCGCGGCAGTGCCCGGGTGAACACCAACCGGCCGTGCGGCACATCGACCTGGGCGGGCAGCGCCTGCGTCGCCGGCCCCTTGGCCGAGAGGTTGCGTGATTGCAACGCGTACTGCAGCTCCGAGAAGATCGACAGCGTCAGGTCGTTGCCTTCCTCGAGCGTGTTCGACGGGGCGCTGTCCGGCGGCCGGTACTGCTGAATGATGGCGGTGCACAACTGGATCAGCTGATCCACGTTGGCGGTCCCGTTGCCTGGCTCGTTATCCATGTCGGTCTCCTATCTATCCGTTCAGGCGGCGAGTCGGTCGCCGCCACCCATCCGTCGCAGCCAGGTCTCCATTGCCGTTGGCGCGGTGGATGATTCGAGACCGCGCAGCACGGTCAGCGCCAGAATCCGCATCGGCTCGACCCGTTGCAGGTAGGTCGAGGTGTACAGCGATTCGCCCGCGCGATCGGCCAGCCGGGTGAGTTCGCCCGGCGCCACCCGCCGCGGGTCGGCCAGGGCCGAGAGCGGCACACCGTGGAAGGCGCGCATCGGCACCCGGGTGCACACGTCGACGATGGCGGGCAGCAGCGGCATGCTCGCCGCGACGATCGCCGCGACATCCGAACCGGCCCGCGTGAGTGGGTGCCTGGTCGTCCAGCGCGTCGCGAGCGCGTCCCACGGTCCGGCCCCGAACCATGCCCGGCACAGCGCCGCGTTGAACTGCACCCGCAGCGCCGAGACCGGATGCGGGTCACCGAAGGGCATCCGGTACACCTGGCTCGACGGCCCGTCCACGACGGTCGCCAGCGCAGGCACCGGTGCGTAACCGAGCAGACAGAACGCATAGACGTCGGCGGCGACCTCGGCGGCCCAGCTCTGCCACGCCTCCGCGGCGACGAGACTGTGCGGTGCGAGCACGGTGTGCAGCGCGGCCGCCAATTCCTTTGTCCAGCCGGTCAAATGGGCGACCTGATGGCCGGTCTCGTGCACCAGTGAGGTCGGTTGCCAGAGATTGTGCCGGGTGATCTTGATGGCGGCGGCGGGGGACAGCGAGGCATCCCAGAGCCGGGCGCCGGCCCGCAGAATCGAGGCGCCCATCCCTTTGTCCAGGTAGGTCAGCACCGACGGGGTGTCGATGTTCAACGGCCGCAACACCTGATCCATGCTGTGCACGGCCAACGCGTCCAGCCCGCGCAGCACCGCGGCGATGCGCGGATTCGTCCGGGTGTTCACCGCGTCGCAATAGAAGTCGACGACGGCCTCGGCGCGGCTGTAGCGGCGACGCAGCCGGAGCAGTTCCGCGCGTGCGGTTTTCAGGTCGTCCGGCGTGGTCGCGCCCTTGATCGTGAAGATCGTGCGATCGGCCTGCGCGGTGAGCCTGCGCGCCTGGCCGCTGAGGCTCGCCCGGACGCTGAGCCCGAGATAGGACTCGAGCTCCCGCCAGGCCGCCGGCGACGCGCTGACCTCGAGGTCGCCCAGCGCCGCGCTGGCGCGCCGCCAGTGCCTCGCCTCGGTGGCGAGGGCGGCTGTCTCGGTGGCGAATCGGGCGTCCATCACGTCAATCCAGGTGTCGCGACGACTTCCGGCGCCGGGATCTGCGCCGAATCCGGCGCCACGCCGGTGAAGGTCACCGTCAGCGTGACCCCGTCGGCCGGATCGGCCACGGCGGCGGCGAATTGGGCGCCGCGTTGGGCGAGATAGGTGGCGAGGCCGGTGCTGGTCGCGGCGGTCAGCTCGCCGGCCAGCTTGGCGGCCGCGGCCGGGTCGGTGACCACCGCGGCTTTCAGCAGCCGCCGGGCGATCCGATACTGCAGGCGGGGCAGGAAGATCTCGCGCAACGCCGACAGCACGGCGGGCAGATCCCGCTGCCCCGCGGGCGCGGCCCGCTGCAGCCGGGCCTGCAGACCGCGAGCTCGCCGCTCGGACAGCTTGATCACGACGGCCATCCGCTTGGTCGCGGGATCCCAGCGCACCGTCGTCAGCCTGCGCGGCCGACGCGCCTTGCGGCCGGGCATTTTCGCGACGCGGACCCGGAAATACCGCTGCCCGGGCACCGGCCGGTAGGCGCCCGGTCCGGTCCCGACCCGCCTGCGGCGGCCCAACCCGGGTTCGCGCAGTAGCAGTCCCGCGGCCTCCGCGGTGAGCGGCTGGAACTCGTCGGCGCCGGGTTGCTCTGCGGCAGGCAGGGTTTCGTCGCGGGTCAGGTGGCCGAGCAGGGTGCCGGGCAGCGTCTCGTAGAGGTCGATCTCGGCTTGCACCGGCCACCGGTCGACCCCACGGTCGAGCAGATAGGTCTCCAGCGTGCCGCCGTCGTTCCAGCGCACCGCCCGCGCGACCTGCCGGGGGATCGGCATCGTGAAAACCTTGGTGTACTTGCGGAATCGGTAACGCGGTCCGGTCGAGCGCGGCATCATCACCCAGAATCCGCCCTCCTCGGCCGTCTCGCGTTCCGGCAGGTCGGCCCGCAACAGCCGGTCCGGCAGGTAGGCGGCGGCGGACTCGGCGAACGCGCGCTGCACCGCCGCGCTGACCTGGAGGGGATCGGTGAACGCCGCCTCGGGCAGTTCGTCGAGGACCCGGGTGACCGTCGCCTCGACCGCCGAGGCCAGTGCCTCGCCGGGAATCGTATCTTCTTCCTGTCCAGCGGTTTCCAGACCGAGCGCGGTGAACCCGACACCGACCACGGCCCGCGCGATCAGGACCGACGGGTCCTGCCCGGCGATCCTCGCGATGGTGCGCGCGGCCTCGGGACCGACCATCCCCTTGATCAGCTTGGCCAGCGGCTGCGCGATCAGATTGATCAGTTTCGCCCGGGCGCCGGTGACTTTCAGTCCCAGCTTGAGCAGTGGCCGGATCGCCAGCACCGCGGGCACGAACTGCTCGATCTCCGCGATCGGCTCCTCGGCTCCGGTGTAGGTGCTCAACTGGGCCGCGAGCCGGGCCCTGGCGTCGTCCAGCTCGGCCACCGTATTGTGTTCGGGCTCTTCGGAATCCGCCTCATCGAACGCCTCGGCGCCGGCCTCATCGGTCTCCTCGGAGGTGAACATCGCGAAGAGCTGCTGGTCGAAGGCCTCGGACAGGGCTGCCGCGGTGCCCGATTCGTCCGTGCCCTCGTCGGCCTCGTCCGCCGATTCGTCGGCGGCCTCGCCGATGCCGAGACGCTTCGCCAGGATCGGGACCAGCAGGCGGATCTCGGCGGGCAGGATCCGGGTCAGGGGATTGAGCAGCTTCTGAACGACCCCCTTCAGCAAGGAGAGCCCGATCTTCTTCAGCCGCTCGAGCAGCGGGCCGATCAGGTGCTTGCCGACGGTCTGCAGGCCGCTCTTGATCGTGTCCAGCCCGCTCTTGGCGAGGCCGATGACGCCCTTGACCGGATTCTTCACGAATCCGATCGCCTGGCGCACCTTCTGCTTGATGACCGACTTGACCTTGCGCACGATCTTGCCGAGGAAATTCTCGAACACCTCCGACCCGAGCGCGGCCGGGGTGTGCAGCGAGTCGAGCAGTTCGTCGAGTTCCTGCTCGGCGAGACCGTGCAGATCGGCGTTCTCCAGTCCGCTCGCGAAGCCGTCGACCGCGCGTTCCCACTCGCTGATCAACGGGGCGATCCACTCCTGCAGCGATTCCCGGCATTCGGACTCCGACGGCGTCATCGACCACTGCTGGGCATCCGCGAGCGCACGGGCGGCGCCCGCGTCGAGCAGCTGCTCCAATGCCTCGGTGAACTCCTCGTCGTGCAGCGCCGCCAGGAACTCGGTGGCCAGCGCCGACTGCTCGTCGGCCTCGGAGTAGGAGTGCTCCCCGAACGGAGACTCGGTGAACGAGTAGCTTTCGAACGGTGATTCGTCGAATTCGGCGGCCGGTTGTTCGGTCGCGTGATCCACCGCTTCGCCGAAGGGCGACAGCCCGGAGAACGGCGAGACATAGTCCTCGGTATCACCGCGAGACTCGGTAAAGGAGTCACTGCGCATTGTGGTCACCTCCGCAAACGACGGGCGTTTCGCGTCACTGTGCGGGACCGCGGTGTGCGCGAGCGTCAACGCTTCGTCTCGTCGGGCGCCGGATCCCCCAGCAGTTCGCCGAGCAATGCGCCGACGTGCGCCAGCGAGGCGTCGATATCGGCGAAAACCCACTCCTGACCTGAGCCGAGATCGCCGGAACCGGCCAGCACCCGGATGATCAGCAGGCCGCGGTCACGCCAGGCCCGCACCACGATGGTCTTGCTCTCGGGTCCACTCACCGGACCACGGTCGCGCGCGGCCATACCAACTCCCGTCAATGCCGGGTGGGCGGCGTTGACGCGGTGTTGACGCGCGCGCAGCGCGGACTCGGCACGCTTGCTCGACCGGCCACTTCCCGGCCGGTGACGGAGGGATGATTCGATGCAGCTCGCCATCTGCTTGCTCGGTGGATTCGCGCTGCGGGTCGACGCGAGCCATGTTGCGCTGCCCCAGCATTCGCGCCGCGTACTGGCGTATCTGGCGCTGGACCAGATCGCCGAACCCGATTGCGACCGCGGGGTACTCGCGGAACGACTCTGGCCCGACGCGACCGTCGACCGGTCGCGCGCCAGCCTGCGGACCGCGCTGTGGCGGATCCGGCAGGCCAGTCCCGCGCTGGTGCGCGGCGAAGGTGGCCGGGTGCGGCTCGGCGCCGAGGTCGCGGTCGACGTGCACGAGTTCCGCCGCAACGCCGAGCGGATGCTGGCCGAGCAATGCGACTGCCCGCGGGACCGGGCCGCGCTGCTCGCCCGCACCAACGATCTGCTGCCGGGCTGGGACGAAACCTGGCTGCTGCTGGCCCGGGAACAGTTGCGGCAGATGCGGTTACACGCGCTGGAGGTGGATGCGCGCAAGCTCGCCGAGCAGGGGCGCTACCCGGAGGCGATCGATGTGATGCTCGCCGTCGTCGCCGAGGAACCACTGCGTGAGTCGGCGCAGGCCGCGCTGATCGAGGCGCACCTGTGCGAGGGCAATGTGGTGGAGGCGCGCAGGCAGTTGCGCATGTTCGCGGACCTGCTCTGGACCGAGCTGAGCATCCGCCCGTCACCGGAATTGTTCGGCCGGGTCGGCATGATCACCCCGCCGCCGCCCACGCCGCGATCAGTCAACGGTCATGTCGCGCTTGGCAATCGACGCCTGCTCCCACACGTGGGTGCCTGACGCCGGATGCGAGCGGCGGGCGTGCACCGACGCGAGCACGGTCACCCGGGTGCCGCGGGCGGGCACCAGTGCCGCGGGCCAGCGCGCGGACACCGTGCGCCAGCGGCCCGGTGCGAGATCGAAACCCACCGTCGCCGTTTGCGCGGGGAAGAAGTCGGCGGGGTAGGTGGGCGCGGTGGTCGTCGTGGTCCTGATCGCGAAGGTCACGACGAAATGGCGGCACGGTCCGGCCGCCGCGCGATTGCGCACCCGGGCGTGAATCCAGTTGTCCTGTCCAGTGTGTGGATTCGCGTGCGTGGGGACGCCGTCGTCGGCACGGCGGACCCACAGCGTGGGCGTCGCGACGAACTCGAGACGCGCGTCCGGCGTCGGCTCGGCGAAGCCGTAGACGAATCGGTGGAAGGCGTCGACGAGATCCGGTGCGCCGGAACCGGAGACGAGGTGCGCGACCATATCGGCCGTGCTGACCGGCGTGCCCTGCCGAGCCTGGTACCACCCCGCCATCAGGGTGCGCAGCGGGGCCGCGCCGATCCGGTCCGCGACGCCGCGGAAGAAGCGGCTGCCCTCGTCGTACGCCGCGATCGGGGTGGTGCGCTGGAACGGCTGCCTGGCGCAGAGGCGGACCGGCGGCCGGGTGAAATCGAAACGCTCGGTGCGGGTGTCGCCGTCGTCGCGGAAGGTGGTGTACGCCTCGTCCCACCAGCCGTCGGTCTGTGCCGCCGGGCTGACGCCGCGAGCGAACCACGAGTGAAACACCTCGTGACCGAGCGCGCCTGCCGCGGTGGTCGCGCCGCCCGCGTATTCCATGCCGCCGCCCGCGCCGTGGAAGAAGCAGACGAAGCGGCTGCCGAGGAATGCACCGAAGGCGGTCTCGTAGTCCGCGAGCAGTGCGCCGACGCGAGCATTCAGCGCGGGCAGATTCTCTTGGCCGCCAACGGGTTTCCACGTCTCCACCGTCACCGATCGCCCGGACACCGGCAGCGTGACGGTCGATGATCGCAGCACCACCGTGTCGGACGGACGCAGCTCGAGCAGTGCCGACATGGTGGTGAACCAGGCCGGGAACCGCACGGTCCAGGCGTTGACGCCGGCCGCGGTCACCGCACCGTTGGTGATCAGCGAGTGCGCGACCGTGGTTGCGGTGACCCGCAATTCGAGCGTCCACGGGAACTGGTCGAAGGGCAGGTTCGACGGAAACCAGGCTTCGAGATAACGGCCCGCATACAGATCGGACATGCCGAGTGACCAGCGAAGCCCACCGTTCGCCCGCTGCAGTACCGGCGGATAGGCGCCGCCGAGGTCGGCGTCCGGCGTCGCCAGCGAATAGGTCACGACCAGCCGGTGCGCCGACCCCGCGGCCTGCGGGACGCCGATGACTCGGATCGAGCTGTACGGTCCTGCGCCGGCATCGCGGGACGCGATCTTCGCCGGGTCGAGCTGCGACCCGTCGAGCCGGCAGGTCAGCACGGTTTGCCGGAGGTCGAAGATCGGCGCTCCGGCGTGCGGCCCGACCACGTAGTCGACCGTCGCCTCGACCGAGCCCGTGCCGGTCGCGGCATCCAGGGTGAGCACCGCGCGCAGCTCCTGGATGTGCATCGGCACCGCGCGCAGCCCGGCGATCCGCGTCGGCGGTGGTGCGTGGGTGAAATCGGCCGGCATCGCGTCAGCATGCGACGGCGCCGTGCTCGGGAGCGTCAATCTCGCGTAGTCGCGGCGACCGTGGGCAGGCCGACCCGATGGCCGAGATCGGCGGACGGGCGCAGCGCGAGTTCGCGCCACAGCGTCGCCGCGAAGCGGTCGAACTGCCTGCGCGCCTCGGCGGCATTGCCCTCGCCGAGGTGGGCGTCGATGAGGATCGCCTGGGCCGATTCGCGTAACGGCTCCGCGGCGACGACGCGCAGGATCAGGTCGATGGCCTGCGGATACCGTCGCTGCGCGCAGAACCGGCGCGCGACCGCCTCCAGGGTGTGCAACCGCAGCAACCGCACCTGTTCGCGGAACAGCAACAGCCAGTCCTCGTCCCAGCCGGGCAACAGCTCGGCCGCGGTGCACAGCATCCGCAGGTTCGCCGGTGGGCAGTCGGTGCCCGACAGCATCGCCTCCGCGCGCTGCCGGAAGCGGTCGACGTCGACCGCGACGTGGCCGGCCAGTCGCACTCGTTCCGCGTCGCCCGCCAGCAGGTCGGGGCCGGCCCGCCGAATCCGCCACAGCGCCGTGCGCAGGCTGGCCGACGATCGCTCCGGCGACGAGTTCTCCCACAGCCGCTCCGCGAGCACCTGCCGCCCGCAGTCCTCGCCGGTCATCCGATGCAGCGACAGGTAGGCCAGCACCCGTTGCGCATGCAGCGGAAGCACGACCTTGCGCCCGCCCTGCCGCAACTCGAACCCCCCGAACAACAAGACCTGCGCGGCCGGCCGAAGCGCCTCGCCGGAGGCGGCCGTACCGGCTGCGCACCCGGCCACCCGCGGATCAGCCGGACCGGACCGGGCCGGCCATCCCATCATCGCTGGTTTCGATACCCACATTTCGCCCGTCTCTCGGCCGATATCGCTGTCGACACCATCAGACCGCAGGTCAGGGACCCCGGACACGAGTAGATCGCTACCCGAATCGGGCGAAGGGCCTAGTGGTCGTCGTCCCGCCAGATCATGGAGGCGAGTTGTTCGCGGTCGGCGGCGCCGAGTTTGAAGCAGGCCCGATAGATGTGGCCCTCTACGGTTCGCACCGAGACACAGAGCCGCTCGGCGATCTCGCGGTTGGACAGTCCGCGCGCGATGAGCGCGGTGATCTCCCGTTCGCGCGCGGTGATCGGCAGGGGCTGGGCGGCGGACACGATGGCCGGGGTGGTCGCCCCGTCGCACCGGGCGGCCAGTTCGAGGGCGCGGGCCGAGGCCTGCGCACTGAGTAGGCGTTGGGCCGCGCGGTCGTGCAGCGGGACCCGCTGTGCGGCGGAATCGGCGGCCGCGGGCAACAATCCGGCGGTTTCGTACTCGACGCTGACCGCGGCCAGTGCGTTGACGTCGGAGTGGCCGAAGGCGGCGGCATGGCGGGCGTAGATCCCGACCACGGGACCTTGAACGCGGCCGGCGAGCGTGTGCAGCCGCGCGGCGAGGGTGCGGTCGCCGAACCGGACGGCATAGTGCAGCGCCTCCGCCTCCAACGCGTATTGCCCTGTGCGGTGGGCGATTTCGGCGGCCTTGCGGGCAAATTCGACGGCCGAGTGCTGGTTGTGCGTCGCGGCCGCCAGCCAGGCGCGGGCGATCATGCGCTGCGGCTCGTGCAGCGCCATGTGCGGTCCGGTGTGTTCGTCCGCCTCGAGCAGGACCCGCTCGGCCTGTTGGGCGTCGCCCACCGACGCGTAGGCGCGGACGAGCAGCAGCCGGGCCGGCAACTGCCAGGGGAGCGCGGCCTCGGCGTCGAGCGCCGCCAGCGCCTGCTCGAACGCGGCGATCGCCGCACGGTACCGGCCGCGGTATGTGGTGACCACGCCGACGGCTATCTTGGCGATCGCCCAGCCGGCGAACTGTCCCGCGGAGGAGAATTCGGAGCTCTCGGTGGCGCGCTGCTCGGCCAGGTCGAATTCGCCGATGACCGTCAGCGCCAGCACATCGCAGTACCGGACCATCGCGCGGATCATGCCGTCGCTTGCCTTGCGCTGGGCCCGGCTCCGGGCCGCGATCGGTGCGTAGTCGGCGCCGCGCCCGGCCACCGGCATCGCCAGTCCCGCGGCGAACGCGGCGAAATCGACGGCGTGTCCAGGCGAGTTCGGGTCGGCGAGAACACGTTCGGCGGCCTCGATGCCGTCGGCGATGCGGCCCTCGTGCACCGCCATGGCGGCGTTCACCGCGTCGATGACCAGGCGCAGCGCGGGATGCTCGACGCGCTCGCCGAGCAGGTCCATCAGCTTGCGGGCGCGGTCGGCGTCGCGCAGGGACCAGAACAACAGGCTGGCGCGCGGAATGCCCCACTGGACCAGTTGGAGTTGATCGAGTTGGTCGGGGTCGAAGCCGGCCAGGATCTCGTCGGCTTCGAGCGGACGTCCCTGCCACAGCAGGGCGCGGGAGAGCAATTCGGCCGCGGCCAGCCCGCCGCCGCGGTCGTTGGCGGCGCGCGCGAGTCGTTCCCCCAGCGGCAGGTTGGACAGCGCGACAGCGTCTTTCGCGGCCGTGATCAACAGCTCGAGGTCGATGGGCTGGTTGCTGTCGACGCACAGTTGCGCCAGCCGGATCCGGTCGGCGGCGGTGCCGAGACTGCGCTCCCGCAGCATCTCCACGATGCGGCCGCGCAGCTTGCGCGCCGCGGCGGTGCCGATCTGGCGGCGAACGACGTCACCGAGGAGCGGATGGCTGAACCGCGCGCTGCTCGGCCAGCCGTCGTGGCTGATCCGAATCAGGCCGGCGATCTCGGCGGCGTCGACCGCGTCCGCCCCGACGAGGTCGGTGAGGATGTCGATGTCGAGCGGTTCATAGATGGCCAGCGTTTTCACCGTGTCCAGGACCGGCTCGCCCGACCGGGCGAGCCGCTCGCCGAGCAGTGCGACGAGCCCGGAGGGCACGGCGGTCGGACCGCGCAGCTGCCAGACGCCGTTGACCTCGGTGAGGGTGCCCGCCTCGACCGCGCCCTCGATCATGTTGCGCAGGAACAGCGGGTTACCGCCCGAGGATTCCCACATGACGTCGGCGCTGAGCCCCTCCAGGGTTCCGCTCAGCACGGTCTCGACCAGGTCGACGCACTGCTCCTTGGTCAGTGCGGTCAGCTCGATGCGTTCCAGGTAGCCGTCCTTCCACAGGGACGTGACGGCGTCGGGCACGGGTTCCCCGGTCCGCACGGTGGCCACGATGTGGGCGCTGTGGTCGACGGCGATCTGGTGCAGCAGCGTCGCGGACAGATTGTCGAGCAGGTACGCGTCGTCGACGCCGATGACCGTGTTCGGTTGGGCGAGTAGGTTTTCCCGCGCCGACGACAGAAGTGCGATGGGATCGCGCGAGGCCGAGGGCGCGATCCAGGGCGCGAAGACGCCCAGCGGAATGGCCTGGGACGACTCGGTACAGGCCGCCCACCGGACCGGGGCGCTCAGTGCCGACGTGACGATCCTGGCGAGCGTCGTTTTGCCGATGCCCGCGGCACCGACGAGCACGACACCGCCGGTGTCGGTGCTCGTCAGTGCCGCGCGGACCGCCTCGAATTTGTCGGGACGATCGAGCAGCTGCCAGCGATCCCCCATGAGCGATAAGTGTAGAGACCGCGGCGCGGCGCCGCGATGTGTTTCCCCGGGCGGCCGTTCCGCGTCGACCTGCGGGTGGCCGACCGGTCGGGGTGGTGGACGGGGGTGGGTGCGCGGCGCGGAGGTCATCGGGGAAGTTGGTCCGCGGTGGGTTCGAGCCGGGGGACGTTGTTGACGCCGTGACGGTAGTTGCTGGACGCCTCGTACACGCGCTGTTTGAGCCGGTTGATCGAGCCCATCGGCCGGTGCGCCAGCAGGCCGCGCCAGGAGTTGAAGGACACCACGTCGTCGCCGAACGCGCGCCGCTCGGGGGTGTCGGGATTCTGGATGTCGAACCGGATGGTGGCGACGGTCCGGTGCGGCGACGCCGCCTCGGGCCAGGCGACGGTCGCGTCCTCGATGGGCATCGTGTCGGTATCGGTGCACAGTTGCGCGCGCAGCTCGTATTCGGCGCCGTGCCTGGCGAAGAAGTCGACGACCTGATCGTGGTGGGCGTTGCTGCCCGCGTCGCGGCGCACCGGTTGGTCACGCAGTGCCGTGACCTCCGGCGATACCGGAGTGTAGAGCAGCTTGGCGACGTAGTCGCCGAAGCGCAGCGGCGCCGATGAATAGAACGTTTCCCCCAGAATGTGGGTGTTGGGCCGAACGAATACGGCCAGGTTCGGGGGGAGGGGACGTCCGATGCGCCGCAACACATGCTTGTCGAGCGCGGAAAGAATGCTGCTGCCGGTCTGGAGGACGGGGTCGGGCAGCCGGGCCAGCACCCACGCGATCGGCATTCCCCGGCGGAGATAGGCGTGGGCGTCCGCGAACAGGAACTCACGGTGGGTGACCATGATGAAGTCCTGAGTGGTGGCCTCGTCGCCGGGCAGCGCACGCGCGCCGGGCACGCCGACCACCTTGATGCCCAGGCCGCGCACGCCGCGCAGTTGATCGCTGCGGATCACCCCGGAGGTGCTCGACAGGCGCGCGATGACGGGATAGTTGGCGGGGGTGGCGAACAGGCCCTGTGCGAGTTCCGGCGGCAGGCCGGGATGCACGGTCAGTTCGCCGCGCAGGATGCCGTGTCCCTTGGCGTGCGCGTCGCGCAATCCGTGCTTGTACTTGCGGTAGGCGCGTTCGTTGTTGCCGCGGAGCACCGTGATGATCTTGTCGATGATCTGTTCCTCGTCGGGGCGCGGTTGCTCGAGGTCGTCGCGGTAACGGAGGTACTTCTGCGCGGTCGTGCGCGGCGCTGCCACATCGGTCATTGCGATCGTTTCCTTTGCCTGCTCTGCGGATCGACGCTCCGCCACGGAGCGAACGGGTTGGCGACGCCGTCGAGAGCGGGTGCCAGAGTGGGGAAGTGCCGCAGCAGGACGCTGCGCATGGTGTTGTCCCGTACCCACGCCATGCCCGCCTCGGTGTAGACCTCGGGGCGGAAGTCGGTGGTGAAGAACCGGTCACCGGACAGCCGGCGCGACGCCATCAGTACGAACAGCCGAAATGCGGTGTCGCTGAAGCCGAATCCGGGCGGTTTGGGTTCGGCGTAGAGCCCGACCATGAGGTCGACCCGTTCGACGTCGCCGTAGACCTGTTCGAGCTCACGCGCCCACAGCGGGTTGTCGGTCAGTTCCTCGAATGAGGTGGCGGGTCGCAGCCGCAACTGCCGGCGAAACTCGTTGTAGCGCGGCACGCCACGTTCACGGACCCGCAGGATGTCCACGGTCGCGAGGTCGAGGAGCGGATGTCCGGGGCGGGTCAGATTCTGGAGATGACGAGGATAGTTGTGCAGTGTCAGCGCGCCGGGGTGGGCGCGACCGAACGAGTAGAACAGCTCGTCCATCGGGGTTTCGGCGAGCCGCTCGCGGATGTGCGCGACCCCCAGATCGGGGAAGGGGTGCTCGGCGCGGACGCTGTCGTCGGCGAGGCTGCGAATCAGCAGATCATCGGGTATCAGCGGATGCATCCGGTAGACGGCGACGAACTCCTCGGTGAGCGAAAACGGGATCCCGCTGTCGTCGCGGGCGGATCCCGGTATGCCGCATAGCACTTCGTTGCCGCTGAGCCGGCCGAAGCGTCGTTGCACGCGCTCACCGAGAAGCCCGAACCAGTTGGCGCGCATGGCGGCAACGGTGGTCGGGTGGGCGATGATCGCCGGTGTCCAGTCGATGGTGTGGATCTTGGCGATCAACGCCGAATTCACCAAACGGGCTGTGTCATAGAGGTTGTCGTCGGTCATGTCCGGGTAGCGGCGCGCCAGATGAGCGCAGATCGCGTTGTGCTCGGCCATGAACAGCGAATGCAGCAGGGCGAGACCGACCCAGGCGTTGGCCGCCGCGCTGGACAGCTCCAGCAGGCCTTCCACGCCGAGCGGCGGCAGTCCCAGCTCGTCCAGTTCGAGTCGCCCCTGGTCGCCGGTCCGCAGTGCGGCGGCGAATTTCGGTGTGCTGCCATAGATTTGCGAGGCATCCCACCAGTGGGTGTCCGCGGTCGGGTAGGTCGGCGGCCCGCCGGGGGTGGGGCTGGGGACCGCGGCGGTGCGGGGGATCGTCATCGGCCGGGCCGGCCATGGATCATCGTCGTTCAGCGGGACCGCCCACGGCTCGGTGTCGGCGTCGTCGTGGCTGAACCAATCGTGCACCTCGAACTGGATCCAGGCCGCCGCAAGGAGATTCAACGTGGTGGCAGGTTGGAAACGATCGCGGGTCAGCAGTTGCCGACTGATCAGCCTCGGGTTGGGCTCCAGCATCCGGGCCGGATCCTCCGGGTAGGTGAATCGCAGCGGGACGTTGCGGCCGAACCGGCAGCCGACCGAGCCCGCGCGTGGATCGTCGGGGGAGTTGTAGGTGCCGTCGACCGTGCGCGCGCGGAGCTGTTCGCCGACGCGGGCCGGGTCGGCGGGGAGCGGTCCGGCCGGATGCGGTCCGGTGTCGAAGAGGTTCTCCGCGCGCAACCGGCTACGCAGCCCGACCAGGACGGCCAACCCCAGCGGCGTGGGCAACCTCGACCAGCCGACGGCGCGGTCGATCGTCTCGGCGACCCGGGCCAGCAAGCGGATCGCACGGGGCCTTCGGCGAGCCGGCGATGTGGACCCCGGCGACGGTGTCGTCGGTTGTGCCCTGACTATCAAAGGACCTCCCAGTGGCGGGTGCGAGCGCGCGGCTCGTCCGAGATCGGATCGGATGCATAGTCTTTGGCCGGAGCGGGGGGTCCGTCTTGCGTAGTCGGCTACTTCAAACCCGCTCGTCGCGTCCGGGCTGCAGATGCCGCTACTCGAATTTCGCGATGGAGTCGGCGGTTGTGCGGAACGGGGGCACACATTCCGCAACGACGCCCCCGCCCGGTGTCGGTGTGCCTGTGCACGGCGGTCCGGCCCGCGGAGCCCAGCGCGCACGGCCGCGCCAGGTGCCGCCGATGGCGGCTTCGAGGTAATCGAGTAGCGAATTACGCGCGCGGCTCGGTGACGGGTGGGCCAACGCTGTCTTCGATGGTGTCGCGGCCGCGGGGAGGTACTCGGGGCGAGCACCACGAAAGGGCACTGGTGTGATCACTCCGATCGAGATCAAGGTCAATCTCGCCGGCGACGTCGCGGACGCGCTGACCCGGCTCCGGTGTTCGGGGCATCCCGCTACCGAACGCCGCATCTGGTTCGCCGAGTCGCGCCGTGACCGCTCCGGCCGGGCATCGGCGTTGCTGTCGAGCCGGATCGTCATCCGGTTGCGCAGCGGCGCGCGCGACGACCTGACCGTGAAGTTACGGCCATGTCGCCGTTCCCAATTGGCGGGCAGGTGGGCCGCGCCGTTCACCGATGAGGCGTTGGAGTACCGCATCGAGAGCGACTGGTGTGGTGAGCGGCGGGTGTTGTCCGCCTCGGCCGTGGGCGAGCGGCCGCCCGGATCACTGCGCGATGCCGCGCTGCTCGGCACCGACGTCACCGCCGCCTTGGACTCGGCGCAGCGTCAGTTCCTGGTGAGCTGCACGCCGCCCGGCGTCGCGGTCGATCACCTCTCGGCGCTGGGTCCGATCGCGTCGACGAAATGGACCGGGGTGCGCCTGGGGGATCTGGAGGTCGATGTCGAACGGTGGTGTATCGCCGAGCTCGAGTTGCTCGAGTTGTCGCTCAGGGTCACCGCCCGGCCGCCGGAGTCACTCGCCGATACGGAAAGTCGGGCCGCGGCAGAGCAACTCAGGTTCGAGGCCATGGTGCGCCGGCACGGTCTAGCGGTCGCGGCCGGCGAGACCAAGACCGAGCGGGTACTCGCCGCGCTGATGGCGCGGTCACACCGGCGCTGATCCGCCGACCCGTAGTCGAGGAGGTCTCGGCTGTCGGACCGCGCGGCCGAGAAACATGACCGGGAGATTAGGGCCTCGCGTGGCTGTC
This sequence comes from Nocardia sp. NPDC056564, assembly GCF_042793755.1. Taxonomy (NCBI): domain Bacteria; kingdom Bacillati; phylum Actinomycetota; class Actinomycetes; order Mycobacteriales; family Nocardiaceae; genus Nocardia; species Nocardia sp. NPDC056564. The sequence goes on from NZ_JBHTUR010000005.1 coordinate 316,584, forward strand.
GTGCTCGTGGTTGCATGTGGGGGCGCAGGACGAGGCGGAGGATTATGGGATACGACTGCACATTGCATCTGGTGGACGAGGGCGCGATTCGGGAGCAGTTCGTGCCCAGGCTGCTCGGCAGTTCGAGCGGGCCGACGGCATTGGATCGGGTGCATCCCGGGGCCGAGGAGGTGTGGCGGCAGGTACGGGAGCTGCTGCTGGGCGCGGACGGGCGGGCCGCGGCCGAGGCGGTGTCCGTCGCGGCGATCATGTTCAGCGCTTCGATGCTGCCGTACCGGTACGAGCGGGGACTGGCGCTGAGCCTGGCGTTCGAACCGGGGCGGGTGTTCCCGGACGCGGTATTCGAACCGAAGGCGCAGTACGCGCCGGACCTGCTGTTCACCGAAGTTGTCGCGGCGCATCCGCAATTGGGTGGACGGTTCTCGTCGGGGTGGTTCAGCGGGAATTACTCGACGGGTCTGTATGTGCCCGCGGATCATGTCGCGGAGGTGCTGGAGTGGCTGCACGAGCAGCTCGAACCGATGCCGAAGGGCGAGCAGCGGAAGTACCGGGGGATCGTGGCGACCCTGCGGGCGGCGGTCGACCGCAAGCTGGGGTATTGGGAGGCAACCGATCTCGCGGTGCCCGCGGCCGGTGAGTTCCCGGGCGATCCGGAGCTGATGTGGGCGCAATACCTGGGCAACGACGGAACTCCGGCCGCCGAGGTGCAGACCGCGCCGGCCTCGCCGATCGCGAGCGTGCTCGATGCCATCGTCGACGGATTCCTGTTGTCGCACAGCGACGGCCGGGCACCGCGGGTGGAATTGTGGGACCTCGAGCCGTGGCCGCCGCGTTTGGCGTTGCAGCGCAACGAATTCTGGGTGGGGGCGGCACGCTCGCCGGCCGGTGGGTGGCTGGCGCAGTCCACCGTCGACACGACGGCGCGCCCGCGGGTGTTCGGCCCGATCCTGGTGGACGGCTCGGACGACGCCCCGCGCGTACTGCCGGCCAAGGGGCCGGGCGAGGCCGACCTCTACGCGCACGAGTGCTATTTCCTCGGTGATCGCCCCGTGGTGTTGCACGAAGTCAAGACCCACCTGCTGAGATTCGGCGGCTTGAATATCGGTGACCCGCTGCCCGGCCCGCTGTGGCTCACGGAATCCGGTGCGTGGGAACAGATTCCCTGCATCCCGGCGGCGGCGGTGGTGAAGAGCTCGATCGGCGATGCCGCGCTTCCGCTGACCGGGGACGCCCGGCTCGCGGACGGCAGCACCGTATTGATCTGGGACGGAAACGGTTACGAGCTCGACGCCGCGGCCACCGGCTGCGTCCGGTCCTTCGAGATGGGCGCACAGCGCTCGTTCGTCACGTTCACCGCGGTGCCGGCCGGTGACGACGGATTCTTCTATCTGTCCGGCCGTCGTCTACACGAGATCCATCGAGGCGGTGCCCCGCTCCGGCATGTCGAAGCATGGACCAATGTGATGGCCGTGCGTCCGGGCCCGGACGGCGGCCTGCTCCTGAAGTTCGGCGAGAACGACGAGGGCAACGTCGGCGCCCTCTACTTCCCGGACCAGGGCACCCACATCCCCCTGCCACCCGAGATGTTCGACGACCGCTCCAACTATTCGGCCGTGTACTGGAGCCGAGAGGCCGATCGAATCGTGGTGATCGGTGGCGGCTTCGTCGCCGTCCCGGTGAAAACCGTTCTGGCGCAACCGAGATCGGCGGTGCCGGAGTAGGGCGGAGGACGGCGCCGACCCGCTGTACGAGTGGTCGGCCGGCCGCCGACTTCGCGGTCGGCGATCGCGGACGGATCGTTGGTTCGCGCCGCCGGAGCGTGCCCCGGGTGGCGCCGCTGTCGTCAGCGGGTGACCGAGCGTTCGATCAGCTCGAGTACGGCGGTTTTGGTGAGCTGTAATTCCTCGTCGCCGATGCCGGATTTGTAGAGGAATTCGATGCCCTGCATGACGGCGATCAGGGCGCGGGCGGTGGCTTCGAGATCGAGGTCGGCGTCGATCTCGCCGTTCTCCTGAGCCTGGGCGAGCAGACGGGTGAACAGCGTGCGGGTTTCGGATTGGGCCCGGCAGGCGCGGGCCCGGATCTCCTCGTCGTGGGTGCTCAGCGCGGCGACGGTGCTGGCCATCAGGCAGCCCTGAGGCGGTAGGTCCATGCGGCCACCGTCCTCGAACACGACCGCCGAGGTGATGCCGTGCCAGGGACTCGGGTCCGCGGTGACGGCGGCCTCGAGTCCGGTCGATTGACGAGTGCAGTAGTCGTCGAGGATCCGCAGGAACAGGTCGCGTTTGCTGCCGAACGCGCCGTAGAGGCTCTGCGTTCCCAATCCGGTTGCGTCGGTCAGGTTCTGCACCGATGTCGCCGCGTAACCGTTGCCCCAGAACGTATCTCGCGCGGCGATCAGAGCGGCCTGCTCATCGAACTTCCTCGGCCTCGCCATAGCTGCATGCTACCAGTTATTGAGTGATCCCTCAAATTTGACAAACCGGGCCGTTTCCGCTGTATTTGAGTGAACGTTCAAAAACTGGAAGAGGGTGCCGCAGATGACAACACGACTGCTCGAGGGCAAGACCGCACTGGTGACGGGAGGATCCAGGGGTGTCGGCGCCGGTATCGTCGCCCGGCTGGCCGCCGACGGTGCGCGGGTCGCATTCACCTACGCCAACTCCGCGGAGCGCGCGCAGACCGTCGCGGCCGCGGCCGGTGCGGCGGGCGGTACCGCGCACCCGATCCACGCCGACAGCTTGCACGAGCGGGACGTCGAGTCCGCCGTCGCGCAGACCATCGACCGCTTCGGCACCCTCGATATCCTGGTCAACAACGCCGCCGTCGCCACGATGGCCCCGATCACCGAGCTGAAGCCGGCGGAGATCGATGCGATGTTGACGATCAACGTGCGATCGGCGATCGTCGCCATCCGAGAGTCGTTGGCGCACATGGGCAACGGCGGGCGGATCATCAATATCGGCAGTATCAACGCCGACCGGACGCCATTCCCCGGCCTTTCGGTATACGCCATGACCAAGGGCGCGCTCGCGAGCCTGACCCGCGGTCTCGCGCACGAACTGGGCCCGCGCGGAATCACCGTCAACAACATCCAGCCGGGCCCGATCGACACCGACGCCAATCCCGCCGACGGACCTACCGCATCCGCCCAGCTCGGCGTGATGGCCACGGACCGATTCGGCACCGCACCCGAGGTCGCCGCCTTCGTCGCGTATCTCGCCGGGCCCGACGCGGCCTACATCACCGGCTCGAGCCTTAACATCGACGGCGGGTATACCGCGTAACCCGGCAAGATGAAGGCGTGTCCGAGGTGCGATATTTCGAGAAGAACGACGATGGCGTGGTGCGGTTCTGGCGGATCCGCCGTGCGGGAATCCGCTGTCACATGTCCTGGGGACAGGTGGGCGGCAAGGCTCTGGGATCGAGCATGACGCTCGACGATCTGGCCCATGCCGAGCGGCATCTGGCCAGGAAGGTCCGGGAGAAGCAGCGTCAGGGATACGTCGAGGTGGCGGCGCCGGTGCTGGTCGAGGCTGCCGACGAGATGGCGGACGCCCCGCTGCTCGACGTGATGCGGGTGCATGAGGACAAGCGGTACGCGGGGGCGTGGGATGCCTACTGGGCGGGCTACGCGCCGGTCGACGGGCGCGCGGGGGTGTTCGCGAAGTTCTTCGACTTCCAGCCGAGGGCCTTCTATCAGTACCTAGTGCTGAGCGCGGACGAGCGTCGTGGCCTGGAATTCGTGGTCAAACAGCCAGGCCACGATCCCCGAACCATCTCGGCCTTCCTCGACTTCGTCTGCCCGCGAACGGAACTGGCCTTCGACGGCCGATCCCATCACAAGCTGCCCGCATCGATCGGCCGATTCGATCACGTGCTGTTTCGTGCCCCGTCGCTGTGCGGCAACCGGTATGGCGGCCGGGTGGGTTGGGCCGTCCCGATTCTCGACTGCGAGATCGGCGACGAGGACACCGAGACGCTGGTCGAAGCGCGGATGCAGGGGCGGGACGCGATGCCTTCGACCAGCTGGGATCGTGCGCCCTACCCGGTGATCGACCTGAAGTTCGATCTGCGCAGTGCGAACGGCTTCGCCGAACTCGGCGGTCGAACGTCGCTGCGGGAGAAGAGGTTCAAGGTGTATCGCCGATCGATGCTGGAGCGCGGGCTCCGGCTGCTGTCGGCAGCGACGCCGGACAGTCGCTTCGAGATCCGGAACTATCGACGGGAGATCCTGACGCTTACTCCGGCGGACGTCGCCCCGCGGACTCCGGCCGAGATCGACCGGTTCCTGCGGGGCGGCGCTGCGGGAGAACGTGATTGAGCCGAGCTCCGGGTCTCAGTTGAGGGACTTCAACACGCCGCGGTCGAAGGCGATGGCCTCGTCGAGGCGGCCCTGGAGCGCCTTGTTCGCCCAGTCGGGGTTGGCGAGCAGGGCGCGGCCGACGGCGACGAGGTCGAACTCGTCGCGCTCGAGGCGATCGAGCAGCTGATCGATGCCGGCCACCTCGGCCTGCTTCTGCCAGCCCGCGGCGCCGACGAACTCCTGATCCAGCCCGACCGAGCCGACGGTCACGGTGGCCTTGCCGCTGAGTTTCTTGACCCAACCGGCGAGATTGAGGTCGCTGCCGTCGAATTCGGGCAGCCAGTAGCGGCGGGTCGAGGCGTGGAAGGCGTCGACTCCCGCGTCGACCAGCGGGGTCAGGATCTGCTCCAGCTCGGCCGCGCTGTCCGCGATCTTCGCCTCGTAGTTCCCGGACTTCCACTGGGAAAGCCGGAAGAACAGCGGGAAGCCGGGGGAGACGGCGGCACGCACGGCCGCGACGATTTCCGCGGCGAACCGGGCCCGCGACGCGGGGTCACCGCCGTAGCCGTCGGTGCGCTGGTTGGTGCCGCTCCACAGGAAGCTGTCGATCAGATAGCCATGTGCGCCATGCAGTTCCGCGCCGTCGAAGCCGAGCCGCTCCGCCGCCGCGGCGGCCTCGGCGAACGCGGCGACCGTGTCGTCGATGTCGCGCTGGGTCATGGCGTTTCCGGCCGGGCCTCCGTCGAGCCCCACCCCGGACGGGCTCTCGGCGGGCGGCTCGGTCGCCGTGCGGGCCACCCCGGTGTGCCACAGCTGGGGAATGATCCGGCCGCCGGCGAGGTGCACCTGCTCGGCCACGTGCGCCCAGCCGGCCAGGGACTGCTCACCGTAGAAGTGCGGCACGTTGGGGTAGGCGCCGGCCGCGGCCCGGTTGATGTAGGTGCCCTCGGTGATGATGAGGCCGACGTTGTTGGCCGCCCGGCGGGCGTAGTACTCGGCGACGTCGGCGCCGGGGATCCCGTCCGGCGACATGTTCCGCGTCATCGGTGCCATCGCGATCCGGTTCGACACGGTCAGATCGCCGACCGTGAACGGCCGATCCAGCAATCGCCGGATCCGCGTGGTGTCTACTGCCGAGGTCATATCGTCTCCAAGGTCGGCGCCGAGCTGATGACAGCACCATGGTCGGCTGCGGTAGGGGAAGCGAGCAGTGCGGGAAAATAGTTGAGCAACTCAAGCGACTCACCGACAGTACAACCGCAAGTGCTTGATTCTGTCAAGCATCCCGACCCGCGGTGTCCGCCCGGGAAGCTTGAGTTCGTCAAGTATTCGGCCTACCTTTGCAGGGTGCCGCACTCCTCGCCACCCGCTTCGCCGACCGCGCTCGACGTGATGGCGACCGTCACCGAGTTCTGCCGCGTCTATCAGCAGGACTTCCTCGCCGCGGCCCAGGGTCTGGATCTGACCTACAGCCAGGCCAAGCTGCTCGGCCTACTGGCCGAACCGCGAGCGATGCGGGAACTGGCGGAGGCCCTGTCCTGTGACGCATCGAACATCACCTTGCTCATCGATCGACTCGAGCAGCGCGGCCTGGTCGAGCGGCACGTCGACCAAGCCGATCGCCGGGTGAAGAAGGTGGTCGCCACGGCCGAGGGCACGGCGATCGCCCGGCAGGTGCGCGAGCAGATGCACGGTGTCCGTGCGGCGCTGGAGGCGTTGAGTCCGGCGCGGCGGCGCAGTTTGCAGGGCATTCTCGAGCAGCTGCACGCCCACATGACGACTCGTCCGGACTGACTGCTCAGGCGGTCAACTGCTCCACGGCACAGTGCCGGAAGGCCGCTACCGGACGGGAATCCTCGGTGCGGGTCGCCAGCACGACCCGGCTGGCTGCGCGGCGACCCGATCAAGTGAGTTCGATGGGCTGGTCCAGTGGGCCTGCGGTGCGGAAGCCGGCGTTGCCCATGGTGGAATCCGGGGTGTTCGAGGAGCGGGCGGCGGTGCGGTATCTGGTGCAGTAGCTGTCGTGGCAGAGGTATGAGCCGCCGCGCAGGACTCGCGAATGTCCGGTTGCGGGGCCTTGCGGATCGCGAACGCGGCCGGTTCGGGCATCGTTGGTGTAGGTGGTGGGGGAGAAGTGGTCGGCGCACCACTCCCAGACGTTTCCGGCGGTCTGCCAGAGTCCGTATCCGTTGGGCTGGTAGGTGCGTACCGGCGCGGTTGTCCGAAATGTGTTCTCCTGCATCGTGGTCGGGAAGGATCCTGTCCAGATGTTCGCCCGCCACCGGCCGCCCGCGCCCGGCGGTTCGTCGCCCCACGGATACCGGGCGCCGGATAGCCCGCCGCGCGCGGCGAATTCCCACTGTGCCTCGGTCGGCAGGCGACGACCGGCCCAGTCGCAGTAGGCGACGGCGTCGTGCCAGGAGACCTGCACGACCGGATGATCGCCGAGGTCATCGATGCCGGAATGCCGTCCCCGCGGGTGCCGCCAGTTCGCTCCCCGCACCGCCAGCCACCATGGCGCGCGCGTGGCGGGGCTGATGACGTCTGCCTCGTCGGCGGCCAGCACGAGGTGGAAAACGGCGGAGTGCCCGCACTTTTCCGCGTCGGTCTGGTATCCGGTCCGTTCGGCGAAGGTCGCGAAGGCGGCATTGGTGACGGTGGTCGTGTCGATCGTGAACGGCGAGAGTTCCACGGTGTGCACGGGCGTCTCGCCGTCGGCGTGGAATCCGTCCCGGTGCGGATCACCCATCGCGAAGGTTCCGCCGGGCAGGTCTGCCTGTTCGATCGGGTGGCGGGCGGGGTTCATCCGGCCGCCGCGGGTCGGGCCTGCTCGATCACGAGGGCGCGTTGCCGCTCGACGTCGCGGGGATAGGTGCGATAGAGAATGGTGCAGAAGGCGGCGTTGACGAGCATGAGAACGCCTGGGATCCACAGCATTACGCCACGGAGGCCGATCACGTCGGTGAGCAGTCCGGCGGCGAGGTTGAACAGCGCGTAGGCGAGCGCTTCGAACACCGACAGCAGGAGCGCGAAGGCGGCGCCGCGCATTTCCGGCGGTACGACGGCCGCCACGATGGGCCGGTTCACCCCGGGGTTCAGGCCCTGCATGAAGCCGAGGACCGCCCAGAATCCGGCGAAGATTCCGATGCCACCCCAGTCGTGCTGGGTGCCGACCAGCGCGACGACGCCGAAGCCGAACTGAGCGAACTGCAAGACGATGATGCGGCCGATCCTGGGCAGCCTGCTTTGCAGGAAGTCGGTGGCCAGACTGCCGCCGAAGGTGCCGAGCAGATAGCCGATGCCGAAGGGCAGCGTGACGATCGACGCCACCGCGGTGGTGAAGCCGTAGGTGTGCACCAGGAAGACGATGCCGAAGCTCATGATCAGCAGGTGACCGGAGATGAGCCGCTGTACCAGCATCAGGACGAAGGTGGGGATCCGGAGCATCTGCCGGACCTTGGTCCAGGTGATCCGGCTGTCCTCGGCCTGCTGGGTCGTCGGCGCGGCGATTTCGCTGGCGCCGACGGCGGGGTCGTCGAAGAACACGGCCAGCAGCACGGCGGTGAGCACGGTGACCGCACCCCAGGCGAAGAATCCGTAGCGCCAGCCGTCGGGTACCCGGGACAGTTGCCCGATGAGTGGTCCGAGCACCGAACCGAGCAGGGAGATCGCGCCCCAGGTATAGCCGTTGGCGCGACCGCGGGTGGAATCGTCGAACAGGTCGGCGGTGATTTCGCTGGCAATCGGCAGGGCCGCCGCGATGAACGCGGCCGACACCCCGTACAAGACGATGAGCTGGGCGTAGCTCTGCGCGAGACCGGTTGCCGCGGTGGCGATTCCGGCCAGCCCCGAGGCCACGGCGAACGCGACCTTGCGATTGGTCCGGCGCGCCACCCACGCCCACAGCGGCCCGAAGACGATGCTGATGAACTTTCCGATGGAGGTCAGGTAGCCGACCGCGCCCGCGGGCGCCGCGACCGCCTGGACGATGACCGGGGCGAGGGTGCTGAGCACACTCGATTCGTTGTTGTCGGCCCAGAGCGGAGCGACGACGAGGGCGAGTTTGCGCCACCGGCCGGGAACGATCACCGGCGTGCCGGTGGTGGCCGAGGACGCCGGTATGACGGTGTCTGTCAACGGAATACCTCACTGAGGATGGTGGAGAAGGTCAGCTTTCGGCCAAGGCCTGATCGAGTTGACGCAGGGTTCGCCTGGTCAGTGCCGGGGTGAAATCGGCGAGGTCGAGGAGGGTGACCGAGCCGGTCTGCTCGGCGATGCGCTCGATCGCGGGACCGAGCGCGGCCTCGACGATCGTGCGGGTGCCGGCGGTGGCGAGGAGTTCGGTGATCGGCGTGTTCACCCCCGGCCGTCCGGTGCGGAAGTCCGCCGGAATCGGTAGCGGGGCAACGGCTTCCTGATAGGCGCGCAGTTGGGTCCGGGCCAGAAGGTGCCGGGCGTCGGCGGGTCCGTCGAGCGGCAGGCCGAGGCGGGTGAACTGCGAGTCCGGCGCGGCGCTCGCCCGCATGAGTTCCAGCAGGAGGTTGATCATCCGCAGTTCCAGGTCGTCATCGACGATCGGATTCGCTTGGTGTGGGTCGCTTTCCAGGTCGAACAGGGCGGTGCCGAAGTCGAACGGGTCGCCGACCGCGAACCCGGGCACCCGCAGCACCGGGACGTTCTTGGTGAACGGGAGCGGGCCGACCAACTGCGCGTTCTCCAGTTCGGCCGGAGCGAAACGGGATGCCATGTGGGTGGGCATCAGCGTGTGTTCGAAAAGCGGTGCGTTGCCCGGGGCGGCCGGGGCTCGCAGGTATACGTACCGCCCGTCGGTGACATTGACGTGCCCGCCGAAGATCCCGAACAGCGCCCCGGCTCGGTGCCTGTCCGGCGCCGGGTCGCGCAGCAGCGGAAGCAGGGACCGGCCTTGCATATCCGCGGTCGGCGGGAGATCGAAGAAGTCCAGCAGGGTGGGGCCGAAGTCGATGGTCTGCACCAGTTCCCGGCAGGTGCCCGCGGTCGTGCGGACCACCGGATCCCAGACGAACAGTGGCGTGTGGATGTTCTCGTCGTACCAGGGCTGCACGTTCTTGCCCCACCAGCCGTGCTCGCCGAGCAGGAACCCGTGGTCGGTGCACACGATCAGCAGGGTGTCGTCCCAGAGGTCCAGCTCGTCGAAGGTGTCCAGGACGCGACCCAGCGACGTGTCGCACATCGTCAGCAGCGCGGCGTATTCGGCTCGCGTACGGTCCACGGCCTCCGGGGCTTCGGCCACCCGCTTGTAGTCGGGCCACGCCGGGGCCTGGTCCGTCGCGGCCGCAGCGGGGTAGTGGCGCCGGGATTCGCGGTCGGAGAAGTAGGGTTCGTGCGGGTCGAAGCACTCGATCTGCAGGAACCACGCGTCCTCGGCGTGATTGGCGCGGATGAACTCGAGTCCGGCCTGCACCGTCCGGACCTGCGGGTGATCGGCGGGCTCGGTCAGGTACTGCCGGTTCACGAGATCCTGCCGCCACAGCCGGTTTCGGACCCGACGCGGGCTCTGCGGTTGCGGTGGATCGGCGACCTGGCCCTTCCACGCGTCGCCCTCCTGTCCGCGGAAGAACTCGAAGGTGCGGAAGCGGCTGTGGTACGTCGCTCCGCCGTCTTCCCAATAGTGCGGATGGTCGGTGACCAGATGCGAGTAGACCCCCGCCGCGGAGAGCAGTTCCGGGACGGAGTCGTCGAAGGGTTCCAGCGGGCCCCAGGAACGATGCAGGAAGTTGTGGCGGCCGGTGTGCATCTCGCGGCGGGCGGGCATGCACGGCATCGAGCCGCCGTAGCAGTTGTCGAACCGCACGGTGTGCGCGGCCAGGCGGGTGAAGTTCGGGGCGTGTACCCAATCGGCACCGTAGGGCGGCAGGAACCGGCGGTTGAGACTGTCGAACAACATCAGGACCGCGCGCATCAGCTGCTCACCTCGGATCGCGCCGCGGCCACCGGGTCGCTCGTCGCGAGGGTGGTTGCGGGTGTCCAGGAGAAGGTTTCGCGCAGTGAGTTCAGATACACCGAGCGCGGCGTCAGCCACACCGAGTTGTTCCGGAACGCGACCTTCAGCGGATTGCGCCATTGCGCGACCCGGCCGGCCGACGCCGACGCCTGGGCCAGTTGCTGGGTCCGGCCGCGCCGGGCCAGATCGTAGCCGGCGATCACGGATTCCACGGTGGACTCCGTGGCGGCGAGCGCGTTCAGGGTCGCGGCGTCCTCCAGTGCCTGTGCCGCGCCCTGGCCGAGGTCGGGGGTGATCGCGTGCGCGGCGTCGCCGAGCAGGATGGCCCGGCCGGCGGCGTAGCTGGGCAGCGGTGTCTCCAGGGAGTAAATATCGTGTCGCAGTAGGGATCTCAGCGGAGTGGCGTCGATCAGGCGGGGGATCGGGTCGTGCCAGTCGCGGAAGAGTCGCGCGACCGTTTCGATGGTCGCGTGGGTGTGGGAGTTCGGCGGCGCCGACAGCGTGGCGTACCAGTAGACCCGGCCGTCGGTGAGCGGCATGACGCCGAACCGCCTGCCCCGCCCCCAGCTCTCGATCAACGAGCGCCCTACCTCGATGTCGGCGGCGGCCTCGGCCGGTACCACGCCGCGCCAGGCGAGGTACCCGGCGTAGGCCGGTCCCGGATGGTCGGGAAACAGCCGAGCCCGGGTCGGACTGGCGATGCCGTCCGCGGCGACGATGAGTTCCGCACCGAGCGTTGCGGTTTCGTCGGCGGTACGCCGGAACGTGACGGTGCCCGCGGCGGGATCCACCGCGGTGACCTCGTGGCCGGTGCACAGGTTGGTGTGCCGCAGCGCCCCGATCAACACGGCGTGTGCGTCGGCCCGGTGCAGCATGTACCCGGGGACACCGAACCGGCGGACGACCTCGGTGACATCGCCGCGCAGCAGCCACCGTCCCGATGCGGTCCGAATCCCCGTGGTGCCCTGCGCGGCATCCAGCGACCGGAGTTCGTCGTGCAGTCCCAGCCAGTTCAGCGCGCGCACCGCGTTGGGTGCCAGCATCAGCCCGGCGCCGACCGGGCGGAACCGCTCCGCTCGTTCCAGCACGGTCACCCGCCAGCCCGCACGCTCGAGGCCGAGGGCCGCGCTCAACCCGCCGATGCCGCCGCCGACCACGATCGCGGTGTTCATGCCCGCCTGCTCCCGGCCGCGTTCGACAGGCCATTCATGGTGCTGGACAACAACGTTGACGCCTCGGCCGACTGTGCGGCGAGTCGTTGGGCGCGGTAGGCGAGGACGATCATGACCAAGGGGAACAGCAGATCGCAGACCAGGACTCCGCCGGTATTGCCGGGAGCGTGATCGCCATGGGCGAACCACTGGTAGACGTGGCCGATCAGCGCGCCCCACAAGAACATTCCAGCGCCGAGGCCGATCGTGATCCGCTCGCGCGCGGAGGCCGAGACGGCACGGAAACCCATGACCGCGAGTCCGAGGTTGGCGAACGCGATCTCGAACTGGAACGGAGTCGAGTCGAACCCGATCGCGGTCGCCATCACCTCGGGCACCGTCAGGAACGTGATCGTCATCCACAAGCTGCCGAACCCGAGCGCGACCACGGCCCACCATCGCTGCCAGGTCTCCAATGCGGCTGCGCGAGAAGGACTGTGCCGGGTGGCGATGAGGGCGCCGATGACCGCGACCAGCGGCCAGAACAAAGGGACTGAGGTCCGAGCGAGGTAAGCCATGCTGTTCATATCCTGAGTCTTGCATAGTTAATATTAACCACGCAAGACTCTTGCGTGGCCGGGAATCGGGGATGACGGTCCCGCCTGAAAGGTGTTCTCCGCCATCGGCATCCGCTCCGTGTCGTTGCCGTGCGCCTGCCTCCTGAAAAAATAACCTTACTGCTAGTAATGTCAATAGGGTGATCGAAAGGCTCGACGATCTAGCCGTCGGAGGCGGCAACGCGCGCGATCGCTGCCCGGGCGCGGGCCAGGATGCTCACGACCGGGCGTTGCAGCAGTTCGGCGAGCCGCTCGCGATCCTGTGCGGCCAGGGCGTCGAGTATCAGGCGGAACTGGACGGTCGACTCCTGTGGGGCGGCCAGGATGTCGTAGTTGTGTGCGCGATAGGACGCCGTGCGCGCCCAGAGTCGCTCGATCTCGGCAATGATGAGCGCGCGGTGGCACAGGCGGTAGATGGACAGGTAGAGGTCCGCCATCGCACCTCGCGCGAGGTCGGGCCGACCGGCCAGCGCCTCGGCTTCGATCCGGTCGACGTGCCCGGACAGTTCGGTCAGCACCTCCGGAGTCGGCCACTCGAGCGTGCGAAGCGCCTCGGCCTCCAGCAGGTCTCGCATCGTGTAGAGCTGCTCCACCTCCTCGTTGCTGAACTTCGCGACGAAGTAGCCCTGGTTCAGCTCGTGGGTGAGCAGGCCCTCATTGCTCAATATCTCGAGGGCCTCCCGGACCGGCGGCCGGCTGACCCCGCACCGGTCCGCCCAGATCTGTTGGCGTAACTGTTCTCCGGGGGAGAGCTCGCCGTCGAGGATGGCACCCCGAACGGCATCCAGGACCTTCGCCGTGGTGCGGCTCGCGGGGCGCGCGGATGTGGCCCCCCTGCGGTCGGTTCCAGCCTGCCCGGCACCGTGGTTGACAGTGTCTTTTCCTGCCTTCATGATTGAAAACATAATTGAAAACATGATTGAAGACAATCCTTCGCGACTGCTTCGACCGGGAGTGTGCGAGGTGCACGCCGAGGAAAGGAAAGTCTTGCGTTGTTAATATTAACCGTGCAAGACTTGCGTTATGAACCACACGGCTGAGAGATGACACCTGATGAGTGAAGGCATCGTGCAGGACGGTCGGGGGCGAGGGACATGGGCAGTGGTCGCTGGTGCGACGGGTGGCGCCGGGCGGGAGACGGCGTTGCGGCTCGCCGAGGACGGGTATTCGGTCGTGGTCTGTGGCCGCGACGGGGCTGGTGCGGAAGAGACACGCAAATTGATCGAGTGGGCCGGGGGACGGGCCGTTGATCTGGTAGTCGATCTCGGTGACGCCACGGCGGTGCGTCGGTTGGTCACGGAAACGGTCGCGGCGGTGGCGGGTGCTCCGATAGAGGTGCTGGTCAACAATGCCGGTGAAGCGGCGTGCGGGTCGACCGAGGACGTCTTCGACACGATGTTCAATCGGAATGTGAAGGCGCCCTTGGTCTTGACGGGCGCGTTCGCCCCGCTCATGGTCGAGCGTGGCCGGGGCGCGATCGTCAACGTGGGTGGGTTCGGTGCCCTCGCGGCGGATGGCGGCCAGGCGCAGGCCGCGAAAGCGGCGTTGATCATGCTGACCAGGGTGTGGGCGAGGGAGTACGGGCCGAAGGGCGTGCGGGTCAATTTCGTGGATCTCGGCCACGCGGTCACTTCGGCTCTGAAGCGCCGAACGGAACCGGATCCGGGACGCCGGCCTGGCGCGGCGGCCGGTGGTGACGGGCCGACCGGCGTCGCGGAGGCCATCCGGTTCCTCGTCTCGCCGCGGGCCGCCGGTATGCGGGGCGTCCTCCTGGCTATGACTGGAGCAGGCGTGGCGGAAAGTTACGACTGCCTGCCAGCACCGGCATAAGGCCTGGTGCGGCGGGGTGAGCGCGCCGACGCCGATCACCGGCCGGCGATCGCGATCACCGGCATGGGCGGCATCGGAAAGACCGCATTCGCAATGTATCTCGCCCATCACGTGCGGGGCGCCTATCCGGATGGGTCGTTGTACCTCGATCTCGGCGGACTGGACGAGCATCCACCCTCGGCCGATGCGTTGGTGGCCGGCGCGTTGCGCAAGATCGGTGTCGGTCCCGGCGAGCTGCCGACGGATGCGGCCGGGCGAACAGCGTTGTGGCGCAGCGCCATAACGGACAAGCGCATCCTGATCTCGCTGCGGGCGGCCTACGTCCAGGGCGCGGTACTGACCATGCATGGAGCGGAATCCGCGCTGATCGCCGGCCGGCGTCCGTGGACGCCCGCCTAGGGGCACAGGGCTATTCGTGGCGGGGCTCGAGCAGGCTGGCGATCATCGCCGTGGCGTGCCAGCGCTCGAAATCCGCGTGGCTCCAGCCGCGTTCGGCTACCAAGCGGTGGTAGTTCGTGTACTGGAGTAGTAACCAGAGCACGTCGGTCGCGGCGTCGGGTGAGATTCCTTGGCGCAGCGATCCTTTCGCCGCGACGGCGGCCACGACGCTACCGGCCGTCTCCAGTAGTTGCCGCTGCGTCGATTTCAACAGTTCCGCCAGTTCGGGATCGGTGCCTGCGGCTTGCTCGAGCACTACCTGCAACGGCCCCACACGCTGCATGGCCGCGGCCGTGTGGGCGGCGAACTGTTCGAGCAAGCGCCGAGGGTCGTCGATCGTGAGAATCTCCGCCATCGTCGAACCGGCCTCGGTGCCGTCACCGTCGTTGCCTTGGTATTGCCGAGCGAGCGCGAACAGTTGGGCCTTGTTGCCCGCGGCGAACACGGTCGGGCGGGAGACTCCGGCGTAGGTGGCGATCTGATCGATGGTGGCGCCGGCGTATCCGCGTTCGGTGAACACCTGCATCGCGGCCCGCACCACGATGTCCCGAGTGCGGCGCGCAGCCTCCTCGCGCACCGGGGAGGAGTAGGTGCGCTGCGAGCGATTGACGTCTGCCATAAGGCCTGATTGACTCTCAGTCATGTCATTTTATTCACGGTCAGCCTAAAGAGGTGGCTGACGTGGATGCGCCAGGATCGCAGGGATCAATGAACTGTGCAGGTTCGGCCGCCGGCGGATGTCCGGGAGTGGCGGCCCGGAGCGCGCAGCGGGTCGGGCGTCCGCGCGCTACACCCTCGACAGGGTGTAGCTGATGTCGGCCTCATCCGATGTCTTCTCCTGTCGCCCCGCGGCGGGTATCCGCCGACATGTTTTCTACGGCAAGAAGCGTATCAGTCGGCTGTGCGCACTTGTCGGATGCTGGTGACAATGCCGTTCGGAAGATAGAGAAGCGCAATGAATCAGCCCATCAAATAAATCCCGACGGACTCCGCCAGGCGGCAGCCGGTTTCGATGAGGTCGCCGAACAGCTCGGGAAAATCCACGAGACTCTCGTCCAGTCGACCGAGGCCCAGGGCGAAGCCTGGGGAAACGACAAGTTCGGCAAGAAATTCGCCGACGGACCCAAGGGATACAAAGTCGGCCGGGACAATTATTTCAAGTCGCTGACTCAGCTCGCCGAAGTTGCCGGGCAAAATGCGAAGAATATGCGAGACGGGGCGAAGGTTTTCGAGGAGAACGAAAAGTCCCAGTCGCAGTGATTTCGATCGACGAGCCGGAGGCTGCTGGTGGTGAATGAACGGCTGCGGGCCGATGCCGCGATGATGCTGGAAGCGATGACGGAACAGATGCAGGGCGTGGCGCGGGTTCACCGCGACCGGGCCCGGCTCATGGCGACGGTCACCGCGTGCGACAAGCGGATCGCGGTGACGGTCAACGCCGATGGCATCCTGATCGAAACCAGATTCGCCGATGACATCGGTGATCTGTCCTACAGCGAGATCGCCGCGGCGATCACCGAGGCGGTACAGGGAGCCGCCAAGAAGGTGAGCGAGATGCAGAACGAAGTCGCGACCCAGCAGTCCCAGCATCAGATGGTTCAGCCGGGTTCGCAGTCCGGCATGCCGATGGGGCCCGGCCCGGGGCCCGGCGGCGCGCAGGGCGCGGGCGGAGAATACAAGCGGCCCAAGTATCTCGACTCGGAGACGCACCTGGATGAGGGCCTCGGGCCGGACATCAAGCGGGTGCGGCCGGTGATCGAGCCGTGACGCTGCAGTGGAAGTTCACCTCGCTCGAATTTCTCGTGCTGTGTGAGCAGTATCGCGCAGGCTCGATGCCGCGGCCGTTGCTGTTCCAGAGCGACGAGGAGGTGATGTCCGACGACTTGGAGCGACGAAAGCGCCTGGTATGGGAGGAGCTGCAGCCCAGGCTGGACAGCTCGTTCGCGGGCATGGCGCACGTGCTGCGTGCCCCCGAACTGTATGTGCTGCTGCAGAGTTGGGACGAGCGGGAAAGATCCAACCGGGACAAGAGGCTCCGTGTGCATGTCGCGCGGGCGGGGGCGCTGGGGTTCGTCTTCGAACAGATACCAGGGGAACTCACCTTCGATTCGCCGATGGTCGTCGTGACCGAATGCGATCCGCGGGCACTGGCGGTCGCGGTGGTGCAGGCGATGCCGGACGTGGAAGCCGGTCGGCTGCCGGATATTCCGATCGTGACCGACCCGGTCGAGCACATCGCGCCGAGCTGGGGCACCAACTCGGTGTGGGACGACGTCGAGTCCCGTCCGGTGTATCGGACCCAGCGGTTCTTCGAGCAGCGTGCCGATCTGACCGGGGTGATCACGGTCGCGCAGGGCCGATCGAAGTTCGGCCCGCGTGGACTGCACGAGACGACGTTGCTGTGGCGGGACGTGGCCGACGACGGACGATACGTGATGGCGCTGGACGATTCGCCCGTCGCCGTTGCCACCAGCAGACAGCAGTTGGTCTATCGGATCCACCGGGATATCGAGCACTTGCTCGAGCGCATCGAATCGCATCGGGAGGACGGGCGTCCCGAGGATCGGTACTGAGTCCGGATCACAAGAGTCAGGAGAGTGTCATGGCGGCAGGACGTCGTATCCAAGTGGACACCGCGCGTTTGCGGCAAGCGGCGGAGCAGATGGATGAGGTCGGCACGGAGACGAAGAACATCATCACGAACTTGCGGAATATGATTGAGGCGCAGGGATTTCCGTGGGGTCGAGATGACTACGGCAACAAGTTCACCAAAGGCGGAAAGGGCTACAGCACTTCCGAGACGAACCTGCTCGCCGGCGGCGACAACATGTCGGAGTCAGCGGGCAAGTTCGCCAAGGGGATGCGCGACGCCGCGGACACGATGGACAAAATGGACGACCGCGCACAGTAGTTCTACAACTCGGCGCTAGCGTCTCGGCTCCAGGAGTTCGGCCAGCGTGACGGTGTCGCGCAGGTAGCGCTCGTACGGGAAGTCGGCGGCGAGCAAGGCATCGCGTAGTTCGTCTTGGAGCGGCTTACCGCTGGTGTGGAAGGCGTTGCGGCCGGCTTCGGTGGTGCTGACCAGTCGCCGTCGTCCGTGCTCGGGGTCTGGGTTGACCAGGATGAGGCCCGCTGCTCGCAGCGGGCGCAGGGCCCGGCTGATCGCCGGGTCGGAGACCGAAAGGGCTTGCGCCAGTTGGTGCTGGGTCATCGGCCCGCTCTCGTCCACGATGCCGAGCAGCCGCATCTGGCTGTAGCTGAACCCGGCTGAGCGTTCCACGCGCCGCCGGGTGGCCTCACCGAGTGAATACACCACACGATGCAACAAGTCGCCCAGCCCGTCATCCATGGTGCGAGCGTACCAGAGTCTTGTCTGGTTAATATTAACGGCACAACGATCATGATTCCGCTCCGCCGCGTGGCTCAGCGAGTAGCGGGCCGGCCGCGGGCTCTTGCGTCGGCGCACCGACTGCTGGACTTGTGCTCGGCGGGTATACGGAGCGTCGCCCGTGGATCGCTCTGTCGTCGCCTAACCTGAGATCCGCTCTCCCGATCGGTCGGTATCTGCGCGGCGGGATCCGGGTGGTCGACGGATCGTGAACTCGAGGAGGTTGTCCTTGTGGCTGTGCTGACCCCGCGTGAGCGCCCGCGGCGTTGGTCGCTGGACGACATCGTCGTGACCGATCCGCCGATCATTCGCCGGGCGATCGGCGCGGCCAGCATCGGCAACATCACCGAGTGGTACGACTTCGGCGTCTACGCCTACTTCGAGCCGACCATCAAGGAGGTGTTCTTCTCGCATCTGGGCGACACCGCGGGCACGATCGCCACCTTCGGCCTGTTCGCGGTGGCGTTCCTGGTCCGCCCGTTCGGCGGAATGTTCTTCGGCCCGCTGGCCGACCGCATCGGCCGCAACCGGGTGCTGGCCACCACGATGATCCTGATGGCGCTGGGCACCTTCGCCATCGGCTGCATCCCGGACCAGAACGCGATCGGCATCTGGGCGCCGATGCTGCTGCTGTGCGCGCGGTTGCTGCAGGGCTTTTCCACCGGCGGTGAATACGGCAACGCGATGACCTTCATCGCCGAGTACGCGCCGGACCGGCGGCGCGGATTCCTCGGCAGCTGGCTGGAATTCGGCACCTTCACCGGATATCTGCTCGGCGCGCTGGTGGTCACGCTCGCCGACGCCACCCTGAGCCACGACCAGTTGCTGGCCTGGGGCTGGCGGTTGCCGTTCTTCGTCGCGCTGCCGCTCGGTATGGTCGGCGTCTACCTGCGCATGCGCTTGGCCGACACCCCGGCCTTCGCCGCGCTGGAGCAGGAATCCGAGGAGCGCGAGAAGTCGAACAAGACCGGCGACGAGGCCAAGATCCTGGCAAAGCTGTGGCCGTATGTGCTGGTCTGCATGGGGTTGGTGGTGGTCTGGAACGTCCCCAACTACATGCTGACCTCGTACATGCCGACCTATGTCACCTCGACGGTGCCCGACGCGACCGGCGGCGGGGTGTCCTCGTCCACCTCGCAGTGGTTGCAGATCGCGGTGATGGTCGTCGCGCTGCTGACCATTCCGGTGATCGGCCTGATCTCCGACCGGGTCGGCCGCAAACCGATCATCTGGACCGGCATCGCGGGGCTGATCGTGCTGGCGTTCCCGATGGTGCTGCTGGTCCGCACCGACAATGCGTTCGCCGTCTTCGCCGGCCTGCTGATGATGGGACTGACGCTGATCTGCTTCAGCGCGACGATGCCGTCCACCCTGCCGTCGCTGTTCCCGACGAAGGTGCGCGGCGCGGGCCTGTCGGTGGCGTTCAACGTCGCGGTCTCGCTGTTCGCCGGCACCACTTCGGTGGTGGTCGGCGCACTCGTCGGACTCACCGGCGACCTGAACTGGCCCGCCTACTACCTGATCCTCGCGGGCATAGTCGGCGCGGTCTCGGTCTACTTCCTGCAAGAACCCAACGGCAAGCACATGTGGGGCTCGGCGCCTTCCGCGCAGTCCGAGGAGGAGGCGGCGGAGTTCGTCGGCTCGCAAGCGTCTCGGTAGCGGCCTCGCGAGGAGCACGGCCGAATCGTCGGGTGGGGCGCGGGGTCGCCACTACAGTGGGCTTCATTTCCGTTCGGCGAAGGAGCGTGTGTGACGACGACCCGACAGGTGCGGCTGGCGAAGCGGCCGCAGGGGCTGCCCGATGCGGACACGTGGAGCGTGGTGACCGAGGAGCTGCCCGGGGTGGGGGCGGGCGAGATTCTGGTGAAGGTGGAGCTGATCTCGATCGATCCGGCGATGCGTGGCTGGCTCAACGATGTGCGGTCCTATCTTCCGCCGGTCGGGATCGGCGAGGTCATGCGGTCGATGGATATCGGCACCGTGGTCGAGTCCGAGCATCCCGACTTCGCCGTGGGCGAGACGGTCAGCGGGACCTTCGGTGTCACCGAGTACGCGATCAGCGACGGCACTGGCGTCGCGCGGGTCGATCTCGGGGTGGCGTCGGCGGCGACGTGGCTCGGTGCGCTCGGAATCACCGGCATGACAGCGTATTTCGGCCTGCTCGAGGTCGGGAAGGTGCGGGCGGGGGAGACCGTGCTGATCTCCGCGGCGGCCGGCGCGGTGGGCAGTGTCGCCGGACAGATCGCTAAAGCGTTGGGCGCCACGGTGATCGGCATCGCGGGTGGTCCGGAGAAGTGCCGGATGCTGACCGAGGAGTTCGGTTTCGACCTGGCCATCGATTACCGCAGCGAGAATGTGCTGCGGCGGCTGCGCGAACTCGCGCCCGGCGGGGTCGATGTCTTCTTCGACAATGTCGGCGGGGAGATTCTCGATGCCGCGCTGGCGAATTTGAACCGGGGCGCCCGGATCGTCATCAGCGGCGCGATCGCGTCGTACAACGCCGCCAAGCCGCCGCCGGGGCCGTCCCGCTATATGTCGCTGCTGGTCTTCCGGGCGTCCATGACCGGGTTCGTCGTGTTCGACTACGCCGACCGCTACGGCGAGGCCGTCACCCAGATCTCGAAGTGGCTGGCCGAGGGCAAGATCAAGCCGCGCGAGCACGTGGTCGAGGGCGGAGTCGAGCGGTTCGGCACGACCCTCGAGATGCTGTTCACCGGCGCGAATACCGGGAAGCTGCTGCTGGCCGTCTGAGTACGTATGACGGAATCCGATGACTCGCGCGGGGTGATCGACCGTCTCGCTCGACCGCGGCGTCAGGCGCTGAGCGGGGCCGCCGTGACCTCGTAGCCGAGGTTGGTGAGGACCTCGGTGGTCGCCTTGGCGAAATTGAGCGTGATGAAGTGCAGGCACGGCGCGCCCTCGTCGATCAGGCGCTGCGCCATCTCGGTGGCGATCTCGATGCCGGCCGCGCGCACCGCGGCGCGATTCTCCTCGGCGCCGGTGCCCGCGGCGGCGCGTAGCCGCCGCATGATCGACTCGGGCAACGCGCGGCCGCTGAGTTCCTCCGCGCGCGCGATGGTGCGCAAGGAGGTGATCGGCATCAGCTCCGGGATGATCGGCTTCGCGCCCTGTTCGGCGTCGGCGGCCGCGACCCGATCGCGCAGGCGCAGATAGTGATCCACCTCGAAGAACATCTGGGTGATCGAATAGTCCGCTCCGGCACGGAGTTTCGCGGTCAGGAACCGGGCATCGGTAGCCAGGTCGGGGGACTGGTGGTGTCCCTGCGGGAACGACGCGACGCCGACGTTGAAGTCGCCGAGACCCCGCACGATGCGCACCAGCTCCTCGGCGTACTCGACGCCCTCGGGATGCCTGTGCCACTCGCCGAGCGGATCGCCGGGCGGATCGCCGCGCAGCACGAGAATATTGCGGATGCCGCAGTCGGCGTACGAGCCGACCAGCGCGCGCAGCTCGGCGATGCTGTGTCCGACCGCCGTCAGGTGCGCGACCGGCAGCAAGGTGGTCTGCTGCGCCAGCTGTCCGGTGATCCGGGCGGTGCGGTCCTTGGTCGATCCGCCCGCGCCGTAGGTCATCGAGACGAACGCCGGATGCATGCGCTCGAACTCCCGCACCGTGCGCCACAGCCGCGCCTCGCCCGCGGTGTCGCGCGGCGGATTGAACTCCACCGAGAACGGCACCCGCGCCCCCGAGTGGATGCGCAGGCTGTCGACGACCGAGGGGACGCCGGGGACTGCCGGTGTGATTCGAGCAGGGAGCCCGTGATTCGAACGGTCACGTCCGGGGATGGAAGGCATGGATGAACTCCAGGTCAGCGGCCAGTGGCCGCCGCCGGTAACGAGTCGCCGCCGAGGAGCCCCACGAAGCATCAATCCCGTGCCCGGGTCTACTCGGCGTCGCACCGATGCCCGAGGCGACGACCGCCGGATACGGTGTACCCGGCACAATCGGCAGGTCTGCGGGCTCTTGGGCGCCGACCCGGACTCGGGTACGGTCCCGGAGTTTCACCGAGTTCCTCTCACCGGCCACACGCTCACGCGCGAAACCGATTCGACGCCATCGCGCGGATCAGGGGCTCCTCGACTCCGCCTCCGGCGAACCAGTTGCACTCGCGAATATAGCGAAGTCCTCTGGGATCACCAAGGACGAGGGGGCACTGTGGCGTGGTGACGCGCCGAAATCAAACCACGGGTCGGTTTGCGCTGGGCAGGATATCATCGTTGCACGCGGTGTGGTGCTGGACCGAGATAAGCGTGACACCGCGGATGGTCATCGAGAAGCGGGGTAGAGGTCATGGTCGCGGAACCGGTCCGGATCACCGGGATCGACGCGCGGGTCGCCGAGCGCGGCCCGACCGCTCTGCGCATCGCGATCGGTGGCCAACTGCGCAAGCTGCGCGAGGCGAAGGGCATCACGCCGGTCGCGGCCGGGAATCACATCCGTGGTTCGCACGCCAAGATCAGCCGGCTCGAGCTCGGCCGGACCGGGTACAAGGAACGCGACATCCGGGATCTGCTGACCCTCTACGGCGTCACCGATCCCGATGAGCGCGAGATGTTCCTCGACCTGGCGCGCAAGGCCAATCAGCCCGGCTGGTGGCACCGCTACAGTGACCTGCTGCCGCCCTGGTTCGAGACCTATCTCGGGCTCGAGGGCGCCGCCCAGTCGATCAGAACCTTTGAGGGTCAACTGGTTCCGGGTTTGCTGCAAACCGAGGACTACACGCACGCGGTCATCGAGGTCAGCCAGCAGAACGCCGAGGCGGCGCGGCGGGTGGAGCTGCGCGCGAAGCGTCAGGAGATCCTCGACGTGCCGGACGGGCCCAGGCTGTGGGCGGTGCTGGACGAGGCCGTGCTGCACCGGCCGATCGGCGGCCGGAAGGTGCTGCGCGAGCAGATCGAGCATCTGGTGCAGGTGTCGCACAAGCAGGGAGTGACGATCCAGGTACTGCCCTTCTCCGTGGGCGTCCACGCGGCCGCGGGCAGCTCCTTCACCCTGCTCCGGTTCGCCGAACAGGAACTGCCCGACATCGTCTACCTCGAGCAACTGACCAGCGCGTTCTACCTCGACCGCAGCGAAGACCTCGAGGTCTATCGCGACGTGATGGATCAGGTGGCCGTGCAAGCCGAAACGCCGGAGCGATCACGCGCGCTGATGATCGCCGCCGCCGCGCGGCTCTGAGTCGCCGCTCCGGTCGCACGCGATTCGGTTGGAGCCGTGCGCAGTTCGGGTCGCGGGAGCGACCGGTCGCGTCCTGCCCTCAGGGCCGTGAGCCGCCGGACTTCGCGGCCAGGCCGTACTCGATCGCGGTCGCGTCGGGGGTGACCGTGCCGCCGGGTGTCGCTGCGGTCGCGCCGGGCTTTTCCGCTATGTGGATCACGCCGTTGTCGGCGGTTGCCGGTTCGGCGGCGAGGGTGGCGCCGGTGACGAGCGCGGCGGCGAGCCTGGTGGCTGCCCAGGCCCCTTGCGCCGCAAGGGGTTCGGGTGGGTCAGGGGTGGCGGGCGCGGCCGGCGTAGTGGTTCTCGGCGTACCAGTCGCCTCGGCCCCCGGGGAGTAGGTCGAGGATGTTCCAGACCGGGGAGAGTTGATCGATGCCGCGTTGGGCGTCGTCGAGGAAGTTGGCGGGGAGGGTGTAGTGGTGCCGCACGCGGTCGCCGTCGGGGGTGAAGACGCTGATCATCGGGCGCTGGTCGCCGTTGGGGCGTTCGGCGTTGAGGTCGGCGTTGAAGGTCGTGTCGTAGCTGGAGAGGATGCGCAGGCCGTCCCAGCCGCGGCGCACGGCCCAGGTTCGCAACTTCGGCAAGGGGGCCTTGGCGATGACGGCGAAGCTGGTGCGCTGGGCCAGGTGGTGGGCTACGCCCTGGAAGCCGTCGACCCACATCGAGCACATCGGGCAGGCCTCGTCCTCGTCCGGATGGAACATCAGGTGGTAGACGACCAGGGTGTCGTGCTCCCCGAACAGGTCTCGCAGTCTTGTGCTGCGGACCGGTTCGGGCCTGCCGAGGTCGGCGGGGCCCTCGGCGAAGGCGTAGTCGTCGAGGAGGAGTCCGGGCGGTACCTGCCTGCGCGCGGCGGCGACCTCCTCGATCTGGTCGCGCAGCGTGCGCTCGGCCTTCGCCAGTTGGATCCGGGCCGCGACATACTCCGCGCTGGCGCCTTTGGGCCACATCGGTTCCATCGCCGTGGCATCCACTTCGCCCATGACGGGTTCGTCTCCTTTGGTTTCGGATAGTGAACGTGCCCCTGCTCAAGGTAGAACAGCCGGGCCGAGAGCTCAAGGGAGACACGGACGCATTGCGAAGCCGGGGTTGCTTCTACGGGGTGGAGGGTTACTGTATATTTATATATCTATCTGCACCGGGTGGTGAGGAGCGCCGATGTTCGAGAGGTTCACCGACCGCGCGAGGCGTGTCGTTGTCCTGGCCCAGGAAGAGGCCCGGATGCTCAACCACAACTACATCGGTACCGAGCACATCCTGCTGGGGCTGATTCATGAGGGTGAGGGTGTCGCGGCGAAGTCGCTGGAGTCGCTCGGTATTTCGCTGGAGGGGGTGCGGAGTCAGGTCGAGGAGATCATCGGTCAGGGTCAGCAGGCTCCGTCGGGGCATATTCCGTTCACTCCGCGGGCGAAGAAAGTTTTGGAGCTGAGTCTGCGGGAGGCGTTGCAGCTCGGTCATAACTACATCGGTACCGAGCATATTTTGCTGGGTCTCATTCGTGAGGGTGAGGGTGTTGCCGCGCAGGTGCTGGTCAAGCTGGGTGCCGATTTGAATCGGGTGCGTCAGCAGGTGATCCAGTTGTTGTCGGGGTATCAGGGTAAGGAGCCGGTGGAGTCGGGTTCGCGGGGTGAGGCGGGTACGCCGTCGACGTCGCTGGTGCTCGATCAGTTCGGCCGTAATCTGACTCAGGCGGCGCTGGAGGGCAAGCTGGATCCGGTGATCGGGCGCTCGAAGGAGATCGAGCGGGTGATGCAGGTGTTGAGCCGGCGCACCAAGAACAATCCGGTGTTGATCGGTGAGCCTGGTGTGGGTAAGACCGCGGTGGTCGAAGGTTTGGCGCAGGCGATCGTCAATGGTGAGGTGCCCGAGACGCTGAAGGACAAGCAGCTCTACACCTTGGATCTGGGGTCGTTGGTGGCGGGTAGTCGTTACCGTGGTGATTTCGAGGAGCGGCTCAAGAAGGTCCTCAAGGAGATCAATACCCGTGGTGACATCATCTTGTTCATCGATGAGCTGCACACTCTGGTGGGTGCGGGTGCCGCTGAGGGTGCGATCGATGCGGCGTCGATCCTGAAGCCGAAGCTGGCGCGGGGTGAGTTGCAGACGATCGGTGCGACGACGCTCGACGAGTACCGTAAGTACATCGAGAAGGACGCGGCGTTGGAGCGGCGGTTCCAGCCGGTGCAGGTCGGTGAGCCGACGGTCGAGCACACGATCAACATTTTGAAGGGTCTGCGGGATCGTTATGAGGCCCATCATCGGGTTTCGATCACCGATGGGGCGTTGGTGGCGGCGGCGACGCTGGCTGATCGCTACATCAACGACCGGTTCCTGCCGGACAAGGCGATCGATCTGATCGATGAGGCGGGTGCGCGGATGCGGATCCGCCGGATGACCGCGCCGCCGGATCTGCGGGAGTTCGATGACAAGATCGCTGATGCGCGGCGGGAGAAGGAAAGCGCGATCGATGCGCAGGACTTCGAGAAGGCGGCGCGGTTGCGGGACAAGGAAAAGCAGCTGGTCGCCAAGCGGGCCGAGCGGGAAAAGCAGTGGCGTTCCGGTGATCTGGATGTGGTTGCCGAGGTCGATGATGAGCAGATCGCGGAGGTGCTGGCCAATTGGACCGGTATTCCGGTGTTCAAGTTGACCGAGGAGGAGACCACCCGGTTGCTGCGGATGGAGGATGAGCTGCACAAGCGGATCATCGGCCAGGAGGACGCGGTCAAGGCCGTGTCCAAGGCGATCCGCCGCACGCGTGCGGGGTTGAAGGATCCCAAGCGTCCGTCGGGGTCGTTCATCTTCGCCGGCCCGTCGGGTGTGGGTAAGACCGAGTTGGCGAAGTCGCTGGCGAATTTCTTGTTCGGTGATGATGACGCGCTCATCCAGATCGATATGGGTGAGTTCCATGATCGGTTCACCGCGTCGCGGCTCTTCGGTGCCCCTCCCGGGTATGTGGGGTATGAGGAGGGTGGTCAGCTCACCGAGAAGGTGCGGCGTAAGCCGTTCTCGGTGGTGTTGTTCGATGAGATCGAGAAGGCGCATCAGGAGATCTACAACACCCTGTTGCAGGTTCTCGAGGACGGCCGGTTGACCGATGGTCAGGGTCGGACGGTCGATTTCAAGAACACGGTGCTGATCTTCACCTCGAACCTGGGGACCTCCGATATTTCCAAGGCGGTCGGTTTGGGCTTCAGTCAGTCCAACATTCAGGGCTCGAACTATGAGCGGATGAAGCTGAAGGTCAACGATGAGTTGAAGAAGCACTTCCGCCCCGAGTTCCTCAACCGCATCGACGATGTCATCGTCTTCCACCAGCTCACGACCGAACAGATCGTGCAGATGGTGGACCTGATGATCGGGCGCGTCGGCGTCCAGTTGAAGAACAAGGACATGTCGATGGAGCTGTCCGAGCAGGGCAAGGCGCTGCTGGCCAAGCGTGGGTTCGACCCCGTGCTCGGTGCCCGCCCACTGCGCCGCACCATCCAGCGCGAGATCGAAGACCAGCTGTCGGAGAAGATCCTCTTCGGCGAGATCGGACCCGGCCAGACCGTGTTCGTCGATGTCGAAGGCTGGGACGGGGAAGGCACCGGCGAAGACGCCAAGTTCACCTTCACCGGCAAAACCAAACTCACCAAGACCGACGATGACAAGGAAAAGCCAGAAGTAGCGCTGACCTGATTTCGCCGAAATCCGCCGCGTAACACGAAACGTGTTGCGCGGCTGAAGCGTGCCGTTTTCCATTTCGCGTCGGTGTCGTTCGCCAATTAAATCTTGATTATTTGCCCTTTTGGTAGTGCTCGTATCATTGACCTAGATTGGTTCAAAAACATATAGTTAACGATATCGTTCCCACTAGTACCGCAGACGCTGGAGGTGTCTGGATTGAGCGCCATCAAAGAGACGTATGAATCACTGAACCTAGAACCGAAGCCGATCCGCCCGCACATCCTCGCTGCCGCGACCGTGGCCTTCGGTGAGGATTACTACGCGGCACGAAAGGAGACCATCAACCTCTCCGGCTTCGTCCAACTGAACAAGTGGCCCATGCCGGGCTTCGAGCACCGCGTCGACGAAAAGGGCTACGCGGAGTTCCAGACCGAGCTGATCTCAGCACCCGAGGTCGGCATCAAGGGCTTCAGCTACGAGTTGAACGACCGCATCCAGGTGCTGTCCAACCCGTTCCTGCCCAACACAGGTCACGTCCGCCAGATCACGCCCGGCAAGAACTTCCCCGCGGAGTTCAACATCCGCCGGTTCGGCATCCTGGAGTCCAGCACGCTGCGCCTGGCGCATCGCAACGTGATCGACATCTACGGTGTCGTCGACCATATCCCGCCGTTCAAGAAGCCACTGACCGGCCCGTACCTCGGCAAGCCGCGCGGTGACGGTCCGTTCGATGTCATCGTGGGGCCCAACGTGGTCCGGGGCACCACCCTGCCCGAGGCCTGGTACCCCGCCAACGACGACAACGAGCCGGTGGGCATCACGCCGAGCATGTTCTTCATGCCCAGCGCCGGGCCCTGCATCTCCATGCTGGTCGATCCCTCGATGATCATGCAGGTCTCGTTGGAGGGCCAGGCCAAGCTGGAGGTGGGCGGCAAGGAGGTGACCGTCGACCTGGCCGGTGACTACAAGAACGCGGCAGGCACGGAGATCCTGCTGTTCGGACCGGAGAAGCACGACGAGGGCACCGGTGTGCTGGCCCAGATCTCGCGCATCGCGATCTCCGGCCACTGCGCCGAACTCGGCGGACGTGTGATGCTACGAGTGAGCTTCCCGCGCCCGTCCGGCGGCACCCTCGGCGAAGGCACCGAAGACAGCCTGAGCCGCATCCGCTACCCGAGCGAACTGCACATCGACACCGAGTTCGAGCTGGTCACGCCCGACGTGACGCTCTACGCGACGAACCCGGTGCACGTGTTCGGCAAGCTGGGCAGCATGGAGGCCACCGGGACCGAGCTCCAGATGAACGGCACGGACACCGCGCTGGTCACCACGGCGGACGAGGTCAAGGCCAGGCTGACGGGCATCAACCTGGTCATGCGTGATTCGTTTGTCGGCGAGCACGCGGCCGTCAACGTGTAAGTGGGGCTCTCCCGAGCGGTCGTCGCTTGACGTCGGCCGCTCGGGTGAGTTTCCTAGAGTTATCGATAGCGATAGTTCGGCCCTGCTGGTCCCTCACCGCGCCCTACGGGAGGGACCAGCACCCACGACCGGCGGGAGGCATCGTGGATCCGTTGATCCTGCTCATGCACCAGGTGATGCTCTCCGACCGGCCGCGGATGAACGCCTACGACCAGGCGCTCGCGCAGGCCGTCGAGCCCGGCTCGATCGTGATCGATGTCGGCGCCGGCACCTTGGCGCTGTCGCTGCTGGCGCTGAAACACGGTGCGGCGCATGTATACGCGATCGAGGCGGACCCGGACATGGCGGCGGTCGCCGAGCGAATCATCGCCACCAACGACCTGAAGGATCAGCTCACCCTCATCCAGGGGGACGCGCGCGCGGTCCGGCTACCGCGCAAGGCCGACGTCATCGTCTCGGAGATGATGGGCAATCTCGGCCCGGAAGAGAACATGATGCGGGTGCTGGACAGCGTCGCCCGCAAGAACCTGCGGCCGAACGGCCGGATCATCCCGCAGGGGCTGACCACCACGCTGGCCGCGATCGAATTCGACGACGAGGGCTGGGGGATGTGGGGGCAGGACTTCCACGGCTTCCGGCTCGACGCCGTACAGGAATTCGCCGAACCGCGCGCCCAGCTGCACTTCTTCCAGCGGTCGCCGCGGCTGCTCAGCGACGCCGTGCCGATCGCGGACCGCGTGCGCCTGCCGCTCACCCGGCCCGGGAACCTGCACGCCGTCATGGGATTCTTCACCGCCGACCTCATCGACGGCGTCTCCCTGTCGAATTTTCCGTCATACCAGGGCTGTAACTGGGCGGTGTGGATCTGGCCGCTGCGCCACACCCCGGTGACCGCCGGCGATGCCGTCCACGCGACGGTGCATCAGCCGTCCGGCTCCGCCCGCTCCCGGGTGGTCACCGAATGGCGGCTGGACTGCACGATTACTCGGGGAACGGAGGGGTGATGCCGATTTCCGTTGGCACCGTGCGTGATATCCCGGTGCGCGCGCTGAAGCTGTGCGGCCTGACCTGGTCGGGGGATCTGCTCTGGTTCTCCGAAGGCGTGCTCAACCAGATCATCGCGATCGACCCGGCGACCGGCGCGGTCGAGCACCGAATCCCCTGCGCGGCAGTGCGATCGGACCTGACCACGATGGGCGGCCACCTGATCCAAGTCGTCGGCGACGATCGCGAGTTACGCGTGATCGATCCGGCGACCGCCGACACGGTCGCGGAGCTGCCGAATCCCCGGCGGGGCGAACGGTTATCCGGCCTCGAGGCCGCCCAGCACGGGATGTGGCTCGGCTACGAGGAGCGGAAGGTGATCGATCTGCGCACGGTCGGCGGGCTCGCGCTCATCGACACGATTCCCGTGCGCGCCCGGCCATCCGGCGTGACTGTCTCCGACAACTATCTCGCCTATGCCGACTATCACGGCGGCATGATCAATCTGGTCAGCCTGGAGACCCGCCGCGAGGTCGCCTCGTACCATGTCGCAGGCAACCCCACCGGACTGACCTGGGACGGCAGCCGGATCTGGTACTGCGACCACACCACCCTGCAACTGCGGGCGATCATGGTGCCCGGCATCAGTACGCAGTAGCCCTCGTCGCGTCCAGATCGCGCTGCAGATCGGCGGGCAACAGCGGGTTCCGGAGCAAGCTCGAATACCGTTCGGCGACAGTTCGATTCGTCGGACCGGCGGCAAGCCACGCACCGACCAGCCGGGCGCCCTCGATATAGGTGACCGTGTAGGCCCGCCACAGCGGGTCGGTCAGGAAGCTCACCATGTGCTGGGCGCGGTCGCGCGGAAGGAGCAGCCACCGTTCGAGATAGTCGGTGACGTCCTCGACGCCGGCGCCCCGGTCGTGCAACATGATCGCCGCGTCCTGGCGTGCCGGCAACAGCCGACGGACCTGCGTGAGCACCCGCTCGACCAGCTCGCCGTCGCCGTGGATGCCCTCTGCGGCAAGTATTCTCGCCGTCCATTCGCCCCACCCGTCACCGAGGACGGCGGCGAGCGCGTGTTCGGCCGTGCCCTCCGAGATCAGGCACTGCGGGGTGTTCACCAGCGCGATGAGCTGCTCGGTGTGTCCGTGCTCGTGCACCAGTCCGGCTTCCTTGAGGCAGTGATCGGTGTGGTGGCCCGGATACGATTCGTGGGTCACCAGGGTCGGCAGGGCGCCGATCGCCCGGCCTGCCTCGTCGTTGAGCACGACCTTCGAGCGAAAGCCGCCCAGGTATCTATTGAAGGCGTTCCACGGCTTGCCGTGTACCACTTCGTAATCGACGCGCTCGCCGTCCGGTAGGCCGAACCGCGGGCGGGTGCGCACGCGCAGTTCGTCGGACACGGCCTGGACGGCGCGCTGCAAGCGATCCGGTGGTATCCGGTTGCGCTCGTAGTACGCGTCCAGTCGCTCCCGCATGCCGCCGCTGCCCGGCAGCAGCTCGGCGATCGCCTCGTGCGCGTCCGCGTACCCCTCGGGATCGCCGAGCGCGATGTCGACGCCGAAATACTGCCGGATCTCGTCCAGGAACGGTATCTCCTTGCCGGACAACCGTTGTGCCGCACATTCCAGCGCCGTGAGCTGCGCCGTCAGATACCGCTGCCGCGCGGTGGACAGGCCCGAGTCGGCGAGTTCGGCCCGCAGCCGGACCGCCTGCCGAACCAGTTCGTTCGGATCGGCAGGCGGTTCCGCGGCCACCCGAGCGGCCAGCCGCGGATCGCCGAACCAGCAGTCCACGAAACCGTCGATCAGCCTGCCCAGGCGCAGCCCGAGCAGCAGGTACTCGCGGACCACTGGCTCGTCGGCCGCAATGCCGTTGCCGGGGAGACTCATTCGGCGGTATCGAGCCAGAGGTTGGACAGGTCGAACCAGCGGTCGATGGTGGGCATCGCGATCGCGTTGCGCACCCTGGCGCCCTTGATATGCGGGATGGTCGGCGCGTGCACCAGGATCGGCACGATGGCCGCGTCCTTCATCACCTGCAGATCCACCGCGTGCCACGCCGCGTGCGCGTGGTCCGGGTCGGTCGCCGAGAGCGCCTCGTCGATCATGCGGTCGACGTCGGGATTGCTGTAGCACCCGTAGTTGCCGGTGCCGCGAATCTCGTTGGTCTGCAACATCGGTTGCAGGAAGGCGCGCCCGTTGTTGCCGAACCAGTCCGGGGTCCACGCCGGGGTCGAAATGTCCCACGCGCCGGCCCTGGCGTTCGCCGGGTCCCGGAGGAAGGGATAGAAGTCGGTGTGCCCGAGCGCGACCGAGCGGAGGGTGATGCCGATCTTCGCGAGGTCGGTGGTCAGTGCGTCGGCGACCTCTGGGTTCGCGTCCACGTCGCGATGCACGATCGTCAGCGTCAGTCCCTCCGGATAGCCGGCGGCGGCGAGCAGCGCCCGCGCCCGTTCCGGATCGCCGCGATCGCCAGGGGACGGGTAGAGGTCGAAATCCTCGTAGCCGTAGTTTCCCGGTGGAATGGCCGAGCGGGCCGGCCACATCACCGTGCCGACGCTGAGCTTGTCGAAGATGTCGACCATCGCCGCCTTATTGACCGCGAACGAGATCGCTTGGCGCACCGCGGGTTTGCCCATGGCGCCGGCGGCGTTCGGGCTGACCGTGTTGAACACCAGATAGGGATTCAACGCGTAGCCGAGGTTGTTGCCCGGATCGGTAGGGTTCTCCGCGTAGGCCTCGGTGACCGGGGACGCCCAGGACAGGTCCGCGTGCCCGGCCCGGATCCGCTGCCCGACCTGTTCCGGGGTCGCCTTCTCCATGACGACCTCGACGCCGTCCAGATACTGGTGCCGGACCGGGTCGGTTGCCTGCCGCCACACCGGGTTCCGGGCCATCCGCAGTTGCACGCCGTGGTCGTACCGGGTGAGCCGGTAGGGGCCGAGCGACCGGACGTTCGCCCGGAATTCGGGGCTGTCGGGGACGAAATCGTCGTATTCCGCCGGGGCCGGCGACGCGAACATCATCGAGATGATGTGGATGAAGTCGAGCGCGGGCCGGATCAGCTCGAACCGCAGGGTGCGATCGTCGAGGGCGGTGATCCCCGGGATGTCGCGGGAGCTCTGGAACTTCGCCAGCTCGGCGGGCGTCGGATTGCGTTGGGGCACAGCGGCGGCATAGTCGTCGCAGTACTCGGCCACCCCCCTGATGGTGCTGGTGTAGTAGTGGATCGCGCCGGCCCGGAGCACGGGGTTGCACATTCGCTTGAACCCGCGAACGAAGTCGTGCGCGGTCACCGGGCGTGGTGGGGTGGTGTCCCACAAGACATCTGGGCGCAGGTGCACGGTGTAGGTCAGGTGGTCGCGGCTGAGGCCGCCGTTGTCCACTGTGGGGAGCTCGAGCGCGATATCGGGCACCGGCGTCACCTGGTTCCAGTCGCGCAGGTGGGCGACCGGGCGATAGGTGAACAGCTGACGGGTGAACAGCCGGATGATCTGTCCGGACAACATGTAATAGGAGCTCGCCGGGTCGACATGGTCCATGCTTCCGGGTCCGTACAGGCGCAAGGTACCGCCGTACCGGGGCTGATCACCGCTCATTGCTCTGACCTCCTGGTTCGGACCCTCCCGAAAGATCCTCTAGATCACTATATGTAATAGAAGTATACTTTGGGGCGGGATACGGAAAGGCGGTGTCGCGGTGTGGGAATCGACGATTCGCGCAAGCTCTGCCGAGGATCGAGCGCCCCGGCGCGGCGGCACGCTCACCCTGGTCGGGGCAGGCGACGTCGACTATCTCGACCCCGCGCTGGCGTATCACACGGCGACCCGCGGCATCATCCGCGGCTACACCCGGCAGCTGGTCGGCTGCGTCGCGAGCCGCAATCGTGAGGAAGCCGGAAAGATCGTGCCCGACTTGGCGATCGACGTCCCGACCGTGGCGAACGGCGGAATCGGCGCGGACGGCACGCGATACCGATTCACCCTCGCCGAAGACCTGCGGTGGCACACCCCGTCGGGCATCCGGCCGCTGGTCGCCGCCGATATCGTGCGCGGGATCAAGCGCCTGGCCCACCCGCTCGCCTGCAGTCCCGGTCTGGCCTACTACCTGAGCACGATCGACGGCATGATCGAATTCCGGAACGCGGTGGCCGGCACCGCCCGCGACGCGGTCGCGGATCGGCTCGAGCACACGGAGATTCGCGGCGTGCGCGCGGTGGGGGAGCGCGAGATCCAGTTCACCACCCGGCATCCGGCCTCGGACTTCTTGAACATGCTCGCCCTGCCGTTCGCCACGCCCGCACCGATCGAGTACCTCGATGTCGTCCCCGGAAGTCCGGAATTCAATCGCGTGCTCGCCTCGAACGGACCCTACCGGGTGGCGAATTACGTTCCGGGAGAACGGATCGTGCTCGAGCGCAACCCGGCCTGGGAACCGAAGTCGGATCCCCTGCGGGCCGCCCATGTGGACGCCATCGTCGTCCGGGAGGGAATGTCCGAGCGCGCGGCCCATGAGCTGGTCGCCACCGGCCGGGCCGACATGCTGTGGGACATCCAACCGCTCACCGAGGAGCTCCCCGCGCTGCTCGGCACCCATGATCCGCGACTCGAGGTATGCCCCGCCGGATTGTTCAGTCCCTATATTCTGATCAACTTCGAGCGTCCCGTCATGGCCAGCAGGCAGGTCCGGGTCGCGTTGCAGTACGCGGTGGACAAGGCCGCGGTCTCGACCGTCTGGGGTGGTCCGCGGCTCAACGACATCGCCGACCAGATCCTGCCCCCGCTGTGCACCGCGCACCGGGAGTTTCGCCCGTACCGCACCGAGGGCGGTCGCGGCGACCCGGAACTCGCCCGGCGCCTGCTCGCCGACGCCGGCTACCCGGACGGGCTCACGCTGCGGCTGGTCTTCCGCGACCGCGACATCCACCCGGAGACGGCCGAGGCGGTCAAGGTGGCGCTGGCGCGGGCGGGCATTCGCGTTGAGCTGGTGGGGGTTTCGATCAACGAACTCTTCTCCGACTACTTCTGCGCCGCGGACCGGCGGGCGAGCTGGGACATCGCCCTCACCGGCTGGGAACCGGACTGGTACGGCAACAACGCCAGAACCTATCTGCAACCGTTGTTCGACAGCCGGGGCGTGGTCGAGGACGGCGACTGGGGTTCGAACTTCGGCCGCTATCGCAACGAGAAGGTCAACGAGTTGCTCGGCGCCGCGCTCACCTCGGCGGACGAGAACCGGGCCGGCGAGCTCTTCCGCCGGATGGAGGCCGAGGTGCTGCTGGACGCTGCGGTGGTGCCGGTGCTCTTCGCACACCAGTACTGGTTCCATGCCACGACCGTGCGGAACTGGCTGCCGTACCCGGTGCTCAACGGCGATCCGACCAACCTGTGGCTCGATGGAAAGGGCCGTTGACATGCTCGAATGACCCACGGCGATACCCATCCACCGTTATTGTGGCTCCGAACTACTATCGAAAGCTTTACCGAATCTCATCAGTGAACAGGAGACACTATGGTTGCGTCGCAGCCGATCCAACCGCCATCGGTGGACGTCCGCATGTTGATCCGCCGCCCACCGCACGACGTCTTCGAGGCCCTGGCCGACCCGTCGATAACGACCAGGTTCTGGTACACGAAGAGCAGCGGCCGCATGGTCGAGGGCGCCGAACTGACCTGGGAATGGGAAATGTACGGCGCGTCCCGCACGGCCAGGGTGGAGAAGGTCGACATCGACAGCAAGATCCAATTCACCTGGGACAATTACGATCCCGACCACCCGACCACCGTAGAATTCTCGCTGACTCCGTATGAAAACGACGCGACATATCTGCAGATAACGGAGAATGGATACAGCGGCGACCTCCAAGCCCAGGTCGATGCCGTCCGGGATTCCACGGCCGGATTCGCCTTCTTCATCAGCGGATTGAAGGCGGCCCTCGAACACGACATCACCCTCGGGCTGGTACAGGACGAGCATCCGCCGAACGTGTAACTGCCCTGATCGATAACTCGTAGGTGAGTTGGACGGGTAATAGGTGACGTCGCGATGCGGGTGCAGGCAATGAATTCGTCATAGAGCAGTATCGAAGTGCAGAAGGATGAGCAAGATGGAATTCACCTACACGACCCACATCGCGACGACACCCGAACAACTGTGGGCAGCACTCACCGAGCCGGACTTCACTCGCCGATATTGGTTCGGCGTCGCCATGCAATCGGATTGGCGAGTGGGGTCACCGGTGAAATGGCAGAACATGCCGGAGGAGGAATTCCAGGATCTGGGTCAGGTGGTGCTGGCCGCGGACCCGCCCCGGCTGCTCAGCTACAGCTGGCACCTGCTGCAACCCGCGCACGCCATGCTCTTCGGCTGGACCGCCGAGCAACTCGCCGAGTACGTCAAGGAACCGCGGACCAAGGTCACCTTCGACCTCGAACCCGAGGGGGACGGCAAGGTCCGGCTGCTGGTGATCCACGACGGCTTCGAACCGGGCAGCGTCATGTATCGGGCGATCAGCGGCCAGCTCGAGGGCAGCGGTGGCTGGCCCGGACTCATGCGCAATCTGAAGGCGCTGCTGGAAACCGGCACGGCGCTCGCCACCGTGCCGGCCGCCGCCAAGACCGCGCACGGCGATGACTAGCCCCCGCGGCCCGATGCAGAAAGCGGCGATCCGATGACCACTATTTCCCGGCAGCCTGCGCTCACTCCCGGCGGTAAGCCGCTGCTCGGCCACGGGCTCGAGATGAAGCGAAGTCCCGGCGACCTGCTGCTCTCCTTGCAGTCCGGCGATCCGGTGACCGTGATCCGGCTCGGCCGCCGGCCGATGTACGTGGTCAACGACGCCGACCTGATGCGTCAAATCATGCGCACACCCGAGATATTCGCCAGGGGCGGCCCGATCACCGAACGATTCCGGGTCATGTTCGGCAACGGCCTGGGGATCTCCGACGGCGACTTCCACCGGCGCCAGCGTCGCCTGCTCCAGCCCGCGTTCCACCGCAACCGGATCGTCCACTACTGCTCGCTGATCAGCGGGTTGGCCGTGCGGACGGCCGAGGCCTGGTCCGACGGGGAGACCATGCGGGTCGAACGGGTGATGGACGAACTCGCCCTGGCCAACGTGACCCAGGTGATCTTCGCGCCGGGCACCTCGCTGGATCAGCGCCGGTTCATGGACGCCACCGGAACCGTGCTCGGCGGGCTGTTCCGGCGCATGACCGACACCACCGGCCTGCTGACGAAGCTGCCGACCGCGGCCAATCGGCGGTACCGGGAGGCGGAGACCTATTTGCGCCGGACCATCCACGAGACGATCCGGCAGTATCGGTCAGACGGCGTCGATCGCGGCGATCTGCTGTCGATGATGCTGTTCGCCCGCGACGACGACGGCGAACCGAGCATGAGCGATCAGCAGATCCACGACGAGGTGCTCACCTTCTTCATCGCGGGCAGCAACACGATCAGCAATACCCTGGCGTGGGCGTTCCACGAGATCGCCACCCATCCGGACGTCGAACGGCAGTTGCATGCCGAGGTGGACCGGGAGCTGGCCGGCGGGACGGCCGAATTCGACGCGGTCGGCCGGCTGGAATACACCCGGCGGGTGCTCACCGAAACGCTGCGCCTGCGCACCCAGGGTTTCTTCCAGACCAGGCAGACGACCCAGGACACCGAACTGGGCGGATACCACATACCGGCGGACGAGGCGGTTCTCTATAGCTTCTACGCGCTCATGCACAATCCGGAGATCTTTCCCGACCCGGAGCGATTCGATCCGGACCGCTGGCTACCCGATCGATTGACCGCGACCCAGCGCAACGCGTTCATGCCGTTCGGGGCCGGGGTGCACGGCTGTATCGGGGAGACGTTCTCCTGGGCCGAATTGATCATCGTGCTCGCGACGATCGCCGCGCGCTGGCGACTGGTGTCCGTGCCGGGACATCAGCCCCGGCCGAAACCCGCGGTCACCATGCCGGTGGACGCGCTTCCGATGACGGTGCATCGGCGGCGCGTCCAGCCGGCCTAGCGGTCAGAGTTCGCCGGCGATGTGATTTCCACGCGCGGCCGGATCGTCGCTGAGCCAGAATTCCCGGGAGGCCAGCACGTATTCGTCCGTGGTGACAAATCCATCGCCGTCGGCATCCAAGAGTGCGAAGGCTTTGTTCGTCTCCGCTTCGGACATTCCGCCTTTGATCTGGGCCGCCATCATTTCCGGCGCGGTAATTCGTCCGTCCTGATCTTTGTCGGCGGCGTCGAACACCGCCATGCTGAACGGTATGGCGGCGGTTTCGACGAATTCCGAGAATTTCGGATGATCGCCCCACTCCACCCATTCTTCGACGGACACCTTTTTTGCCCCGTCGGCATCCGTCGACCCGGGCATATCCCGGAACATTCGGTTGGCCTGGCGATGAATTCTGCTCCACTCCGCCGACAGCGGTGGGAGTTCGTATGTGTCGCACCACATCTGGGCCAGCGCGGTGACGTCGAGCTGGTCCATGACGCCGTCCTGGTCGACGTCTAATGCGCCGAAAAATCTGCGGAGTTTATTTGTTCTAAGTGCACTGGGCATCGCGTTACCGCCGTATATTCGAACCGGATGGTGGAGTGCTGCTGATACTCGATCAGCTGGCGAATGCTATCATCTTGTATACCTATCTTACTACAGGAGGCTGGAGTGACCATCCGAGAATCCGGATATCACTGCGATGTAGTGATCGTCGGCGGTGGCGCGGCGGGTTTGAGCGCCGCTCTGATGCTCGCCCGGGCGCGGTATTCGGTCGTCGTCGTGGACAGCGGCCGGCCGCGCAACGCCACCGCCGCGCACATGCACGGGTTCTTGAGCCGGGACGGGATGCCGCCGGGGGAGTTGCTGGCGACGGGTCGCGCGGAGGTGGCGCAGTACGGCGTCGAGTTCGTGGCCGGCGAGGCGACCTCGGTGTCGGCCGCGGACGGGGTGGTCAGCGTGGAGGTCGCCGGTTCCGCGACCCTGCGCGGACGCAGGCTGCTCGTCGCGACCGGGCTCACCGATGATCTGCCCGAGCTGCCCGGCCTCGCCGAGCGGTGGGGCCGAGATGTGTTGCACTGCCCCTTCTGTCACGGCTGGGAGGTTCGCGATCAGGTCATCGGCGTGCTGTCCACCACGCCGATGTCCATGCACCAGGCCACGCTGTTCCGGCAGTGGTCGGCGCGGCTGATCTTCCTGCCGCACACCGGGCCCGCGCTGAGCGACGCCGAGGTCGAGGAGCTGACCGCGCGCGATATCGAGATCATCCCCGGCGAGGTGACCGGGTTGCAGCTCACCGATGATCGGCTGACCGGGGTCCGGTTGGCCACCGGTGCGACCGTCGAGCTGCAGGCGCTGGTGTGCGGGCCGCGATTCTCCGCGCGCGGTGGCCTGCTCGCCGCGCTCGGGTTGACCCCGGCCGCGCACCCGAGCGGGATCGGCGACTACATCGCCACCGATGCCGCCGGCCGGACCGAGGTGCCGGGCATCTGGGCCGCAGGCAACGTCGCGGACCCGTCCAAGCAGCTGATCGGCGCCGCCGCGATGGGCGCCGAGGTCGCGGTCGCGATGATCGACGATCTGATCTCGGACGAGGTGCGCGGCGCCGTCGCCGCCCGGCGCGCGACGGCCGACTCGAGGTAGCCGACTCGGCGCCGGCGGCCCCGGCCACCGGCGCCGTCGGTGGTCACGGCGCCGAGGCGAATTCCGGCCTGCGTTCGATGGCGACCGAGACGAACGCGGTGGCCAGCGCGAGCGATGCGACGATCACGCCGACCCAGATCACATCGGTGATCGCCGAGTGCGCGATGACGACGCCGCCGATCGCCGGACCGATCGCGTTGCCGATGTTGAAGGCGGACATGACAATCGCGACGGCGAGGGTCGGCGCCCCGGCCGCGAAACCGATCACCCGCGAGCTGAGCGCGGCGGTCATCGAGAACGCGCACACGCCGAGCAGGGTGACCGCGGCGGCCGCCGCGATCCCGTGGTGCACGACGGCCCGCAGCACCAGCATCATGACGATCATCGCGATCAGGCTGCCGATCACGTTCTTCATGGCGTCCCACTGCGCCAGCCGGCCGCCGATGGTGTTGCCGACGAACAACCCGACACCGAACAGGAACAGCACGATCGGCACCTGATGCACGCTGAACCCGCTGGCCTCGGTGAGCAGCGGCTGGACGTAGGCGTACACGCTGAACAGGGCGGTCTCGAACAGCACCGTGGTGGCGAGGGCGACGAACACCCGGACCTGGACCAGCGACCGCAGCTCGCGGGCGACCAGCGTGCGCAGCCCGACCTCGGGGCCGCGGTCGCGCGGCAGCCTGGGCACGAAGAAGAAGACGAGCGTGGCGCCGATCGCGCTCATCACGCCGATCAGCACGAAGATGACCTGCCAGCTGAACAGCGCGCCGACCAGGCTGCCGAGCGGCACGCCGGCCACGTTCGCCAGCGTCATGCCGCCGAGGATCACCGCGATCGCCTGCGGCATCCGGCCGGGGCCCGCGAGCGCGACGGCCATCACCTGAGCGACGGTCAGTGCGGTCGCGCAGGCCATGGCCGCGATCACCCGCATGGTGAACATCAGGCCGAAGACCGGGATCACCGTCAGCAGATCGGAGACGCAGAAGACGATCATGGCGCCGAGCAGCACGGTCTTACGATCCCGGCCGAGGGTCAG
Organism: Nocardia sp. NPDC056564; assembly: GCF_042793755.1. Taxonomy (NCBI): domain Bacteria; kingdom Bacillati; phylum Actinomycetota; class Actinomycetes; order Mycobacteriales; family Nocardiaceae; genus Nocardia; species Nocardia sp. NPDC056564. The sequence goes on from NZ_JBHTUR010000005.1 coordinate 356,294, forward strand.
CACGGCCATGGTGGGCGCGCCGACCAGCATGCCGATCGCGAACGCCGTGATCAGCTGGCCGACCTGGGGCACCGAGACCCCGAGCGAGCCGGCGATCTGATCGACCAGCCCGGACACGATGAATTCCGAAGTGCCCAGGGCGAAGACGCTGATCCCGAGGACGTACACCCCCACCGGTAGGCGTTTGGTGACGCGGGGTTGCGCCGGGGTGTGATCTGCTTGCGTAGTCGGTTTGAGCAGCCGTCGTCGGATCTCGGACACGCTCGATCACACTCCTCGTTCATATAGTTGGAGCCGCCGATCTCATGGCTTCTGGCACACGATCAGGTAGTAGCCGATCTTTTCGCGACAAAGTTCGAACATGGTGGTCATGCCGGATCGGAAGGCGTCGATCCGGTCTTTTCCGTAGGCCGTGGACAATTCGTCCCGTTGGTCCTCGAGTCGTCGCAGGAAGTCGCCGTAGAACCGGCGGACCTGAGCGCTGCAATCGAGTTCCTCCAGCACCTCGAATCCGGCCGCGGCCGCGGGCGCGACGGCCGCGGCCATGCTGGTCGGCGGATCCGGAACGGTGTTGGCGCGCAGCACCTCTCGCTGGGCCGCCGTCATGTCCGCGATCGCCGGGTATTCCGAGTACACGAGCCGGCTGCCCGGGCGGAGCACCCGGAAGATCTCGTCGAACCATTGGCGCTTGTCCAGGGCGTTGGGCACCGAATCGAAGGCGATGGCCGCGTCGAACGCGTCGGCCGGGAAGGGGAGCGCGGCGGCGTCGGCCCGGCTGATCGAGATGCGCTCGGCCAGGCCGGCCAACGCGACATTCTTGGTCGCCTCGCCGACCTCCCAGCCGCTCACCGTGATGCCCGAGACCGAGACGCCGAGCCGCTCGGCCAGGCGGATCGCGGGTTCGGCCACCCCGCACCCCACGTCGAGGAGATGCTGACCGGGCCGCAGGGGGAGTCGCTCGGCGATCATCCAGGTGAGCCGGCCCATGGCCGTGAGGAACGGCGTGTCGTCCTGGTCGTCATCCCAGTAGCCGAGGTGCAGGTTGCCCCCGACGAGCTCCACCAGTTCGCCGACACCGTCGTAGTATTCGGCGACCTCGTCGGTCAGCTCGATTGATTTCTCGGCCATGATGACCTCCGCGCTCTCGTGCCGGGCCGCCGTTGGTCAGCGAGTTCCAGGGGGTTGCCGGCACTGCCTACGGATAAAAATTCTACTATAATAACCTATAGCTAGTTAGGGAGTTCTCCTGGACGTCCCTCCTCGGCCGCGCGTTTGATCGCCGTCAGCCTGCGTTCCCAGCGGGCGGCGAGTTCGGCGAGCCAATCGGCGGATTCGTTGAGCGGTTCCGGGCTGATCCGGTACAGCACCTCACGTCCCGCGCGGCGACCCGTGACGAGTCCCGCGTCCTCGAGGACGGTCAGATGTTTGGCGACGGCCTGCCGGGAAACGGGCAGGCGGCCCGCGAGCGTCGTAGCGCTGGCCAGCCCCTCCTCGACCAGAGTGTCGAGCAGCAGGCGACGGGTGGGATCGGCGAGCGCGATGAGAATCGTGCCGATCGGGGGCTGGTCGGCCTTGATCGGTTACTCCGCGCTGGCTTTCAGGACGTCTAGCTGCATCTTCCAGCCGCCCACGTTGTCATCGAACCGCTTCGCGCGGTCTTCGTCGGGCAGGTTCAGGGAGGCGAAGCCGCTCTCGGTCACCCGTAGCCGGGTGCCGCCGCCGTCGCGCTCGCTGAGCCGGAACTCGACCAGGGTGGAATTGCCGTCGCCGGGCGTCGAGCCGGGGAAGGCGGAGGCCCATCGGTAGGAGATGTAGGTCGGTGGTTCCATCGTCTCGACCCGGACGGGGAACCGGCCGTATTTCGGGTCGTCGATCACCTCGAAATCGCCGTCCCGCGAACGGCTCTGGCCGGATCGGTCACCGTCGCCGACCCACCAGCCGGGGTCGGTCACCAGTTCCCAGACCCGTGCGACGGATGCGTCAATGTCCACCTCATGCTCGATTTTGTCGGGCGCTGTCATCGGGAAATCTCCTCTCCGGGCGGCATTACTACTGTTTTGTGACAGGATGCTCGCTGTGGCGACGAAGTGCAACCCTAGGGTAGCGCGTCGCCATGGTCTGCCGAGAGGGAATCGGGGGTCGGTGGCGGCGGGGCACTGCATGGGGGGCCGGCGTCGGGAACGGGACGACAACCCCCGCGCAGTTCCGGATCTCGTGGTCGGGCGACCTGTTATACGCGGCCGGCCAGGTGGTTGCCCGCGGCTTCGAGGTCGTCGCTGCCGAAGAATTCACGCAGCGCCGCGTCGTGCTCGTCGGTGCTGATGTATCCGTCGCCGTTGTGGTCGAGCGCCTGAAACATCTTCAACGCCTCGACCTGGCCGACACCGGAGGTCGACTGCAGGATCATCCACTCACTCAAGGACAGCGTGCCGTCGCCGTCTACATCGCCGAGTTCGAAAGTGAGTTGGGCCAACGGAATAGCGACCTCGTCGACGAAGCGGGGGTCTTCGTGCGCCGCGATCCATTCCTCCCTGCTGATCACCTTGTCGCCGTTGGCATCGGCGTGCCCCTGCAGGTCCTGCCATAGCCGGTTGGCCCGCTTGACCGTGATCCGCCATTTGTCGGAACCAGGGGGAATGTTGAACGCGTTGCACCATTTGTTGATCAACGCGTCGATGTCCGACTGGTCGATCTTGCCATCGTTGTCGGCATCGTAGCGCTCGAAGTGCTTCGCGAATTTCTGCTGCCGGGCTTGCGTGACCATGGGGACTCCCTATCTCAACCGGTCATTCACTATGCGGACCTCTACTATCCCTACTTTACTGCCGGGAAGGCGGCTCTTCAAGAGGTAATTATATCTTAGTGAAGTTACTTGGTTCGGCACCGAAGTGAAGCGTTGGCATGTCGGAGTGCGCAGCGTGGGGAGCACAGACAGCGATGACGGGCCGCGCTTGCGACGATGCGCGCAGCGCTCAGCGCGGGAGGAGGGTCAGGCAGCGGCCGCACGCGAATAGGGGACTTGCACTCGAAATCAATAAGTGAACTCGAGATCGCTGACCATCGAGATAGGCAAAATCACGCCGGATGTTTGCGCGCGTCCTACCATCGACCGAGCATGAAAGCGACCGACATTACCGCCGTGGCGACGCCGACCGCCATTTTCACGAATACTTCGACATAGAATGCTTCCGCCGCTTCGCCGATAAGATGCCGCGGCGGCAGGCCCACGTCCGCGGCCCGCTCCATGGCCAATGACCTGATCGTCTCGATGCGCCAGCCCAGGGTCGACAACGCCACCGCGGACACGAACGCGGTGAGCGTGCACAGCAGCAGCGATTGCTGATTGTCCGGAGCCGGAACCGTGCCGTAGGCCTGAGTGAACGTATTCGTCGACAGCGACAGTACGACCGCGCTGGCCAGGTAGTAGGCGCCCGGATGCACCTGGCCGAGACTGGCGCTGATCCTACGAATCACCGAGCACCCTCGCCGATTCCGCCTCGAACATTTCCACCTCGTGCGCCAGCTCGTCCAGCGCGACCACGTCGCACCTGGCCTTCGCCGCCGCCTCCAGTTCGATCAGTTTGTCGGCGCGCCGGGTCAGCACGGTCCGGCTGTTCGCGGTCGGGTCGCGGCGCTTCGGGCCGCTGCGCAGCTGTTCCGAGAGCTGCTGTAATCCGTTGATGCGGCGGCGTAATTCGGTCTGCGCGGCGAGTGAGATCGACGCGACCTCGTCGCGCGCCTTTTCCCGGCGCCGGCGGTCCGACCCGACGAGCAGATCGCTCACCGTGTCGATCAGATCCGTGGTGCCGTAGCCGGCCCGGTCGACATCGCCCTTGATGACGATGTCGCCGACGCCGTACCGGAGCAGGATGTTCTTGCTGATCGCGCCTTTCAGGCGGGAGCCCGTCACCACCGCGCGCGGCAGCTCCGGCCGGTTGTGCAGGATGTAGGACAGGACTTCGTAACCGGAGTAGTCGTCCTCGTCGGTGAGATTGAGATCGATCAGCGCGCAGTCCACATCGGGCCGCTGGAGCTCATCGATCGCCGCATCGACTCTGGTCACGTGTCGTACTTCATGCCCCCGAAGTACTCGCTGCACCGCCCGGGCAAATTGAATATTGTCCTCGAGCAACAATATTATCGCCATCTACGCTCTCCTGGAAATGGGCAGAACAATGAGAAAAGTGGCGCCGGTGGAGTAGTGCACGTCGACCGTGATCTGACCGCCGAGGTCGGTGACGATTTCGCGGGCCCTGGCCAGGCCGAGGCCGTGGCCTTCGCCCTTGCTGGAGAACCCGAGCTGGAAAATGCCCTCGACATCCTCGGGCGGGATTCCGGGGCCCTCGTCCGAGACGATGATCGAGACGGACCTGCCGGAGACCGAGGCGATCACCCGCACCCGGCCATTGCCGTCCACGGCCTCGATCGCGTTGTAGAGCAGGTTCTCGAACAATGCCGTGATATCGCCTTTGACGCCGCGGACGAGCACCCCGGCGATGCCGTCGATATCGAGTTCGATGACGCTGTCCGGGAATTCGAGACCGAGCCGGTTACGCAGCGCGGTCAGCACACCGCGGATGCTGATTCGCGCGACCTTCTGGGCGCGATGCAGTTCTTCCGGGGCCCGGGCCAGCTCGGTGCACCCCAGGGTGATGTCGTCGATCCACTGGGCGAGTTCGCCGTCCAGTTTCACCCCGCGCAGCTGCAACTCCTCGCGTATCGAATGAACGTCGCGCAGAATCGGATCCACCGCCTTGCGTATCCGATGGGCGAAGTCGCCGTTGAGCCGCAGCCTGGTCGCCTCGGCCCGGGACTCGGCGGCCTCCTCCCGCCGCCGGCGCACTTCGGCGGCGAGTCGTGCGCTCGCCAGCACGGCCGAGGACAGCACGGGCAGCGCGTCGCGCTCGAGCTGGGAGAAGGAATGCGGCGCGGCCACCCGGATGACATGGAGACCGAGGAGTTCCCCCTCGGCGTGCAGTGGAATCAGGCCCACCGTGTCCAGCGGCCCCTGATGTGTGTCGAAGAGCCGCTTGAGCAGTCGGTGCGGACGGGAATTGGAATCGTGGAGTATCGGCTTGGTGCTCGACCGGAACCAGTCGAGCGTGCGGCCGATGTCGAAGCCGGGCGGGTTCTTCCAGCCACCGCTGCGGAACACCTCGCTGAACTGCCCGTCGCTGCCGGCCAGCCATACGCTCGATTCGGCGGACACATTCAGCGCCTGCCGCAGCAGTTCCACACCCAGGGCCAGCGCGGCACGTTCGTCCTCGCCGGTCCCCGACAACGTCAGCGCGCCGACCAGCCGGCGCAACTGCTCCGATAGATCGTATCTGGCTGCGCTCTCGCTGATATGAATCGCCTCTTCACGTGTACTGGTGATCAGCGTTGCTTCTTCGAGGGTGATGCCGGTTATCTCGATTCCGGTCTCGGCGAGCAGATGTGCCTTCATTGCCTTGTCGTAGAGCGGAAATCGAATCGTGAGGAGCAATCGCTGTGAGCCGGAGTAGATCACATCGTCTACCAGGTTCCGGATCTCGATGCCGTTCCGAATTATCTTGTCGTGATCCGCTTTTGCGCGGTCGTGCTCGAGTTTGTTCGTCAGTAGCGTGAGATAACTCTCGCCGATGGCCTCGCCCATCGAGTAGCCGTACAGGCGCTCGGCGCCGCGAGTCCACAGTCGTATGGCGTAGTCGTCCTCGGGACCCGCTGCGGCCCACAGGGATACCGAGGTGTTGCCCGCGATCTCGGTGAGGAGATGCGCGTCGTGCTCATCCACGTCTGCTGCCCCCGTCCGTCGGGGGCGGGTCGAGCCGGAGCGTGGCCAGGTCGACCGCGAGACCGTGCGTGGGCAGCACGGTGGCGGCGCGAACGCGGCGGCCACAGAGTTCCCGCGTGGTGGGGACCTGGAACAGGAGCGGCACGATCGGGGCGTCGGCCAGGGCGACGCGTTCGGCCTTGCGCCACGCGGCGTCGGCCGATTCGCCGTCCGCCGCGCCGAGCGCCCGGTCGATCAGCGCGTCCACCTCGGGATTGTGGTAGCCGCCGAGGTTGGCGGGGGAGCCGGATTGCAGCAGCGGCTGGAGGAAGACGCGGCCGTTGTGCTGCGGCCAGGTCGGTGACCACGACGCCAGCGCGATATCCCATTCGCCGGCCGCCGCCCTGGCCGGGTCGGCCAGCAGATCCAGATACTCCGGGACGGCCAATTCGACGGGCACGACGGTGATTCCGGCGGTGGCCAGGTCGGCGGCGTAGCGCTGGGCGACCCGGCGGGCGCGCTCGGTTCCCGGGTGGATCGCGGTGATCGTCAGCGCGCCCGGATGCCCCGCGGCGGCGAGCGCGGCCGCGCAGTTCTGCCCGGCGCCGCCGTGGTGGGACGTGGAGTAGGGGTCCAGGTCCTGGTGGCCGTCGTTGTTCGGCGGGACGATGGAACCGGCGACGCGGATGATCGTCTCGCCGCCCAGCCTGGCGACGTCCGTCGCGACGGCGGCCTTGTCGATCGCGCGGGCGATCGCCTGGCGCACCGGCACGTCGCGCAACGCGCCACCGGCGTTGGGGCTGCGGGTGTTGAACACCAGGTAGGGGTCCAGCGCGAAACCGAGATCGTGCTCGACCGGCGTGGCCGGATCGGCGATGCGCAGGCCCCAGGCCAGATCCGCGCGGTCGGTGCGGATTCGGTACGCGACCGCGCCCGCGCCGACCGGTTCGGCGCTGACCTCGACGGCCTCGAGTTGCTGACGCCGAACCGGGTCGGTGTCCGCGTGCCACACCGGATTCCGGTCCAGCCGGAGTTCACGGCCCGGGGTGAATTCGACGGGCCGGTACGGGCCGGTGGACCGGATATTGCGGCACAGCTCGATGCTGCCGGGCACGAAGCGGTCGTATTCGACCGGCGCGGGCGAGGCGCAGGGGAGGGTCAGCATGTCGATGAAATCCATGGCTGGCCTGCGTAATTCGAAGATGATCGTCTCATCGTCGAGCACCAGCAGACCCGGAATGTCATGGGAGTTCTGATATTCGGCCAACTCGCGGCCGGTCGGCACCACACCGGCGAACGCGGCGGCGTACTCCGCGCAGTACTTCGCCATGCCCCGGACGGTGTCGGTGAAGTACGGCAGCAACGCGCTGCGGCGCAACGGATTACCCATCCGCTTGAAGCCGCGAACCACGTCGTGCGTGGTGACCGGCCGCGCGGGGGTGCTGTCCCAGAGCACGCCGGGCCGCAGATGGACCACGTAACTCGTGTAGCTCGCGCCCATTCCGGCGTTGTAGATGGACGGGACCTCGGTCGCCACGTCCGGCACCGGTGCGCCGGACTGCCAATCGCGTGGGTCGGCCTGGGTCCGATAGGTGAACAGCTGCCGGGTGAACAGCCGGACCGCCCGATCGATCGGAAACCTCGGGCAGCACACCGGATCCAGCTGGTCGAGCGGGCCCGGGCCGTACAGGCGCAGGATCGTCGGATCGGTCATGACATCTCCGCGGCGAGGGCGCCCATGATGTCGACGGCCTTATCGATCTCGTCGAAGTCGTTGAAGATGTGGGTCGTGATCCGCGACGCGTAGTGCTGATGCGGCGATCCGGCCACATCGAACTCGGTCCACCTGGTGAAGAGCCGGTGCTCGCGCTGCAACCGCATGGTGAACTCGTGAATCTTCTTCACATTCCACGCGTCTTCGGGCCTGCGGAACGGGTGAAAGGCGATCAGCGGCGACTTCAGCACGCGGTCCGCGCCGGGCGAGTACATCGCCTCCCGGCCGAAACGTTCGGCGATGCGGTAGCGCGCGTACTCCGCGAGCAGCATGATCCTGCGTTCGATCCGATCCCGGCCGATCTCGTCCCACAGCGCGCAGGCCGTCGCGAGTGCGGCGCCGCGGGCGATGCTGGCGCTGCCCGCGCTCTGCAGGTAGTCGCCGATGTTGTCGCTCGCGATCGAGGTCGTGGTCCGCGGCGGCGGGCTGCCCTTCATCGGGTACCAGGTGGAGATGGTCGGCCAGAACTTGGGCAACGGCAGCGGATTGTGCTCCGGATGAATCTTGTTGCGCACGTACAGCAATCCGGTACCCAGCGGGCCGCACTGGAACTTGGATCCGGAGCAGGAGATGAAATCCGCGCCGATCGCCCGCATGTCGAGATCGAGCATGCCGGGCAACAGCGCGCCGTCGATGACCGTGATCAGGCCGTGCCGATGCGCGAGCTCACACAGCGCGCGCATCGGGAGCTTGGTGCCGGTGAACAGCGTGATCCCCGCGAAGGCAAGCACTTTCGTGCGCGGGGTGATCGCCGCCTCGAACAGTTCGATGATCTGCTCGGCGCGCACGTCGTATCCGGTGGGGAGGGTGATCGTGGTGAGCTCGATGCCGAAGCGGTTGCGCAGCAGGTTGAAATTCGAGAGCACGGAATAGCATTCGTGCGTGGTGGTGACGACCTCGTCGCCGGCGCGCAGATCGAGGCCGTGGATCACCCGCGCGACGCCCTCGGTCGCATTGTGGGTGATCACCATCTCGTCCTGATCGACCCCGTACGCCTTGGCGATGGCGGCCCGATGGTCCGGGTACATCCCCGGCGGATAGACGTCGCCGAGACCGCCGGCCCACTGCCTGGTCACCCGGTCCACGGTGTCGAGCACGGCGTACGGCATCGCGCCGACGGTGCCGGTATTGAGATGGATAGCGCCGGGCTCCAGCGCGAACAACCCGTGGATCTCGGACCAGTCCGCGGTGCGCAGGCTCGACGGGGACTCCGCGGTCATCGTCGCCGCCGGGTGCGGCGGGACGGGATCGACAGCACCATTCATGGGAACCCCTTCCACGATGCGGCCCGGCCGGATGGGCCGCGCGCCTGCGTCGCCGGTCGGCCCGGTCGGTCGTCCTGCCATCGGCCGGACATCGCCTCCGCGCTTCCTCGACGTTCGACTAGCTATATGTTACATAAGTTTTCTCCTCTTTTGAGGGTCTGCGTGTTTTACGGTTCCGGTCGTCCTGGGCTGTTGGATCCCGGCATCTGGGGTTTGAATGCCGACCCGGGTGGCTGCGCGCTTGCCCTGCCGAGCGTTCCTCTTACCTAGTTGGCTTAAGAAAGCTATGGTGGATATTGCGGACAGTCCGCCGGCGCCGAGCCGGCCCGGCGGCGCACCGCCAGATCTCGTATGCCGCTGCCAGCCAGGGGGTTTCGGATGGTCACGCCCGTGCACGACGGAGCCGGCCGCTAGCGCGGGTGGGCCCCGATGAACGGCAACGGGCGGTCGGTGGCGGCATTCCTCGCGGCGCTGCCGAAGGTGGAATTGCATGTGCACCTGCTGGGTTCGGCGGCGGTGGACACGGTAGCCGAATTGGCCGGATCGCGGCCGGAGGCCGGGGTGCCCACCGACCCGGCCGAATTGCGCCGGTATTACCGATTCACCGATTTCGCGCATTTCATCGAGGTGTACACCGCGGTCAACAAGTTGGTCACCGGCGGTCCCGCGCTGGTACGGCTGGTGACCGGCCTCGGCGACCAGCTCGCCGCGGACAACGTGCGATATGCCGAGGTGACGGTTACCCCGCTGTCGCATCTGCGGATGGGCATCGCGGCCGCCGAGCTCGCCGAGGCGTTGTCCATCGGTCGCCGCCTGGTCGCGGAATGCCATGGCATCCACCTGAATTGGATATTCGACGTGTCGGCGGACGACGGCGTCGCCGGCGCCTTCGCCACGCTGGACTGGATTCTGCGCCACCAGCCCGCCGGAACGGTCGGGTTCGGGCTGGGCGGCCCGGAACGCGGTGCGCCGCGCCGGCTGTTCCGCGCCGCGTTCGAGCAGGCGCGGGCCCATGGGCTGCACGCCGTTCCGCATGCGGGGGAGACCTCCGACGCCGGTGAGATCTGGTCGGCCATCCGGGATCTGGGCGCGGAACGGATCGGGCACGGGATCCGCGCGGTGGCCGACCGCGGGCTGCTGGCCTACCTGGCGGACCGGAACATCACGCTCGAGGTGTGCCCGTCGTCGAACCTGCGCACCGGCGCGGTGCGCACGCTCGCCAAGCACCCGCTGCCCGCCTTGCTCGCCGCCGGGGTCCCGGTCACGCTCGGCGCCGATGATCCGGGGATGTTCGGCACCTCGCTGAATCGCGAATATCAGCTGTGCCACGACCGGCTCGGCATCTCGGTCGCCGCGCTGGTGGACCTGGTGGCCGTGGGGATCGACGCGGCATTCTGCCCGGCGCCGGTGGCCAGGGAGATCCGGCGCGAACTCGCGGAGGCGGTGCATCGGTTCGATCGACAGCAGAGAATAGGGAGTTGAGGCCATGCCAGCACGATTCGCGCTCATGCTGCGGGCGGCGCGCGTCGCCGGCACCGTTGTCGCGGTAGGCGTTCCGGCGATTCCGGGCGGGGTGATCCGCCGGTTGCGCTACGGTCCCGCGGCCGGCCGGCAGCATGTCTACCGACGACTGGTCGCGCTGTTGATGGTGCTCGGGCCGACCTTCGTCAAGGCCGGACAGGTGCTCGGCACCCGCCGCGACCTGCTGCCGCCCGCGCTGTGCGACGAACTGTCGCTGCTGCAGGATTCCGTCGCGCCGCTGGACGCGGCGCACACCGCGATCGCCCTGGCCGAGGCCTACGGCGCCGACGCGGACGACGTTTTCGCCTCGCTCGACGCGCGTCCGGTCGCGTCCGGCAGCGTGGCCTCGGTGTACCGGGCGCGGCTGCGCTCGGGCCAGGAGGTGGCGGTCAAACTGCGCAGGCCCGGCATCGAGCAGGTCATGTCCGAGGATCTCGCGCTGATCCGGGGCGGCGCGGCATTCGTTGCGCGACTACCGGTTTTCCGCGGCGTTCCGGTCGAGGAGGTCGTCGCGAACATGGCCGGCGCCATCCTCGGGCAGCTCGACTTCGAACGCGAGGCCGACAATCTGCGGCGGTTGCGCAAGAACCTCTCCGAGGTGCCGCGGGTCTGGGTGCCGAAGGTCTATCCCGAGGCCTGCCGTCCCCGCTGCATCGTGATGGAGTTCATCCCGGACCTGGCGGTGGACACGGCCGAGCACTGTTCCCCGGCCGCGCGCAGGCGCTTCGCGGCGTCCGGCATGGCCGCGATGTATCAGATGCTGTTCGTCGACGGATTCGTGCACTGCGACATGCATCCCGGCAATCTCTACTTCACCCGCAGCGCCCAGGTCGTGGTGCTGGACGCCGGCTTCAGCGTCCAGTTGACCGACCGGCTGCGCCGCCTGTTCGCCGAGTTCTTCATGAACATGGCGATCGGCCGCGGGCAGCATGCCGCCGAGATCGTGATCCAGAGTGCGGCCGAGATCGCCGCGGACGCCGATCTCGCGGGTTTCACGGTGCGGATGGCCGATCTCGTCGAACGCAGCCACGGCCAGCCCGCCAGCGAGTTCAGCCTGATCGCGTTCGCCATGGAGATGTTCGACCTGCAGCGCCGCTTCGGCATCAACGCCGCGTCCGAGCTGATCTTCCCGCTGTTGTCGCTGCTGGTGATCGAGGGGACCATCCGGGAACTGGACCCGGACATGGATTTTCAGGAGGCGGCCAAGCCGCAGCTCATGCGCGGCCTGTTCGGCACCGACGGCGGCCGTTCTACCCTCGATTGACCAGCACGGCGTCGAGTTCGACGGCGCGCAGTGCGCGGGCGGGGAAGTCGCAATACCAGAGATGGCTTCCGTCCCAGGTCATTCCGGTCGGACGGCCGGGTACGCGGACCGCGCCGACCTGCTCGCCGGTGCGCGCGTCGAGCGCCCGCACCATCGCATCGCCGTAATCGCCGTGCAGCACCAGGCCGTCGGCATAGGTCAGGCCGGAAGGGGATTCGCCGCCCGCCGGGTACTCGCGTTCGATCTCCATGGTCGCGTAGTTCCGCAGCTGGACGACGGTCGGCGCGCGCAGGCACATCCACAGCCCCTCCGGACCGAACTCGATCCCGGTCAGCCGACCGCTGCGCGGGAGCACCTCCTTCTCCCCGGCGGCTTCCCCGGTCGCCGGGTCGACGAGCACGAGCCGTTTCGGGTGCCCGCCGACCTGGAGCAGCCGGGTGCCGTCGTAGGCGAGGTCCGCGCGCACGCGGGCACAGGCCCAGGACCGCGCGACCGTGCCGTCGGACGGGTCGATGGCGAAGATCGTTCGCGCGTCCTGATCGGAGTGCCACAGCATCGAGCCGTCCCAGGTGAGACCGCACAGATAGGCGGTGGGTGCGGGCAGCGTCCTGGCGACGGGCGCGGATTCACGGTGGGTCATCTCGGTCTCCCTGGCCTGGCGACAATCTCGCTTCAAGAATATATTGTGAACTAGGGGTGATGTTGATGGAAGCCGAGCTGGCCGATCTTGCGCAGACCTACGTCGATCGCCACTGGCCCTCGGGCGGGCATCGGATCGCCGCGCCGGCCGGCTTCACCCTCGACTGGGACGAGGACTATTGCCGCCGGGTGGCCGCGTACTTCGAGCAGGCGCCGCGATTGGCCTATGCCACCTCCCTTGCCCGGCGCTACGACCGGTTCAAGCGGGAGAACGTCCAGCAGTACCGGCTGGTTGCCGATGCCGGGATCAGGGTGCGGCCCTGGTTGGCCGCTGGACAGCCCTACCGGACTTCGGCCGAGCTGCGTGCGTCCGTCCGGGCCACCGGTGAGCTGTACGTTTATCTGACCAGCTCCGGGCACGGCCCGGAACCGGCCGCGGCTTTCCATCCGATGCGGCAACCGTCCGGCATTGTGGTCGAGGGCGTGGAGTTCAGTCACAACGACGTGTTCCGGGCGGTGCACGACGTGTTCGGGCATGTGATGTCCGGGCGCGGGTTCTCCGCTCGCGGCGAGTTCGGGGCCGCCTTCTGTCATATGGGGATGTACTCCGCAGACGTGCATCCGGTGCTGTTCACCGAGCAGATCGCGCAGATCTGCTGGTTCTTCTTCGGCCCGCGCGCGGGCGAGCGCCGGTATCCGCCGCAGAAGGTGTTCGAGTTCCCCGCGCGCTATCTGACCGAGTTCCGGAACCTGTTCAACCCTAGGCAAACTAACTTCATTTAGATATGGTTATCTGATGACTGATCTGGTGAGTAATGGGAAGATCAGCCCTTCGATTCTGGGGGAGTCCGTGCGCCCGGACTTTCCGATCCTGGAGCGCCGCTTCGGCCCGAATCCGTTGGTCTACCTGGACAATGCGGCGACCGCGCAGAAACCGCGTGCGGTGCTGGACGCGCTGGTGAACTACTACTCCGGCCTGAACAGCAATATCGGCCGGGGCTACTACCAGCTCAGCATGGCCGCGACCGATGCCTACGAGGCGGCCCGCGAAACCATCCGGCGCGCGCTCAACGCCGAGCACGCCGACGAGGTGGTGTTCACGCCCGGCACGACCGCGGCGGTCAACCTGCTCGCCGATACCTTCGGCCGGTCGGTGGTGACCGCGGGCGACCAGGTCGTCGTCACCGGCATGGAGCACAACTCCAACCTGCTGCCGTGGCGAAGGCTGTGTGAGCGCACGGGCGCGGAGCTCGTGATCGTTCCGGTCGGCGCCGGCGGGCGAGTCGCGCTCGACCGGTTCGCCGCGGCGCTCGGGCCGCGGGTCCGGCTCGCCGCCGTCGCGCAGGTGTCCAACGTGCTCGGCACGGTCAACCCGGTCCGGGACATGATCGCCGCGGTGCATCGGCACGGCATACCGGTGCTCGTCGACGGCGCACAGGCGGTGCCGCACGGGCCGGTGGACGTGCGCGACCTCGACGCCGACTTCTACTGCTTCTCCGGGCACAAGATCTACGGCCCGATGGGCATCGGCGTGCTGTACGGCAAGCGGGAGCTGCTGTCCGCGCTGGAGCCGTACCAGGTGGGCGGCGGCACCGTGAAAGGCGTGACCCTGGCCGAGCCGGTCGCCTACGTTCCGGTGCCTGCCCGGCTCGAAGCGGGCACGCCGCACATTGCGGGCGCCATCGGGCTGGCCGCGGCGTTCGACTATGTCCATGAGCTCGGCTGGGACGCCGTCCAGCGCCACGACGACCTGCTGATCGAGGCCACTGTCGAAGCCCTGCAAGGCATTTCGCGGGTGCGGATCATCGGCGACCCGGCCGCCCGGCCGAGCGGGATCGTTTCGTTCGTCGTCGACGGCATCCACCCCTACGACGTCGGCGGTCACCTGGATCGGCACGGGGTGGCGGTGCGCAGCGGGGTGCACTGCGCCAACCTGTTCATCGACAGCTTCGGCGAGGTCGGCACCGTCCGCCTGTCGTTCGCGGTATACAACACCGAAGCCGAAATCGAGGTCGTCCGGCAGGCGCTCACCACCGTGCGGCCCGGATTCTGGACGCACGAGCATCCCACCGAACGTTTTCTGGCGACCGAGCCGTCCACCGAGAACCAGCACTGACGGGACCGGCGCCATGACAACCGAATTCGATCCGGTGCGCTTCAAGCACACGCAACGAGCCAACTGGAACGCGATCAGCGCCGGCTGGATGTCCTGCTCGGCCGACTTCGAAACCGGTGGCGCACCGGTCACCGCCGCGCTGCTCGACCTCGCCGGCGTGCGGCCGGGCCAGCGGGTGCTCGACATCGGCACCGGCACCGGCGAACCCGCGCTGTCCGCCGCGGCGGTCGTCGGCGCGTCCGGTGCGGTCACCGGGATCGACCTCGCGCCGGAGATGATCGGCCGGGCCCGCGACCGGGGACGCGGCGTCGGCAATGTCGAATTCGTGGTCGGCGACGTCGAATCGCTGAACTTTCCGGCCGCGTCGTTCGACGTCGTGCTCAGCCGCTGGGGCTTGATGTTCGCGGTCGACCGGGTCGAGACGTTCCGGGCACTGGCGCGGGTGCTGGTGCCCGGCGGCCTGCTCGCCGCCGCCGTATGGGCGGCTCCGGGATCGGAAGCGCCCATGATGTCGCTCGGCTTCCAGGTGATCGCCCGACGGCTCGAACTGCCACCCGCGCCACCGGGGGCACCGGGGCCGTTCAGCATGGGCGACCAGGAGGCGGTGGGCGCCGAACTGGTCAAGGCCGGTTTCGGCGATGTCGAGGTGAGTGAGTTCCGAGTACCGTTCGTGCTCGAATCCCCGCAGCGTTTCATCGAATTCAACAAGGTGGTCATTCCGCCGGGCCTGAGGACCATGCTGCGGGAGCGGTTCGGCAGCGCCGACGATCCGGAGACCTGGGCCGCCGTCGGCGAGGCCGTCGAGCCCTACCGCACACCCGAGGGCACCGTCGCCCTGCCGAGCAAGGCCTTGCTGCTGCGGGCCGTCGCGCCGATCGGCTGACCGGCATGCGCTTCGACACCAGGCTCGTGCACAGCGGGCAGCAGTCCGCGCCGGGCACCGGCGACCTCGTGCCGCCGATCCATGTCGCCACCACCTATGACCGTTTCGCGCAGGAACCGTTGCGGCTGTTCTATTCTCGCGGGGAGAATCCGACCAGGCAGGCATTGGAAGAATGCCTGGCCGCGCTGGAGGACGCGCGATTCTGCGCGGTCTTCTCCTCGGGGCAGGCCGCCGCGACCACGGCGCTGTCCCGCCTGGCGGCCGGGCAGCGGGTGGTGTCCT
Source organism: Nocardia sp. NPDC056564 (assembly GCF_042793755.1). Taxonomy (NCBI): domain Bacteria; kingdom Bacillati; phylum Actinomycetota; class Actinomycetes; order Mycobacteriales; family Nocardiaceae; genus Nocardia; species Nocardia sp. NPDC056564. The sequence goes on from NZ_JBHTUR010000005.1 coordinate 371,790, forward strand.
CCGATGACGTGTACGGCGGTACCTACGCGTTGTTCGCCGCGTTGAGCCGATTCGGCATCCGGGTCGACTACGCGGATCTGAGCGATCCGGCCGAAGTGCGGCGCGCGCTGGCGAGCGACGCCGCGATGGTGTGGGTGGAAACGCCGAGCAACCCGTTGCTGAAGATCGCGGATGTGGCCGAGATCGGCAGGCTGGCCCATGCCAGGGGCGCGACGGTGGTGGTCGACAACACCTTCGCCAGCCCGGCCCTGCAGCGTCCGCTGGCGCTTGGTGCGGATGTAAGCCTCTACAGCACAACGAAATTCATCGCCGGCCACGCCGATGTGCTCGGTGGCGCGCTGGTGTGCGACGACGCGGAGTTGCACGCCGGGTTCGTCGAACATCGGACGGTGACCGGCGGTGTACCCGGCGGCCTGGACTGCTATCTGGTGCATCGCGGAGTCAAGACGCTGTCCCTGCGGGTCGCCCGCCAGACCGCCACCGCCCGCGCGATCGCCGAGGAACTGTGCGCTCTGCCCGCCGTGCTCGAGGTGCGCTATCCGGGTCTGCCGCAGCATCCCCAGTATCGCCTGGCCGGCCGGCAGATGTCGGGTCCCGGCTCGATCATCGGCTTCCGCTACCGCGGCGACCCGGAGAAGCTGATGGCGAGAACTCGGCTGTTCGCCTGCGCGGTGAGCCTCGGCGGCGTGCGCTCGCTGATCGAGTGCCCCGCGTTGATGACGCATCGGCCGATACCGCGTGCCATCCGGCACGCGGCCGGAATCACCGACGACCTGATTCGGCTCTCGGTCGGGATCGAGGATCCGGCCGATCTGGTCGAGGATCTGACCACTGCGCTGGAAGGTGACTGATGACGAATTCCCTTGATATCCAAGGAGTCCGGCTGCTCGACGGCGGCATCGCGACCGAGCTGCAACGCGCGGGGTTGCCGGTGCGCCCGCCGTGGTGGACCTCCGGGGCCGTGCTCACCGACGCGAAGCGGGGCGTGCTCCAGTCGGTGCACGAGGCCTATCTCGCCGCCGGCGCGCAGGTGATCACGGCGAACACCTTCCGGGCCAACCTGCGCGCCCTGCGGCAGACCAAGCTCGACGAGGCGGGCTGGGCCTGGGTGGTGCACGCCGCCGTGGGGGTGGCCGGCGCCGCCCGGAAACAAGCCGGCGTGCTCGACGCCCAGATCGCCGGCTCGATCGGACCGGTCGAGGACTGCTATCGGCCGGATCTGGTGCCGTCCGACGAGGAACTGCGCGCCGAGCACGGCTGGCTGGTGCGCGAGCTCTCGCGGGCCGGGGTGGACCTGTTCCTGATCGAGACGATGAACACCATTCGCGAGGCCAGGATCGCGCTGCGGGAGGTGTTGTCCGCGGGCGGGCGGGCGTGGGTGTCGTTCGCCTGCGCGGAGGACGCGACCCTGCTGTCCGGGGAGCCGCTGACCGGTGCGGTTCACGCGGTGCAACGCGACGGGGCCGAGGCCGTTCTGATCAACTGCACCTCCCCGCAGGCCACCGAGGTGGCGCTGCGGGTGGTGTGCCGCGGCCGGGCGGGGTTGATCGGGGCCTATCCGAACATCGAGGACCGGACCGGACTGCCGGCCCACGAACATGTGGATCGCGCCCTGGCTCCGGCGTTGACCCCGGACGAGTTCGCGGAACTGGCCGCGCGGTGGTGCGCCGACTACGGCTTGGACATCATCGGCGGATGCTGCGGCACCACGCCCGCGCACCTCGAGTCCGCGCACAAACTGCTGAGCGCGGCCGTCGGGACGTGAGCGCCCGGTCCGACCCGCAGTGGCGCGTCGTCAATATTGCTATACATTAAGATATTATTACGGCCGAGATGTGCTGCGGACTGCCGGGCGCCGGTCGGCGGGCATCTCCGTTGCTGGCGCCGCGGCTCCGGCCGCCTTCGGTCGCGCCGGCGATTCGCCTTCCGTCCCAGCGTCGACGTGTTATTTCCGGATGGCATCAGTTCCGCGGAACGGCGCGTGACCGGCCATGGTTCAGCATTGAAACACCGTTAGCTCAGACGGTACTGACCGACGGGTAGGTGGCCGCAGCAACCGAAGGGAAACATGTAACGTAGTATCAGTGTCACTAGGAAGTTGTAGTGATCCGACACTCGAGGTACTCACATGGGAACGAAGCGCTACGCGCAACTGTGTGCGGTCGCGGCCGCGCTCGACCTCGTCGGCGAGCGCTGGACCCTGCTGATCATCCGCGATCTCACGACCGGCCCGAAGCGATACAACCAGCTGCTCGAAGAGACGCTGGTGGGGATCGGACCGAACCTGCTCGCGGCCCGGTTGCAGATGCTCACCGAACACGGGGTGATCCAGCGTGAGCCCGTACCCGGTGACGGCCGCGGTGTTCAATATCGGCTGACCGCCAGCGGTGAGGCGCTCAGACCGGTGATCATCGGGTTGGCGTCATGGGGCCTGTCGCACATCTCCTCCTACGAGCAGGACGGGCTCGTCCGTTCCGAGTGGGGCCGATTGGCGTTGGAGGCGATGATCAGCGTAGGGCCGCAGCCCGAGGTCGACGAGTCCTACGAGTTCCGGATCGGCGACGAGGTGTTCCACGTGCTGTGCGAGGACCGCACCGCGCGCGTCGTCGACGGACCCACACCGGACGAACCGGTACTCGTGGTCACCGCCGACCCGGAGACGTTCATCCGGATCGGCACCGAGCAACTGGGCATCCTCGACGCGATGCTGTCCGGAAGCCTGACCGTCAGCGGGGATTCGACCTCGTTGAATCGCTGCCTCAGGCTGCTCGACCTCGAGCTCACCTCGACGGCGCAGGCCGGGTCCGAGGCCCACGCCGACGTCTCCTGACCCGGTCGGCCGATCGTCCATGATTCAGTCGGCCCGGCGGCCGGCCAGGACGCGCCGGTCGGTTCCCCGGTGGCCGGGTTCGGCGTACGGCTCGAGCGCGCGCCGCAGGCTCTCGGGCACCCGGGTCGGCTCCACCCGAGTTCCGTTGGCGCGCATGCAGGCGACTCGCTGACGACCGCGGGCCACCAGGTGCTCGCCCCCGGTCCGGTCGTCGACCTCGAGGTAGGCGAATTCGAACTCGATCTGCGTCTGGGTGAGGTCGACCAGGGTCATCCGGATGGTGAGCCGCTGGAACGCGGTCAGTTCGGCGAAGTACTCACACTCGCATTTGATCGTGAAAAGCTTGAGGTCCCGGTGGATCTCGTCGAGCACGTCCGGCGCGTGCTCCATCAGGAACATTTCCCGGCAGCGCCCCTGCCAGCGAAAGTAGTGCACGAAATAGACGTTGCCGACCAGGTTGGTTTCCTCGAAGCCGACGATGTGGGAGATCTCGTAATAACGCACGTATCAACCTTTCTCGGTGACCGAGAACACCACCGGCAGGGGTGCCGGTAACGCCAGGGTGGTGCTGAGGGACCAGACGACGTCGGTGCCGTGCCGCAGCGCCAGCCAGCCGTCGGCCGCGGCCCGGTGGTCCAGGGTCAGTCGCGGCCTGGTGACCGTGACGCCGAGCTTGGTCACCGCCTCGCGCGCGCTCCATACCCGGGTCGCGGCGGTGTCGAACGACTCGCCTGCCGCCCGGCCGCACAGCTCCGCCAGCGCGACCCCCGAATTGCCGAGCAGCCCGGCCCATTGCGCCTGCGTGCGCGCCTGGACCGGTTCGAGATCGCAGCCCACCGGGCACGCGGCCACCACGGCGACGGTGACCCCGGCGCCGTGCGCGAAGCTCGCGTGTCCGTCCGGTATCTCCGGCCGCCCGTCGGGGCGATACCGGAGGACAACCGTGCGTCCGAGGGCGGCGGCCAGTGCGCGTCGGGTTGCGTTGCGACGCAGCGAGATACGGGGGTCGTCGAGGACCGGAACCGGCGGCTGGTCGCGCACGATCGCCAACTGCACCGGCGAGGTCAGCCGGGTATCGAGACGCCGCTGCAGGTGTGGACCGAGCAACTCGGGGATCCACCCGGACTCCGCCGCGATCGGTGCGACCGCGACGAGTTCGAGCCCCTCCCAGATCGCGACGACCGCGCCGCGCTCGTCGCGCACGAGGACGTCGTAGATATACGTCGACTGCTCGTGCGACCGTTCGCGCGCGGCCAGGACGACGGTCCGGACGTCGGGGGCTATCGGCAGCGACAGCACGCGGGCCACCTTCGCCGGCAGCAGCGTCGCGTCCGGCACGCAGACCTGGATGGCGTGCATGAACGCGTCCCTGGCCGCCGGGTCGTCCAGCACCAGCGATTTCGGCAACATCGGCGAGAACCAGCGCTGCTCGCGGACGCTGATCCGCGCCACGCATTGCCGGGCGGACAGCTGCCGATAGTCCTCGACCGACCGGAACATCTTTCCGTGGAACATGATTCGGTCGTAGAAGTCGGTGTCGATCGCCATGCCGAGCCCGGCCGGCGCGGTCTCGGCGGTGTGCGCGAATTCGGCCAGCCGCTCCAACGGTTCGGTCGCCGGCGCCGGGACGGCGGGAATCGCGCCGACCGCGGCCACGTCGTCGGGCTGGCGTGCGTGCCGGCAGACGCCGCGGAAATGGTCGAGCTGAAACGCGGTGGTATCCGACCTGATCGCCACCCGGACGGTGTCGCCCGAGCGCAGCGCGGCGACCCGGATCGTCGTCACCCGGTCCGGTGCCGCGACGATCGGCCGGAGGAATTCGAGATCGTGCAACTGCACCGGGCGTTGCTCGCCGAACAGCGCGGTGGCGGCCTGCGCCATCGCCTCCATGCCCAGCACCGCGGGGAACAGTGCGTCGCGGGTGAATTGATGATCGGCGAGATAGGGGTCGGTGGCCACCGAGAGGTCGGCGTCGGCGAGCAGCTCGATCCAGGGGACGTGCAGCCGCGGGCGCTCCAGGAACCGCAGCAGCGGCAGCTCGGTGTCATCGAAGCGGATCGTCGGCAGCCCGCCGGTTCTGCCGATCACCACCACACTGGACGGGCAGGCGGGGGTGCGCAGCAGATCCAGCATGAGGTCGACGCCCAGGTCGGTCGGAATCGGCTCGATGCCTTCGCGGACAAGGGAATCCAGCACGCCGAGCCGTTCGCCCATCCCGGTTCCGGCCCAGACCGACCATTCGATGGTGAGGCACCGGCAGTCCGGCAGCTCCTCGGCGAGGGCATCGATGGCGGAGCGCAACCAGTCGTTGGCGATCGCGTAGTGCCCCTCGCCGCGCAGGCCGGCCCGGCCGATGATGCTGCCGAAGCCGACGACCAGCCGAAGCTCGGCCTGCTCGACCGATCCGAGCAGGTGGTGCAGGCCGTCGACCTTGGGCGCGACGGTTCGCGCCACGTGGTCACCGGTCAACGATCCGATCGCCGCGGGGGTGTTGATTCCGGCGCCGTGCAGGATGCCGGTGACCGCGCCGAGTTCGCGCCGAATCGTGGCCATCGTGTCGGCGATCTGGCCTCGGTCGGTCACGTCGGCGGCGTAATAGTGTGCGGTGACACCGGATTCGCGGAGCCGGGCCAGGTTGGCGGCGATCTCGGGATCGTCGGCTTGGCTGCGCGCGATGATCGCGAGCACGCATCCGGTCTGCTCGGCCAGCGCGACAGCGCATTCGGCGGTGATGCCCCGAACCCCGCCGGTGACCGCGACCACGTCGCGCGCGCCGAGCGGCAGATCGGCGGCGCCCGGCGTGAGCTCGCGAAGTACCGGTTCGGTCCGGTTGCCCTCCCCGTCGTAGTGGACTTCCCGGAAGGTCGTGGTGGCGGCGATATCGGCGCAGGCCAGCCGCGCGGCCTGCTCGGGTGCCAGGCCGGGCGCCGGATGAATGACGGTGGTCCGGACGGCGGGGGCCTCCAGGTGCACCGTCTTGGCCAGCGCGGCGGCGTCCCGGCCGTCGTCGATCACGACCAGGCGGGACCCGGTGTCGATCGCCGCCCGGGCCGCGGAAAGCATACGGTCGATGGCGATTTCGGCCGGTTCGCCGGTGGCCGCGCCCAGCCGCAGGAGCACACCGTCGCCGAGGCGGGCGGTGTCGAGCTCGGATCGGAGGACCGCGGCGAACCGATCGTCCGGCGGTGCGAATACCCGCCAGGTGCCCGGCGCGTCGTCGCCGCGGTCGGTGACCGGCGGCGCCGCCGCGGCGACCAGCTCGACGGTGAACGGCCGCACCCAGATATCGACCCCGGTCAGGTCGTCGGCCTGCCGCGCCGGTGCACCGTGCGCGGTCTTCGCCAGGTCGTCGATCGCCTCGGCGAGCTGCGCGATCGTCGCGGTGGCCACATTGGTGGTCGGTTCCAGTGTCTCGGCACCCAGCAGCTTGACCGCGTCCGCGACCAATTGGGTGATGGTGATGCTGCTCAGGTGCAGGTCGTCGAGCGGGCAGATCTCCGGGGTGATCTCGTCGAGCGGGAGTTCGACGCGCTCGGCGATCAGTCGGCGCAGCGTCGGCAGCGACGAGGTCTCGTCGGGCCGGGCCCCGCTGGGTCGATCGGCGATATCCGGCTGGATCACCCCGTGTCCGTTGGACTGCGCCTGGGGGAGGAACGAGTCGTTCGGCGCTTGCTCGCAAGGACTTTCGAGGAAAACGAACTGCTTGTCGAGCGGGATGGTCCGAGTGAAGCGCTCGGCGGCGAACCCCTCCAGGTCGGGGCGGGCGCCGAGCACATAGCAGGCGGCGAGGGTGCGCAGGATCCCGCCGACGGAGTTGCCGTCGGTTTCCATCGCGACCGCCGGAACACCGGGGCAGACGTCGGCGGCCAGCGCCGACAGCGTCGCACCGGGACCGACCTCGACCAGCAGATCGCAGGTCTCCGCGAGCTGCGACAGCGCGTCGGCGAACCGGACCGGTGCGTGCACCTGACGCTCGAGCAGATCGGCGACGGCGCAGCCGGGTTCCAGCGGGCCCGCGGTGACCGTCGAGAACACGCCGGGCCGTTTGACCCGGCCGAGGTCGATCTCGTCGAGGTAGCGGCGGAAGGCGTGGGCGGCCGGCGCGACCAACGGCGAATGGAACGCATGCGAGACCGGTAGTGTCCGGCAGCGCATTCCGGCCGCGCGCGCACTCACCAGCACCACGTCGACCGCGTTGGCCGGGCCCGCGACCACCGTGTGTCCCGGGCCGTTGTATCCGGCGACCACCACCGGGCTGCCGTTCAGCAGGGTCGCGACCTGATCGGCGGCCGCGAAGATCGTCGCCATGCTGCCCGGCTCGTCCACGGCGGCGTTGTGCATGGCCGCGCCGCGGACCGCCGCGGTGCGCACGAGCTCGGTCTCGTCGAACACCCCCGCCCAGTAGAGCGCGGTCAGTTCCCCCAGGCTGTGCCCCACGCAGCCGACGACGTTCATGCCGACCGAATCGAGCACGCGCAGGCCGGCGAGCGAGGCCGTCACGATGCGCGGCTGCGCCTCCTCGGTCGCCTGACCGCCGGCGCGCACGCCGACCTGCTGGTACAGATCGGCGACGACGGCGAAGCGGCGAGCGGGCGCGCCGCCGTCGCCCTGCCCCGGCGCGCCCTGCCCGGGGAACAGGAGGCCGATGCGTGGCGCGGATCCGATTCCCGCACCGAGGAATTGGCCGCTGCCCGGCGCGAACCAGTGCCGTTCACCGGTGGCCAGCAGGTCGGCCAGTTCGGTCAGCCGGTCGGCGGCCTGGCGCTGGTCGGCGGCGACCACCGCCGCCTTGATCGGCAGCCGGGCGTCGATCCGGATCAGCTCGGTGGCGAGATCGCCGAGTTCGGCGAACGAACATCGGGCGGCGAGCGCGGCCACCGTGCGCAGCCGCGTTTCCAGTTCAACCGGCGTCGCCGCGGACAGCACGAACAGTTCCGCGTCCTGAGCACTACGGGCCAGCCGGGTACCGGCGGTGCGCGACAGCGGGCGCGGCGGCAGTCGGCTCTCCAGCACGACATGGGCGTTGATGCCGCCGAAGCCCAGCGACGAGACACCCGCCCGCCGGGGATAACCGGCCTTCGCGGACCGGTGGGGGCCGTCCGGGCCCGGCCATTCGAGTGCCCGGTCGGGAAGGCGGAGTCGATTTCCGACGTCGGCGAGCACCGGATGGGCCCGGTCGGTTCCGGTGATCGGCGGAATGGTTCCGTGGTGCACGGCGAGCGCGGTCTTGATCAGCGCCGCGATCCCCGCCGCCGCCTTCGTATGACCGATATTGCCCTTGATCGATCCGACCGCCACCGGCGGCCGGTCCGCACTCCGCGCGGCGACGGCGGTGTTGAACACCTCGAGCTCGGTTCGGTCACCGACCGTGGTGCCCGCGCCGTGGCCTTCGAGATAGTCGACGGTGTCCGTCCCGAATCCCGCCATCCGGTACGCGCGTTCGATGGCCCGCAGGTGGCCGCTGGGTTCGGGCCGGGTGATACCGCCGCGACCGTCCGAGGAGACACCCCACCCGGCGATGGTCGCGTAGATCCGCGCGCCCCGGGCGAGCGCGTCCTCCTCGCGCTGCAACACCAGGATCCCGCAGCCCTCACCCGGCCAGAATCCGTTCGACCGCTCGTCGTACACGCGCATTTCCGAGGTCGACAGGGCGCCGGTCTTCGCGAAGCCGACCAGTTCGAACGGGTCGATGGACAGATCCACGCCACCGACGATCGCGGCGTCGAGATGACCCGCGAGCATGGCGTCGCCGGCCTGCGTGATGGACAACAGCGAGGACGAGCACGCGCCGTCGACGATGAAACCGCCACCGCCGAAATCGAAGTGGTTGCAGATCCGCCCGGCGATCGTGTTCGCCAGGCCGCCGGCCAGGGTGTCCTCGGTGATCGCCGGGAACGGCGCCTTGTAGTCCGCCTCGTACTCGTCGAGGAAGGCGGCGATCTCCGCCGCGGGCCTGCCGTTGCGGCGCAGCGCGGCAGCCAGGGTGCGGCGCACATAAGGCCAGCGCAGCCGCATGCCCGAGGCGCGGGTCATGTCGCCGGTGAGCGTATTGCCGAGGATGACGCCGGTGCGTTTGCGGTCCAAGCCTTCCCCCGCGGGGAAGCCCGCGTCGTCGAGCGCCGCCGCGGCGGTGTCCAGGGCGAGCCAGTGCACGATGTCGGTGGACCGAAAGGTGCCCGCGGCCACGCGATGCCGGGCCCGATCGAAGGTCCAGCCCTCGATGACCGCCGAATGCGTCGCGTAGTGGCGGTCCGCCGCGGCGGGATCACTCGCGTAGTAGTCGGCCGCGTTCAACCGGGCGGGTGGGACCGGCCGGAAGGCGCGCCGCCGGGCCAGGACGTTGTCCCAGAGCTGGGCCGGATTCGCGGCATCGGGAAAACGGCACGCCATGCCTACGATCGCTAGCCGAACCATCGGTCAAGCTCGCTGAGCGGTGGGGCCGGGGGACAGGACGGACACCGGGTCGGTGTCCCGGCGTTCGGCGGCCCGCTGTCTGGCGGCCTTGGTCCAGGTGGAAAGCCAGGCATAGCTGCCCCGGATCGCGCAGACCAGGGTGAGCGCGAAGAACAGGGTGTACACGATGTCGACGGCCATCATCAGCCCGTACACGGTCGCGACCGAGGCGCCGAACATGAATTGGACGCGCGCCGGGAACGGTGTGGTGCCCGGGTCGGTGATCATGTAATTGGTGAACAGGATGAAGGCGGTGCCGGTCATCGTGCCGAGCGCGGCGACCAGCGCGACGTCGAACAGCGCGTGCCGGACCAGGGCCTGGATGACGAACCCGCCGAGCCAGCCGACGATCAGCGGCACCCGGCCGACCAGGGTCGCGTTGATCACCGACCCCGCGACGAGCAGGACGAGCGGGACCGCGATCCGGAACATCGTGTTGATGTTCTCGCCGAACTCGTAGGGCGGCGCGATGCTCACCCAGGTGCTGAAGAACAGCAGCGCCATCGTTATCCCGAAATTGGACGGGTTCATGAAATGGCGCATGCGCCCGGCGAACGGGGCCTGGAAAACGTACTTGCTGGTGATCGCGGCCGCCACGGCGAAAAGCACCGGCCAGAATTGATTGTTGGCGTAGAGCAGCATATTCACGGCCAGGGCGGTGATGTGCGCGGGCAGCAGGAACTCGTACACGCCGCGGGCTCCGCGACCGAGGAATCGCGGCGCGGTGCCGCGCGACCACGCGGTGATCCACTCGAAAACCAGGTCGATCGAGTACGACGCCAAGAGCGCCAGAATCGGCCACAGCGGTGGTTGTTCGAAGCCGAGCAGGGTGTAGCCGATGATATTGAGCACGCTGAGCGAGATGGCGAAATTCCGGAGGGCCAGATATCGCACATCCTTCTTGACCGGTGGGGTGTCGGGCTTCCGGTCGCCGGGTGTCGCGCCGTTGGTGGCGGGCGGTGCGGTCGCGACCGTGGTCCTGGTCGCGGGGCGCGGCTCGCGAAGATTTCGTTTCCGATTGAGCAGAGTCATGGTTTCGTGATCCCCTCGGCGATCTCGGTGGCCGTTTCGGTCAGCATCAGCGTGTGCGAGCCAGGCGCCAGCTGGAGTGTCTGGTGGTGCGGAGTGCCTGCGTTGTCCAGCCATTCGAGGTCGGCGGAGACCGGGGTGGTGGCGGCGCCGAGCCCGAAGTGGACGTCGAAGCTGCGTTTGCCGCTGTGTCCGCTGCCGCCGTCGAGTTGGCTGCGCATGGTCCGGCCGTCGGCGGTGCGTACCGTGACGATCGCGTTGTAGGCCGGCTGTGCGGCACCCGGCGCGGCCGTCCCCGTGGCCGGCCGGCACAGCCGCAAGGACAGCGAATTGCCCAGGTGCGGCGAACGATTCGCGAAGAACGCGGGCGGCCCCCACTGGCGGGCGACGGCGAAGTCGAGCCGGCCGGTGCCGGTGGTGTCGCCGATGGCGACTCCGCGCGTCGGTATCGGCGCGTCGGTGCCGACCTGCTCGGTGATGTCGACGTACTTGCCGTCGTTCCCCTTGGCGTACAGCGCCATCGGGTGCCTGCCCGCGATGTCGTCGCCGGGGACGACCCGCGGCCACATGCCAGGGTCGTGCAGCACAACGTCGTTGGTGGTGGCCAGCTCCTGCAGCCAGGGCCAGCGGTTGCTGCCGCCGGCGCCCTGGACGAACCCGGCGGTCTGGAGCACGTCCAGGGTTCCGGAGTTGCGCAGATCGGCGGCCTTCATGTCCCAGCCCCAGCCGGTCCAGGCGAGCCCGAGTTGCTGGGCCTGCTGCGCGAACGGCGCGTGCCCGGAGGCGAGTTCGCGGCGCATGTCGTCCGGCGTGGTCGCGTCGTTGCGCCAGACGAAGTTGCTTTCCTGGATGCCCCACGCGGTGGTGATATTGCTGACCACCATGTCGAATTTCCCGCGGTTGTACATGTCCGCGAAATCGACGCCCATGCCCTTGAACGAGTCGTTCCCGAGTACAAAGGATTTGGGGTCGGTCCAGGTTCGGTTGCCGGTGGCCGTGCTGAATCGGATAGTGCCCGGCGTCGATTGGTTGAGCAGCAGATGATCGTGGCCGAAATCGTTGCCGACATAGAGCTCGGGAAGCAGATCGGCGGTCATGTCGCCTGCGCCGAGTGCGAGCGTCCAGCCGGTGGCGACGTCGATCGGGATTGCCTCCTTCTGCTCGACGTATTTCGGCTGCCCGGCGGGATCCAGTCCGGTCCAGCGGAATACGCGCTCGCCCGCGGCGTTCTTCGCGCTCGACATCGAGTCGTTCATGACGACGTCCGGGCGTCCGTTCGGGTCGAGGACACCGGAGTTCGGGAAGTAGTTCCCGAACACGATGTCCGGATGGCCGTCCCCGTCGAAGTCGGCGATCGACACGGCGTTGGTGTTCCAGCGTTCGCCGTGGTACTGACCCTGCGTGGTCCCCGAAGGGATCACCTCGGTGGGGGTGTAGGCCGGTGCCTGGCCCGCGGCATCGGCCTTGTGCAGGAACATGATCGGTGTTCGTCCCCAGTAGTAGACGAGCAGGTCCATGCCGCCGTCGCCGTTGAAATCGCCGGGGGCGCAACCCATCGGCGCCATCGTAGAATCCATCGTGATCGGGTCCGGGCGGAGCACGAACGGCGTGAACCGGTCGGCCTGCGCCGCGGTCGGCGTGTAGGTCACGATCACCGAGTCGGTGCGGGTGTCGACGATGCACATGCCGTCGGACCGCCCGTGCCCGACCAGATCGTTGATCGCGATCGAGGCGCCGACGGAGGAGATCCACGAGCGAATGTTCTGATACGCCGGGTTCACCTCGCGCACGGAATTCATCGGCAACTGGTCGTATCCGGGCGGCATGGCGATCGACATGGACTCGAACTTGTAGTCCTGCGCCACCGTGGCCGGATCTTCGGTGGCGACCTGGGCCTGTGCGATCAGAAAGGTGGCGGCCAACAGCACCACCGCGCCGATCGTCGGCACCAGGGCTCTCAGTCTGGCGTTCATGATTCGGCCTTTGCGGTTGATTCCGGTGCTGCGGAGACGGTCGGGTCGGCTGGTTCTGCGGTCAGGCAGCGTTGTCGGATCCGCTCGCGCCAGACCTCGAATCCAGGGCGGCCATTGATCGTCAGGTGCACGGGCCGGGTCTCGATCGCGAGCGCGGCGGCGTCGGCGACGTGGCTGCCGGTGAGAATCGCCACGGCGGCTTCGGTATTCGGCTGCACGATGCGGGCGCGCGAGCGTGCCTCGGCGGCGAACGTCGCGCCCTGGCCGACTTCCCGGCGGTAGGCCGATGCCCGGTCGCGCAGCGTGGCGAGCTCGTCGGCGGTGGCGCCGCCGGCGTAGGTCGCCGCCAGGCCGAGTCCGGCGAACAGGTCCGGCCGCCGGTCCGCCCGGAACCCCTCGATCAGCGTGCACGCGGCCGCCGGATCGGCGCCGGAGACGAACCACAGCGCGCGGCCGATCCCCTGATCGATGGCGTGCGGCACATAGTCGAGGTGCCGGGGCGACACCAGCGGCGGCGTCGGGTCAACATACTGTTGTTTTACGTAGCGATCAGTATCGAAATAGGCCTGGTGGAATCCGTAGCCGTCCAATACGAGCCACCGCAGAACCGGGTCGGTGGCCCCGGCCAGCGCCCCTCGATGCAGGCGCCGGGGGAGCCGGGCCAGCGCCCAGCCGACGCCGACGTAGATCATGTAGAGATGTTCGTTTGCTGCGGTGATGAAGTCGGTGACGTGGTGGTTGTGACCGATCGGTAACCCGTCCCGGATCGCCAGCGCCATCGCGGCGCCTTCGAACGCGAAACCTCTTCTCCCGCTGTCGATTTCCGATAAAAGCGCGGCGGTCTCCGCCGCCGTTCCGCGCTCGGCGCCGACCCCGAATCCGGCCAGGAATGTCGCGCCTGCTGTTTCCAAACATGCTGCGGCATAAGGGTTTCGGGCGGGAAACCCGCGAACCTTCAACGTTGCCTGTCGCGCGTCCGGCGTCAAGATCCTCCGGCGAAGCCCACCCAAAGCGGAGACCATCTGAAGCCCTCCTTCGCAGAAACGTGTACTCCAGATTGACATCCGGCCGCGTCTGGGGCTTCTCCCTCGTTGCTCAATCTACGAAATGGAAGTATTCTACCGTCCAGTTGAAACAATCAATCACGGTGGCGAACTGGGCCGCCGTCGGGCACTCCGCTCGCATGCCTCGCTGCATCGGGGCTATGGGGCTTGCGTCGGGGATACCGGGCAAGGGGGTGCTGGGCAGGAGCGCAACCACCCTGCGGAATCGACGGCTTCACTTACCAAGCATTCATCCCGCGGCCGAAGGGCCACGACATTCCCCTCGACGTCGTGCGGCCTGCGGAGCGATACCTGAATGGTTGACCCTCGATGCCAGAGACGGCCGGCCAGTTTCACCATCTGCGGTAGCGGCCATGTTCCGTTGCCGATAGCATAGTCGCTATTTTGCAGCTATTTCGCGGCCGAATGGTCGCGGAAGGGCTTACTTCTGCTGCCGCCGGCTCCGGCATCCTGGATTGTTATGAGTTTGGAGAGTTCGTGTCGGATCATATCGATGACAGCATCAAGTACATGTGGGAAAACTGTGGGCAGCAGGTTACCTTGGACGATCTCGCCGACGTCGCAAAATGCAGTAAGTTTCACTTCGTCAGACGTTTTCGCGCGGAAACCGGCTGGTCACCGGCCCGTTTTCTCGCGGCAATCCGGCTGGCCCGTAGCAAGAAGTTATTGGCGTCCACGTCGATGAAAGTTTCCGAGATCTCCTATGCTGTCGGCTACCTCAGTTACGGCACCTTCACTTCCAGATTCACCGAAGCGGTCGGACTGAGTCCGTCGCAGTATCGGCGCTACGCCCGGGGCGAGCAGGTTCCGCTGAGATGGTCCGAACAACACGCCAACTGCGGCCGGGAGTCCAGTACACCACTCTTGCGTGGCAAATTATGCGATCCGGACGGTGCCGTCGCGACCCGCCGATACATGAGCATATTCTCCGCGGCCAACCCGCTGACGTCGGCCGCCGCGCAACTCATTGTCACGGACCAGGGCGCGTTCAGTATCAGCTGCTTGCCGCCGGGAAAGTGGGTTGCCCGTGCGATCGCGGTCTCGACCGTTCGCGACGATCGAAATCACCGGGTAACCCGGGATGTCCGCATCGGAATCTGTGAGTTCCGATTACGCGAAAACGATCGGCTGGAAATCGGTATCACCTTGAGCGAGCGAACGATTCGGACCGCGCCCTTCCTGCTGGCGCTGCCGCACCATTGAGCCGCGCCGCGGCCGGGCTCCCCGGCCGCGGCCGCGCCCGGCCCCGGCACACATGTTCGCGGAATCGCTGCGGCGGCAACCGAGAGATGCGATTCTGAAACCGCAAGGGAGAGACCAGAGCTCAACGTCGAGCAGGGTGGCGGCGACTCGTGCCGCTGCCGTCTCTGGTCGTGCATCTGCCGCGTCGGCGCGCGGGTACCACTTCGGCTCGCCCGCTGTCCGCGCGGTAACGAACGGAGATATCTGTGTCTGGCCAAAGACATTTCGACTCATCGCTCGCGCAATCCGGCGGTGGATCTCGCCCGGCGCCCATCCGGCGGCGCACCCGCGCCTTCTGGTTCGGGCTGGCCGCAACCACTCTCGGTACCGCGCTGCATTTCCCGATGTTCTGGGAGTCCAGGCACATGGGGTATCACATGGCCGACATGCCGATGGATGCCTCGATGATCGCCGGTATGGCCTTGATCGTGGTCGGTCTCGCGGTGACCACCTATGGCCTGATTCCGGTTGGGGCACAACGGGATCAGGTGGCGAATCTGCGGGTGCGCGCGCTCGACGACGCTCCGGTCAATCGGGTGCACGTGGTGCTGCTGCTGGTGATGGCCGCGGCGATCACCATCGATGTGATGAAGCCGACCACGCTGGCCTTCGTGGTGCCCGGGGTGGCCAAGGAGTACGGCCTGAAGACCGCGACCAATCCCGGTGGCGGGCTGCCCGCCGCGCTGCTGCCGCTGGCGGGTATCACCGGCACGGTGATCGGGTCGTTCCTGTGGGGGTGGCTCGGTGATCGGATCGGGCGCAAGGCGGCGATTCTGCTGGCCGGGGTGTTCTTCGTGGCGACCTCGGTGTGCGGGGCGATGCCGAGTTTCGAGCTGAATCTGCTGATGTGCCTGATCATGGGCATGAGCGCGGGCGGCATGCTGCCGATCGCGTTCACCCTGCTCGCGGAGACGATTCCGGCCAGGCACCGCGGCTGGCTGATGGTGTTGATCGGCGGCGACATCGCCGGCGCGTACATCATCACCAGTTGGCTGTCGTCCACCATCGGCGACAGCTACGGCTGGCGGGTGATGTGGCTGATCGGGTTCCCGACCGGGCTGCTGACCATTCTGCTCACCCGCTGGATCCCGGAGTCGCCGCGGTTCCTGCTCGCGCTCGGCCGCCGCCGGGAGGCCGAGGAGGTGCTGCGCGTCTACAACGCCTCCATCGTCGAGGTCGAAAACTCAGAGCTCGCAGTCGAATCCGGGGTCAAGGGCGGATTCCGCCGGCTCGTGCAGCCCCCGTTCGGCGGGATCACCACCGTCCTGGTGCTGGTCGGTCTCGGTGTCGGGCTGGTCGTGTACGGCTTCCAGCTGTGGCTGCCGACCAACCTGCGCCAGCTCGGATACAGCGGCGTCTCGGCCGATCAGATCCTGCGTGACTCGGCACTGATCGGGTTCCCGCTCAACTTCCTCGTCGCCTACTGCTATCACCGCTCGTCGAAATGGACGATGGTGATACTCAGTGCGCTGCTTGCGGTTTCGCTGTTCGGCTTCGTCGCGTTCGGCGATCGGGTCGCGGACAACAAGACGCTGCTCTACGCGCTGCTCATCCCGCCGATCTGGGGCGCGAGCTCGGTGGTAGCGGTGCTCGTGGCCTATGGCGCCGAGGTGTATCCGACCCGAATACGTTCGCGCGGCACCGGTTTGGCGGCGGCCATGAGCAAGGCCGGCGGTATCGTGGTGATCGCGCTGGTGGTGCTCGCCGTCGCGGCGCCGTCGATCTCGGTCACCGCCTTGATCAGCGCCATCCCGATGACCATCGCCGCCGCGGCGGGCATCGCCTTCCTGGTCGAGACCCGCCGCCGCCCGCTGGAGGAAATCACCGCCGAGGAACTGCGCGCCGTCGCCTGACGCGCCGCACGGCTACGGGTAAATGTGCATCCAGCCGATTGCCAGCAGCCACATGACGACGCCGCACAGCAGAACATAAACGATCACCCACGGCAGGGACGAGAGGCTCTTTCGCATCAGGTCTCCCGTCCCGCCGGCCGTACTTCGACGAACCCGTCACCTCGAACACCGATTCCTGCGGACGCAGCCGCGGTGCCTTCGACGCGATGTCCACCACCCGACGTAGTTGCCCATACTCGTTGCGGCGCCGATGAATTGGACCTCCGCCAGCGCGGAAGGTCGTGATGCTCATCAGGATAGCAAGACAGAACCGAGCTCACTTCGGATTCAACCGGCCCGATCCACCCTTTCCGCCTGCGAGA
The DNA here is from genome assembly GCF_042793755.1 of Nocardia sp. NPDC056564. Lineage (NCBI taxonomy): Bacteria > Bacillati > Actinomycetota > Actinomycetes > Mycobacteriales > Nocardiaceae > Nocardia > Nocardia sp. NPDC056564. The sequence continues at coordinate 388,596 of NZ_JBHTUR010000005.1, forward strand.
TCAGGTCGCGGTCACGGAGTGGGGCAACGTAGGGCAACGGATTGATGCCGAGCTCGAGTATTCTCGTGCGCCTTGTTCGGAACGGTTGTTGAGCAAGTCGTTTCGCTGGAATTGCGTCGAACGGCACAGCAACACAACGGCATCTTTCCCGCAGGGCGGGAAGTATCCGCGGATTCAACGGCATCGAGTGTGACGGGTTATCCGGCCGTGCCGATCGGCGAGAAAGGCCGTCCGGCGCGAAATCCGCGCCCGCGCGATCAATTCAATCATTCGCGGTGGCGCCGGCCTCGCGGGGGTCGTCCCGCAGGGAACGGATCATGCTGCGCAGGATGCGGAGCGCGGCCGACTGGTCGGTATCGGTGAGGTCGGCCAGCATTCTGAGTTCGACCGACCGGACCGCCGCGCTCGCTTTCTCCAGCTTCTTCCGGCCGAGCGGAGTGAGCCGGGTGGGCAGCACCTTCCCCACGGGCGCCGACGCGGGCCTGCTCACGTGACCCTCCCGCTCCAGGGTCTGGAGCAGCACGTTCATCGACTGCCTGGTCACGAACGCGCCCCTGGCGAGCTCGGAGTTCGACAGGCCCGGTCGCTGCGCCAGCAGCTCGAGGCAGGAGTAGTGCGTCACGCTCATGCCGAGCGGCCGCAGCACCTCCTCCATTGCTACGCGCAGCGCGCTCGACGCCTCTTTCAGCAGGTAGCCCAGCGACGTCTGCAGCTCGATGCCTGCCCCGTGTTGACTCATGTCAGTATTCTGACATACAGTGACCCGTGTCAGAAGACTGACACGTAACCGAAGGAGCATCATGCCAGCCACCGGCCCCGACTTCCTCTCGCTGCAAGCGCGTGACCTCGACGCTTCGCAGGCGTTCTATGAGCGGTACCTCGGCCTCGTCCGCTCACCCGCCGGACCTCCGCACGCCGTCGTCTTCGAGACGAAACCCATCGCCTTCGCCCTCCGCGACCTCGTGCCCGGCACCGATCTCGACGCCGTCGCCCAGCCCGGCGTCGGCGCCGCGATCTGGCTGCACGCCACCGACGTCCAAGCCATCCACGACGCCCTGGCCGCCGACGGCCACCCCATCGTCACCGCCCCGATCGACGGCCCCTTCGGCCGCACCTTCACCTTCGCCGACCCCGACGGCTACCACATCACCCTGCACGACCGCACCTGAATCCTCTGGGCGGACTGGGCGATGGTGCCCGCTCGGGGGAGGATGGGGGAATGGCTGACTTGGACGGGCTGATCGATACGTACTGCGCGGGGTGGAGTGACCCGGATCCGTTGCGGCGGCGCGAGTTTCTCGGTGCGGCATTGGCGGTGGGCGCGACGTATACCGATCCGACCGTGCACGCCGTTGGGGTCGAGGAGCTGGCGGGACACATCGACGGCGTGTTCGCGCAGCAGCCGGGGATGCGGGTGCTGCGGGTCAGCCAGGTCGATGCGCATCACGGGATGGCCAGGTTCGGCTGGCGGCTGGTGCGGGCGGACGGCACGGCGTTGCCGGACGGCGTGGATTTCGTGGAGATCTCGGACGGGCGAATCCGCCGGATCGTCGGGTTCTTCGGCGGGTTACGCGACCGGTAGCGTTCGCGGGCCGCTGCGTCAGCGCAACAACCGATACAGCAGCCACAGCGCCAGCGCGACCGGCGTCAGGACCGCGGTCAACAGGATTCCGGCGAACACTCCGTAGCCGTGCGGATCGAAGGCCAGGCCGGTGGCACTGCGCACCGCCTCGCCGACGAGCAGCGCGATCACCCCGACGGTAAGCACAAACGCGCCGAGCACGACCCGGCGCAGCACCGTCCGCAGCACACCCGTCGCGCTGCGCGGCTCCCTCACTTCGGGTCGGGCGTGCAGACGGTCAGGAACGACTTCTGGTTCTCCCGTTGAACTTCCGTGGCGTCCATCCAGCCGCGCGGGCCGAACAGATAACTCCCGGACGGATGCTGGGCCGACTCGCGCAGAATCTGACCCACATCCACCCTGGCGCCATTTGCCTCCGGCCCGTCCACGGAAAAGTTGAGCGAGCCGGCCCTGGTCCAGTCGTAGCCGGCCGGCAGTGGTTTCTGGACCTGCAACGGCCCCTCGCCGGCGACCCCGCCCGCGGTGCGCAGCAGGTCCATCCGCTCGACCGGCACTCCCGGCAGCGGCGCGGTCCATCTCTGCTCCGTGCTCTGCTCGGTGCCGGAGTCGAAGATCAACGTCAGCCCGGTGACGCCGGCGCACGGGGTGCCCGTCCACAACTTCAGGACACCGTCGTCCACCCGGAACCCGGCCGCAGGCGGCAGCGACGGCGCGAACTGCGCCTTGCTATCGCACGCCGCGGTCACCGCCGCCACAAGCAGAGCGGCACAGGCGACTCGCGGCCACCTAATACCCACCATCGGAAAGCCCCGCGTCTTCCTCGGTCTCGTTGCCGCCGGTGAGCTGCTCCCACGCATAAGAGGTGATGAAGCTCGTATAGCCTTCGCGTGCCCACTGCTGGGAGTGGCGCTCCTCGTGGTGCAGATACCGGTCCAGGTCGAGCTTGCCCCGGTAGGGGCCCTGGTCGTTTTCGTACCACGCGTGGCCCGACCGCGCCACCTCCCTGATCTGCTGCGCCGGATCCTTCGCGTCATCGATGTTGAGCATGAACGTGTCGCCCCAGGTCGTTCCGCCGTTTCGGCTGAACTGGTCCTGGATCAGGTTTCCGCCAAGGCCCATCATCATGCCGTTCGGCGTGGTCACCAGCCGCCCGCCGTTGCCGTGCACGAACCCGACGTCTTCGTCGTAGCTCCAGTCGTTCTTCTGCTGCCGTTCGGTGATGCGCCGCAGTTCCGCGGAGCTGTACGGGGTCGGCGCGAAGTCGGTCGGGTGGCCCTTTCCGTAGTCGGTGCCCGCGTTCAAGATGTAGGTCATCCGCACCGCTTTGGCCGCGTCGTCCCCGCTGATGTTGGTCGGCAGCAGGAAGAACGACTTGAAGATCCCGTCGCCGTCCTCGTCCTCGCGGATCTCTTCGAGCCCCTCGAGGATCTTGAAATCGGCAGGCGTGATGTGGTGTTCGGCGATGATCTGCTTGATCGTGTCGAGCGAAACGCCCCGGCGCACCGCGTTTTCCAGCCACTGCCGGTAGTAGCCGGACACCGGCGGCCCGGTCAGCAGCCCGGCGTCGCGCAGCGCCTGCTCCATCTCGGCCACCTGGGCGTCGATCTCCCCACCCTTCCTGGCGTCGTCGAGGGTGGTCGCGCCGTGGTCGCTGATCTTGCGGTCCTGCGCGAGCTGCATCACCCCGGCCAGGCCGGCGTCGATATTGTGCGCCGTGGTGAGTATCGCCTTGGTCTCGGTGATCAGCTGTTGCCGGATGGTCTCCCGGTGCCGCCGGGTCTCGGCGCGATCCTCGGCCTCGGTGCGCGACTTCGGTGGGGGATCGGGCGGCCGGTTGTCCACGATCGCGCCGTCGGCGGCGATGCCGAATTGGTAGGTATCGGCGAGGGCGTCGTTATTGGTGACCCGGTTCTTCAGTGCGGTCACGTCGTCCGAAACATCTTGCAGCGCACGGTCGACCGCGGACAGCTCGGCGATGATGATCTCGGCGTTGTTCCGGGTGACCCCCAACGAATCGCGTGCCTTGTCGCTCGCCGGGCCGTGCCATCGCGGCAGTCGTCTGGCGTCGTCCAGTTCATCCTGCAGCCCGATGAGTTTGTCCCGCCGCCCGCGCAGGTTGGTGGCCGTGGTGTCGAGCGCACCCGCATCCCACTTGCGGACATCGTGGTAGCTGATGGTCATGGCCCGAACGCGCTTTCGGCTTCTTTTTCATTGTCTTCGTACAACTGTGCGGCCGAGGCGACCGTCCCGCTCCACTTGCCGATCTCGTCGGCCCACCCCTTGGCCCGCTCGTTGAACGTCGTCGCCAGCTTGGGTGCCTTCGTTGCCGCGTCCCCACCCGGCAACGCGGTCGCGATCGCATCCAGGCCGGTACCCGGGTCCACCACCTTGGCCTGGTTCTCGGCGGACCCCGCCGCCTTGGCCGCGTCGCGCAACTGGCTGATCTCGACCTCGAACCCGCTCACCGTCCGCGATTCCGATCCTCGTGACCGGCCTGCATCTGTTCTTCTGACACCGAATTCTCCCCGGGCGCACCGTCGCTGGGTTCGGTGCGTAGACGCCGATGGTATCGCCCATCGAGATCCACCTCTGCCCCAGATTCCGGGGGCTCGGGGCAGGCATTTCCTCAAAGACGTTCTGCCGGAGGACTTCTGCGGACCGTGACGGTGCCGGTGGGGGCGCGCCACTGGCGCACCCCCAGTCGAACGATCAGGCCGGCGCGTACTCGGTCGCGACATCGACGATCCAGGTGACGCCGAAGCGATCGGTGAGCATCCCGAAGGCGGGCGCCCACGGGGCGGGGCCGAACGGCTCGATCACGATCGCGTCCTCGGCCAGGCCCGCCCACACCGGGGTCACCTCGTCGACGCTCGGGCCCCGGACCGACAGGAAGAACCGCTCGTCGGTGATCGTGGTGCCGTTCTCCCGCCGCGTGCTCGGCACACGCGGCGCCGCGGGTCCGGCCTGGCCGGGCACGTCATAGGCCATCACCCGAAAGCCGTTGTCCGCGACAACCTGGCCGAACACGACATGCTGCGCGCCGGGCGCCCCGGCGGGCATGCCGAAGTCGGCATACGTGGCAACAGTGAGTTCCCCGCCGAACACCGACCGGTAGAACTCGAGTGCTTCGCGAGCCTCGCCGTGGAAGTTCAGATGAGCAACAGCGTTGAGCGACATGATGTTCCGGTCCTTCACGAGTGGTTTCGCCCCCGGAGACTTCCGGCGACGAACTCACGATGTCACCAGTAGCGGTCAGGATGTGTCCGCTATTCGTGGCGGGTCCGGAATCGTGCCTACCTGTGCGACAGGACGGTCGAGTTCACCCAGTCGCGTACCGCGGCTTGGTAGTCGGCGGTGTTCGGCGCCAGATTGACCGAGTGCCCGCTGTTCGGGAGGACGAACGCGCGCAGGCGGGCGGCGGGGTTGTAGTACGGCGCCTCCTCGGCCGCCAGGGTGGCGGTGTTGGCACAGGCGTTGCGGCACAATCGATCCGAGCTTCCGTTCACCACCAGCACCGGGACGTCGATGGTGTCGGTGACGGGCGGCACGGTGGACGTCAGGCCGTCGGGATACTCGGTCAGCGCGAAGACGTCCTTCGTCGCCTCGTCGGTGGCGATCACCTGGGGGTCGTCGCCCGCGCCGTGGAAATCGGCGGCGCGCGTTCCCGGCCGCGTCGTCTGATAACCGGGGTCGTAGCCCTGCCCCGCGAACTTGGGATCCGCCTCGGCCGCCTGATAGGTGGCCACGACGGCGGTCACGCCGACCGCGTCCAGGCTGTGCGAAAAGCCGGTGAGCAGAACGCCATCCACGTCGTGATGGGTGCTCGCCTCGTTGACGGCGATCCCGGAACTGAGCGAGTGCCCGCCGGTAATGATCTTGCTGAACGCCTGCCCGCCCAGCTGCCCCTGGCGCAGGGCGCCGACCAGTCCGTGCAGGGCGGTCACCGAGGTGGTCGCGGTCAGCAGCGCGCTCGGCGGCCTGCTGCTGGCGCCGGTGCCGAACCGATCCACGACCAGCGTCGCGTAGCCGGCGTTGTTCATCGCCCGCCGGAAATTATAGGTTTCCGGCTGATACGGGAAATCCCAGTAGGTGTGGTTGTAGTTCGACCCTGGCATCAACACCATGACGGTGCTCGTCGCGGCGCTCGGCAGACACAGGGTCGCGGCGAGGTTTCCCAATGGGGGCTGCGGGAAGGAAATGGTCGAGCAGCCGCCCGGTGGAACGGGTTGCTCGGCATGCGCTACCGCGGGTGTGAAAAGCAGAATCGTGGACGCGACAATTGTTCGAATGGTGAATCGCATGACCGGGATCTCCGCTCGACGGAACACGGGAAGGCATGTGCGGCATTCGAACTCGGGAGCGTCGAGATACGCGACAGCCCTATTTCCACGTCAGAGTGCGGTATCGAGGTGGAGCAGATCGATACCGCACGTCCAGCTGACTGCGATTGTTACTGCGCCTGGCCCAGTCCGAGTTCCGGGAGCAGGGTGAAGGCCCCCGGTGCGCTGGGTGCCGCGGGCTGAGGTGCCTGCTGTGCCTTTCCTGGTGTGATGGCGGTCGTGGTGAAGATCGGCGCCGGTGACGGGTAACACGACACCGGAACGTTCACCGCGAACGGACCCGCCTGCGCGTTGACGACCATGGTCAAGCCCGGGTTGGTATAGCTGGTGCCGGCCAGCGTGGTCGTGATCGAGCCCGAATTGCCCGCCTTCACATTGACCGTCAGCGCAGGCAGCGTGAACGTCGAGCCGCCGGGGAGCCGGTCGGTCACCTTGATCGCGGCGTTGCCGCCGCTGGTGTCGATCGTGGCGTGGACGGTGCCGCCGGACAGGGTCGAGGACACGTAGGTGGAATTGGTCGGGAAGGGCGCGATCAGCTTCAGATCACGCACGTAATTGATCTTGTACCCACCCTGATTGGCCGGGATCTGCCCCTGCCCGGCGACCAGGTTGATGGCCACCGCCGAACCGGGCGGCGTGGTGGCCGGTGCCGTGCCGGTGACCTGCATGGCCATCGTGGATTCCTGCGGGGCGCCGATCGGCGGCTTGGCCTGGCACTGGAAATTGACGGTCACCGGATCTGCCGAGGCAGGCCCCGCCAGCAGCGCGGGCGCGAGCGCCAGCGCGGAAAGCGCCGCAATTGTGGATATGCGAGCAGATTTTGCCGAAGGTATTTTCATTGCCGTTCCTCGTGAATATTTCGGGCGCACGGACGGCCGCAATGTGCCGGACGTGGCAGCGAGCAGTGAAATGTCTAACCAGTCATCCGAAATTTGGATGCTTCTGATTGGTACAATGATTATGTGCAGAATGCCTTGCCAGATGAAGCAGGCTGACTGGGGAATTGACTGGGGAATGTCACGGGAGTGTTTACGGTATAGAAAACCGACCGTACCGCTGCGCGAACTCCTACCGCGGTGGATCGGTCCAGTTCGCGCGACCGCCCGGTAGCCGCGGTGCGCGGCCCTGCGGTCGGAGACCTTCCGTAGTCCGAGGTGATCTCCCTGAACGCGGGTGGCCCCAGGATTCGGGGGCTTGACGGACGCCGTGCCGAACCAATAGTCGGATGCGCGAAACCCGCTGGGCCGCAAAGCCTTCCGGCAGAATCAAGCGGATTTTAACCCTCGCACCCGCGCATCCGGCCAGGGTATCCATATCTTCGAATCCGAAATCGGACGATCGACGTTGTCTGCCGGGCTTCGACCGACCTGCGGCGCAACTCTATTGAGTAGGGGGACTGAATTGGCTGTGCGGCAGGAATCCGGGAGCGTTGTATCCCCGCCGGTAGGAAACCGATCCATCGTGCTGACCGCGTGTAGCGCGGTCGCGGCGGCGCAGATGGCGACCACCATCTATCTCCCGAGCATGCCCGCGCTGGGCGCCGATATCGGGGCCGGTGACGCGACCCTGCAACTGTCGGTGGCGGTCTTCGTGGTGTTCGCCGCGTTGCCGGTGGTCGCCTGGGGCCGCGCGGCGGAACGATTCGGGCGCGTGCCCGCGTTCGTCGCCGCGGGACTGTGCTTCATCCTGGCCAGCGCGGGCCTCGCGCTGATCACCAACGCGGCGGAACTGCTCGGGCTGCGGGTGGTGCAGGCGATCGGCGCGGGCGGCATCGCCGTCGTCGCCCGGATGATGATCAAGGACCTGTTCTCGGGCGCCGAACTCGCGCGCCAACTTTCGCTGCTGTCGATGGCGTTCGTCGTCGCGCTCGGCGGCGGTCAGGTGGTCGGCGGCGTGCTTACCTCGACCATCGGGTGGCGGTACGGCTTCGTGGCGTTGGCCGTGCTCGCCGCGGTGCCGGTAGCGCTCGCCCTGCGGGTCTCGCTGCCGAAGCCGGAGCCGAAGGCCCCGGCCAGGGGCACGGTACGCAGGCTGATCGGCGATCGGGTCTTCGTCGCCAGCGCGGTCGCCGGCGGCATCGGGTTCGCCGTGATCGTCATGATCCAGCAGAAGTCGGCGTTCATCTTCACCGACCGATTCTCGTTGCAGCCGTGGGTATTCGGCCTCTTCGGCGGGCTGTACGGCGCGGCCTACCTGGCGGGCGCCACCTACGTGCGGCACACCGTCCGCCGCGTCGGCGCGCGCGCCATGATGCGGCAGGGCGCGTGGATCATGCTCGCCGGGTGCGTGCTCATCACCCTGGTCTGGATCGTCGATGCCCCGCGGGCGATCGCCCTTCCGGTCTTTCTCGCCGGCTACATCGCGACCACCTTCGGCCAGGCGACGCTGTTCCCCAACAGTGCCGCGCACGCGGTCAGCCACCTGGTCTCCGGCGCCGCGATCGCGGTCACCTGGTGCGCGCTGATCCAGCAGGGCCTGGCCGGCGTCGCCTCGCTGGCCGGTCCGTCCCTGACCGGGCTGCTCGCCTGGTCCATCGTCATCACGCTGCTCGCCGGAGTGAACGTACTCGTCGTGGCGGCACCGGAAAGGCCCGCCACTACTTCCTGATCCACCGATAGACGCGCACGCCAACAAAGGAACAAGGGGAATGGTTATCCATCAATTCGCCAATGTCCGTCGGCAGTTGCAACTGAGCAACTCCTTCTGGGACGATAGCGCAGCTCACGGCCTGGTCGACATCGTCGCGGCGGACATGCGCGACGGACACGTGCACGACCGGGACGGCCGCACGATCATCAACTTCTCGTCCTACTCCTACCTGGGCCTGGACAGTGACCCGCGCATCGTCGCTGGCGCCCACCGGGGACTCGACGAGACCGCGACGATCAATTCCTCCATCTCGCGCATGCGAATTCGGCTCGCACTGCTGGAGGAGGCCGAGCAACGCCTGTCGCAGACCTTCGGCGCCGAGGCGGTCACGGTCTCGTCCTGCGCCGCCGCGGCCTGGGCGACCCTGCCGCTGCTGGCCTCCGGCGAGCTCACCGACGGCCATCCGCCGCTGGTCGTCTTCGACAAGAACGCGCACTTCTGTCTGAACGCGATGAAGCCGCTCGTCGCCGACGAGACCGAGCTGATCACCATCGCGCACAACGACATCGCCGCCCTGGAAGAGTTGTGCCGCAAGCACTCGCACGTCGCCTACATCGCCGACGGCGTCTACAGCACCGGCGGTGGAGCGCCGCTGGACGAGCTGTTCCGCCTCCAGGACCAGTACGGGCTGTTCCTGTACTTCGATGAGGCGCACGGCATTTCGACCCTGGGCCCGCGGGGGCGGGGATATGTCCTCGGCGCCTATCCGGGCTGGCGGGAGAGGACCCTCGTAATCGCCTCGCTCAACAAGGGTTTCGGCGCCAGCGGCGGGGTCATCTTCTTCGGCGCGCTCGGCGACGACACCCTGAAGAACACCCTGCTGCGCACCAGCGGCCCGCTGATGTGGTCACAGCGGGTCAACACGGCCGGCCTCGGCGCCATCGTCGCGGCCTGCGACCTGCACGACGACGGCACGGTCGACGAACGGCAACTGGCGCTGCAGGAGCGGATTCGGCTCTTCGACTCGCTGGTCGACACCGAGCTGGCCGGCGACGGCCTGCCCATCCGGTTCGTCAGCATCGGCCAGGAGGACACCACCATCGCCGTGGCCAGGGACATGCTCGGCGCCGGCTTCTACACCTCGCCCGTCTTCTTCCCGATCATCCGCCGCGGCAGCGCAGGCCTGCGCCTCATGCTGCGAGCTGATCTGGAGCCCAGCACGATTCGTCGATTCGCCGACACCCTGAACGCGAGTCTCGCCGCACATCAGGATCGAGCGGAGCTACCGGCATGACCGTAACCGTCGAGCACGACACCGGATTCGAAGCGCAGCGCCGACTTCTGCGCCAGCACAACGCGGGCATCGTCGCGCCGCGCCGCCGCACCGGCGACGCCAAACTGCCGGTCCGGGAACGGGTGAACCGCATTCTGGACCCGGGAACACCGTTCCTGGAGATCGGCAGGCTGGCCGCGCACGAGGTGTACGACACCGACCTGCCCGCCGCCGCGCTCATCGTCGGGATCGGCAGCATCCACGGCCGCCCCTGCATGGTCTTCGCCAACGACCCGCACGTCAAAGGCGGGACCTACTACCCGCTCACGATCAAGAAGCAGCTGCGCGGCCAGAAATTGGCCCGCGAGTACCGCCTGCCGTGCGTCTACCTCGCCGACTCGGGCGGCATCTATCTGCCCTTGCAGGAGGAGATCTTCCCCGACGAGGAACACCTGGGAAAGATGTTCCGCAACATCGCGGAGATGTCCGCGCTCGGCCTGCCGCAGATCTCCGCCGTGCTCGGAATCTGCACCGCCGGAGGCGCTTACATCCCTGCGATGAGCGACGAGACCGTCATGGTCAAAGACCTCAGCACGGTCTTCCTCGGCGGCCCGCAACTGGTCGAGGCCGCCACCGGCATCAAGGTCGACGCGCAGACCCTCGGCGGCACCGACCTGCACGTGCGCGAGACCGCCGTCGCGGATCACCTGGCGGTGAACGAGGTGGAAGCGCTGGCGATGGTGCGCGACATCATCGCGCGCACACCGGGTGACCAGGTGCGCCCGCCGTCCTTCGCGGCGCTCGAGCCGGCCGACGATCCGGCGCGGCTGCCCGAGCTGATCCCGGCCACCACGAAGAAGGAGATGAACGTCCGCGCGATCCTGCGCTGCATCGTCGACGCCACCTCGTGGACGGAGTACCGCAAGGACTACGGCATCACCATGGTCTGCGCGACCGCGCGCATCGCCGGATACGAGGTCGGAATCATCGCGAACCAGGGGGTGATCTTCCCCGACAGCGCGCTCAAGGCGACCAACTTCATCCAGATCTGCAACCAACGCCGAATCCCATTGCTGTTCGTGCACAACGTGAGTGGCTTCATGGTCGGCGAGCAATACGAGCGCGCGGGCATCACCAAACACGGCGCGAAGATGGTCAACGCCGTCTCCTGCGCGACCGTGCCCAAGATCTCGCTGGTGATCGGCGGCAGCTTCGGCGCGGCCAACTTCGCCATGTCCGGCCGCTCGATGGGCGGCCAGTTCATGGCCATGTGGCCGAACGCCCGCTCCACCGGCGTCGGCGGCGAGCAGGCGGCCGCGGTGATGGCAATTCTCAAGCGCGACAAGCTCCGTCGCGAGGGCAAGGAACTGAGCGCGGAAGCGGAGGCGGCGATCAAGCAGCCGATCATCGACAGCTTCGAAAAGCAATCGCACCCGGCGTATATCGCCGCCCGGATGTGGGTCGACGCGGTCGTCGAGCCCGAGGACACCCGCGCCTGGCTGGCCCAGTGCCTGTCCCTGGCGCACGAACGCTGGGACCGGCCACAGCCGGCCGCCGGCACCTTCGGGGTGTTCCGGCTGTGATCAACACGCTGCTCATCGCGAATCGCGGCGAGGTCGCGGCGCGGATCGCGCGGACCTGCCGCCGGCTCGGCATCGGCTACGTCACCGTCAGCGTCGACGAGGATCGCGACCTGACCTATCACGACGGCGCGGTCGCCACCGTGCGACTGCCCGCCGCCGGCAGCCACCTCGACGGTGCCGCCCTGGTGCGCGCGGCCATCGAAACGGGTTGTGACGCAGTGCATCCCGGTTACGGATTTCTCTCCGAGAACGCCGAGTTCGCCCGCGCGGTGCGGTCCGCCGGATTGGTCTTCGTCGGACCGAGCTCCCGGGTGATCGAGACCATGGCCGACAAGGCCTCCGCGCTGACCGTGATGGCCGACGCCGGCGTCCCGGTGCTGCCCGGCACCAGGGAGGCCAGCGGCGACCTGGACGCGCTGGCCCGCGCGGCCGAGGACATCGGCTATCCGCTCATCGTCAAACCGGCCGGTGGCGGCGGTGGCAAGGGCATGTCCGTGGTGCGCTCGCCGGCCGAACTGCGCGAGTCGCTCGCCTCCGCCACCCGGACCGCGACCGCGGCCTTCGCCGACGGCCGCCTGCACCTGGAACGCTACGTCGAGCACGCGCGCCACCTCGAGGTGCAGGTGTTCGGCGACGAATTCGGCAGCGTCGTACACCTTTTCGACCGCGACTGCTCACTGCAGCGGCGCCACCAGAAGGTGATCGAGGAGGCGCCCGCCCCGCGCATCCCGGACGCCATCCGCGCCCGGATATTCGATGCCACGGTGCGCGGTGCGCAGGCGCTGAACTACGTCGGTGCGGGCACGTTCGAGTACCTGCTGGTGGGCGAGGAGTTCTTCTTCATCGAGATGAACACGCGGCTCCAGGTCGAGCACACGGTCACCGAGGAGATCACCGGCATCGACCTGGTGGACTGGCAACTTCGGGTCGCGTCGGGCGAGCCGCTGCCCGCCACCCAGGACCAGATCGCCTACTCGGGCGCCTCGGTTCAGGTGCGGATGTACGCGGAGGACCCGTTCCGGGCCTTCCTGCCGTGCCCGGGTGCGCTCGAAGTGACGCACTGGCCCGACATCCGGATCGAGCGCGCCTTCGATCGGCACCTGACCGTCACCGGCGGATTCGACCCGATGATCGCCAAACTCATCGCCACCGCCGCCACCCGCGACGAGGCGCTCGCCGCCGCCCGGCAGGCGTGCACCGATCTGCGCTGGACCGGCATCTCCACCAACCTCGGCTTCGTCGCCCAGGTCCTCGGTTCGCCGATCCTGGCGGCCGTCGAACACGACACCGCCTACCTGGACCGCATCGACCCGACCGCGGCGTTCGCGGATCCAGATCTGTTGGGCGCCTACGCCGTTGCCGCGGCGTTGACCGCGCCCGATCGCGCGACGCCGTGGTCGGCAGGCGCACCCACCGGCGACCGCGCACTGCTCGATCCCGCCGATCATGACCTCGGCAGCATCGACCTGTCGGTCGACGGGCGACCGTTCACCGTCCGGGTCAGCGGCTACGACGGCGAGGCGGTGCGGGTCCGCGCGGACACCGCCGAGCGCGGCGTCGTCTGCGTGCGCACCGGCGGCGACACGATTTCGGTCGGCTCGACCCCGTGTGTGGTCCGCCGCGCGGGGGAGGCCTGGGCCATCCAGGTCGCGGGCGTCGCCCGGGAAGTCCGGTACGCCGAGTACCGGTCGTTCGGCGCCACCGCGCTCGATCCCGAGATCCGTTCGCCGATGCCGGGCACGGTCGTCCGGCTGCACGTCGAATCGGGTGTGCAGGTCGAAAAGGGCCAGCTGCTCGGCGTGGTCGAGGCCATGAAGATGGAGCACGAGCTGACCGCGACCCATTCCGGAATCGTCACCGTGACCGCGGCGGAAGGCGCGGTCATCACCACCGATCAACCACTGTTTCTCATCGAAGATAGGAGCGCCGCACTGTGATGCGGACTCGACGACTGGCCGGCGCCCTCCTGCTGGCCACGGCCCTGCTGGCGACCGCGTGCGGCGGCTCGGACACCACGGCGGGCAGCTCGGCGCAACCGAAGAGCGGCGGCTCGCTGACCTGGGGTGTGGAGACCGAGCCGACCACGCTCAATCCGCACCTCAACGGTCAGAGCAACACCAGGATGTTGCTGCGCAACACCTTCGAGACGCTGCTGGCTCGCACCCAGGACGGGGGCTACGTCCCCTGGCTGGCCACCGGGCACGAGGTGTCGCCCGACGGGCTGACCTACACCTTCACCCTGCGCGAGGGAGTGAAGTTCACCGACGGCAATCCGCTGACCGCGGCCGCGGTGGCGCGCAACTTCACCACCATGCAGGACGTGGCCTATTCCGGCGGATTCTCCTCCGGCCCGCTGTCGAACCTCGGCGCGGTGACCGCACGGGACGAGCGAACGGTCGTCTTCACCCTGAAGAACCTGTACGCGCCGTTCCTCGACTTCGCCTCCGGCTTCGACATCATCTCCCCGGCCGCGTTCGACAAGCCCCAGCTCAAGGCCGGTGGACCGGAGATCGCGGGCACCGGTCCGTTCATCCTCGATCGCTACGTCAAGGGTCAGGAACTGCACTTCAGGAAGAACCCGGACTACAACTGGGCGCCGCAGAACGCCGCCCATCAGGGCCCGGCCTACCTCGACGAGCTGACCTACCGGTTCCTGCCCGAGTCGTCGGTGCGCACCGGCGCGCTCACCTCCGGCCAGGTCGACCTCATCGAAGGCGTGTCCGGCAACGACGCGTCGCTGTTCCAGGACGATTCCGACTACACCTACCAGCACTCGCTGAACAACGGCAGCCCGTACACGCTGTACTGGAACGCCACCTTCGGTCCGGCCGCGGACGAGAAAGTCCGTAAGGCACTGAACAATTCGGTCGACGTCGACGCGGTGCTGAAGTCGATCTATCGCGGTCAGCGCACCCGGGGCTGGGGGATCGCCTCCAGCGTCGACACGCTGTTCTACGACAAGAGCATCGAAGGCGCCTACGGCCCGAACAAGGACACCGCCAACCGGCTGCTCGACGAAGCGGGCTGGACGGCAAAGGATTCCGACGGATTCCGGACCAAGAACGGTCAGCGCCTGACCATCGATCTGGTCCAGGCCCAGTCCACCGTCCGCGATCAGCGCGAGGTGCTGTTGCAGGCGGTCCAGGCGCAGGCCAAGCAGAACGCGGGCATCGATCTGAAGGTCTCCTACGTCGATCTCGGCACCTACGCCGAACTGCGCAAGAACAACACCTTCGGTTCGATCGCCAACTCCGACACCCTCACCGGGGGCATCGACATCGAAAACCACTGGTACCCGCCGAATTCGAAGGGCACGCTCAATTACAGCCGGGCCGGCGATCCCGAACTGTCCGGCTGGCTCCAGGCCGCAGCCGCGACGATCGACAACGGTGAACGGGCCAAGCAGTACGCACAGCTGCAACGATTCGCACTCGTGGACAAGGCCTATGGGCTGCCGCTCTACATTCCGGAGAACCAGATCGCGGCCGCCGCGCACGTGCACGGCGCGGGTTTCCGCCCCTACAAACAACTTCCGGAGAACGCCTACGACGTCTGGATCGATCGTGGGTGACGCGGTGCGTGACGAACCGGTGTGGTGTCGATGACCCTCGACATCGCCGCACCGCCGGCCGTGGCCATCGCCGAGGGCAGTCCACCCGACGCACGGGTCAGGATCGCGAAACGCGTACTGCTGCGGTTGCTCTCGGGCGTGGGCGTGCTGTGGGGCGCGGCCACCCTGTCCTTCGTCGGCGTGCGGCTGGCGCCGGGTGACACGGTCGACGTGTTGCTCGGCGAGCAGCCGCGCACGCCGGAGATCGAGGCGGCCATCCGCGCCGAATGGGGGCTCGACAGTCCCGCGATCGTGCAGTACACCAGGTACCTGTGGCACGTGGCGCACGGCGACTTCGGGCGCTCCTATGTTCTGCAACGGCCGGTCTCGGAGGTGATCGGCTCGCAGGCCGGGCCGACACTGGCGCTCACCGGGGCCGCGTTGCTGGTCGCGGTGGTGTTCGCGGTGCTCGTCGCGACGACCACCGCGCGGCGCCGGCGTGCCCGCGCCGTCGCGAATGCGGTTGAGCTGGCTTTGATCTCGACGCCGGCGTTCTGGCTCGGCATCGTGCTGCTTTCGGTGTTCAGCTTCCAGTTGAAGATCTTTCCGGTGGCCGCCAACAAGGGACTGTCCGCCCTGGTGCTGCCCGCGTTCGCGCTCGGTCTCTCGCTCGGCGCGGTCATCTCCCAGGTGCTGCGGGACGGGTTGGAGCGGGCGCTCGACGAGCCGTTCGCGGTGACCGTGCGCTCCTGGTCGGTGAGCGAGACCGAGCTGCGCCTGCGGCACGGGCTGCGTCACGCCGCACTGCCCGCCGTGACCCTGACCGGCTGGCTGGTCGGCGGGTTGCTGGGCGGGGCGGTGATCATCGAAGAGGTCTTCGGCCGCCCCGGCCTCGGCCGGGTGACCGTGGATGCCGTACTGGCACAGGATCTTCCGGTGGTGCTCGCGGTCGCGATTCTGTCCGCGCTGGTCTACGTGGTGATCAGCACGCTGGTCGATCTGCTGTACCTGTGGCTCGACCCGCGACTTCGGCGGGACTCCAGCGGAGGCGGGGCATGACGACGTTCGGTGTTTCCCGCCCGGCCATCCACCGAATCGCCACGCGGGCAAGAAAGTTCGAGGTGCCGCCGGGCGTCGTCGTGGCGGCGGTGACGGTAATCCTGGTCGCCATCGCGGTGATTGCGCCCGCCGTGCTGGCCGGGGACGATCCGCTGGCCGCCGATCCCCTTGCCGCCCAGCTCTCGCCGAGCCCGCAGCACTGGTTCGGCACCGACCATCTCGGCCGCGATGTCTTCACCCGGGTGGTCCACGGCGCGCGCTACTCGCTGCTCATCGGGGTCACCGCCGTCGCGATCGCGGTGGTGGCCGGCACGGCGCTCGGCCTGCTGTCCGGGTTGGCCCGCGGGCTGCTCGACGAGCTGATCACCCGGTTCCTCGACGTGGTCTCGGCCTTCCCCGATCTGCTGCTCGCGCTGGTCCTGATCTCGTTCACCGGGCCGGGGACCACCAACCTGATCTTCGCGCTCGGCATCGCCTCGATTCCCCGGTTCGCCCGGGTGGTGCGCGCCCAGACACTCGTCGTCCAGGAGTCCGGGTACGTCGAGCAGGCCAGGACCTTCGGCCTCACCCGGGCCACGCTGGTGCGCAGGCACGTGCTGCCGCACGCGGTCGCTCAGGTACCGATCCTGGCCACCATCGGCCTCGGCACCGCGATCCTCGGCGCGGCCGGACTGAGCTTCCTGGGAATGGGACCGCAACCCCCGGAACCGGAATGGGGAGCGATGCTCGCCGAGGGGCGCAACTATCTGCGCAACGCCTGGTGGATCGCGGTACTGCCCGGTGTGGCGGTCACCGCCACCGTCATCGCGGTGAGTTCGCTCGGGCGGCATTGGCAACGGCACTACGACGGGAGGCCCTCATGAGCCTGGTCTCGATCACCAACCTGCGCATCGGGTTTCCGGCGAAGGCGGGCGGCCGCGAGGTGGTGCACGGCATCGATCTGCGGATCGAGCCTGGTGAGGTCGTCGCGCTGGTCGGCGAGTCGGGTTCCGGGAAGTCGGTGACCGCGCGCGCTCTGCTCGGGCTGTCCGGATCCGGGGCCGCGGTCCGCGCGGACAGTTTCGAGCTGTTCGGGCAGGACGCGCGGGCGTATCGCGAGCGGCAGTGGCGGCGGATCCGCGGCTCCGATATCGGGTTCGTCCTCCAGGACGCGCTCGTGTCCCTCGATCCGCTGTGCACGGTCGGCGCGACCCTCGCGGAAGCCCAACGCGCGCTGACCGATCTGCGCGGGCCCGCGCGCACCGCGCGCAGCGTGCGGCTGCTCACCGATGTGGGTGTCCCCGAACCCGAGCGGCGATTGCGGCAGTACCCGCACGAACTCTCCGGCGGCCTGCGCCAGCGGGTGCTGATCGCGACGGCGATCGCGGGCGATCCCCGCTTGATCATCGCCGACGAGCCGACCACGGCCCTCGATGTCACTGTGCAGCAACAGATTCTGGAGTTGCTCCGGCAGCGCAAGGCGGCGGGCAACGCGCTGCTGCTGATCAGCCATGATCTCGCGGTGGTCGCGGAGCTGGCCGATCGCGTGCTGGTCATGAAGGACGGAACGGTCGTCGAGCAGGGGAGTGCCCACGACGTGCTGACCCGGCCGACGCACGGCTACACGAAGCGCTTGCTGGCCGCCGTCCCCTCGGCCGATTCCCGCGGTACCGCACTGTCCATCCCGGACGGTCCGTCCGACCTCGACCTGCACGATCGCACACCACTACCGCCGCGCACGGTGGACGAGACCCGGATCGTGTTGTCCGTTCAGAACCTTCGCAAAACCTACGGCACCGGCCCGGCCGCCCGCACCGTGGTCGACAACGTCAACTTCGACCTGTTCGCCGGCGAGACCCTCGGCATCGTCGGCGAGTCCGGCTCCGGCAAGACGACCACCGCGCGCCTCGCGTTGCGCCTCGTCGCGCCGACCGCGGGCCGCGTCGTCGTCGACGGCGAACCGTGGAGCGAATACTCCGACAAGGAACTGCGCCGCCACCGCGGCACCGCCCAATTGATCGCCCAGGACCCGCTGAGTTCCTTCGACCCCCGTTACACCGTCGAACGCATCATCGGCGAAAGCCTTGACACCGTGGACATTCGAGGCCGCGACCGGGCGACCCGCGTCCGCGAGGTCCTCGACGCGGTCCAACTGACCCCCGACTTCCTCGACCGCCACCCCCGCACCCTCTCCGGCGGCCAACGCCAACGCGTAGCCATCGCCCGCGCCATCGCCCCCCGCCCCGCCCTGCTCGTCGCCGACGAACCGGTCTCCGCCCTGGACGTCTCCGTCCAAGCCCAAATCCTCGACCTCCTCGCCACCCTCCAAGCCCAATCCGGCACCGCCCTACTCCTGATCTCCCACGACCTAGGCGTAATCCACCACACCGCCGACCGCGTAGTCGTCATGAAAGACGGCCGCATCGTCGAATCCGGCGATGTAGAAACAGTTTTCAACACACCCCAAGACGACTACACCCGCCGCCTCATCTCCTCGGTTCCCGAACTCCCCGGCGCGCAGCGGTCGCGGTCATGAATTCGGATTCGGTTGCCGTGTGCGTAAGGAATGCGCACCGTGGAAGTTGACAAACCGATCGGTACCAGCGAGGGTGGTCGCGTCCGTCTTGACGGCGACTGACATGACTTGGGGGTTGATGTTGATTCCGGGTGTTCCGACGCTGCCTGCCTCGCAGGCCACCGGCCACGGACAGGTGCGGCGATGAGCGGGGGGTTCTACAACCACTATGACGACCCCGATGAATACTGGGACGAGGAACCGCTCCGGTCGGCCCCGAAAACGCCGCCCGTAGCGTCCGCGCCGAGTGCGCCCCCGCCACCGGCCGATTCGCGCCCGTCCGCGCCAACGCCGTCATTCAGCCGCCCCGCTCCCGCCGCCCGAGACATGGCGGGGGCGTCGAGCTCGACCGCTCTGATGGCGAGCCTCGGCCTGACTCCGCCGCAGAAGTCATCGCTGGTTTCCGTGACCGTCGGCCCCGATCGCCTGCCTGTGGATATCAAGCTGGGGCGCAACTGGAAGGCCGCGTTCGATCCGTCGCAGTACGGTAAGTCGATTGTGGATGCCTACCGCTATGGCATGTACGAGTGGGCCGCGCGCACGGTCGAGTCCGGAGCGTTGCCGCCGTCGACCGTACCGTCGCTACGTAGTGCCACACCGTTATTGCTGAGGACCCGCACGATAGAGGACTACCGGGGACTTTACGATCAATTGTTCCTCGAAACCCCGCTCGAAGTGTATGGCCCGGGACGCGACGCGTTCGGCAGGCCGGCGCTGACCGTCACCGCAACGTGGTCCAAGCTGATCTCGATCAGTATCGATCCCGGCTGGGTGGAGGGCATCGAGGTCGATTTCGTTGCGCAGGACATTCTCGAGTGCTGTGCGCAGATACGCGCGCGGAAGCCGCGGCCAGTGAGCGATATCTATCTCGACCAGGAAACGGACAGCGAATTGGCTTCGCGGGTGCTGGCGCACGAGCGGTACCTCGTGGAATACAGCTAGCCGGCACGTTGTAGCGGGTCAATCGGACATGATGTAAGAACGGAAATTCGGGATCGATGGTCGAATTATCGGAAAAGACGCTGGCTCAGGTCAGGGATGATTTCTCACGCGCGGTCGAGGACGTCAAGAAGACGCCGGACAAAATCAACGATGCAGTCGACAAGCTCAAGTACATCGCGCCTCTGGTATACCTCAAGGTGAGCGACGTCCGGGATGATATTCAAGACACCCTTGCCGACCTGTTCGAGAAGCTCAAACAGGCCGTCGAGGGGATGTTCGCCCCCTGGCTGTTCCTGGACTACGCGGCTAAATGGCAATGGATAGGCGCCGAGGTCCGCGGCTGCATCGGCATGCAGGGCCGCCGCGAGCTGAACATGGAAGGCCGATGGGACGGTAGCGCCTACAAGTCGTTCAAGACGACGAAGGAAAGCCAGCAGGCGGCCATGACCACCATCGACAACATGTGTACCACTATTCACGACCGACTCATCACGGTCGCCGAAGAGGGGCAGAATCTCTACTACAACATCACCAACAAGCTGGCTACGATTATCGCCAACGTTGCGACGTTCGTCGAGGAAACGGGTGCTACGGCCGGCGTCGCTTCGATCTGGACCATCAATAACTTGAATTCCGCCATTGTGGCGGCCGTCGAACTCGTCGCCCAGGCGCTCACCGACTTCGTCAAGGTACAGAGCAAGGTCTACGTCGCGAGTAACGATCTCAAGAACCTCATCCGAGCTCCATCCGGGTTCGATGTCGCCAAATCCGGCGCGGTGACGTGGCCCTCCGGTGCGACCGATCTGTTCGACGACAAGGGCGACGATTGGCACCAAGACGGAGAGGACAAGGAGAAATGAGATCTCCGCACCCGGAGCGACGCGCGGCTCCGCGCACTGTGCGCTTCCGTTCGGCTTCGAGGCGCCTGGCCGGCGCCGTGGGCATCTCCGCTGTAGCCGTGGTATCCGCTTGTGGGTCAGGCGAATTCGTCACACCGACGGCGACGCCGAGCACGTCGGCCGGGGCGACGACCAGCGCCGGAGCGTGTACGAACGGGCCGTCTTCGCCCGCCCAGAACGCGGACGAGAAATTCTTGACCGCGGAGCTCGCGAAGTTGCGACTTCCGGCCGGAACCTGCTTGTTCATGGTGGATACGGTTGAAATGCGCGACAGGCCGGGCATGATCTCGGTGACCGTCGATTTCGATGCGGCCGGGTCGACGAGTCCGGACGATTTGCGCCCGGTGGCCACCGATGTCGCCCATCTGCTGAAGCACACCGAGATCGGGTCGCGCACGGCGGTGGTGGACATCACCAACCAGGGTGCGGCGAAGCCGAAGTACCGCACACTGCTGACCGATGAGAGTTTCCAAGACCACCCGTGGGACGGCAGTTCGTCCACGGAAGCCGAGCTGGCGATCTGGAAGATTGCGAACCCGAATTGATGTCCGCGTGGATCTCAATGAGCAACGACACCTTGTGGAGTGATCATCTATGACCAGAGAGCTGAAGGTCGACGTCGATCTGCTAGAGCAGGTTTCCAAGGTCTGGCTGACCGAGGTGGCGCCGGAGTTGGGCCAGACCGCCGGGGAGATCGACCCCTTGAAATACACGGTGGTGCAGTTCGGCCCGCTGTTCTTCGGGATGTGGGACGCCTATACCGCCGCCGCGGAATTCATCCAGAAGCGCCTCAACGAGGCCAAGCCGGTGGCCGAGCAGATCGGAAGCGCACTGCACACCGCTTCCACGAGCTTCGCGCTCCAGCAGGAACAGCAGACGCAGGAGACCGACAAGCTGAAGCACATAATGGAGGGCACCGGGAAGTAGCGCCTGTCGCTACCGGCCGATGAGTGCCGAAATCCTCTGCGATGCAGAGGGTTTCGGCTTTCTTGCTGTTTGCTGTGCCGCGCCGCGGCAGCGCCGCCCCCCGGCGGCTCGAACATCCCATCACTCATGAATTAGGGTAGGCAAACCGTATAGTCTGCAACCGAAGGTAACCGACACACATGGATCGCGCCCGCACCAGGACGCTCCCGCTCGCACTGGGGCTGGCGCTGCTACTAGCGCTGCTCGCGTTCGCCGTGCTGCTGAGCATCGCCATCGGCTCACGCGCGCTGACGTTCACCACCGTGCTCGACGCGCTGCTGCACTACAACCCCGCCGATATCGACCACGCCGTCGTGCGCGATCTGCGGTTGCCGCGCACCGTGATCGGCGTGCTGGTGGGTGTCGCGCTCGGGCTGGCCGGCTCGATCATCCAGGGCGCGACGCGAAACCCGCTCGCCGATCCCGGCCTGCTCGGCGTCAACGCGGGCGCGGCGTTGTTCGTGGTGCTCGGGATCAGTGTGCTCGGCCTGACCTCGGTGACCGGCTACGTGTGGTTCGGCTTCGCCGGCGCCGCGATCGCGGGCGGCGTCGTCTACCTGGTCAGCTCGCTCGGCCGGGAGGGCGCCACGCCGATGAAGCTCGCGCTGGCCGGAGCCGCGGTGACCGCCGCGTTGCAGTCGGTGACCAGCGGGTTGCTGCTCACCGACACCACCACCTTCGATCAATACCGGTTCTGGCAGGTGGGCTCGCTCGCCGAGCGCGACCTGCCGACCATCGGGCAGGCGCTGCCGTTCCTCGCGGTCGGCTTCCTGCTCGCGATGCTGTCGGCGCGCATGTTGAACGCGCTGGCGCTCGGCCCGGACGTGGCCCGCGCGCTGGGCCAGAATGTGCCGCTCGCCCGCGGCGTCGCCGCGCTCGCGGTGATCATCCTGTGCGGCGCGGCCACGGCCATCGCCGGACCCATCGCCTTCGTCGGCCTGATGATCCCGCACGCGGCCCGGCTGATCACCGGCCCCGACCATCGCTGGCTCCTGCCGTACGCCGCGGTGCTCGCCGCGATCCTGCTGCTGGTCGCGGACGTGGTCGGCCGCGTGATCGCCCGCCCCGCCGAGGTGCAGGTCGGCGTCGTGACCGCCGTCATCGGCGGGCCGCTGCTCGTCGTGCTCGTGCGCCGCCGCAAGCTGGTGGCGGCGTGAGTACCGTCGACGCGGCCGCGCTGGCCGCCGTCGCCCACGCCCGGCGCGGTGGCGCCACTCGGGCCAGGGTGGTGACGCTCGGGTTGGTGTCGGCGCTGGTCGTGGTATTCGCGCTGAACCTCGCCGTCGGCTCGTATTCCGTTCCGCTGCAAGAGATTCCGGGCATTCTGCTCGGAGGTGGCGGCGGGCAGGACGCGTTCGTGGTCCGGCAGCTACGGTTGCCGCGCGCGGTCGCGGCCGCACTGGTCGGCATCGCGTTCGGCATCGGCGGCACGCTGTTTCAGCGATTGCTCCGGAACCCGCTGGCCAGTCCGGACGTGATCGGGGTTTCCCAGGGCGCGAGCGCGGCGGCGGTGGCCGCGCTGGTCGTCTTCGGACTGGCCGGCACGGCACTGTCGCTGGCCGCGTTCGCCGGCGCGGTCGGCACCGGCGCGCTGATCTATCGCCTCGCGCACCGCGGCGGGGTGAACGGGTTTCGTCTCGTGCTGGTCGGCGTCGGGGTGGGCGCGGTATTGACCAGCGTCGTCTCGTATCTCATGACCTGGGCCGACGTGGCGCTCGCCCAGCAGGCGCTGGTCTGGATGATCGGCAATCTCAACGGCCGCAGCTGGCACCACGTCATCCCGCTGGCGATCGCGCTCGCGGTGCTGCTCCCGGCCGCCGCGCTGCTCGCCCCCGCGCTGAACGGACTGCAACTCGGTGACGACGTCGCGGCCGGCCTCGGCCTGCGGGTGGAGTACACCCGGCTGCTGTTGCTGCTGATCGCCACCGCCAGTGTGGCTTTCGCGACGGCGGTGGCCGGCCCCATCGCGTTCGTCGCGTTCGTCGCCAACCCGATCGCCACCCGGCTGACCGGCGGCGGCCGCACGGCCCTGGTGCCCGCCGCGCTCACCGGCGCGCTGGTCACGCTGACCGCCGACTTCGTCGCACAGCATCTGCTCGGCACCGCACTGCCGGTCGGCGTGGTGACCGGCGCGGTCGGCGCGCCGTATCTGCTGTGGCTGCTCGCCGCGGCCAACCGAGCCGGCCGAGTCTGAAAGGTCTGTGCGTGTCTGAGAGGAAAAGCGTGACCCCAACTTTGCGCACCGAGCACCTTGCCCTCGGCTATGGACCGGTGACGATCGTGAACGACCTCACCGTGCGCATCCCCGAGGGCAAGGTGACCATGATCGTCGGCACCAACGCGTGCGGGAAATCGACCCTGCTGCGCGGGCTGGCCCGGTTGCTCACACCCGCCCGGGGCGCGGTCTATCTGGGCGACGAGTCGATCTCCGCGCAGCGCAGCAAGGACGTCGCGCGGGTGCTCGGCCTGCTGCCGCAGTCACCGGTCGCGCCAGAAGGCATCACGGTCGCGGACCTGGTCGGGCGCGGTCGCTACCCGCACCAGGGCATGTTCCGCCGATGGACACCCGAGGACGACGCCGCCGTGGCGCGCGCACTGGAAGTCACCGACACCGTCGAGCTGGCGGCGCGCTCGGTCGACGAACTCTCCGGCGGCCAGCGCCAGCGGGTGTGGATCGCCATGGCGCTGGCCCAGCGCACCCCGATCATGCTGCTCGACGAGCCGACCACCTTTCTCGACATCGCCCATCAGGTGGAGGTGCTCGACCTGCTCGCCGACCTCAACAAGGTCGACGGCACCACCGTGGTGATCGTGATGCACGACCTCAACCTGGCCGCCCGCTACGGCGATCACCTCATCGCCATGAAGGGCGGCGACATCGCCTGCGAGGGCGCACCGGCCGACATCCTCACCGCGGACTTGGTCGAGGACGTCTTCGGCCTGCCCGCCCAGATCATCCCGGACCCCGTGTCCGGCACCCCGATGGTCGTTCCGATCGGACGACATCGCACCGGCCGGGCCGTCGCGCCCGCCACCCGGTCCTAGGAAAGGAATCACACAATGGTCCGATGGACGAAGGCGGTGGTCGCCGTGGCGGCCGTCGCGCTGCTCACCGCATGCGGGTCCGATCCCGCCACCAACCCCGTGAGCGCGGGCGACACCGGCCACGGTGACAAGAATGTCGCCACCGGGGGCGCGATGTTCGCCACCGCCGATACCGAAACCGCCAAGCTCAAGGCCGATGTCGGACCCGGGGTGTTCCCGCGTACGGTCACCCAGGCCATGGGCCAGACGCGGATCGAGAAGAAGCCGACGCGGGTAGTCGTTCTCGACTCCGGCGAGTTGGACGACGTTCTCGCCCTTGGCGTTACGCCGGTCGGCATGGCCACCACCGCCGGTCAGCAGGGCGTGCCGTCGTATCTGGCCGATCGGGTACAGAACATCGCGACCGTCGGTCCGACCAACACCCTCGACCTGGAGAAGATCGCCGCGCTGAAGCCGGATCTCATCCTGGGCAGCAAGTTACGCGTCAACGACCTGTACCCGCAGCTGTCCGCCATCGCGCCGACCGTGTTCTCCATCCGCCCCGGCTTCCCGTGGAAGGAGAACTTCCTGCTGGTCGGCGCCGCCCTCGGTGCCGAGGAGCAGGCCACCAAGCTGCTCAACGACTACCAAACCAAGGCCAATCAGGTGAAGGCCAAACTACCTGCCGCACCGACGATTTCGCTCGTTCGCTTCTTGAGCGGCAACATCCGCCTCTACGCCAACAAATCCTTCATCGGCGTCATCCTCGCCGACGTCGGCCTGCCGCGCCCGGCGAATCAGAACGTCAACGAACTCGCGGTAGAGGTCTCGAAGGAAAACATCGACCAGGCCGCCGCCGACTGGATCTTCTATTCCAGCTACGGCGCCGACGTCTCGCCGGACCAGAAGGCCGTGACCTCCGGCCCGATCTGGCGCAACATCGGCGCGGTCAAAGCCGGCCACGCCATCGCCGTCGACGACGAGGTCTGGTTCCTCGGCCTCGGCCCGATCGGCGCGATGCGCGTCCTCGACGACCTCGGCAAGTTCCTCGCCTGAGCGGCTACCGATAGTCGAGGGGGTCGGCGGCGAAGGTCTTCTGCATCTTTCGGGAGATCCATTCGCCGGCGGTGGACGCGCCGTAGTGCTGTTGCGCGTCCCCGCCGGTGAAGGCCCCGATCGGGTCGATCGGCGTGTCGTGGTTGGGGAGGTAGAAGAACGGGATGGACAGCCGGGAAGAGCTGTTGCCGCGTTCGGGGTTGACCACCCGATGCATGGTCGAGACCCATCGGCCCGCGGTCCACAGCGCCATCAGATCGCCGATATTGACGATGAATCCGCCGGGAATGGTTGGCACGTCCCGCCATTCGCCGTCCCCGTGCCGTACCTGGAGCCCGCCGATGTCGGTGTCCTGATAGAGGATGGTCAGGCTGCCCCAGTCGGTGTGCTCGCCGCGGCGCAGCTGACCGGGCAGCGGCGCCGCGCGCTGCGGAAAGTAGTAGTTGACGGCCACCGAGGAGACGTGGCGGTCGAACATGCCGTCGAAAAAGTTCTCGTCGAGTTCCAATGCCAGCGCGAACAGCCGCATGAGATCACCGGCCAGTTGGGTCAGCGCCGCCATGTACTCGCGCCAGGTGTCCGCGAAGCCCGCCGGTGTTTCCGGCCAGATATTGGCCAACTTCCATGAGGCCCAATGATTTCCGAGACCTTCGCGCTCCCGGTCGCTCAGCTCCCCGGTCACATGCGCCGAGAACACCTCACACAGATCGGGCGGTGTCCGCTTGTCCAGGCTGTGCGCCGTGGACCCCGCCATCCGCCGGAACCCGGACACCCCGGGCCGATGCCCGACCACATCTTTCACCGCGTCCGGCAGCAGAAAGAACTCCCGGTTCGTCACACACATCCGATCGATGAGCTGCGCGGGCACCCCGTGCCCGACGATGGTGAAGAACCCCGACCCGGCGCAGGCGGCGCCGATCGCCTGCGCGACAGCCCGCCGCCCCGAGCCACTGTCCTTGGACGACAGATCGATCACCGGAACAAACCCTTCGACAACCGTCACCCGGTTCCACTCGCTCAATGTTGTTCTCCCATCTCGATATACCGCAGGTAGACACCGAGTATCGGAAGACCCACGCCGAACTGCCGTCCGCCGGACGCACCGTCGACAATTTCCTCCATGAGCAGACGCTCGAACACCGAGAACCCCCATTCCGGGACATCCGGGGTGCGCAGAACATGCATAGGTGGCCATCGGCCGCTCCGTCGGGACTCGGTGCGCGTCGCCCCACGTGGTCCGTTAGCGGGCCGATAGATCTTGCTGAGTGCCGGGGCGCAAGCTCTGTGGCGTAACACCTTTCAATGCTGCGAGAAACGGGAACATCATGACTGTCTGGCTCACCACCCTGCGCAAAGCCGCCTTCGCCATGGTCACGATCGCGGCGGCGTTCTTCGCCGTCTCGGCGGGGGCGGGCGTCGCGAACGCCAGCGGGGTCTACGCGGAGATCAAGTTCGCGCCCGGAACCGACCACGGCACCGTGACCGGCTACCTCAACCGCGGTTACAGCGATATCTGGGTGATCGACGCGCGGGCAGGCCAGCAGATGACCACCGACCTCATCTCGCACTACACCTCCGCCTCCGGCACCGCCCGCTTCGTCATCGCCGCCCCCGACGGCCAGCTGATCTGCCGCGACA
Organism: Nocardia sp. NPDC056564; assembly: GCF_042793755.1. NCBI lineage: Bacteria > Bacillati > Actinomycetota > Actinomycetes > Mycobacteriales > Nocardiaceae > Nocardia > Nocardia sp. NPDC056564. The sequence goes on from NZ_JBHTUR010000005.1 coordinate 415,651, forward strand.
ACACCTCGAGCCAGATCCGCCTGCCGCAGACGGGCAAATACCACGTGACGCTCACCTCGCCGGAGCATGACGCCTCCTACACGATGGACGTCCGGATCGTCTGACGGGACTGTCCGGCCCCGAGCCGATTCGAGGCGACGGCCCGGACAATGGCGATATCCGCTGTGTCCTAACGCAACTGGGGATGACCGCGCGGCCCGTAGGTGGGCCGCGGGTCATCCCCGGTCGTCGTGTCTGCCCGATGGGCCGGTGCTCCCGATTCTGCGGTGATCGGTGCGCAGTCGAAAGAGCGATCCACCCCCAAGCGACACGACATCCGAAATCCATTGGAACGTCGCGAATTGTGATACCTCGCCTCGAATCTCACGATATCGCCGATGGCATCACCGACGTCCTCCCGGCAACAATCGGATAACAGCAGCGGCGACACGCGCAGGGCGGCGGCTCGATTTCGCAAACGTGTGTATATCGGCGGAGTCGGCGATTCCGCCCTCTACTCGACGCCCCCACTCCACTTTTGCGCTTTCGGCATAATCCTCGACCCATCCGCGACACTCGCGGCGACGAACTAGGAGGAACACTCGACCACTGCCGTCGCTCCGCGCTCTGGAAGGAGAACAGTGACACGTATCAGTTCGCTACCCGCTGCCGTCCTATCGTGCCGCTGACGAGACGTTTCCGGAGATATTCGAGCGATCGGAATCGAGTGCGCGAGCAGCAGGTGATCCGCAGTGGGGTAATGACTTTCGGCGTCGTAGGCGGCGACATTCGGCCATCGCCCCGGCGTTCCGGGCCGCCAGACATGGTCAAAGGACCAATTGGCAGAAGGGTGGCCGTCCCGTTCCAGAAGCAATTGCTTGGTGCTGTGGACGCACGACGGACCGCCGAAGTTCCGGTGCTGAACGGCTGTCGACAGACCGGAGTTCGGGCGCCGCTCGGTCCCTCGGATCTGTGCAAAGATGTGCAGCGCGCGGAGCGGTCGGGACTCGCTGCCGGGTGTCGGGTGCAGACCTGAAAGTCGTTCGTCCAGTGTGGCTATAGCTGAATTGGGAGGTCGAAGGTCGATGAGTTACGAACAATTATCGGGGCGCCCGTCGACTCTGGCGGACATCTTGGTGAGTCGCGCCGCCGAGCAACCCACGCGCGTCGGCTACACGTTTCTCGACGGCCGCGGCAACCGCGAAGTCGAGGATTATGCGGTCCTCCTCGGCCGGGTGGTCGGTTTGGCGACCCGATTGCAGGAAATCAGCGCGCCGGGCGATCGAATTCTGCTGCTGTGCCCGCCGAGCCTCGACATGGTGCACGCGTTCTTCGCCTGCCTGCTGAGCAGGCGCGTCGCCGTGCCCCTGTATGTACCGACCTCGCAACGACATTCCGAAACCGTCGCGGCGATCGCGCGCGACAGCGGCGCGGTGGCCGTCATCGCCCCGCAGTCGGCCGCGGCGGTGGCCCGTGACCTGCTCGGTTGGCCCGACGAGAAGATCATCGACAGCGCGGCCACCGACGGCGGCGGTTCCCGGCCGGTGCTCGACACCCCGCTGCCCTCGGCGGACGACGTCGCCCACCTGCAATACACCTCGGGCTCCACCGGCAGCCCGAAAGGTGTTGTGGTGCGCCACCGCAACCTCATGCACAACCTCGAATGCCAACGCCGCGCCTTCGGCCACACCGAGCACAGCTCGGCCGTCCATTGGCTGCCGCCCTCGCACGATATGGGCATGATCCTGGGAATTCTGTCGCCGCTTTTCGCCGGCTACCCGGTGACGCTCATGGCGCCGCTGACCTTCCTGCGCGACCCGCTCATCTGGTTGCGCGCGATATCGGAGCACACGAATACCACTGCGGGCGGCCCGAATCTGGCCTACGGAATCTGCGCGGAACGCGTATCGCGCGCGGATGCCGAGCAATTGGATCTGTCCCAATGGGACGTCGCGTTCGTCGGCGCCGAACCGGTGAACCCGATCGTATTGCGGAAATTCGCCGACAAGTTCGACGTGAGCGGATTCCGCCGGGCAAGTTTCTTCCCCGGCTACGGCCTCGCCGAGGCGACGCTGTATGTGAGTGGGGGACCGGTCGGCTCGGGCCTGCGCACGAGTTCGTTCGTGAGCGAGGACCTGGAAAAGGGTCTCGTCGTGGAACAGCCGAACGGCCGGGAACTGGTCGATCTGGGGCGGGTCGGCGCGGGGACCGCGGCGCTGATCGATCCCGAGACGCGTCGACGGGTGAATTCGGGCCGGGTCGGCGAAATCTGGCTGTCCGGACCCAGCGTCACCTCGGGTTATTGGAACAAACCCGAGGAGAGCAAGGGAACATTCGCGGCGGAGATCGCCGACGAGGACGGAACGACTTATCTGCGCACCGGCGACCTCGGATTCATGGTCGACGGGCATCTGTTCGTCTGCGGACGGCTCAAAGAAGTCATGATCATCAACGGCCGAAATCTGTTCCCGCAGGATATCGAGTGGAGCATCGAATCCACGCACCCGAGTCTGCGCCGCGGCGGCTGCGCCGCGTTGTCGGCCGAGATAAACGGCGAAGAGCGATTGATCGTCGTGCAAGAACTCGACGACGAAATCGCGGACGACAGCGTCGCCGCGCTGGAGGCGTCGATCCGGTCCGCGGTCAGCCGCGACCACGCCGTCGCCCTGCACCGAGTGATCTTCGTGGACCGGGGCAAGGTGCTGAAGACGACCAGCGGCAAGATCCGCCGATCGCACCTGCGCCACCTGTACGCCAACGAGTCCGAATCGAGGGCCATATGACCGAGCCGCAGGGCGACGCCGACACCGCGGCATTCTTCCTCGACTGGGCGAGACAGCGCCTGGGGCTCGAATCCGTCGACCCCCGAACACCGCTCACCGCGCTCGGTCTGGACTCGGTCAAGGCCGCCGAACTGCTGACGATGCTCGAGGATCGATTCGGCGTCGAGATCTCCGCGGAGGACATCTACGGCGGCATGTGCGTCGCCGACCTGGTCGAGGCGGTCGCCGAACCCGGCGAGCCCGGCAGCCTGGTCGCCGGCTCGACCGCGCGGCCCGGTCCGGACGGCACGGGGCTCGAGTTCAGCCTGTTCTTCTTCGCCAGCGACGCGCAGCAAACCGGTGCGCAGCGCTACCGTCTGCTGTTCGACAGCGCCCGCTTCGCCGACACCCACGACTTCGCCTCGATCTGGTTGCCGGAGCGGCATTTCCACACCTTCGGCGGGCTGTACCCGAACCCCGCCGTGCTGGGTGCGGCGCTGGCGGCGATCACCGAGCGGGTGCGGATCCGGGCGGGCAGTGTGGTGTTGCCGCTGCACAACCCGGTGCGGGTCGCCGAGGACTGGTCTGTGGTCGACAATCTGTCCGACGGCCGGGTCGATGTCGCGTTCGCCACGGGCTGGAATCCCGACGATTTCGTCCTGGCGCAGGACAATTACCGCACCAGGGTCGACGTCATGCGTTCCGGCATGCGCACCGTTCGGCAGCTGTGGCGGGGTGAGTCGATCGAGTTGCCGAACGGCGCGGGCGAATCGCGATCGGTGCGTATCTTCCCCGCTCCGATCCAGCCGGACCTGGCCGCCTGGGTGACCTGTAGCGGCGGCGTGGAGCGCTTCGAGATGGCCGGCGAGCTCGGCGTGAATGTATTGACCGCCTTGCTCTTCCAGAGCGTCGACGAACTGGCGGACAAGATCACCGCCTACCGCAAGGCGCGCGCCAGGCATGGCCATGACGCCGACGGCGGGAAGGTCACGGTCATGCTGCACACGTTCGTCGGTGACGACGACGCCGCGGTGCGGCAGACGGTGCAGGGACCGTTCAAGCGCTACCTGGCCGACTCCGTCGATCTGTGGCGCCGCGGCGCGGAAGCTCTCGACGGCCTGGCCGACCGATCGCGAAACAAGGTGCTGGACTTCGCCTTCGAACGGTACTACCGCACCAACGGGCTGTTCGGCACCCCGGATTCGGCGCTGCCGATGGTCGAAAGCCTGCACCGCGCGGGCGCCGACGAGATCGCCTGCCTCATCGACTTCGGCGTGGCCGAGCCGGCCGTGCTCGACGGTCTCGAATCGCTGGCCACCCTCGCGAACAAAGCACGTGCTCTTTGAGTTTCGGATCTTCAGGAGGCGGGATGCCCGACCATCGTTCACCCCTGCATGCCCGCGACGGTCATCCAGCTACCTATCCGCTGACCGCGGCGCAGCGTGCGATCCAGTTGTTGCAGCAGTTGGCCGGTGCCACACCGGTATCGAACGCGCTGTACGTGGAACTCGCCGGCGATCTGGACGCCGCGCGGCTGGCCGGTTCGTTCGAGCGGGCGCTCGACGAGTTCGAGGTCGGCCGCATGCGGCTGTTCGAGGTGGCCGGGCAGCTGCGGCAGGTGGTGGACGACACCGCCAATAGCGCCGTGCGGCACCTGGATTACCGGACGGCGCCCGACCCGGTTGCCGCAGCGCAGGAGTGGATGCGCGCCGACTACCGCGCACCCATCGACCTGTGGCACGGTCCTGTGGTGCAGGGCGCGATCGTGCGGGTCGCCGAGCGGCGGTGGTTCTGGTACCTGCGCGCCCATCACATCGTGCTGGACGGCATCGCCGCGCTGAACATCCTCACCCGCAGCGCACAGCTCTACACCGCCACCCTGGCGGGCAAAGACATTGCCGCGCAGTCGATTCGCTCGCTGGCCGAGATCGTCGCGGCGGACGAGGAGTATCGCGCCTCGCAACGCTTCGACGACGACCGGGTGTTCTGGTCGAAGTATGTCGCCGAGCTCCCCGAGCCGGTCACGCTGACCGATCGGGTCGCGCTCGCCGAAGAGCACCCCGTCGCGGTGAGCGCGCTGCTGTCCGCCGAGACCGACAACGCGTTGCGCGCCGCGGTCGCGACGCGCTCCGCGGGCCCGTCGGTCTTCCTGCTCGCCGCGTTCGGCCTGTACCTGGCGCGCATGACCGGCGCCGACGATGTGGTGCTGAGTCTGCCGGTGTCCGCGCGGGTCACGGCCTCCATGAGCCGCTCCGGCGGGATGACCGCCAACATCGTGCCGTTCCGGATCACCGTGCCGCCCGACCGCACCGTCGGCTCACTGCTGGAGGAAACGCAGCGCACGCTGATGGCGGTCCTGCGCGGCCAGCGCTACCGGCACGAGGACATGCTCGAGGACACGGAATCGGTTGCCGCTCAGCATCTCCCGCGTGCGGCCGGGCCGATGGTCGACCTGATGATCCTCGATACGAAGATCGTGCTCGGCGACCTCACCGGCCGATTGCGGGTATTGACCCCGGGATTGGTCCCTGACCTCTCGGTGAACGTCTACCCGGCCGTCGGTGGCGAGAGCACCCGGCTGGATTTCTTCGCCAACCCGAGCGTGTACACCTCCGCTCAGGTCGCATACCACCACCGGCGGTTCGCGCGGTTCCTCGACAGTTTCCTGCACAGCGTGCTGACGGACGTCGAGACCCGGGCGCGCTCCGTGGAATTGCTCGAGCCCGCCGAGCGCCGGATGCTGCTGGCGTCGGCCGCGGGCGGTCCGGGGCCCGCGCAGATCACCTTGCCCGACCTGCTGTCGCGTGCCGCGACGGCGCACGCGGATCGACTCGCGGTCCGCGACGGTGCCCGCACGTGGACGTACCGGGAGTTGGATGATTGGTCGAACCGGTGCGCACGGACGCTGATCGATTGCGGTGCCGGCCCGGAAACCACGGTGGCCGTGGCGATTCCACGCTCGGCCGGGTGGGTGCGTGCGATATGGGCGGTCGCCAAGACCGGTGCCGCGTTCGTGACCATCGATCCCACCCAGCCGGTCGAACGGAATCGGTTCATCCTTACCGATTGCCGCGCGGAACTTCTGCTGACCGACAGTGAGAACGCCACAGACGCAGACATTTTGGTCGGCGTGCGGGTTCTCGACATCGACCGGCTCGAACTGCGCGACCGCAACGCCGCCCTGATCGTCGACGCGGATCGACACGGTGCGGTACGGCCCGGTAACACCGCCTACATCGTGTATACCTCGGGCTCGACGGGCACCCCGAAAGGTGTCGCCGTCACCCACGCCGGACTCTCCGGAGTATCGGACACCCTCGCCCGGCAGTATCGACTCGACCGCGACTCCAGGATGCTGGCCGTCGCGGCACGGACTTTCGACGCGGCGGTCTTCGAACTGCTGGCCGCGGTCCCGGCCGGGGCGGCGCTGATCGTCGCCGCCCGGGACGCCTTCGCCGGTGACTCGTTGACGGCGTTGATGCGTGCCGAAAGTGTGACACATGCATGTTTGACTCCGGCCGTCGCGGCCACCCTCGACGCGCGGCGACTCGATGATCTGCGCGTGCTCATGGTGGCCGGCGAAGCGTGCCCGCCCGCCCTGGTGCGGCAATGGTCGGCAAGCGACACCGCCGGCGCTCGCCTGCTGTACAACCTGTACGGGCCGAGCGAGACCACGATCTGGGTGACCAGCGCCGCACTGCGACCGGGTGACGCGGTGTCACTGGGCCGCCCGATTCCGGGAGTCCGTCTGGCCGTTCTGGATTCGTGGCTGCGGCCGGCACCGCTCGGGGTGGCGGGGGAGTTGTACGTGTCCGGCCCCGGGCTGGCTCGGGGGTACCTCGGCCGGGCCGGGCTGAGCGCGGCATCGTTCGTCGCCGACCCCCACGGTCCGGCCGGTGCGCGCATGTACCGCACCGGCGACGTAGTGCGCTGGGAACTCCGCGGCGACGACGCGACGCTGATCTTCGTCGGCCGCACCGATTCCCAGATCAAGATCCGTGGCCAACGCCTCGAACTCGGCGAGATCGAAGCCGCCCTGACCGGCCTGGACGAGGTACAGCAGGCGATCGTCACCACCGTGGGCGGACAGGCCGGCGAGGCCTGGGTGGCCGCCTACCTCACCGCCGCACCGGGACACGCCATCGATGCGACCACGGTCAAGCAGGCCGCGGCGCGACGACTGCCGTCCTACATGGTTCCCGAGACCGTCACCGTGCTCGACGAATTGCCGATGACCGCGACCGGCAAGGTGGATCGGCGTGCGCTGCCGGCGCCACAGCGACCGATCGCGCCGTATCGAGCCGCCTCGTCCCCCTTCGAAGAGATTGTCGCCGTTACTTTTTCCGAGGTGCTGGGGGCGGAACGGGTCGGCGTCGACGACGACTTCTTCGCGCGCGGCGGGCATTCGATCTCGGCCACGCGGGTGGCCGCGCGACTGACCGAGGTGACCGGCCGTACGGTCGGCGTGCGCGACATCTTCGACGCCCCCACCGCGGCCGGCATCGCCAGGGTGCTCACCGCGCGCGAGACCGGTCCGGCGCGGTCGAAGCTGATCGCCCAGCCGCGCCCCGCGCGAATCCCGTTGTCGTTCGCGCAGTTACGCATGTGGTTCATCAACCGATTCGAGCCGCAATCACCGACCTACAACATCCCGCTGGTCTTCCGGCTGGCCGGATCGCTGGATACCGAGGCGTTGACCGCGGCCCTCGGCGCGGTCGTCGCGCGCCATGAGGCGCTGCGAACCCGCTATCCCGAGCTGGACGGGGTGCCGTATCAGGAGGTCGTGCCGAGCGCGCCGGTGCTCGAGCAGGTCGCCGTCGATCCGGCGCGAGTCGATGCGGCGGTGACCGAGCGGGTTCGCCGCGGCTTCGACCTTCGGGTGGATATGCCGTTGCGCGCGAGCGTGTTCCGGTGCGGCCCGGCCGAGCACGTCGTGGTGCTGGTCTTGCATCACATCGCCGCGGACGGCATGTCGATGGCGCCGCTGCTGCGCGATCTGTCGACGGCCTATACGGCCCAGGTGACGGGGCAGCGGCCGCAGTGGAGTCCGCTGCCGGTGCAGTACCCGGACTACGCCCTGTGGCAGCGCGAACTGCTGGGCGCGGAGTCCGACGCGGACAGTGCGCTCGCGGCGCAATGCCGGTACTGGGCAGCGGAATTGGCCGACGCACCGCAGCCGATCGCGCTGCCGGCCGACCGGCCCCGTCCACCGCTGGTGAGCAACCGCGGCGACGTCGTCGAATTCACCGTCGACGCGCCGCTGCGCGAAGCGCTGTACCGGCTCGCGCGGGAACGCCGGGTGAGCGTGTCGATGGTCGTGCAAGCGGCGCTCACGGTGCTGCTGTCGCGGCTGGGTGCGGGCCAGGATGTCTCGATCGGCGGTCCGGTCGCCGGGCGCACCGACGAGGCACTGCGGGAGTTGGTCGGCTTCTTCGTCAACACCTGGGTGTTGCGGGTGGACCTGTCCGGCAACCCGCGTTTCGATCAGGTGCTCGATCAGGTGCGCCGAAAGGCGTTGACCGCCTACGAGAATCAGGACGCACCCTTCGAGCGGCTGGTCGAGCTGATCAACCCGGCCAGGTCGACGGCCTACAACCCGTTGTTCCAGGTGTCGCTGGAGTTGCAGAGCGACGGCCTGCCCGCGCTCGAACTGCCCGGCCTGACTGCCGATTTCGTCGCCGTCTCGACCGGGACCGCGAAGACGGATCTGCATTTCGACCTGATCGACATCCCGGGCGGCGGGCAGACTCCCGCGGTGCTGGCCGGCCGGATCGAATACGCCACCGACCTGTTCGACCGAACCACGGTCACCGGCATCGCCGACCGCTACCTCCGTGTCCTGCGCACGGTGAGCGCCGACCCGGCGGAGACGATCGCCGACATCGCCCTGCTGTCCGGCGCGGAACGCGAACAGCTGCTGATGCACTGGAACTCGCGATCCGATGCCACGCTGACGGAGTCCACGATCGTGGCGGCTTTCCGTAGCCGCGTGGCCTCGGCACCGGACACGGTCGCGCTGCGCTTCGGCGACGAGGAACTCACCTACGCGGATCTGGCTGTGCGGGCCGATGTTCTGGCGCGGGCGCTGGTGGGCCGCGGGGTCGGCCGGGGTTCGGTGGTGGCCGTGGCGTTGCCCCGGTCGATGGATCTGGTGACCGCCGTGTTGGCGGTGGTGGTCGCCGGTGGCGCCTACTTGCCGATCGATCCGGACTACCCGAGTGGTCGGATCGAGTTCATTCTTGCCGACGCCGACCCACTGCTGGTGTTGACGACCGCGTCCGTCGGTGCGGTGCTGCCGTTGGGGGAGTGGGCAGCGCGGTGTCTGGATGTCACTGATCTCGGGCGCGATTCGTCCGGGGACTTGCCGGTGCTGGCACCGGCCGACGCGGCGTATGTGATCTACACGTCGGGTTCGACCGGGCGTCCGAAGGGGGTGGTGGTCGAGCACCGCGGCGTAGTGAATATGGCGCAGTACGGCTGGCCGGGTGGCCCCGGTGAGCGGGTGCTGTCGCATTCGTCGATGGCCTTCGACGCGTCGGCCTACGAGTTGTGGCCTGCGCTGCTGGCCGGGTCGACGATCGCCATCGCACCCCCTGGCCGAACGGACATCGCGGAACTGAGCCGGGCCATCGCTCGGCATCGAGTCACGGCGTTGTACGTGACGACCCCGCTGTTCGAGATACTGGCGAGCTCGGGCCCGGAACTTCGACTCGATTCGGTCCGACGCGTGGTCACCGCCGGTGACGCGTTGCGAACGGTCGCCGTCGCCCGCTTCCTCGACCGCTGGCCGGGCATCGGCGTGGTCAACGCCTATGGGCCGACTGAGAACACGGTGTGCGTCTCCGCCTACGAGATCCCGGATACCCCGGAGGAGACGGGCGGGGGCAGCGTGCCGATCGGCGCCTCCGTCGCGAATATGCGCGTGTACGTGCTGGATTCGCGCCTGCGCCCGGTACCGGTAGGCGTGGCGGGCGAGTTGTATGTGGCCGGAGTGCAACTGGCGCGCGGGTATCGGAATCGACCGGGACTCACCGCGGAACGGTTCGTGCCCTGTCCGTTCGGCGCCGGTGAGCGCATGTACCGCACCGGCGACATCGTGCGGTGGACCCGGGCCGGCGTGCTGGAATTCGTCACGCGCGCCGACGAACAGGTCAAGGTCCGCGGATACCGAATCGAGCCCGGTGAGGTCGAGACCGTCCTGACCGCGCATCCGCTGGTCTCCCAGTCGGTGGTCATAGCGCGGGAGATCGGCTCTGCGACTGCCGATTCGGCGACCGTGGTGGATAAGCGACTGATCGGCTACGTCGTGCTCGATCGCGCCGACGAGGTGCGGGACGAGACCGTTCTCGTGCCCGAGATCCGGCGCTTCGTCGCGGATCGGCTGCCGGAGTACATGGTCCCGTCGTCCTTCGTGGTCCTCGATCACCTGCCGTTGACCCCGAACGGCAAGGTGGATCGGCGCGCGTTGCCCGCGCCGGCCTTCGCCGCGGCGGACGATCGCGTCGCGTCGACGCCGGCCGAGGAAACGGTCGTCACCGTGTTCGCCGAGGTACTCGGTGTGGAGCGCGTCGGCGTGGACGCGGACTTCTTCGCCCTGGGCGGACATTCGCTGTCGGCGATGCGGGTGGCCGCGCGCTTGACCGCCGTGCTGGGCATCGAGGTGGGCGTGCGGGACGTCTTCGAGGCCCCCACTCCCGCCCGGCTGGCACAGGCGCTCACCGGAGGCGGAGCGGGCGGTGGCCCGGCTCGGCCCGAGCTGACGGTGCGGGAACGACCCGAGCGGATTCCGCTGTCGTTCGCCCAGTCCCGGCTGTGGTTCATCAACCGATTCGAACTGCACTCACCCGCCTACAACATCCCGATGGTGCTGCGTCTGCGCGGACCCTTGGATCAGCAGGCGCTGTCCGCGGCGTTGACCGATGTGGTGGCGCGGCACGAAAGCCTGCGCACCGTGTTCCCGGACGCGGACGGGGTGCCCTACCAGCGAGTCCTGCCGATCGACCTGGCGCGAACCGCGATCGAGACGGCCGAGCCCGATGAACTGACCGGCCTGGTGCGGCGCGGATTCGATGTCTCGACCGAGACGCCGTTGCGAGTAACGCTGTCGCGCAACGGTGCCGACGACCACACCCTGGTGTTGGTGCTGCACCACATCGCCGCGGACGGCTGGTCGATCGCGCCGTTCGTGCGCGACCTCTCGGCCGCGTACGCCGCGCGCAGGCAGGGCCGGGCACCGGATTGGGCGCCGTTGCCGGTGCAGTACGCCGACTTCACCCTGTGGCAGCGCGCGACCTTGGGCGCGGAGTCCGATCCGGACAGCATCCTGGCCACTCAATTCGGTTACTGGGCAGCCGAACTGGCGGACGCACCGCAGCCGATAACCCTGCCGACCGACCGCCCGCGCCCGCCGACGGCCAGCAACCGCGGCGACGTCATCGAGTTCGCCTTCGAGCCGGCGTTGTGCGCGGCGCTGTACCGACTCGCCCACGATCGTCAGGTGACCGTGTCGATGCTGTTGCAGTCGACGCTCGCCGTGTTGCTGTCGCGGCTCGGTGCGGGCGAGGACATCTCGATCGGCGGTCCGGTGGCCGGGCGTACCCAAGCGGCGACCCACGATCTGATCGGCTTCTTCGTCAACACCTGGGTGCTGCGGGTAGATCTGTCCGGCAACCCCCGATTCGAGCAGATCCTCGACCAGGTCCGCCGAAAGGCTCTGACCGCCTACGAGAATCAGGACGCGCCCTTCGAGCGACTGGTCGAGTTGCTGCAACCGACCCGCTCTCCGGCGTACCACTCGCTGTTCCAGGTGTCGTTCGCGTTGCAGAACAACCTGTTGCCGGATCTGCACCTGCCCGAGCTGGAGGTCGAGATCGTTCCGGCGATCACCGGCACCGCCAAATTCGACCTGCACGTGGACGTGGTCGAACGGATGAACCCGGCCGACGACGCCGCGCCGCCCGCACTGTCGGGTCGAATCGAATACGCCACAGATCTGTTCGATCGCGCCACCGTGGCCGACCTCGCCGAGCGCTACCTGCAGTTGCTGGAAGCCGTCAGCGCCGACCCCGCTATGCCGCTCGGCCGGATGGACGTCCTCGCGCCCGCGGAACGCGACCGAGTGCTCCGGATCTGGAACGACACCGCGGCGCCGCTGCCTGCGGATGCCTCGCTGGCGCACCTGTTCGCTCGACAGGTAACGGCCACCCCGGAGGCGGTCGCTGTCGCGCACGCGGACGGCGACCTCACGTACGCGGAATTGGCTGTGCGCGTGCGTGTTCTGGCGCAGGTGCTGAGGGGTCATGGGGTCGGCCGTGGTTCGGTCGTGGCCGTCGCGCTGCCGCGGTCGGCGGATCTGGTAACTGCCGTGCTGGCCGTGGTGGTCGCCGGCGCCGCCTACCTGCCGATCGATCCGGACTATCCGAGCGGCCGTATCGAGTTCATCCTCGGTGACGCGGATCCGGTGCTCGTGTTGACGACGGTGGCTGTCGGAGCGGGTCTGCCGTTGAACGGCCGAGCGTCGATATGCGTCGACAGCGCGGATCTCGGCGCCGGCGAGTCATCCGGTCTGCCTGCCTTGTCGGCGGCCGATGCCGCGTATGTGATCTACACGTCGGGTTCGACCGGACGCCCGAAGGGCGTTGTCGTCGAGCACCGCGGCGTGGTGAACATGGCGGTACACGGCTGGCCCGGTGGTCCGGGTGCGCGGGTGCTGCTGCATTCCTCGATGGCCTTCGACGCCTCGGCCTACGAATTGTGGCCCGCCGTGTTGGCCGGCTCGACGATCGTCATCGCACCTCCCGATCGGCTCGACCTGTCCGCGCTGATGCGGACGGTATCTCGGCATCGCGTCAGCACGATGTTCGTGGCCACCGCGCTCTTCGAACTGCTCGCGACCGCGGAACCCGAGCTCGACGCCGGCCCGGTACGTCAGGTAGTCACCGGCGGTGACGCTTTGAGTTCGGCCGCGGTGGCCCGATTCCGGGACCGCTGGCCGGGTGTCGATATCGCCAATGCCTATGGGCCGACCGAGAACACGGTGTGCGTCTCGACCCACGAGATCCTCGCCGCGCAACCGTGGGATATCGATCGGCGGGTGCCGATCGGCGCTCCGGTGGCGAATGTGCGAGTGTTCATTCTGGATTCGCGGTTGTGCCCGGTGCCGGTCGGTGTGGCCGGTGAATTGTACGTAGCCGGAACGCAATTGGCGCGCGGCTACGCGGGACGGCAGGAGCTGACCGCGCAACGATTCGTGGCGTGCCCGTTCGGTGTCGCCGAGCGGATGTACCGGACCGGAGACGTGGTGCGGTGGACCCGCGGCGGCGTGCTCGAATTCGCGGGCCGGGCCGACGACCAGGTCAAGGTGCGCGGGTACCGGATCGAGCCCGGCGAGGTCGAGGCGGCGCTGGTGGCCCATCCGGCGGTGTCGCGCGCGGTGGTCGTCGCCCGGGAGAGCGCCGATGCCGTGGCCGACAAGCAGCTGGTCGCCTATGTCGTCCGCGATCGCGAAACGACCGTCGCCGACGACGGCGACCGGGCCGCCGACCTGGTCGACCATTGGCGACAGGTCTACGACAACCTGTACGCGGGCAAGGAAAGCTACCGCGGCGACGGCCGGGAATTCGCCGAGCCCATGGCCCTGGACGCCGATTTCGGCGGCTGGAACAGCAGCTACACCGGCGAGCCGATTCCGGTCGAGCAGATGCGGGCGTGGCGGGACGCGGTCGTGGACCGGATTCTCGGGCTGCGGCCGGCCCGGGTGCTGGAAATCGGCGTCGGATCGGGCCTGCTGATGTCCCGACTGGCCCCGCAGTGCGCCGAATACTGGTGCACCGATTTCTCGGCGGCGACCATCGGGAATCTCCGGTCGCGACTGAGCGAATCGGCGGTCGACTGGGCGGATCGGGTGCGGTTGCGGGTGCAGTCCGCCGACGACATCTCGGGACTCCCGCCGGATCGATTCGATGTGGTGGTGCTGAATTCGGTCGCGCAGTACTTCCCGAACGCCGCCTATCTGATCGACGTGATCGACAAGGCCATGGGCTTGCTGCTGCCCGGCGGTGCGTTCTTCGTCGGCGACATCCGCAATCTGACGCTGCTGCGCGAGTTCGCCACCGGCACACAGCTGTCCGGCGGCGGGGACGAGGACACCGTGGCGGCGGTGCGGGAACGCGCGCGTCGCGCGCTGATCGCCGAGCAGGAATTGCTGGTCGCCCCCGAGTTCTTCGTCGCGTTGCGGGACAAAGTCGCCGACGTGGCCGCGGTGGATATCGAGTTGAAGTACGCGCCGGTCGACAACGAACTGACGCGCTACCGATACGACGTCGTCCTGCGCAAATCCCCGGCGCGGGTGCGCTCGCTCGCCGGACTGCCGCAGCGAGCCTGGTCCGAATTCGGTGACCTGCGCGGGCTGCATGCGCAGTTGGCCGCCGAGCGGCCCGGCAGCCTGCGCATCACCGGAATACCGCAGGCCGGAACGGTTGCGGACGTGGCGGCCGGTCGCGCCGTCGACGCGGCCGCCGAACACGCGCGCGTGGCCGAGCTCGAGTTGAACGACCCGAACGCGGCGGTGCTGCCGCACGAGATCCATTCGCTCGGAGCGGAATTGGGCTTCACGGTCGCGGTCACCTGGTCGCCCGTCGCCGGTCGGATGGACGCGCTCCTGCTCCGCGATGCCGACGAGACGACGGTATTCGACGACGTCTATCTGAGCGCGGAGCCACTGGAATCATTGGCCGCCTACGTGAACGACCCCGGCATCGCCGACCTGGTGGCCGAGATCCGTGAGCTCGCGGCGGAACGACTGCCCGAGTTCATGATTCCGGCGGCCATCGTCGTCCTCGACGAGCTGCCCCTGATGCCCAACGGCAAGGTCGATCGCCGTGCCCTGCCCGCCCCGCAGCTGATCACCTCGACCTATCGCGCTCCGTCGACCCCCTTGGAGCAGACCGTCGTCTCGGTCTTCGCGGAGGTACTCGGCACCGACCGAGTCGGCGCCGACGACAACTTCTTCGAGTTGGGCGGGCATTCGCTCTCGGCGACGCGGGTGGCGTCCCGCGTGGCGACGGCCACGGGAATCACGGTCGAAGTCCGCGACGTGTTCGACGCACCGACTGCCGCCCGCTTGGCCGCGGTATTGGCCGTGCGGGCCACCGAGACCACGGGCCCGTCGAGCGTGGAGTTGGTGCCACGGGACCGCCCCGATCGAATACCGTTGTCGTTCGCGCAATCTCGAATGTGGTTCATCAACCGATTCGAGCCGGATTCACCCGCGTACAACATCGCCATGGTGCTGCGGCTGCGCGGGCATCTGGATTCGGCGGCACTGTCGGCCGCGGTCGGCGATATCGCGGCCCGGCACGAGAGCCTGCGCACGATATTCCCGGACGAGCGGGGAGTACCCTGCCAGCTGATCCTGCCTGCCGCGGGTGCGGTCGTGAACGAGACGGTCGATCCGGTCGACCCCACGCCCCGGGTCATCAGCATCGTGCGCCAGGGATTCGACGTGTCCGCGCAACCGCCGTGGCGAGTCGCGGTGCTGCGCAGTGGATCCGACGAGCACCTGCTGGTCGTGGTGCTCCATCACATCGTCGCCGACGGATGGTCGATCGCGCCGCTGGTGCGCGACCTGTCGCTGGCCTACACCGCGCGCCGGGCAGGCCGGACGCCGGAATGGGCGCCGTTGCCGGTGCAGTACGCCGATTACACCCTGTGGCAGCGCGAGGTGCTCGGCGCGGAGTCCGATCCGCACAGCCTGGCCGCGCGCCAACTCGCTTATTGGACAGAACATTTGGCCGGCCTGCCCGATCGGCTGGAGTTGCCCGCGGACCGGCCGCGACCGGTGGTCGCCGCGCAACGCGGCGGCGTCTATACGTTCACCCTGGATGCCGCGACGGTGGCCGGGCTGGGCGCCGTGGCGCGCACCCATCGGGTAACCGTGTTCATGGTGGTGCACGCCGCGGTGGCGACGGTGCTCTCGCGGTTGTCCGGCAGCGCCGATATCGCGGTGGGTACGCCGATCGCGGGACGCGGCGCGTCGGCACTGGACGGTGTGATCGGCATGTTCGTGAACACGCTCGTCCTGCGCACCCGGGTCGACGGGGCCGGTTCGTTCGCCGACCTGCTCGACCACTGCCGCCAGGTGGACCTGGCCGCGTTCGCGCACGCCGACATTCCGTTCGAACGCGTCGTCGAGGCCATCGACCCACCCCGCAGCCAGGCGTATCACCCGCTGTTCCAGGTGCTGCTGGCCTTCCAGAACCTCGACCTGGACCCGGCGCTGGCGCGGCTGCCCGGGCTCGCGGTCGAGCCGCTGCGGAGTCTCGACATCGGGATCGAACGCTTCGATCTCACCATCACCGTCGCCGACATCCCGGACGGCACGTCCGCTGATGTGCCGATCACCGTCAGCTTCGCGCTCGACCTGTTCGATCGATCGACCATCGTCGCGTTCGCGCACCGCCTACAGCACACCGTGCGCGCCGTGGTGGCCGATCCGCAGCTCACGCTGCGCGCTCTCGACCTGCGCACGCCGGATGAGCGCATGCTGTTGCGCCGGTGCGGCGACGGCGGCGCCGGTCCGCGGCCGCGCGATCTGGCCGGGATATTCCTGCGCGCCGCAGCGGAATTCGCGACGCGACCCGCGATCGTGGACGCCGGGCAGGTCTGGACGTATCGGGAACTCGACGAGTGGTCGAATTGCGCCGCGCGAGCGCTGATCGAGCTCGGCGCCGGTCCGGAAACCGTGGTGGCGATCGCCGCTCCCCGGTCCGTGGCGTGGGTGCGCGCGGTGTGGTCGGTCGCGAAGACCGGGGCCGCGTTCGTTTCCCTCGATCCCGCGCAGCCTCGGGGGCGCAATCGCGGCATGCTCGCGGATTGTGCGGCCGCGGTACTGCTCACCGTCGATGACGGCGGGGACTGGGACGTGCCGGGGATCGTGGCGCTCGATCTGGCCGAGTTCGACCCGTCCGGATGGCGCGCAGGCCCGATCGAGGACGCCGATCGGCGCGGATCGATCCGGCCGGACAACACCGCCTACATCGTCTACACCTCGGGGTCGACGGGCACGCCCAAGGGCGTGGCGGTCGCCCACGCCGGGCTCACCGCGGTCACCACGACGCAGCACCGGGACCTTCGCACGGATTCCGAGTCGCGGGTATTGGCGGTCGCCGCGCGCACCTTCGACGCGGCGATCTTCGAGCTGCTGCTCGCGGCACCGGTCGGCGCCGCGCTGATCGTCGCTCCCGACGATGTGGTCGCCGGGCCGCCGCTGGCCGAGCTGATGCGCGCCGAGCAGGTGACCCACGCGGTGCTGACGCCGGCGGTCGCGGCCTCGTTCGATGCCCGCGGGCTCGACAGCTTGCGCGTGCTCATGGCGGTCGGCGAGGCGTGTCCGCCCGCGCTGGTGCGGCAATGGTCGGCGAGCGACGCCGCCGGCCTCCGGGACGTGCACAACCTGTACGGCCCCAGCGAGGCCACGATCTGGGTGACCGGCACGAAACTGGCTGCCGGCCAACCGGTATCGATCGGCAACCCGATTCCCGGTATCCGCTCGACGGTCTTGGACACCTGGCTCGGCGTGGTGCCGCCGGGCGTGGTCGGCGAGCTGTACGTGGCAGGCCCCGGCGTGGCCCGCGGCTACCTCAACCGCGCGGGCACGACCGCCGCGGCGTTCGTCGCCGACCCGTTCGGGCCCGCCGGGTCCCGCATGTACCGGACCGGCGACCTGGTGCGCCGGCTGCCCGACGGTGGGGCACTGGTGGTCGTCGGCCGCGCCGACGGCCAGATCAAGATTCGCGGCCAGCGCCTGGAACTCGGCGAGATCGAGGCCGTGCTCGCCGACCTCGACCAGGTACACCGCGTCGTCGTCACCCAGGTCACCGACGGCGACACCGCGCGGTTGGCCGCTTACCTCACCCCGGCGCCGGGCAGGCACCCCGACCCGATTGCCCTTCGCGCGGCCGCGGCGCGGCGGCTGCCGTCGTACATGGTCCCCGATCTCATCACCGTCCTCGACGAGTTGCCACTGACCACGAGCGGGAAGGTGGACCTGCGGTCGCTGCCCGCACCGGAGTGGACGACCACGGAGTACCGGGCGCCCGCCACCGCCACCGAGGAGGTCGTGGCCGAGGTGTTCGCGCAGGTCCTCGGGCTCGATCAGGTGGGAGCCGACGACGACTTCTTCGCACTGGGCGGCGACAGCATCGTGTCGATCCAGCTGGTCGCCCGGGCGAAGGACCGCGGTGTGGTGTTCACGCCACGACAGGTGTTCGAGGCCAGGACGGTCGCCGCGCTGTCGCGCGTGGCCGAATCCGTCGCGCCCGCACCGGTTCTGGCGGAGCTGCCCGGCGGTGGTGTCGGCTCGCTGCCGCTCACCCCGATCGTGCGATGGATGGTGGAGCGGGGCGGGTTCGAGCGGTTCAACCAAACCCTGGTGCTCACCGCTCCGGTCGGATTGGACCGGGCCGGCCTGACCGCGATCCTGACCGCGTTGATCGACCGGCACGACATGCTGCGCGCTCGGCTGTGGCACGACGGCCGGGACTGGCAGCTGGCGACGCGGCCGAGCGGGCTGGTCGACGTCGAGTCGCTGGTGCACCCGGTCGTGCTTGCCCCGGATCTCGCTGCGGAGCAACGTCATCGCCGCGTGACGGCGGAGGTCGACGCGGCACTGAGCCGGTTGGATCCGGCCGACGGCGTTGTCTTGCAGGTGCTCTGGTTCGCTCCGGCCGACCCGGCGCACGCCGGTCAGCTGATCGTCATCGCGCATCACCTTGTGGTGGACGGTGTTTCATGGCGCATCCTGCTGCCCGACCTGTTGTCGGCGTGGCAGCAGTACCGCGCCGGCGGTGTGCTGGCGACCCCGCCGGTGGGCACCTCGATGCGGCGCTGGGCGCACGGCATGATCGAGGCGGCGCGGTCGCCGCGGCGGGTGGCGGAACTGCCGCTGTGGCAGGGCATAGTCGACGGGCCGGACCCGCTGCTCGGCTCGCGTACCGGCGTGCGCGCTGGCGCAGGCGCGATACGCACACGGCGAGTGCGGGTTTCGTCGGAAGTCACCGAGGCCCTGCTGACCCTGGTGCCCGCGGCTGTCCACGGCGATGTACAGGACGCACTGGTTGCCGCGCTGGCCGTGGCCGTGCGTCGCTGGCGAGTCGGTAGGGGCGTGCCGGAGTCCTCGACGCTGCTGCGCTTGGAGGGGCACGGACGCGAGGAACAGATCCTTCCCGGCGCCGACCTGACCGCGACCGTCGGCTGGTTCACGACGGTGTATCCGGTCCGAATCCAGTTGGCCGGAATCGATCTCGACGATGCCTACGCCGGTGGGCCGGCGATCGAGACGGCGGTCAAGCGCACGAAGGAGCACCTGCGCGCGATCCCCGACCACGGTATCGGCTACGGGCTGCTGCGCTACCTCAATCCGGAGACCGCGCACGCCCTGCCCGTCGGGCTGCCCGCGCAGATCGCCTTCAACTACCTCGGTCAGCTGTCGCCGAACCGATCGACAAGCGGGACAACGGCAGCCGACTTCGCCGTCACCGACGCACTCGGCTCTCCGCTGGCCGACGAGGACCTGCATGTCATGGCGACGGCGGTGGTCGACATCACGGCCGCCGTCACCGACGGGTGCCTGTCCGCCACCTTCGGCTACCTCGATGACGTGCTCGACGAGGCGGCGGTGGACGAGCTGGCCCAGTTGTGGGTCGACGCGCTGCACGCCGTCGTCGCCCGGCTGCGGCGCCCGCGCTCCGGTGGCCACACGCCCTCCGACTTCCCGCTGGTGCGAGCGACCCAATCCGACATCGCGGTCTGGGAGCAGCGGTACCCGGGCCTGGTCGATGTGTGGCCGTTGTCGCCGTTGCAGACCGGGCTCCTGTTCCACGCCCGGCTGGCCGAGTCCATGGTCGACGTGTACGCGGTGCAACTCGCCATCACCCTGACCGGAGCGGTGGACGCCGGACGCCTGCGCCGCGCGGCCGGATCGCTGCTGGAGCGGTATCCGAACCTTCGGGTGGCGTTCACCGCGACCGCCGAGGGCGACGGCGTGCAGATCGTCGCCGACGGTGTGGCGCTGCCCTGGCGCGAGGTCGACCTGCGGGCCGAGCCGGAGTCCGCGCTCGCGGAGGTGATGGCGCGGGACCGGGCCGAGCCGTTCGACATCGAGACGGCGCCGCTGCTGCGGTTCACCCTGATCACGGTGGCGGAGGGGCGGTTCACCCTGCTGCTCTCGTACCACCACGTGCTCTTCGACGGCTGGTCCATGCCGTCGCTGCTGCACACGCTGCTGGCGGCGTACGCGTCGCCGGACGCGGCCGGCGCGGCACCGGTGGGTTCGTATCGGTCCTATCTCGACTGGCTGAGCCGCCAGGATCCGGCGGATTCGCTGCGGGTGTGGCGGCACGCGCTCGACGGCGCCGAGGCGACGCGGTTGGCGCCGCGCGCCGCGGCTGAGCGCCCGACGGAGCGAATGAGCTCCGTCGCACTAGCTTTCGACAACGCGCTGTCCGGTCGACTGGTCGCCGCGGCGTCGTCCGCGGGGGTCACGGTGAACACCCTGTTCCAGGTGGCGTGGGCCACGGTGGTGGGATACCTGACCGGGCGCGACGATGTCGTCTTCGGTGCCACGGTGTCCGGACGGCCCGCCGACCTGCCCGGCATCGAGTCCGCGGTCGGCCTGTTCATCAACACCATCCCGGTGCGGGTCCGGCACCGGCCCGGCGAGCCGATCGCCGCGGTGCTGCACCGAGTACAGGCGGAACAGTCGGGCCTGCTGGGGCACCACCACATCGGTCTTTCCGATATTCATGCCGCACTGAATGTTTCGGCCCTGTTCGACACGGTTCTGGTGTTCGAGTCCTACCCCGTCGACGAGGCTGCCCTGGCGGCCCAGGCGGCGGCCATCGATGACCTGAGCGTGACGGATCTGCGGTCGAACGACTCCGCGCACTATCCGCTCGCACTGGTAGTGGCCAAGGGCGATCCGTATCGGGCTCAGTTGCAGTACCAGCCAGGCGTATTCGCGCACGAGTGGGTGCGCGGCTGTGCCGATCGGCTCGCGCGTGTGCTGGACGCGATGGCCACCGACCCGTCGGCGCCCGTGGCGTCGATCGACCTGTTGTCCCCGGCCGAGCGGGCGCGGCTGGTGCCCGTCCGTGGCCTCGCGGCCGAGTCGCCGCGCCCGCTGGCGGACCTGCTCGCCGCAGGGGCCGCCATCGAACCGGCGGCGCCCGCGGCGGTGTCGGGCGCGGTGACACTCAGCTTCGGTGAGCTGGACGGCTATTCGAACCGGTTGGCGCGGTTGCTGATCGGCCGCGGCATCGGACCGGGCGACGCGGTCGCGCTGGCCATGCCCAGGGGCATCGAGTTCCTCGTCGGTTTGTGGGCGGTGACCAAATCCGGCGCGGCCTTCGTGCCGATCGATCCCCGCCACCCGCTGGACCGGGTCACCGGCATGATCGCCGATTCCGCTGTGCGCCTTGCCCTGTCGGTGGCGGACACCGTGGCCACCGTGCCCGGCACGGTCGAGCGGTTGCTGCTCGACGGGCCGGATCTGCCTGCGCGCCTTGCCGAGTTCGCCGCGACCGCGGTCACCGATGCGAACCGGGTCCGCCCGCTCCGGCCGGACCACGCGGCCTACGTGATCTATACCTCCGGGTCCACCGGCACCCCGAAGGGCGTGGTGGTCTCCCACGCCGGCTTGGCGAACTTCACCGCCGAGCAGCGCGAGCGCTACCGCGTGGACCCGAGTTCCCGGATATTGGCCGTGTCGGCGCCGGGTTTCGACGCGGTGATGATGGAACTGCTGATGGCGCACCCGAACGGGGCCGCGCTGGTGGTCTCGCCGCCGGACGTTTTCGGTGGTGCTTCCCTCACGGAAATCATTCGGCAGCAGCGGGTTTCGCATGCCTTCGTGACGACAAGCGTGCTGGCGACCATGTCGCCGGCCGGGCTGCCCGCGCTGCGGGTGCTCGTCACCGGTGGCGAGCGGGTCCCGGCGGAACTGGTGGCCGCGTGGGCGCCGGGCCGGGAACTGTACGTCGCGTACGGGCCGACCGAGACGGTCATCGTCACCACCATCAGCGACCCGATGGATCCCGCCGCGCCGGTGACCCTCGGCGGGCCGATCCGCGGGGTGGCGGCCGTCGTCCTGGACGGGTTGTTGCGACCGGTACCGGTCGGTGTGCGCGGTGAGCTGTATCTCGGCGGCATTCAGCAGGCGCGCGGTTACTCGAACCGGCCGGGACTGACGGCGGCATCCTTCGTCGCGAACCCGTTCGGGGTCGGTGGCTCCCGGCTGTATCGGACCGGAGACCTGGTCTGCTGGAACGAGCGCGGCGACCTGGAGTTCTTGGGGCGGAACGACTTCCAGGTCAAGGTTCGGGGGCAACGGATCGAGCTGGGTGAGATCGAGGCGGTGCTCGCCGAGCAGGCCGGGGTGCGTCGGGCAGTCGTGGTGCATCATCCGGAATCCGATCGCCTGATCGGCTATCTCGTCGGCGCGGATCTCGATCCGCGGGAGGTGCTGGCCGCGGCCCGGCACCGGCTGCCCGCGCACATGGTTCCCGACGCGTGCGCGGTGCTGCCCGAGTTGCCGCTCACCGTGAGCGGCAAATTGGATCGCGCGGCGTTGCCGGAACCCGAACGGCTCGCCCGCGCCTATCGCGCGCCGTCCACGCCGACCGAGCAGGCGGTGGCGGAGGTGTTCGCCGAGCTGCTCGGGGTGGACCGGGTCGGCGCGGACGACGATTTCTTCGCGCTGGGCGGGCATTCGCTGTCGGCGATGCGGGTGACCTCGCGGGTGTCCGCGATGCTTGGTGTCCGGATCGGGGTGCGTGATGTGTTCGAGGCGCCGACGCCCGCGCGGTTGGCCCGGGTGCTGGCGGCCGGCAACGCCGCCTCGCCGCAGCCGGCGCTGGTCGTCCGGGAGCGGCCCGAGCGGGTGCCGCTGTCGTTCGCCCAGCTGCGCATGTGGTTCATCAACCAATTCCACGGTGCGGCAGCGGCATACACGATTCCGCTGGTATTGCGGTTGACCGGTGAGCTGGACCCGGAGGCCTTGGTCGCCGCGATCGGCGACGTGGTTGCACGGCACGAGAGCCTGCGTACGGTATTCCCCGACATGGACGGGACACCGTGCCAGCGGGTGTTGCCCGCCGACCGGGCCTCGGTGACCGTCGACGTTCGGTCGGTGGATCCGGCAGGGTTCGACGCCGCGGTGATCGAGTCGACCCGGCACGTGTTCGACCTGGCGACGGATCTCCCGCTGCGCGTCACGCTGCTGGACCGCGGTGGCGACGAGTTCGTGTTGTCGATGGTGATTCATCACATCGCCGCCGACGGGTGGTCCATCGCGCCGCTCGTGCGCGACCTGTCGGCCGCGTACACGGCCCGCCGGAGCGGGCGAGCGCCGGAATGGGTTCCGCTGCCGGTGCAGTACGCGGACTACACGCTGTGGCAGCGGGCGATGCTGGGTGCGGAGTCCGATCCGGAGTCGACGCTGACACGTCAGCTCGACTATTGGACAAGGCATTTGGCCGAACTGCCGGATCGGCTGGAGCTGCCCGTCGATCGGCCGCGGCCGGTGGTCGCCACGCAAGCCGGCGAAAGCTACTCGTTCGTGCTGCACGCCGGACTGTTCGCCAGGATGGGTGAGCTGGCGAATGCCGCTGGGGCGACGGTATTCATGGTCGTGCACTCGGCGCTGGCGCTACTGCTGTCCCGGCTGTCCGGCGCCGATGACATCGCGGTCGGCACGCCGATCGCGGGGCGTGGCGCGGCGGACTTGGACGAATTGGTCGGCATGTTCGTCAACACGTTGGTGTTGCGCACGCGGATCGACGAGACCGGGTCGTTCGCCGATCTGCTCGGCCAGGTCCGGCAGGTGGATCTCGATGCGTTCGCCCATGCCGACATTCCGTTCGAGCGCGTGGTGGAGGCCATCGATCTGCCCCGGACGCAAGCGCATCATCCGCTGTTTCAGGTGATGCTGGCCTTCCAGAATCTGGACCTGGATCCGGACTCCGCCCAGCTGCCGGGAATCCGGGTCATGCCGATGCACCTCGGTGCCCGCGTCGAACGATTCGATCTGTCCATCACCGTCGCCGACATTCCGGATGCGAACGGCGACATCCCGGTCACCATCGGTTATGCCACGGACCTGTTCGATCGCTCGACGGTCGCGGACCTGGCGGATCGGCTGGCGCGAATCCTGCGCGCGGCGGTGGCCGATCCCGAGGCCGGACTGCGTGAGCTGGATGTGCTAGATGCGAGTGAGTGGAATGCGTTGCGGGAGCGCGGTGATGGGGGTGGCGCTCCGGCTCCGATCACACTGACCGCGATGCTCTCGCGGGTGGCGACCGAGTGCCCGGATCGGCTCGCGGTCGTCGACGCGAACCATCGACTGACCTATCGGGAACTGGATCGTTGGTCGAATCGATGCGCGCGGATGCTGATCGAGCACGGTGCCGGCCCGGAAACCGTGGTGGCGATCGCGCTGCCGCGCTCGGCGGACTGGGTGCGGGCGGTGTGGTCGGTCGCGAAGACCGGTGCGGCCTTCGTGTCCGTCGATCCGGCGCACCTGTGGGAGCGGAACCGGTTCGTGCTCGCCGATGTCGCCGCGCGGGTCGTGCTCGCCGACAGTGGAACCTTCGACGGCACAACCGGACTGGACACCGCGGGGCTGAACGAGGCCGGGGTCTCGGTGATCGATCCGGATCGGCTCGACCTGACCGAGTACAGCGACGCACCGGTCACCGGGGCCGATCGACGCGGTGCCGTGCGGCCGAGCAATACCGCGTATGTCGTGTACACGTCCGGGACGACCGGCACGCCGAAGGGCGTGGCCGTCACCAATGCCGGGCTGTCCGCGGTCACGGCTGCCCAGCGCCGGCAGTTCGGCCTCGATGCCGATTCCCGCGTATTGGGTGTTGCGGCAAGAACTTTCGATGCGGCCGTGTACGAGCTGTTGGCGGTCGTTTCGGTCGGTGCCGCGTTGGTCGTCGCCGACGGTGATGTTTTCGCGGGTGCGCCGTTGACGGAGTTGATGCGGTCCGAAGGCGTCACGCACGCGTGCGTGACCCCGGCGGTGGCCGCCACGGTGGAGGCCGGGCGGCTGAACGATCTGCGGGTGCTGATGGTCGCCGGTGAGGCGTGCCCGTCCGCACTGGTGCGGCAATGGTCGGGTACGGACGCCGCCGGCGTGCGCAGCCTGCACAACCTGTACGGGCCGAGCGAGGCCACGATCTGGGTGACCGCGTCCGAATTGGTTGCGGATGAGCCGGTTTCGCTGGGCGGGCCGATTCCGGGAGTCCGGTTGGCGGTATTGGACGCCTGGTTGCGCCCGGTCCCGGCCGGTGTGGTGGGGGAGTTGTACACCGCGGGTCCCGGTGTGGCGCGCGGATATCTCGATCGAGCGGCGTTGACGGCCGGATCGTTCGTCGCCGATCCGTTCGGACCGGCCGGGTCGCGGATGTATCGCACGGGCGACCTGGTGCGGTGGACCAAGGGTGCGCGTCCGGCGTTGATGTTCGCCGGGCGTGCCGACAGTCAGATCAAGATCCGGGCGCAGCGTCTCGAACTCGGCGAGATCGAGACCGCGCTGGCCCAGCTGGATGACGTGCGGGACGCGGTGGTCGTCCCGCACACCGACGAAGAGTCCGGTGGGACAGTGCGATTGGCCGCCTATGTCACCGCGGCGCCCGGGCGCCTGCCCGAGCCCGTGACCGTTCGGCAAGCCATTGCGCGGCGGCTGCCGTCGTTCATGGTGCCCGATACCGTCACGGTGCTGGCGGAACTGCCGCTGACCTCGACCGGCAAGGTGGATCGGCGCGCGCTGCCCGCCCCGGAGTGGCTGGTGGTGCCGTATCGGGCCGCGTCGACGCCGTTCGAGGAGATCGTGGTCGCGGTGTTCGCCGAGGTGCTCGGCGTGGACCGGGTCGGGGTCGACGACGACTTCTTCGCGCTGGGCGGACATTCGCTGTCGGCGACGCGGGTGGCGTCCCGGGTGTCCGCGGCGGCGGGCGCCGAGGTGAGCGTGCGCGATGTGTTCGACGCGCCGACCGCGGCCCGGTTGGGGCGGCTGCTCACCGAGCGGTCGGCCGCCGGCCAGGACCCGGTGTGGTCGACGTTGGTGGCGCGCGAGCGACCGGAGTATCCGCCGCTGTCGTTCGCGCAATGGCGGATGTGGTTCATCAACCGGCTCGAACCGGACTCACCGGCGTACCACATCCCGCTCGTGCTGCGGTTGACCGGCGAGCTGGACATCGCGGCGATGACCGCCGCCATCGGTGATCTGGTGGCGCGTCACGAAACCCTGCGCACCGTCTTCCCGGACCGGGACGGGAGTCCGTACCAGCGGATCCTGCCCGCGGCCGAGGCGGGCACCACGGTCGAGGTGCGGACCGTCGCCGCCGCCGAGCTCGAGCAGGCGGTGCTGCCGCTGATGCGGCGCGGGTTCGATCTGTCGACCGCGCCGCCGGTGCGGGTCGCGTTGCTGGACAGCGGTTCCGGTGAGCATGTCCTCGTGCTGGTCCTGCATCACATCGCGGCGGACGGTTGGTCCTTGGCGCCGCTGGCGCGGGATCTGTCGCTGGCGTATGCGGCGCGGCGGGCGGGGCGGTCGCCGGAATGGGCGCCGTTGCCGGTGCAGTACGCCGATTACACGCTGTGGCAGCGTGCGGTTCTCGGGTCGGAGTCCGATCCGGAGAGCAGGTCGGCGCGGCAGGCCGGGTACTGGACCGGGCAGTTGGCGGGTCTGCCGGAGCGGCTGGAGTTGCCTGCCGACCGGGCGCGGCCCGCGGTGGCGACCCATCGTGGTGGTACGTATTCGTTTGCGGTGGAGGCGAATACGGCGGCCGGGCTGGCCCGGGTCGCGCGTGCGCAGCATGCGACCGTGTTCATGGTGGTGCACGCGGCGTTGGCGGTGGTGCTGGCGCGGCTGTCGGGGAGTGGCGATATCGCGGTCGGCACACCGATCGCGGGGCGCGGTGCCGCGGCGTTGGACGGGCTGGTCGGCATGTTCGTCAACACGCTGGTGTTGCGTACCCGGGTCGATGACGCCGCCTCGTTCGGCGAGCTGCTCGATGAGTGCCGCCGGGTGGATCTGGAGGCGTTCGCGCACGCCGACATTCCGTTCGAGCGCGTGGTCGAGGTGGTCGATCCGCCCCGAAGCCAGGCGCATCATCCGCTGTTCCAGGTGATGCTGGCGTTCCAGAACCTCGACACGGTTGCGTCGGACGCGCAGTTACCGGGGATTCGGTGCACGCCAATGGAGTTCGGCAGCGGCGTGGAGCGATTCGATCTCACGGTCACGGTGTCCGATGACCCGGCGGCGGCCGGTGGTCTGCTGGTCGGGGTGAGCTATGCCCTCGATCTCTTCGATCACGGGACGATCGCCGCGCTGGCCGGGCGGTTGCGGCGAATCATCGATGCCGTGGTTGCCGATCCCGCGGTGGGCTTGCGGGAGCTCGAGGTGCTCGAGGCCGATGAGCGACTGTTGTTGTCGGAGTGGGGTGATGGTGGTCCGGGGCCGGATCGGGTCACCCTGGCCGAGATGCTGAGTCGTGCCGCCGCCGAGCACGGAGACCGGCCCGCGGTGGTCGAAGCCGGGCGGGCGTGCACGTATCGGGAGCTGGATGAGTGGTCGAATCGCTGTGCGCGGCTGCTGATCGAGTCGGGGATCGGGCGGGAATCCATTGTCGTAGTGTCGATTCCACGGTCGGCGCAGTGGGTGCGCGCGGTGTGGGCGGTCGCCAAGGCCGGTGCCGCGTTCGTGTCGATCGATCCCGCTCATCCGGTCGAACGCAATCGGTTCATCCTCGATGATTGCGCTGCCGACCTTGTGCTCGTCAGTAGTGGAACCGCCTCGCGGGGCACAGATTCGGATGCTGGACTGGACCGTAATGGCCGTCGGGTGATCGACCTGGATCGACTCGACCTGTCTCGGTGCAGCGCAGCGCCGGTCGGTGACGAACGCGGGTCGGTGCTTTCGGCCAATACCGCCTATGTCGTCTACACCTCGGGGTCCACCGGTACGCCGAAGGGCGTGGCCGTCACCCATGCGGGACTGGCGGCCGTCGCCACCGTTCAGTGTTCGCGCTATCAGCTGGATCGCGACTCTCGTGTATTGGCCGTTGCCGCGCGTACTTTCGATGCCGCGATGCTGGAGCTGCTGCTGGCGGTGTCGGCCGGTGCGGCCTTGGTCGTCGCTCCCGACGATGTCTTCGCCGGAGAACCGTTGGCGAAGTTGATGCGTGGTGAACGCGTCACCCACGCCTTCCTGTCACCGGCGGTCGGGCTCTCGATCGATCCGGACGGGCTCGACGACCTGCGGGTGCTGCTCACCGGTGCCGAGGCCTGTCCGCCGGAGCTGGTGCGCCGGTGGTCGGGCACGGACGCCGCCGGTATCCGCGGGCTGCACAACCTGTACGGGCCGAGTGAGTGCACGATCTGGCTGACCGGCGCCCAGTTGGCCGCCGGTGATCCGGTGTCGGTGGGCGGTCCGATCCCCGGAGTTCGGGTGGCGGTGCTGGATTCGTCGCTGCGGCCGGTGCCTGCGGGGACGGTCGGTGAGTTGTACGCGGCCGGGCCCGGCGTGGCGCGCGGGTATCTGCACCGGGCAGGGTTGTCCGCGACGACGTTCGTGGCCGATCCCTTCGGCGCGCCGGGCGCACGCATGTATCGCACCGGAGACCTGGTGCGGTGGCTGGGCGACGGCGCCGACGCGGTGCTGATGTTCTTGGGCCGCAACGATTTCCAGGTGAAGATTCGCGGGCAACGGGTGGAGCTCGGCGAAATCGAAACGGCGCTGGCGGGTTTGGCCTCGGTGCAGCAGGCCGTGGTCACCGTCGACGAGTCCGGCTCTGCCGTGCGGTTGGCCGCCTACGTCACCGCCGTGCCGGGGCACCGCCCTGATTCGGCAGCGATCCGGCAGGCGGTCGCGCAACGACTGCCGTCCTACCTGGTCCCCGACACCGTCACCGTGCTCGACGCGCTGCCGCTGACCGCGAACGGAAAGGTCGATCGCCGTGCGCTGCCCGCCCCGGAGTGGGCGGTGACCACCTATCGAGCGCCCTCGACCCCGCTGGAGGACATCGTGGTCGCGGTGTTCGCGGAGGTGCTGGGCGTGCAGCGGGTAGGCGTCGACGACGACTTCTTCACCCTGGGCGGAACCTCGGTCGTCGCCATGAAGTTGGTGTCCCAGCTCCGTGCCCGCACCGGGACGGCAGTGCCTTACCGGCTGCTTTTCGCCGACTCGACACCGGCCTCACTCGCGCGGTACCTGGAGCGGCCATCCGAGCTGGGCGTCTCCCTCGGCGTGCTGTCGCCCCTGCGTTCGGCGGGGGATAGGGCCCCGTTGTTCTGCGTCCATCCGGGCGGCGGTCTCGCGTGGGTCTACGGCGCGCTCGCGGGCCATCTGGACTCGGATCGCCCGGTCTACGGTTTGCAGGATCCCTACATCGTCGAGGACGGCCCGCGGCTGGCGTCGGTGGACGCGTATGCCGAGCGCTACGTCGCGGAGATCCTGAAAGCCTTCCCCGACACCACCTATCACCTCCTCGGCTGGTCCCTCGGCGGAAAGATCGCCCACGCCATGGCCGCCCGACTCCAACAGCTCGGCCATCCGGTCGGGCTGCTCGTCCTGGTCGACACCGGCATCGCGGAGAACCTCGAACCGCTCCCCGCCGCCGAGCCCGACGATGCCCGGAACCGCCGCGCCCTGACCGAATTCCTGCGCGGCTGGCGCGATTTCCTCGGCCTGACCGACGGTCAGCACATCGACGACCCAGCAGACCTGTTCCCGCTGATCGCCGACCGCCTCAGCACCGAAGGCATCCTCACCCCCCACCAGGTCGAACGGGTAACCGAAAGCTTCATGACCCCCGTCCCCCACACCCCACCCCACTACGCCGGCGACGCCACCCTGTTCATAGCCGCCCGCGAGCCCTACCGAGACCAACTCGCCGCCACCTGGCAAGGCCACATCACCGGCACCATCCACGAATACCCGATCAACGAATGGCACACCGGCATGATGAACCCAAGCGCCGCAACCGATATCGGCCCAATCCTGAACACCCTGCTCCGAGCGAACGACGGAAAGGTGACCGGGATGTAGGCGTGATCAGGTTGACAGGTCCGGGGCGCGCCGACACACTCGGACATCGTGTCGCACGGGGGCGGTCGCGCTCGGGGAGGGCTTTGCTCATGGATGTTGTTCGTCGTCATCGCTCGGTGTTCGTAGTACTTACGCTGCTGCTGGTTGCCGGTGTGACCGGCTGTTCTCCGGGTGCCGGGGAGCGGTACAAGGCGGGGTTCTCGGAGCTGCCTGCGCGTTGCTCGGACGCGTTGAAGCCTGCCGACGGGGCGATCAAGGCATTCGCCGGTGAGGCCTACAGTGCTGTCCGGGAGGCGCCCGACGCCGATCGTGCAGCCGGAGACACCAGCCAGAGCTTGACCTGTGCGATGAAGTTCGGCAGCTCGATTCAACGCGAGCCGGTCAAGCCTTACCGAACACCGATGTGGCGAAACGCTACGGTCTCCTACTTCCTGTCCCTGTATCCCATCGGAGTGAACGACACCCGGCCGAACCTCGCGAACTATGTACCGGGTTCCACCCAGCCGGACAGTCCGCGGCCGACGCCCGTCGCCGGCATCGGTGAGAACGCGGTCACCTGGGAGAAAACCGCCAAGGGTGACCCGCCGCGGATCAGCGTGATGTTCAGCATCGACAACCTGATCGTGACGGTCGAGACGTGGGGCAAGGACTGGTCGGGCATTCCCGAGACCTTTCCCGTCGTGGATTCGCCGGAACTGCGCGCTGATTTGCGCGCCGGAACCGAAGCGATCGCGGAAGCTGTTGCGCAGCAGGTGCCGTCGGCGCTCCCCCGGGCGATGCTGACCCAGCCCTCGCTGACCAGCAGCACTCGCACGTCCACGACCGCGGAGAATCCCAGTGTCGTCTGGGATCCTTGCCAGATCCCGGACGACCGCCTGTCCGCCGCCGGACTCGATCCGAATTCGCTACTGCGCGGCGACTACGACACAAAGAGCGCACAGTGCATCTGGCGCGGTGGCTGGTATCGACTCCGGGTGTCCCAGACCGTCGCCCCATTCGAAGGGTCGATCTACGAGAATCGCACCTACGTGCACCCGAAGCCGGTAACCATCGGTGATCGCCACGCCGTCCAAGTGCGATGGGACGCTTCCACGGACTGGTGCGTACTGGCTTTCGAAATCCCCCGCGAAGCCAATCTCCCCGACAAAGGCGGCCAAACACTAAGGTTCGAGGCCGCCCGAACCGACGACCACCCACCAGCCGACCTGTGCACCGAATTGACCCGAGTGACAACCCTTCTATCCCCTTCGCTACCACCGACCACGTGACCGGGTTCTTTCGGAACTTGTTGTAGTCCAGACTGATTGAGCTCGGCTGGCGGGTTGGGTGGGGAGTCAGTGGGTGGCGAGGGTTCGGAGGTGGAAGCGGGCTAGTTTGCCGGTTGAGGTGGTGGGGAGGGTGGTGACCAGTTCTATTCGGTTGGGGCGTTTGAAGGGGGCCAGGCCGGTGCGTAGGGCGGTTGTTATGACGCTGCGTAGTTCGGTGGCGGTGGGGTCGGCGGGGACTATGTAGGCGATCGCTTCGTCTAGTCCGTCCTGGTTGCGGGCGGCGACCACGGCGCAGTCGGCTACGCCGGGGACCGCTTGGATGACGGCTTCTATTTCGCCGGGGGCGACCTTGTGGCCGCCGAGGTTCAGGATGTCGTCGGTTCGGGCGAGGTATCGGACCGAGCCTTCGGCGGATATCTGCGCGATGTCGCCGGTGTAGACGCCGCCGTCGGCGAAGGTGCGCCGTTCGGCGTCCGGTCGATTCAGGTAGCCGGTGGCGACGGTCGGGCCCGCGATGTGCAATCGGCCCTCGGTGCCGTCGGTGAGCACCTGCCCGTCCTCGTCCCGGACCGTGGCGACCGCGCCGGGAACCGCGCGACCGGTTGCGCCGGGTTCGGCGCCGTCGGCGGTGGCGATCACGATGTGCAGGGCTTCGGTCGCGCCGAGGCCGTTGAGCACGGGCACGCCGAGCAGACGTGCGGTCGATTCCATCAGCTCCGCCGGGCAGCGTTCGCCGGCCGTAACCGCCAGCCGCAGAGCGTGTTCGAACGTTTCGCCGGTGCCGAAGATGCGGGGGAGCGCCGCATAGATCCGCGGCACCGAACACAGCACGGTGGGCCGGTGGGTACGGACGGCGCTCGCGACGACGTAGGCGTCGATGCCGCCGCGCAGCAGGACCGTGCACGCACCCGCGGTCAACGGCAGCAGCACCGAGTTGCCGAAACCGTAGCCGAAGGACAACTTGGCCGTGGACAACACCGTGTCCGCCGGACCGAGGGCGAGAATCCGCCCGAACCCGGCCGACACCTCCAGCAGCGCCGCCGCGGAATGCAGAACCCCCTTCGCGCGACCCGTGCTCCCCGAGGTGTACTGCACCAGCGCTTCCTGCCGGAGGGACGACCGCGCACACCCCGGCAGCTCACCCACCCGCCCCTCGGCCGCCTGCGCGAGGTCCGCCACGACCGGCGCGCTGTCGAACTGTTCGAGCCCGGACAGCAACGCCGCGAGACCGGCTCGCTTTCCCGCGGGCACATCCAGATAAACGGCCGCGGCCGCACTGTCCGCGGCGATGAACCCGATTTCCTGCTCGGTCAAAGCGGGGCTGACCGGCACGGGAATACATCCGTACCACCACATTCCGATGATCGCGGTAACCGTCGTCGCCGAATCGTCGGCGAGTACCAGACATCGCGACCCGGAGCGGATTCCCCGCGCACGCAACCGCGCGGCGAACAGCCCGGCCGCGTGATAGAGCTGCTGATACGTCACCTTGCCGAGATCCGGGTCGATATAGGAAATTCGCTCCCCGGCACCGGCGACCACATGCTTGCCGACGAAGGATTCGACCAGATCCACCGTCTCCGGCACCGGCATCACGACCGACCCCCGTCGAACGAAAGCACCACACCGGTCGCGTCGCCGAGGCTCATGATCGCGGCCGACTGCTCGGGCGCGAGCTGGATCTCGAACTCCTTCTCGAGCCGAGCCAGGATCTCCGCCTTGTCGAGCGAGTTCGCGGCCAGATCGTCGTAAAGGTCCGCACCCTCCTCGATCTGCGTTTCGGCGATCTCCAGGACCTCCGAGAATATCTTCCGCACACGGCTTTCCGCGGCCGGATCATTCGGCGAAGACATAGCGGAATCCTTTCGATCGGGCATAGCGACGTTCGAGATCTGGTCCCGCACCAGGGCGGCCAGCCGGTCCAGACCGATATCGATCTGCCGGGTGGTGAGCGAGCTACAGGACAACCGCAACTGGTTCATGGCCACGTCGCGGGCGTAGAAGTGGCACATCGGCGTCCACAGCACCCCGTAGTGCTCGGCGGACCGTTCCAGGAGTTCGTCGTCGACCGGAAATCCGACGTCGACGACCACGAAGAAGCCACCCTGCGGAATGTTCCAGCGCACCGGGGAATCGGCGAATCTGGCGGCCAGTCCGTCCAGCAGGTGATGCAGGTTGCGGCGGTACAACTCGATCTCCGCCGTGTTCGCCCGAACCATGCTGCCGTCGTTTTCGAGCAGTTTGCCGCCGATGACCGCCTGCGCGATCGGCGAGGTGTTCACCGTCAGCATGCTCTTGATCTTGGCGAGCTGGTCGGCGAACAGTCCCGCGGACCGCCCGCCGTCGGTGACCGGCTGATCCGCGACGGCGAACCCCACCCGCGCGCCGGGCAGGCCGGTCTTGGCGAACGATCCGAGATAGACGACCCGGTTCCGGGTATCCAATGCCTTCAGCGTCGGCACGTGCGCGGCGTCGGTCGCATGGAACAGTCCGTACGGATTGTCCTCCAGCACAAGCAGATCCAGCTCGTCGGCGAGATCAAGCAACCGCAGGCGGGTCGCCAGGTCGAGACTGATCCCGCTCGGATTGGAGAAATCCGGAACCAGGTACAGCGCTCGCGGCCGCCGCCCGTCGGCCACCGCCGCCCGCACCTGCGCGCGCAGGTCGGCGAGATCGACCCCGTGCTCACCGCCGGCCACCGGCAGCACCGGCATATCGACCAACCGCGCCGCCCCGGTGAATCCGACGTAGGTGGGCGCGACGGCCAGCGCCACATCCCGTTCGTCGCCGCGCAGCGCGCGCAACACCAGGACCATGGCCTCCTGGCAGCCGGCCGTGACGACGATCGACTCCGGATCGGCGTCGATGCCCTCGTCCAGCCGCAGCTGCTCGGCGATCAGTTCGTGCACAATGCCTTTGGTGCGTCCGTACTGGAACAGCGTCCGCCGGATCTGCTCCTCGGAGTAACCCCGCCGCTCCCGCAGATAGCGGCAGTAGGTGTCGAGATAGCGTGGTATGTCGTCGATCTCGAAGAACCCCTCGAAGGGGCGGCCGGGCGCGAAGGACACGGCCGCGGGGAAGCGATTGACCACCTCGTTGAGGAAGTTCATCGTTTCCAGCGCGGGATCGGTCAGCACCGGGTGCAGGGCGTCGAGGCGCAGTTCGGTCACCGGGACACCTGAGATCTGGTGTGCCGCAGCGCGGCCGCCGCGGTGAGATCGGGTGATCCGGTGAGCCGCATCGCGGTGTGCAGCTCCGCCCGCAGCATCGACAGCGCGGCACTGACACCGATCTCCCCGGCGACGGCCAGCCCCCACAGCACCGGCCTGCCGATCAGGACCGCGCGGGCGCCGAGGGCGAGGGCCCGGAGCACGTCGGTGCCGCTGCGAATCCCACTGTCCAGCAGCACATTGCACCGATCGCCGACCGCCGCGCAGATCTCGGGCAGCGCGTCGATGCTGGGAATCGCGCCGTCGAGCTGGCGTCCGCCGTGATTGGACACGACGATCGAATCGACCCCGTGCTCCACCGCCAGCGCGGCATCGCGCGGGTCGAGCACCCCTTTGAGCATGATCGGCAGCCTGGTGTTCGATCGCAGCCACGCCAATCCCGCCCAGTCCAGCCCGGGATCGAAGAGTTCGCTGGTATGCGCCGCCACCGCCGAGTTGTCCGCCGATTCGGCGTGCGCGCGCCGTGTGTTCGCCTCGGGGAGCTGGACCGCTCGGATGTCGTCGGGCAGGGCGAACCCGTTGCGGATGTCGCGGAGGCGGCGGCCCATCTCCGGGACGTCGACGGTGAGGATCAGTGCCGCGCAGCCGGCGTATTCGGCGCGGTGCAGCAGGTCGAGCATCAGGCCGCGATCGCGCAGCCAATACAGCTGGAACCAGGTCTGCACGCCGGTCTCGGCGATCTGCTCCACCGCGACGGTGCTGAGCATGCTTGCGGTGAACGGGATTCCGGCCGTCGCGGCGGCGCGCGCGGCGGCAAGCTCGCCGTCCGGATGCAGCAGTCGCTGGTAGGCCATCGGCGCCACGGCGACCGGCATGCTCGCCTCGTGCCCGAACAGCGTTGTGCGGCAGTCCGGTTGGGTGACGTCGACCAGGACGCGGGGGACCAGCTGCACCGCGTCGAAGGCGGTGCGATTGGCCGCGAGGGTCACCTCGCCGCCGCTGCCGCCGTCGATGAAGTCCCACACCGGGGTCGGCAGTTGCTGTTCGGCCAGACGCCGGAGGCCGGCGATCGAGTGGGCCGAGGTCACGTCGGTCATCGGGTCGCGGCGCGCTGGTTCGCGTGGTCGAGTTCGACGGCCGTGTACAACGCCTTGATGTTGCCACTGCCGAAGGTGCGTGCGCCCCGGCGCTGGATGATCTCGGCGAAGTAGGTGCCGCGCGGGTGGGTGGACCGGGTGAAGATCTGGAACAGCTGCCCATCGTGATCCTCGTCGACCAGGATGTCCAAGGCCTGCAACTCGGGCACGGTGTAGGCGTCCGGTTCCAGGCGGTCGGCCAGGAGCGTGTAGTACGTGGCCGGTGTGCGCAGGCAGGCGATGCCGCGATCGCGCAGCGCGGCAACGGAAGTCAGGATGTTGTCGGTGCTGAAGGCGAGGTGCTGGACGCCGGGGCCGCCGTGGTCGTGCAGGAAGGTATTGATCTGTCCCGGCGCGTCCGCGCTCTCGGGCGCGACGAACACCACGGTCACGGTGCCGGAGTCGTTCTGCACGACGGTGGACACCATCGCCTGCTCGCCGACGACCACGCGCTCCGCGTAGATCGCGCGGAAGCCGAGCACCTGCCGGTAGAACTCGACGGTCGACTCGAGCCGGCCTGCTTCCACGCAGACGGCGACGTGATCCAGGTCCGACAGCCGGGTGTTCGCCGCGGAGCGCTCGACCGGCGGGACGGTGCGCAGGCCAGGGGGCAGTCGATGCCCGGTGCCGGGGCCGTGTTGCACGAAGGTGTGCAGCACATCGCCGAACGCGCCGATGGTCGCGGTCACCGCGCCGGTGTCGTCCCGCACGCCCGGCTCGCTCACCGGGCGGGCGCCGCGCTCGACGGCGGCGTCGAAGGCGGCGCGGGCATCGGCGGTGACCAGCGCGATGTCGGCGACACCGGTCCCGTGCACCGTGACGTACTCGGTGGCCGGGTGGTCATCGGTGTAGCCCTCGGTCAGCACGACGGTGATATCGCCCTGGCGCAGCACCACCGAACCGCTGTCCGCGCGCGTGCGGGCCGGGTCGGTCACGCCCGCGACGGTAAAGCCATAGCCGTCAACCAGTTCCGCGGTATGCGCGGTGAGATCGTCCACATAGAATTCGACATGGTTTACCGCCAGCCCGGTCAGGGCCGCTGGCAACGTGTCGCCCATTACGTATCTCCTTGCAGGTGGACGAATTCGGTGTTCAGGGAGGTGAATTCGAATTGGCGGCACCGTACGGTGGCGGCAGCGCCTGGATGATCAGCCGGTCGGCCCATGCTATGTGACCGCACCGGATTCGGCCGCTGGATCCGAATCCCGCAGCACTGGCTCTGGGCTGGGCAAATGTTGTGTGTCCCAATAAAAGTGATGCGTATGTGATGTTCTTGTGATTACTTGGCGGGTTGGCTCGAGGGCGTCGTCGGTGTCGGTTCCTGCGACGACACCGAAATCGGTATCGAGCACTATCATCGGCAACTCGTACCGAGGAGGTAACCCGTGACCGACGACGAGTCCGCCACACCGCTAACCCTTTTCGACGTGCACGACGTGCACGCGCGGGTGCTCGGCCCGATGCTGATCGAGGCGAGCACGCGCTGGGGCGAACCAGCGCAGGCCCAGGAGGCCCTGCTGGCGTTGCATACTCGCGCCGTCGCCGGTGCGCCGATCGCCGAATCCGAGTGGGTTGCCGCGCTCGAGCCCGCGTTGCGGCAGATCTATCGGCACGCCTATCCCTATGCCCGGGCCTACGCCGCCGCGGCGGCGGACGCGAGGTCCTATGCCGCGGCGCACGGTTACACCGCGGCGGCGGCCGGCCAGTTCGGCGCGAGCTACGCCGAGATGAACACCGACGCCAATGCCCGCGTCCACGCCGCGGCGAACGCGGCCGCCAATGCCGCGGTGACGGCGGCTGCCTTCGCGAGCGGAGACCTGGACGCCTATGCGGC
The DNA here is from genome assembly GCF_042793755.1 of Nocardia sp. NPDC056564. Taxonomy (NCBI): domain Bacteria; kingdom Bacillati; phylum Actinomycetota; class Actinomycetes; order Mycobacteriales; family Nocardiaceae; genus Nocardia; species Nocardia sp. NPDC056564. The sequence continues at coordinate 452,912 of NZ_JBHTUR010000005.1, forward strand.
GACCTTTCCCTCCGCGCGACTGCGCGCCGCGGTACTGGCCTGTGCCGGCGACGACCCGGCCCGGTTGACGTCGATGGCGAACCAGCTGCGGACGGCGCTGCCGCGCGGGTTCCCGCTGTGGCTCAGCCCTTCAGCGGACCACCGTTGATCGCCACCCGCTGGCCGTACCGGGTATGCGGGTAGTAGTCATAGGTCGCGTGGTGCTGGACGCACCGGTTGTCCCAGAACACCAGCGTGTTCGGGTACCAGCGGACCCGGCAACTCAGCAGCGCCCGGTCCGGCACCATCCGGAACAGCAGGTCGAGCACCGCCCGGCTCTCGTCGGCGGAGAGCTGCGGAATGGACTCGGTGTAGCCCTGATTCACGTAGAGCAGCTTGCGGTCGGTCTCCGGATGCCGCACCACCAGCGGATGTTCGTTGCGGGGAATGACATATCCGGGCGGTGCGACGAAGTCCTTCAACGCGACGTGGCCGTCGTGGATGGCGGTGAGCCCGTCGAGGAACTCCCGCATGGCCGGTGAGAGCATCTCGTAGGCCAGATGCATGTTCGCGAACATCGTGTCGCCGCCGCTGACGGTCTCCGGGACGCGCGTCAGGTAGAGCATCGATCCGAGCGCGGGCTCAGGGTTGTCGGTGCCGTCGGCATGCCAGCCGTTACCCGCCACATTCGCCGCCTCGGCGGAGGTGGCGATCTCCAGGATGTACGGATCACCCTCCGGCGGCGGCGGATTCACCGGCCGCAGCTCGCCGAAGTATCCCGCGAAGCGCTTGTGATCGGTGGCCGAGATGACCTGATCGCGAAAGACCAGCACGTGATGATCGAGGAACGCGGTCTTGACCTCCCCGAGCTGTTCCGCCGACAGCTCCTGCGACAGATCCACGCCGGAGATCTCCGCGCCGATGATCGGGGTCAGCGTCTCCACGCCGATGGTCCGGTAGGTCCGCGGTGCCCTGGTGGTGATGCGTTCGATGGCCTCTAGCTCGTAGCGCTGCACAGATTCCTCCTGATTGTTGGGTCTAGAGTCCGCGGTCGAGCAGTTCGCGCAGCACGATCCGGCCCCAGGCCGTATTGCCGTGGACCTCGTCGTCGGCCTGGCACAGTTCGCGCCGCTGGAAACCGCTCGCGTCGGTGATGCGGTCACGCGGATCGATCACCTCGATGCCGAGGGCGATGACCGCGCGGCGGATGGTGTCCTGCGCGGCCAGGAACACCTCCGGATCGGACAGTGGGGGCACTCGCTGCGGCGGCAGCACCGCCAGCACGCGCAGGCCGAGGGCGCGGGTGTGCCGGTAGAAGGCGAGCGCGTCGCGAACCACGGCCGTGACGATGGCGTCGAACAGCGAACTACCCAGGAAACCCGGCTCGAACGCGTTGTCGCGCAACCGATACAGCGCCCAGTTCTCGGTGGTGGCGACGAAATGCGCGGCGAAGCCGAACGTCGTCACCAGCGGGACGGTCGACTCGCCCAGCGCGGCAATGCCCAGCTCGCCGAGGAACTTTCGGTAGTACCGCTCCGCCTCCGGCTTACCGAAGACGACGTCGCCGGGCCTGGGCTCGAAGAAGTCTTCGGTGAATTCGCGCCCGGCGCCGATCGGCCCGCCCCGGAACGGGATTCGCGCCGCCTCGGCGGCCCGGCCGATCGGTCCGGCGTGCGAATCCCCGAGCAGCAGGAACCTAGCGGGGAGCGTAGTAATCGAGGACGGCGTCGTCACAGACATCTCCTCCCGTCAACGGTGTGCCGGTGCTGGTGCGCTGCGGTTCGGTGGGCCGACCGGCCAGGCCGGACAGCAGATGGCCCATGACGAAGTCGACGCCCTCCGGTGTCACCGCCCGCAGATTCGACGCGTAGAACCCGCTGCGGAACGGCGGGCTGGTGATCAGTTCGTAGGCGGGGAAGTAGTCGATGTCGTCGCCGTCCCGCGCCACCTGTCCGGCGACCGCGCGCAGCAGGGACTTGGTGTCGGCGTTGGCGACGAGTACGTGCCCGCCGGTCGCGGTGGCGGTGATCGGCTGCGGGGACACGGTGAGCAGTATCCGCAGGCCCGGGTTGGCCGTGCGGGCCAGCGCGATCGCCTCGGTCAGGTCGGCGTACACCTCGGCGAAGGTGTTGTTGTGGAATAGGTGTCGCTGCGGATCGAAGGTGCCGCGCACCGTCCCCGGACAGGCCGGATAGGTGGTGTCGTGCACGCTGTCGCGCCAGGTCTCGGTCAACCCCAGGGTGATGATGAAGCAACTGGCCGTCGTGATCGCGTCCCGGATCGCGGCCAAGGTGACCGCCCTGGCGTCGAGCATGTCCTGGGCCGAGGCGTATCCCTCCGGTTGGATGGCAGGCCGGTATGGATCATGGAACCGGCCGTCGTCCGGCCAGGCGTCCGCGGGTGGCACCGAACGCCCGAACGCCCAGGACAGCCATTGCCGCAGCACGGCGGCGGTGTAGATCGTGCCGGTGCGGAACGAGAATTCGCCGTAGTGGCGGCTGCGGCGCTGGTCGGCGGTCAGGCCCGCGGGAGCGGGTTCGGCGTCGAACCAATGCATTCCGCGTTCGATCAAGGTCCGGCCGAGCTGGGCCGCGAAACAGGAGCCGGCCGTGATGATCGGATCATCCTGGCCGAGCGCGAATTTCGGCGACCACACCTCGGTGATAGCGGATATGTCGGGCTCGGCGACGGCCGGGCGCCAGAATGCGCGCACCGGCAGTGACCGATAGGGATTGCCGGTTGTCTCGATCATCGAAGCCTCGCCGTCGTCGAACGTGGTGCTGGACGGCAATGCTAGCCATTGGATCCGAAATCCGTGCGCCAGTCGATAATCGGGAATCGGGCTATACCGAGCCGATAACTCTGTCTTACGACGTCACTGATTTTTAGGTGATGTCCGAATTATTTTCGGCGTGAGAGCATCCAGGACACGGTCATCGCCGGTTGCTGGTTGGCGGTCGATCAAGCCCGAATGGGGCTCGGCGGGAAAGAGTTTGGTAGATCGTATGAACTTGGAGCAGGCCCCACTCTCGTTCGGGCAGCAGCGACTGTGGATCCGTACGGAGAACGGCCGGGCCAGCGTGGCCTACAACGAAGCGGTGGCGTTCGAGCTGCGCGGGGCGGTGGATCACGCGGTCCTCGGCCGCGCCTTCGACGCGCTGGCCGCCCGTCATGCCGCGTTGCGCACCCGCCTGGTTCCGATCGGCGCCGCGGTGCACCAGGTGATCGATCCGCCCGAGACCGGCTTCGCGCTGGAGATCGTCGATCTCACCGAATCACCCGACGCCGCAACGCGTCTGGCCGAACTGCGCGGGCACAACGCCGGCGCGCCGTTCGATCCGGAGCGTGGTCCGCTGGCCCGGGCGCACCTGGCCGTGCTGGCCCCGGATCGGCGCGTTCTGCTGATCACGGTGCACCACATCGTCTATGACGGCACGTCCCGGACGATCCTGCTGCGCGACCTCGGCGCGCTGTACGCGGCGCTGCTGCGCGGCGTCGAGGCCGACCTGCCACCGTTGCCCCAGCAGTACGCGGATCACGCTCGGTGGCAGCGGCTATGGCTGGACGGCGACGAGCCCGCCGGCCACGCCGCCTACTGGGCGCGCACCCTGGCCGGCGCTCCGCCGTTGCTCGAAGTGCCGACCGACCGCCCGCGTCCGCCCGAACAGGACCATCGCGGTCACCGGGTGCGCTTCGCGCTCGACGAAGGGCTCGCCGGTGGCCTGCGCGCCCTCGCGCATGCGCACGGCACCACCCTGTACGCCACGGTGCTGACCGGGTGGTCGGTGTTGCTGTCCCGGTTGACCGGTCAGGCCGACCTGGTCATCGGGGTGCCGACGGCGAATCGCGGTCGCGGACGGTTCGCGGAGGCGATCGGCTTCTTCGTCAACACCGTCGCGGTGCGGCTCGTCTTGACCGAATCGCCAAGTACGACAACGCTTCTCCGTCAGGTCCAGGATGCACTGCGAGGTGCGCTCAAGCATGTCGACCTGCCGTTCGAGCAGGTGGTGGAGCTGATCAACCCGCCTCGCAGCCCGGCGCACACGCCGCTGTTCCAGACCGCGTGCACGCAGTTTCCCCCGCTGCGCGGGCGGTTGCGGCTGCCCGGCGTCGAGGTCGAACCGCTCGATATCGATGACGCTCCGGTCAAATTCGATCTGGCGCTCGGACTGGTGGACGAGGACGGTGCTCTCGTCCTCGAACTGGAATACGCGACGGCGCTGTTCGAACGGACGACGATCGAACGCTACGGCCGCTACCTGCTGCGCGCCCTGGAACAGATGGTCGAGCAGCCCGGCCGTGCGGTCGCGGACCTGGCCCTGCTCGACCCGGACGAGCGGCGAACCGTACTGGGGCAGTGGAGCATCGGCGAACCGACGACGCCGTTCGCCCCCGGTGGCGTCATCCGCCGATTCGAGGAACAGGCTGGGCAACGGCCGGAGCAACTCGCGCTCGTGTGCGGACCGGAGCAGCTCGACTACGCCACGTTGCGGCGGCGGGTGCACCGGCTCGCGCACGCGCTGATCGCCCGCGGCGTCGGCCGTGAGCAGGTGGTCGGCCTGCACGTGCGCCGCTCGTCCGCGCTGGTGGTCGGCATGCTCGCCATCTTCGAGGCGGGCGCGGCCTACCTGCCGCTGGACCCCGCCCAGCCGGACGACCGGCTCTCCGCCATGGTCGCCGACGCCGCCCCGGCCCTGGTGCTCAGCGACGTCGAGACCCGCCCGCCGTGGTGGCTGGACCTGGCCGCGGTCGAGCAGGAGTCCGACCGCGACGACTTTCCCGGTGTCGAGGTCGCGGAGTCGAACCTGGCCTACGTTATCTACACCTCGGGGTCGACGGGCAGGCCCAAGGGCATCGCGGTGCCGCATCGCGGTCTGGTCAACCTGCTCGACCAGTGGTTGCAGCGGTTCGGCGCGCTGCCCGGCGCGCCGGCGTCGGCGTGGTCGAGCATCGGATTCGACGCCTCGTTGCAGGAGATGCTGCTGCCGCTGACCACCGGCGGCATTCTGCACGTGGTGCCGGAGCAACTGCGCGGCGATCCGGCGGCGCTGCTGGAGTGGCTGCGCGCGCAGCGCGTCGAGCAGGCGTTCCTGCCGCCCGCGTACATCCGCTGGCTGGACGAGGACCCGCGGCAGCGGCTGGCCGGATCGGCATTGCGGCAGTTGAAGTCCGGCGTTGAGGCGCTGTCGGAGCTGGCGCTGGCCCGGTTGCGCGAGGTGCTGCCCGGCTTGCGGGTGCTGTACGGCTACGGGCCGAGCGAGGCGACGGTGTACAGCTCGGCGCACATCGATCCCGAACCGCGGCAACAGTCGTGCCCCATCGGCAGGCCGTTGCCCGGCACCCGGATGTATCTGTTCGACGAGCGCTTGCGGCCGGTGCCCGCCGGGGTGGTGGGCGAGGTGTACGTCGCGGGCGCCGGGGTGACCCGGGGGTACTTGAACCGCCCGGATCTGACCGCCGAACGATTCGTCGCGGATCCGCTCGCGGTCGGCGAGCGCATGTATCGCACCGGCGACCTGGCCCGCTGGCGGCACGACGGCACCGGTGAATTCGTCGGCCGCAGCGACGATCAGGTCAAGGTCCGTGGTTTCCGGATCGAGCCGAGGGAGGTGGAGGCGGCGCTGCTCGCGGTGTCGGGTGGACGCGAGGCGATCATGCTGGTGGACCGCGCGCCGAACGGGGAGCCACGCCTGGTCGCCGCCGTCGCCGGCGGCGGCGCGGGACGATCCGCGCACGACTGGCGGACCGCGCTGTCGGATCTGTTGCCGGACTACATGATTCCGGCCGTCGTCGCCGAGGTGGATCCGTTTCCGTTGAACCGCAGCGGAAAACTGGACCGGCCCGCGCTGCTGGAGCGCATCCGCGCCGAGCACGCGGCCCGGGTGAACACCAGCAGCCCGCGCGAGCACGTGGAGATGGCGCTGTACCGGATCTGGCGGCGCGTGCTGGTGCATCCGACCATCGGGATCACCGACAACTTCTTCGACGTCGGCGGCACCTCGATCTCGGCCATCCGGGTGGCCGACGCCATCGCTGCGGAGTTCGGCAGGCCCGTGCCGGTGCCGGACCTCATGCGATACCCGACGATCGAGGCGTTCGCGGCGCATCTGCGCGCGGAGGTCGCCCTCGCGCCGGACAGCACCGTCATCGATCTGCGCACGGGGACCGGACCGCAGCGGGTGGTGTGCGTGCATCCGGCAGGCGGCACCGCCTTCTGCTACCTGCCGCTGGCCGCGGCACTGCCGGAGACGATGACCGTGCAGGGGATGCAGTCGCCCGGGATCGACCCGGGACAGACGCCGCTGCCCAGCGTGGCGGCGATGGCCGAGCGGTATCTGGCGCTGACCGATCCCGATCCGGCGGAGTCGGTGGTGCTGTGCGGGCTGTCCTACGGCGGCCTGGTGGCCTACGAGATGGGCAGGCTGTTGACGGCGCGGGGGCATGCGCGGGTGAGCGTGGTCTTGCTCGACACCAACGGCACCGCCGACCCCTCGGCGATCGAACCCGTTGGGGGAGCGGAGTTCCGGGAGAAGCTGGTCCGGTTCAACGGTATGTACCCTGGCATCGACGACGCGCAGATCGAGCGCTATCTGCGGATCTACAACCACAACCGGATGACCGGGTGCGACTATCGGCCGCCGGTGTCGGCGGCGCGGGTGGTGTTCATGCAAGCCGTGACCGGGTCCGCGGATACGCCGGAATATGCCGCGGCCGCCGACTTCTGGCGGGCCCGGGCCGAGGGTGGGCTGTCGGTGGTGCCGGTGGAGTGCGGACACTGGGAGATGCTGGAAGGCGATCAGCTGCCCCGGGTGGCCGAGCTCATCGTGGCCGAGCTGGTGGAGCTCTCGGCTTCGGTGATGGAGTCGTGATGGGTGCTGACCCGGTCGCGGCGAGCCTCGCCGCCGCCGTGCACGATCAGGCTCGGCGCACGCCCGACGCCGTCGCGTTGCGCGAGGGCGACCGCGACCTGGACTACTCGACTGTCGACGCGCTCGGTGCGGCGGTCGCACAGGCGTTGGCCGACAACGGCATTCGGCCCGGGGACGCCGTCGCGGTGGCGCTGCCCCGCGGCTGGCGACTGGTCTGCGTCATGCTCGGGCTGCTGCGGTCGGGTGCTCAGGTGGTGCCATTGGACCGGCAGAGTCCGCCGGATCGCCGCCATCACATTCTCCGGGACTCGGGTGCGGTTGCGGTCGTACACGACGATGCCGCGGAACTCGCGGAATCGGTGCTGTCGCTGCCGGTTTCGGCACTGTTGACCGGCGAGCAGGCGACGGCCGGGCCGCCCGGCATGCCCGCTGCGGCGTCGTTTCTGTTCTACACCTCGGGTACGACCGGACTGCCCAAGGGCGTCGAGGTGCGCGACGCGGGAATCCTGCGACTGGCGCGGCCGGGATACCTCCCGATCGCGCCGGGCAGACGCTATGCGTGCCTGTCCAATCCGGCGTTCGACGCGTTGAGCTTCGAGGTCTGGGTGCCCCTGGTGACCGGTGGATGCTGCGTGATCATCGATGACGCGACCGCGCAGACACCGGATCGGCTCGCCGCCGCCCTGCGCCGCGAACGCATCGACACCGTATTCACGACTACGGCTCTGTTCAACGCGATGGTCGACGCCGTCCCCGACTGCTTTGCCGCGGCCGACCAGGTGCTGGTCGGTGGGGAACAGCTCAATGTGACCCTGATGCGCCGGTGGTACCGGGACAACGCCGACGCGACCACCCAGCTGCACAATGTGTACGGGCCCACGGAGACAACGACTTTCGCACTGTGCCACCCGATCCCGCGGGAGTATTCGGCGGATCGGGTGCCGATCGGGCGACCGCTGCCGGACACCGGGGCGCTGGTGGTAGTGCCCGGCGCCGAGCGGCCCGCCGTCGCGGGCGAGGTCGGCGAGCTGTATCTGTCCGGCGCGGGAGTCGCGGTGGGTTACCGGAACCTTCCCGAGGAGACCGGCCGACGCTTCGTGCGGTTGCCGTGGCACGACGGTGGTCGTGCACGGTTCTACCGCACCGGCGATCTGGTGTGCCGCAACGCGGACGGGGACATCGAGTACGTCGGGCGCGCCGACCGGCAGGTGAAGGTGCGTGGCTTCCGGATCGAGCCCGGCGAGGTCGAGCGGCAGCTCATGGCGCACCCGGGAATCCGGCAGGCGTACGCGTGTACCCGGCGCCCCGACGAGCGCGGGCCGGTGGAGTTGCTCGCCTACCTGGTGACCGAGCCGGAACTGTCGTTCGCGGCGGTGGACCGGCATCTGGCCGCCACCGTGCCGACCTACATGCGGCCGCATCATCTCTACCGGATCGACGCCCTGCCGTTGACGGCCAACGGCAAGGTCGATCAGGCCGCGTTGCTGAGCCGCGCGGATCGGCCGTGGCGGGCGGACACGGCGGCGGTGGCGGTCACGCCGGAGCAGCGTGCGGTGCTGGACGTGATCGGGCAGGTCTTGGGCCTGTCGGAGCCGCGGCCGGGGGATCGGTGGATCGCCTGCGGGGGTGATTCGCTGGCGGCGTTGCGGTTTCGGCATCTGGTCCAGCGGCGCTGGGGGTGCGATATTCCGCCCGGGTTGGTATTGCAAACGGATTTCGCGGAGCTGGCCGCGGCGGTGGACGCCGCGCGGGGTAGTTCGCCGTACGCGGCGCTGCCGAAGCCGGTGGCGGCGGGCGCCGCGCCGGCGACCAGTGAACAGCAGCGAATGTGGTTGTTGCAGCAGCGATCACCGCGATCGCGGGCATACACCGTGCCGCTGGTGTTCCGGGTGGACGGCGTGCTGGATACCGCGGCGCTGCGCGGGTCGCTGCGCGCACTGGTGGCCAGGCACCCGGCGTTGCGGACCGGGTTCAGCGCCGCGCCCGACGGACTGCGGCAGGTGGTGGGTGACCCGTACGACCCGTGGGTCGTGCCGGACGCCGGCGCTGCCCGCGACGAGCACACGCGCCGGGATTTCGCCGATCGATTCTTCGGTGTCGCTTTCGATCTCGCGCATCCACGCATGCTGGCCGCGTGCTGGCTCGCGCACGACGGTGGCGGCACCCTGTTGCTGCGGTCGCATCACATCGCGGTCGACGGCTGGTCGCTCGGTGTGCTGTTCGCCGACCTGTCCGCCGGTTACGCGGGCGAGCCACGCGAAACCAGCGAGCCCGCACCGACACCGCTCGACTTCGCCCGCTGGCAGCGCGAATGGTTCGCCGCCGAGGCCTACCGGGCGCAACGGAGCGCATTGGCCCGCTACTACGCGAACGCGGAGCCGGCGAACGATCCGCTGCGGCCGGTGCGGGAGCGGCCCAGCTCGGTCGCACGGCTGCGGCACACCGCGCTCGACGCCGGTCGCCGGCGCCGGGTGGACCGGCTGTGCACGGAGTTGGGGCTCACGCGTTTTCAGGTGTTGCTCGGTGTCTTCGCGTGGAGCCTGTACGCGGTGACCGGGCGGACCGGGCTGCGGATTGCCGCGCCCGTGGCCAATCGGGCGCTGTCGGAATTCGACACCAGCGTGGGGATGTTCGCGAACACGGTGTTGCTGCCGTTGACGGTCCGGCCGGGCGCCGAGGCGAGCGACGAACTGCGACGGCTGGGGGAGTGCGTCCGGGAGGTACTGGACCGGCAGGACGTGGCGTTGGCGGATGTGCTGGCCGACGCCGAATTCGCCGACGGCAGAGCGCCGTTCGACACGCTGTTCGTGTTGGAGAACACCGATTTCGGCGCGCTGCACCTGACCGGCTGCACAACGCACCCGCGGTGGGTCGCCGCGCCCGAGGCCAAATGCCCGCTGACGCTGTCGGTGGTCGACCGCCGGGACGGAATCGACCTGCTGTGGGAGTACGCCGCGGACCATTTCGACGAGGCCGAGGTGACGGCGCTGGCCGAGGTGTTCGAGCGCGGCGTGGACGTGGTATTCGAACACGGCACCGAAAAGCCGTCCGACCTCGCGGCTCCCTATCGCAGTGCGCTGCCGGAGAGCGGGCGCGGTGCGCCGGTACCGCTGTCGTTCAGGACGGTGGCCGAGGGCTTCGCCCGGCAGGTCGCGCTGACCCCGGACGCGCCCGCGCTGAACTCCGGCGGACGCACGGTGAGCTATGCCGAATTGGACGCCTTCGCCGCTGCGCTGGCCGCGGACATCGCTGTGCAGCAAGGGGTTTCGGCGAGCGATGACGCTCTTCGCTGTGTGGCGCTGTTTTTCGAGCCGTCCGTCGAGCACGTCGTGGCGCTGCTGGCGTTGGCCCGCCTGCACCTGACCGCGCTACCGCTGGACCCCGCCTATCCGCCCGCGCTCCTGAACCAGATGCTCGAGCAGGCTCGGCCGCTGTGCGTGCTGCTGTCGGCGGACTCGGTCACGGCATGGGATGCCATCGATGACGGCGGCATCGCCCGTCATCCGGTCACCTTGTCGTCGGACCCCGCGCCGCATGGTGAATCGCCCGGCGGCGTAACCGAAGCCGCGGCAAACGGCACGCGGCCGCTCTACCTGCTGTTCACCTCCGGTTCCACGGGAACGCCGAAGGGCGTGCAGGTCCCCGATCGCACGCTGTGCAATTTGCTTCGGTGGCAAGCGGATTCGGGACAACTGGGGGCCGCCGCGGTGACCCAGCAGTTCTCCGCGCTGTCGTTCGACGTGTCGTTCCAGGAGATCTATTCGACGCTGTGCGGTGGCGGATGCCTGCATCTGGCGCGGCCGCGGTGGCGACACGACATGCCCGCCCTGCTTGACCAGCTGGAAACGGCCGGTGCGGAGCGAATCTTCCTGCCTTACGTCGCCTTACAGCTACTGGCCGAGCACGGCGTCCAGTCCGGCCGATATCCGGCACGGCTGCGTGAGGTGATCACCGCCGGAGAGCAATTGGTGTCCACCGACGCGATTCGGCGGTGGTTCGCGGGGATGCCGGGGGCGCGGCTGTTCAACCATTACGGGCCGACGGAAACCCACGTGGTGAGCACCCTGTGCCTGGACGCGGATCCGCTGCGGTGGCCGGAGCGGCCGTCGGTCGGGCGGCCGATCGACAACGCGGTGCTGCGGGTCGTGGACGAGGCCGGGCTGGTGGTGCCGCCGGGTGCGGTGGGGGAGCTGCTGATCGGTGGTTCGATGGCGACGAGGTGCTATCTGGGCGGCTCGGGCGCGGACCGCTTCGTCGAGGTGCCGGGTGTGGGGCTGTGTTACCGCAGCGGCGACCGGGCGTTCGTCGATCGAGAAGGCCTGGTGCACTTCGTCGGTCGGGACGACGAGCAGATCAAGGTGAGCGGGCACCGGGTCGAGTTGGGGCAGCTCGAGGTGGCGCTGCTGGGGTATCCAGGGGTGGTGCAGGCCGTGGTGGTACGGGACGGTGGCGCGCTGGTGGCCTGCCTCCAGTGTCGCGGGCCGGCACCGGAGGTGTCCGAGCTGACCGCACATCTGGCGCGGTTGCTGCCCGGCCCGGTCGGCATCGATCGGTTCCGGGTGGTGGCGGAGCTGCCGCGGACCCCGAGCGGCAAACTGGACCGGCGGGCCGCCGCGAGCGCGCCCGGCGAGGAGTTGGTCCGAACCGTCACGGCGGCGATGTGGTCGGCGCGGGAAGCGGCGCTGGCGGCGGTGTTCGAGGCGGCGACCGGCCTGCCGATCGGACCGGAGCAGACCTTCTTCGGCGCGGGCGCAACGAGTTTGACGTTGATGCGCTTCCATCTGCGGTGTGGTTCCGAGCTGGGGCTCCGGTTCACGGTCGCCGACCTGTTCGAGCACGTCACCATCGGCGCGCTGGCGCGATTCATCGATGGGGCGAATGTGCCTGCCGCGCAAGCCCAGCCGGCGGCGGCCGCCGCCGATGAACCGATTGCAGTCGTCGGCATGGCGGTCCGGCTGCCCGGCGCGGAGGATGTGGCCGCGTTCTGGGACATGGTGCAGAGCGCGGGCAGCGGTATCGAATTCTTCGACGCCCCGGCGGGTGTGGTGGGTGCGCGCAGTCAGATGGCGGGTCTGCTGGCCTTCGATCCGGCCCATTTCGGCATCAACCGGCGCGATGCCGCGCTGATGGATCCGCAGCAGCGGCACCTGCTGATGAATTGCGTGCAGGCGCTTGCCCATGCGGGCATCGCCGATCCGTCCGACGGGCTCGTGGGGTTGATCGCCGGGTGCGGGGAGACCACCTACTTCCAGACCATGCTGCGCGAAGCCGACCCGGCGCTGCTGCCCGACGAATTCCAGCTCGCGCAGCACCACGACAAGGACTTCCTCGCCACCAAGGTGGCCTACCACCTGGGCCTGACCGGTCCGGTGTTCACCGCGCAGGCGGCGTGCGCGAGTTCGCTGGTTGCCGTGCACCTCGCGGCGGGGATGCTGCGCAACGGCGAGGCGGAGGTGATGCTGGCCGGCGGCGTGCTCGTCGATCCGACACTGGCCGCCGGGTATCGATACCGGCCGCAGCACATCTTCTCGCCCGACGGGCACTGCCGTCCGTTCAGTGACGACGCCGGCGGCACGATCGGCGGCAGCGGCGTGGGTGTGGTGGTGCTGGAGCGGCTGTCCGCGGCGCGCCGCAACGGTCACACCGTGTACGGGGTGATCACCGGCTCCGCGGTCAACAACGACGGCTCGGCGAAGCTCGGCTACAGCGCTCCGGGGCTGGCCGGGCAGCGTGCGGTGATCCGGACCGCGCTGCGCCGCAGCGGTCGCCGCGGCGCCGAGGTCGCCTACGTCGAGGCGCACGGCACGGGCACCCGGCTCGGCGATCCGGTGGAGGTCGGCGCGCTGCGCCAGGCATTGGCGTCGGCGGAGCCGGGCGGGTGCGCGCTGTCGTCGGTCAAGAGCCAGCTGGGCCATCTCGGCGCGGCGGCGGGTGTGCTCGGGCTGATCCGCGCCACCCTCGCGCTCCATCATGAATTGATCCCGCCGACAGTGGATTTCCGGGCGCCGAACCCGGAGCTGGCCACCGATCTGGCGCCGTTCTACGTTCCCACCGAACCGCGACCGTGGCCCGCCGACCGCCCCCGGGTGGCGGCGGTCAGCAGCTTCGGTATCGGTGGGGTCAACGCGCATGTCGTGCTGGAGGCCGGTCCTGACCCCGCCGCCGCACCGGAGTCCGTTGCGTGCCTGACGCTTTCGAGCAGTAGCGAGGTCGCGTTGCGGGCCGATGCCGAGCGGATCGCCGCCTATCTGGAGGAGTATCCGCGGGCTTACGCGCAGGTGCTGCGTCACCTGCAGGCAGGCCGACCCGATCGACGCTGGCGGATGGCGGCGGTCTGCGCCGATGCGGCAGCGGCGGTGCGCTGGTTGCGGGCGGGCGAGGTCGTCTCCGTCGAGACGGTCGCCGAACCGGTGCCGGCTACGGCGCCACCGGCGGAACTGGTCACGGCGTGGTTGTCCGGTCGCCCCGTCGCGTGGCCGAGCGGACCGGCGCAGTCGCCGTGGAACTTCCCGCCACCCGCGTTCGATCTCGCCGACTTCGACTTCCCGCGCGCGAAATCGGTGGTAGGGCAGCCGGAGCCGGTCGTCGAGACCGGCCCGCGCCGGCTGCCGGAAGCCGACTGGTTGCATCAACCGCACTGGGTGCGCCTGCGTCGCGCCGGTGTGCCACCGGCGTCGCCACGAAATCGACTGCTGGTCTTGATGACCGACGGTCCGGCCGATCCCGCGTTGGTTGCGGCCTTCGGGCAAGCGCACCTCCGCGTCGTCCAGATCGCCGCCGGCGGCGTGTATCGGGTTGCGGGAGAAGATCTTTTCGAGGTCGACCCCGCCGATTCGGCCTCGCTCCGGCGGGTGCTCGACCTGCTCGCCGAAACCGATTGCGCCGGGATCGACTGGGTGCACGCGCTGCCCCTGAGCGTGGACGGGCCGATCGCGCCGGACAGCGTCGAACGGGCGACCTGGGCATGTGTCGACACCCCTGCCGCGCTCCTTCGGGCGGTGTCCGATCACCCGGTGGCGCAGCGGGTTCGCGTGTGGTGGCTGTCCGCGGCGGCCCGCCCGGTGGATGGTGCGGTGCGGCGGCCGGAGGCGAATCTCCTGGCCGGGGTGTGCGAGGTGGGCACGCAGGAGACCGGCGTGCCCGGGGCCTGGATCGATCTGCCCGGGACGGGTTCGAGCGAATGGGCCGCCGCACTGGCGGAACTGACGGGTGGATTCGACAGCGGTGCCGAGGTCCCGAAGAATCTCGCGCTGCGGCAAGGGTATTGGTGGCAGCAGCTGGTTTCGCCCGTCGCGGTGAACGCCGGCGATGCCGTGTCCGTCGCGGGTGGTGTGTATCTGATTCTCGGCGGGACCGGCGGCATCGGCGCGAGTACGGCGCAGTGGCTGCTGGGCAACGGCGCGGATCGGGTGGTGTTGCTTGCCCGGCACGCGCACCTTCCAGCTGCGCTGGCGCCCTGGGCGGATCGAGTCGAGACGATCGATGCGGATCTGGCCGAGCACGATCTCGATGTGCTCGTGCGTCGCCTCGGCGAACGGATAGACCGGCTCGACGGCATCGTGCACGCGGCCGGTGTCGCGGCCGGCGGACTGATCGCGCGCCGGGACGCCGGCGCGGCCCGGCCGGGAATCGCGGCCAAGCTGCGCGGAACTCTGTTGCTGGAACGACTGATTCAGCGGTACCGGCCCGCCCTCGCCGTGTACTGCTCGTCGATGGCGGCGCGGTTGGGCGGCATCGGGCAGCTCGACTACGCCGCCGCGAACGCGATGCTGGATGGGTTCGCGGGATATCGGGGCGGAGCGGACGATCCCACGCTGCGGGTGAGCATCGGCTGGGATGTGTGGCGGGAGACGGGAATGGCGGTGCGGGCGTTGCCTGCCGACGCCCGGCATCGCGCGCACCTGGCCGTCGGACTCACCGATCGAGAAGGGCAGCGGGTGCTGGCCCGTGCCCTCGGCGCGCGACTACCGCAGCTGCTGGTCTGCACCACCGATCTGGACGACGCCCGCTCGTTCTATGCCGCTTCCGCGGCCGACCCGGCCCCGGCGGGCGGCGCAGTGGCCGTCGAATCGGCGGACCGGTTGCTGCGCGCGGAGCTGTGTGACGCCCTGGGCCTGGACGATCTCGATCCGCACGCATCGCTCTACGACCTGGGCGCGGACTCGCTGACCATGCTCGATCTGCTGGACACGATCAAACAGCATTTCCAGGTCGAGCTGGACCTGGCCCGGCTCAGTCATCGGGTCAGTCTCGACGAGATCCTGTCCAGGCTCGTCGAAGCGGCGGGCACGGCCGGGCCGGAGGACGTCGTGCTGGACGTCTGGCAGGAGGGGACCGGCCCGGACGTGGTGTGCCTGGTGCATCCCGTCGGCGGGGACATCCAGGCGTATCGCGCTCTCGTCTCGGCGTTGGCGCCCCACCTCACGGTCTGTCTCATCGCCGATCCGGCGCTGCGGCAGGCCACCGCGCCGAGCTGGACGCTGACCGAGCGCGCCCGCCACTATTACGCCGCACTGCGCACGCGTTTCCCCGCGGAGGAATGGCGGTGGCAATTGGCCGGCTGGTCCTTCGGGGCCTGGGTGGCGATCGGGATGGCCGCCGAGGCCGAGGCCGCCGGGCGTCCCGCGCGCGGGCTGCATCTGATCGACCCGCCGCCACCGGGCGCGAGTGCGCTGGTGCGCGCCTACGACCAGGCCCGGCTCGATCAGGTTTTCGCGCAGGAGCTGGACCAGGCGGGAGCCGCGTCGGCGACCGCCTACGCCGAACGCTTGGCCCGATGCTGTCGCGCCAACCTGAACAGCATGGTCGAGCATCGGCTGCCGCGCCTGGCGCGCACCCGGAGCGAACTCTGGCACGCCGAGCAGTCGGCGATCGATGTGCCGAGTTCGGCTGCGCAGCAACAGGAGTGGTCGGCGCATCTGGGTGCGGGGACTCGGTGGCATCGGCTGGACACCACGCACTACGGGATCGTGCGGCCACCGCACGCGCCGGTGATCGCCGAGGCGATCAACGCGGCGGCGAACCGGTAGGGGACGCGGAACGGTCAGCGCCGCAGGGTGATCGGGGTGTTGGCGAGTTCGGCCTGGGTGGGGTTTCCTTCGGCGTCGTAGAAGGACCAGACGGTGGTGAAGGTGGCGGGGCCGGGCTCGAAGGAGAAATAGCTCCCGGCCGGGAAGTGGAGGGTGTAGGGGTGCGCCGCGCCGTCGCAGGTGCCCGGGATGGTGGTCGACGGCGAGGAGGTGTTGCTGCTCCGCTGGTCCAATACCGAGTCGCCCAGCAGGATGCTGCTCGGGCCGCCGCTACAGCGGTAGGTGCCGACCACATCCACGGTGCCGTCGGCGTTGAGATGCTGACTGTCTTCGACGGTCAGCACCGGGGGTGCGGCCACAGCCGGTCCCGCGAGCGCGACCGAGCCGGCCAACGCGGCCGCGGTGGCGACGGCCAGTCGGATGATTTGATGCTTGGGCATGACGAAATGGCGGTATGCGTTCATCGCGTGACTCCTGTTGTGCAGGAAAGGATTCGGAGCCGAATCGTGCTGTAAGCGTAAGCGGCGGAGACCCGCGCACCAATCCCAAGGAAGTGCGGTCATGGCTCGGCGGGGTTCACCGGCGTGTGGTCGCCTCGATCAACGCGTAGGCCAGGTCGAGGTGCACGCCGTCGGGATTGGTCAATCCTTTGTCCGCGTACCAGGATTCGTCGGCCTCCGGGTGGGGCCCGCTGACGCCGACCCGGCCCTTGCCATAGGGGGCGACGACTACCGCGGCCATGCCGTTGGGGTAGGTGGCGAGAACGGTGGCGTCGGCACCGTCGTCCAGGAAGAAGGCGGGCCCGTCCTGGAAGTACATGTGCCGCGGCGTGCCCTGCCAGTTCACCGCCACCACGGTGTCGCGATCGTCGGGGACCGTGGCGCCGGGGGAGCCTGCGTAGCCGTTGGTGTCGCCGGGGAGCAGGTCGAAACCGGGGTCGCGCCCGGCCAGGTAGCCGCCGAAGCACAGGCCGAGGTAGCTGCCGCCGTCGCGAACCCAGTCGCGGACCAGCTCGGCGGAATCGCGCAGCGTCCGCCAGGTTCCGTCGAGATCGGCGCCGCCGCCGGGCTGGACATAGAGCCGCGCCTCGGCCAGCGCCGCCGCGGTCAGCGGCGTCCCGGTGCCGGGGCCCACGTATCCGACCTCGAACGGCTGTGGCGCCTGCCGCAGCACGTCGGCGATCGCGGGCGCGCAGCCGGGGCAACCCTGCGGGCCGTTGTAGACCAGCGCGAGCGGCCGTGCGGTGCTTGGCCGGTCGGCATTCGACCCGCCGCACCCGGCGGCCAGCAACGCGGCGGCCGGGAGCGCGCTGAGCAGCAGTCGACGCCGATCTACGCCGGTTGAGCGAGGGTTCGTGCCGGGCATGACGTCGCTCCTGTCTGTTCCCGGCCGGGCGCGAGCCGGCGGGAGATTCCACGCAACGGTATGTCGCGTCGATCCGCTGGGACGCTCATACAGTCTCATCGCGAGTCGCGAAGGGACTGTGCCTGCGACACAGTCCCGCCGGTCGGCGGAGGCAGTCCCGCCGACCGGCGGGGTCGGTGACAGAGCGACGTGCAGGGGCTAGATGGTCAGCCGGGCGGCATCGGTCTCGCTGACGGTGACCGCGAGCCGGGCCGGCCGGAGTTCGACCGTGTGCGGAGCGGGATCGACCAGCTCGAGCAGCCGGGGCAGGTAGTCGACCAGGACGCCGCTGTTGTGTGCTTCCAGATCGGCGTCGGCGGCGTACTTCTCGATCACCGTGACGCGCAGCGGATCCGCGCCCGGTTCGACGTAGAAGGCGTAGCGCTGCAAGCCGGGTTCCTCGCGCAATACCGGGGGGACCAGTTCGGCGAGCAGCGCGAGCAGCTCGTCGCCGTGCTCGGGCTTGGCCTGGAGGGTGGCGATGACGACGACTTCGGCGGTCATTCGGCGAGCACCGGCAGGCGCAGAGCGGATGGGGTGGCCGGCCCGTGGTGCACGGTGTGCCGCGCGGTGACGGCCTCGTCGAGCGTGCCGAACTCGGGAACGGTGCGGGTGTGCAGGTTTCGGCTGTAGCGCGGGAAGCTGAATCCGGCGATCTGCACGCGGATCCGGTGGCCGGGGCGGAATCGATGGGCGACGTCGTTGAGGGTGACGGTCACCCGGCTCGGGACGTCGGCCTCGAGCCAATCGGCGTCGCCGCCGTCGCGGTACCGGGCACGCTGGGCTCCGTCGGCGACGTTGCGGACGAAGCCGTCGGGTTCGACGTCGACCAGGGTGACGCACAGGTCGGCGTCCGGAGCAGTGCTGCTGAGAAAGGCGACCAGTTCCGGTTGCCCGGCGATGGTCACCGCCTCGGTCAGCGGTTCGCTGGTATAGACGAGCAGGTCGGCACGCCCGTCCACGGCCCGCTGGTCCTGGATGCCCTGCGGCGCCACCGCGGGGTCGCCCTCGACCGTGATCGCGCCACCGTGGGTGGGGAACGGGTCGTGCGGGTCGGCGATGAACGTGTCGGAACCGGCGATCCGTGAATCATGTTTCGCGCCAGGGGAAATGAGTCTCCCGTCGCCGGTTGCGGTGCGTGCGTCGCCGCCGGAGCCGAGGGGTCGTTCTTCGACCACCGTCGCGGGCGGCCAGGCGGACGAATGCGCCCAGGTGTCCGAGCCGCCGATGAAGTAGGTGACCCGGCCCGGTCCGGACAGGTATCGGGCGGCGGTGGGATAGGCCGAGCCGTCGCCGCCGCGCAGGTGGCGGTCGAAGAAGGCGGCGAGCACCGGGTTCCAGGTGGGCACGCCGGCGGTGGCGTTGGCGAGCACGCGCGCGCCGACCTGCCCGGGCGGGGAGTACGCGCCGAAGTGGTGCCACGGTCCGGCGACGAGCCGGGCGTCGTCGTTGCCGGCCAGTCGGGACGCCAGCCGGAACTGGGTGGGACTTGTGAAGTCCAGGTAGCCGGTGACCTGCAGGAACGGGATGGTGACGCGTTCGGGTTCGGTGAGCAGGGTTGGCCGGTCCCAGAACGGGTCGTGGGGCGAGCGCAGCCAGTCGGTCCAGAACGGCGCGACCCGTTCGTCGTCGAGCGGGCTGATGCCGGTCAGCGGCAGGCGGCGCACGGTGGCGCGCGGGTCGGCGAGGGCCTCGCCGAGCAGCTTTCGAACATGTTCCTGTTCAACCGGATTCAGCGAGGTGTGGTCGAGTCCCTCGCGGCACAGGACGAGTCCGTAGGTGGTGAGGAAGCCGAGCTCGAACAGGCCGCCGGGCCGGGCGGTGTGCCGCATGTCGGCGGTGGCGACCATGGCGACCGCGGCCTTCAGGCGTGGGTTGCGGGCGGCGACGGCTTGCAGGACGGCCATGCCGAGGTAGGACGAGCCGTACATGCCGACGTTGCCGTCGCTCCAGGATTGCGTTGCGGCCCAGTCGATCGCGTCGGAGGAGTCGTTGTACTCCTGGGTGATGAAATCGAACTCGCCGCCGGAGTCGAACCGTCCGCGGGTGTCCTGGACGAGCACCGCGAAGCCCTGGCGGGCGAGCCACAGCGGGTCGGCGACGATCCCGGAGACTCGGTAGGAGTCCTTGCGGTCGTACGGAGTTCGGTGCAGCAGGACCGGCCAGCGCCCGTCGTCGGCGGGCCGGTAGAGGTCGCCGGTGAGGGTGACGCCGTCCCTGGTGGTCATCTGGACGCCCGCGTCGATGCGAGGTTGGTACATGGTGGATCTCCTGGGGAAGTCGATCGTGAACCGGAGTTGTCGCCTCGAACTCGTCTGCGCGACTGCAGGTTTCGGCTCAGACGAGCAGGACCCTGCGGCCGCGGGTGTGTCCGGCCTGGCTGTCCGCGTGTGCCGCGGCCGCTTCGGCGAGCGAGTAGGACCGGGCGACCGGGATGTGCAGCTGCTCGCGGGTGATGAGGTCGACCGCCTCGGCGAGTGCCGCGGGCATGTTGCCGCCGACGCCGGCGAATCGGATGCCGAGCATCGGGGCCTCGAGATCGGCGATGGTGATCACCCGGTCCGGGTCGCCGGTCAGGTCGAGCAGGCCGCGAAGCACGCCCGCGCCGTTCAGGTCGAGCGCGGCGTCGACCCGGCCGAGCTCGCGAACCCGCTCGACCCAGCCGGGGCCGTATGTGGTCGCGCGGGCGCCGAGGCCGCGCAGGTAGTCCTGATTCGCCGCTCCGGCGGTGCCGATCACCGCGATTCCCCGGTCGCGGGCGATCTGCAACACCGCGGACCCGACCCCGCCGGCCGCGCCGCTGACCAGCAGCGTCTGGCCGGGTCGGACCCCGACCAGCCGGAGGATCCGCAGCGCGGTCTCGACCACCGACGGATACCCGGCCGCTTCGGCGAAGGTCAACCCGTCGGGCAGGCGGGCCCAGGAGGCGAGGACGGCGAACTCGGCGTAGGTGCTCGAACCGCGGCCGAACACGGCGTCGCCGACCGCGATGCCGCTGACTCCGAGGCCGACCTCGTCGACCACGCCGGCCGCGTCCTGCCCGACGCCCGCGGGCAGTGGGATCGGGTTGATCCGCTGGAACTGACCCTCCCGCACCCGCCAATCGTGCGGATTCACTCCCGCCGCACGCACGGCGATCCGTATCTGACCGGGGCCCGGACGGGGCTCGGCGACGTCTACCAGTTCCAGAACTTCGGGGCCGCCGTACTCGGCGAAGCGCACTGCTTTCATGGCTCGAACATAATGCTAACCGTTAGTGTTTTGCAACGGGTAGTTCTTTGGATCAGGTACGGATTGATACCTGATAGCATCACCTCATGACAGCGCCGACCGTCGGACGTCGCGAGCGAAAGAAGGCCGCGACCCGCCAGAAGATCGCCGATACCGCCCTGCGGCTGTTCCTGGAACGCGGCTACGACGCGGTGGGCATCCGGGACGTGGCCGCCGCGGCGGACGTGGCCGTCACCACGCTCTTCTCCCACTTCGCCGCCAAAGAGGCCCTGGTCTTCGAACAAGAAGAGAACTTCGACCGGCGCCTCACCGAGGCGGTCACCGGCCGCGCCCCGGATGCGCCGCTCATTCCCGCACTGCGCGGCGAAATCCACGCCATCGTGCGGCATTGCGCCTCGGCCGAAGCCGCCCCCCTCTGGCGCATGATCAATGCTTCTCCCGCCCTGCGCCAGTACGAGCAGTCGATGCGCCTGCGCTATGCCGAGTCACTGGCGGCCGCCATCGCCGCCGACTGCGACCAACCCCCGGCCACGGCATCCTGTCGTGCGATCGCCATGTTCGTCATCGACGCCTACGCGCTGGCCCGCGAGTCCCCCGACCCGGACCGCGCGGTAGACGAGATCTTCGACATGATCGAGGCGGCTTGGCAGGCCGCCTAGCGCCGCGTTACCGCATCCCGAACGGGACGGTCACGCGCACAAGGATCGGGTGGCGGGGATGACGTCGCCGATCCAGCGGCGGAGCTGGGTGTCGTCGGCGGCCTCCGGCCAGTAGGTGAAGGTGTCGAAGCCGGTCTCGTTGGCCAGGTCGGCGAGGATGGCGGCCCAGCCTGCGGCGTCGGTGCGGATGGGTGCTTCGCCGCGCAGGGTGACGGGGCCGGGGGTCTCGGTGATCGTTCCGACGAGCTGGGCCATGCGGGTGATGTCGGCCGGATCGCGGCCGGCGTCGGTCGCGGCGGCGGAGATGATGCGCTGTGTCGCTTGCCATTTCTCGTATGGCAGGTAGTGCGGGATGGGGGCGGCCCAGCCGTCGGCGAGGCGGCCGGTGAGGGCGTTGGCCTTCGGGCCGACGCTGCCGAACCAGATGCCGACCGGATGCGCGGGAGCGGGACCGGACTGCACGCCGTGCACGGTGTAGTGCGTCCCATGAACTTTCGCCTTCGTCCCGGGCAGCCACATGGCGCGGATGATCTCGGTGGCTTCCGCGAGCGCCTGCAGCGCTTCGGGATTCGAGCGCACCGGGCCGCCCATGGCGCCGATCGCCGGCCAGAACGCGCCCGCGCCCAGCGCGAGTTCGAATCGGCCGCCGCTGAGCAGATCCAGGGTCGCGGCCTGTTTGCCGAGCATCGCGGGCCCGCGCAACGGGAGGCTGGCCACATCCGGAAACACCCGCAGCCGTTCGGTTTCGGCCAGCACGGTGGCGATCACCGCGAACGTGTCGGCCAGTCCGCCCGAGTACGGATGATCCTGAATGCCGAGCAGGTCCAGGCCCTCCTGGTCCGCCACCTTGGCCATCGCCCGCAACTGCGGCAGCTCGGTTGCGGTCGGCGCCAACTGAATACCGAAGCGTAAGTTCTTCACATCGCGATCATGCCAGCCGCTCATCCGCGATCCATCGCGCCGGTAGCCGAACGGTCACGCGGAGCCCGCCGGCCGGGCGGGGACTGAGGTCCAGCGTGCCGCCGTGCGCCCGGGTGATGCTGTCGACGATGGCCAGGCCGAGCCCGACACCCGCGTGGTGGGTGCGGACGCGTTCGGTGCCGCGCTGAAACGGCTCGACCAGTGTGGAAACCACCTGCGGCGCAAGGTGATCGCCGGTGTTCTCGACCGTGAGCACCACCGCCTCCTTGGACGCACTGGTCGTGATCCACGCGATGCCCCGCTCCGGCAGGTTGTGCACGATCGCGTTGTGCACGAGATTGGTCGTCAGTTGCCACAGCAGAGCGTGTGAGCCGAGGGTGCGGGTGATGTCGCCGGCGGTCTCGAGCGTGACGCCGTGCCGCTCGGCCAGGGGGAGCAGGGTTTCGGTGGCTTCCTCGGTGATGAGCGACAGCTCGACGGGTTCGGGCGTGAACGCCCGTCGGTCGGCGCGGCTGAGCAGAAGCAACGCCTCGGTGAGATCGATCGCCCTGGTGTTGACCGCGTGCAGGCGGGCGGCGAGTTCGGTGGGATCGTGGGCCGGATCGTTGCGGGCCACGTCGAGCAGGGTCTGCGTGATCGCCAGCGGGGTGCGCAGCTCGTGCGAGGCGTTGGCGGCGAATCGCTGCTGCTCGGTGACGTGCGCCTCGAGCCGGGTGAGCATGGTGTCGAAGGCATCCGCGAGTTCGCGGAACTCGTCGCTGCGGCCGGGGAGCCGAATCCGGTGGGACAGTGAGCCGTTCGCCGCCATCCGGGTGGCGGCGGTGATCCGGGTCAGCGGGGCGAGCATCCAGCCGGCCAGCAGCCAACCCCCGATCAGGCCGATCACCAGGAGAAATGCCAGCACGGTTGCCACGAACGGGGCGAACGCGCGCAGCAGGACGGACCGGTCGATCCAGAAGTTGTCGCTGGCGTTGATCCAGCCGTCGGGGAGATACCACAGGTAGAAGGCGCACACGGCGATGGAGAGCAAGCCGCCGACCAGCGTGATGAAACCGGCGTAGCTGAGCGTGAGTTTGAGCCGGACGCTCAAACCGGGCGGCCTATCCATCGTCTACGCCCGCGCGTCCGGTGTCGATGCGGTACCCGGCGCCGGGCACGGTCGCGATGATCCAGGGTTCGCCGAGCCGTTTGCGCAGCGCCGACACGGTGATGCGCACGGCGTTGGTGAACGGATCCGCGTTCTCGTCCCACGCTCGCTCCAGCAGATCCTCGGCGCTGATCACCCCGCCCTCGGCCGCGACGAGAACCTCGAGCACCGCGAACTGCTTGCGGGTGAGCGCGACGTAGCGGCCGTCGCGATAGACCTCGCGGCGAAACGGATCCACCCGCAGGCCGGCGATCTCCCGCACCGGCGGCCGGTTGTTGGCCCGCCTTCGGTCGAGCGCGCGGAGCCGGAGCACCAGTTCCCGCAGGTCGAAGGGCTTGGTGAGGTAGTCGTCGGCGCCGAGCCCGAACCCGGTCGCCTTGTCGTCGAACCGGTCGGCGGCGGTGAGCATGAGGATCGGCATGCCGCTGCCGGAGGCGACGATGTGTTCGGCGATCTCGTCGCCGGACGGTCCGGGGATGTCCCGGTCGAGCACCGCGATGTCGTAGGCGTTGATGCGCAACAGTTCCAGCGCGCTGTCGCCGTCGCCGGCGATGTCGGCCGCGATCGCGTCCAAGCGCAGGCCGTCGCGGATGGCTTCGGCCAGATAGGGTTCGTCCTCGACGATCAGCACACGCATAAGGGTCTCGATTCTCCCAGTCGGGACATATCGTCGGCGTATCGAAAATCGCATACGGGACGGCAACGCCGCGGTGCCTTCACTGAAAGCATGAATCACAGTGAAAACGCGACTCGCCGCCTCCGGCGCGGTGTGCTCGCGGTCGCCGTAGTCGTCGGTGCGACGCTGGTCGGAGTCTTTGTCTACCAGTCGTCGCCGTCCCTGTCCGCGTGGGTCGCGCGGTTCGAGGACGAACCCCCTGCGCTGATCGACGACGGCGCGGTCCCGGCCGGGGTGACGGTCTTCGACGACGAAGTCCCGTCGGTGGTGAATCTCGATCCCGATCTGCTCAGCGCGCTGCGGCGGGCGGCGACGGATGCCGCGGACGACGGGCTCGAGTTCGTGGTCAACAGCGGGTGGCGTTCCCCGGAGTATCAGCGGCAACTGTTGCGCGCGGCGGTGTCGAAGTACGGCTCGGAGCGGGCGGCCGCCCGATGGGTGGCCACGCCGAACACGTCCGCGCACGTGTCGGGGGAGGCGGTCGACATCGGTCCCAGCGCGGCCGCGGCGTGGTTGTCCAGGCACGGCGCGGCGTATGGGCTGTGCCAGATCTACGCCAACGAACCCTGGCACTACGAACTTCGTCCCGAGGCCGGCGACCGTGGCTGCCCGGCGCGGTATGCCGACCCCACCGAGGACCCGAGGATGCAGCAGTGATCACGGATACGCCGGGCGCCGAAACCGGAACGACTCGCGGTGCATGGAACCCGCTGGCACAGAGCGCGTTCCGATTCTGCTTCGGGTATCTGGGCCTGTGGTGCCTGCTCCTCACCTACATTCCGTTCGCGCTGCTCGGCATCCTCGGCCGCTGGGTCCGCAGATACGTGGGCCCGTGGGACATGTCGCTGACGGACCCTGTCACCGGTTGGGTGGGCAGAACGTTCTTCGGCGTCGACGCGGTGCAGCACAACGACTCCGGGGCCGGCGACCAGGCGGCAGTCTGGGTGCTGGTGCTCTGCCTCCTGGTTGTCGCGGTGATCGCCACCGCGGTGTGGACGGCCTACGACCGCCGTGCGTCGCATCCTCGTCTGCTGGCGTGGTTCCTGCTGTTCCTGCGGCTGTGCCTGGGCGGGATGATGCTGTCGTTCGGATTCGCCAAGCTGATCCCGACCCAGATGCCCGGTCCGACGCTGGCGCAGTTGCTGCAGCCGTACGGCGAGCTGAACCCGGCGTCGGTGCTGTGGTTGCAGATCGGCAGCTCCTATCCGTACGAAATGGCGCTCGGCGCAGTGGAAGTCGCCGCCGGGCTGCTGTTGTTCGTGCCCAGGACCGCGGTGCTGGGCGCCGCGGTGAGCCTGGCGAGTATGGCGCAGGTTCTGCTGACGAACCTGACGTTCGACATCCCGGAGAAGGTGCTCGCCTCGCACCTGCTGCTGATCAGCGTGGTCCTGCTCGCGCCGTACCTGCGGCGGCTGACCGATGTGTTCGTGCGGCAACGCGATTGCGCACCGCTGATCCAGCCCGCGCTGTTCGCCGACGACCGGAAGAACCGCATCGCGGTGTGGATTCAAGTGGCCCTGGCCATCTGGGTCGCGTTCGGTTGCGGGTACGACCGCTGGGTGGTCTGGCAGGACCAATACGGCCCGGCCAGCCCCAAGTCCGAGCTGTACGGCATCTGGGACGTGCGCGAGTTCACCCTCGACGGACAGTCCGTGCCGCCGCTGACCACCGACCGGAACCGTTGGCAGCGGCTGGTTTTCGACGACCCGCACGCAGTCACCTACCAGCGGATGAACGGCGAACTGGTACCGGCGCGCGCCGACTTCCGCCCCGGCGGACAACTGGAGCTGACCACCGGCGAAACCACGCCGGGCCGAACACCTTTCGCGACACTGTCCACCGACCGCCCCACCCCGAACCAACTACTACTCCGCGGCGACCTGAACGACCACCCGGTCACGATCACCCTCCAACGCGTGGACCCGAACACCTTCCCCTTGCGCAGCCGCGGATTCCACTGGGTCCAGGACTACCCATACTTCCGCTAGCGACGATATGGGTTGGTCACTCGCCATAGCGGTCGTGGGCCTCGAACTCGCCTAGGTCGTCCGGCAACCAGCCCAGCGCGCGCCAGGTCCCCGAGCCGTCGAGGGCACCGTCGTAGACGATCTCGAGAAAGCTGCCGGGCTGGTTGTCGAGCCGCAGGCGACGCCCTCGGCTGTACAGGAACAGTGTCACGCTGACGGACGGCTGTCCGTGCCGGTGTTCCATGCCGAGTATTCCCTCCCACGCCACCTGGAAGAAAGGACTCGTCGGCTCGGCGCCGCGGATGAGACAGGAGAACGCGTCCGCCATTTCACCCGGGTCGACGACGATTACCCGTTCGCCGAGGTAGGCGGCGAGGCTGTCGGCAAGCGCGTCGATCGTCGGCAGCCACCGGCCGGACGTGTGCTCCAGACCATCGTCGACCGTCACGGCCAGTCGTTCCTCTCCCAGCGCTCCCGGTCAGGAAACACCACTTCGTTCAGGTCAGCTGGGCTGCCAGGCGTTTCGCGTTCATGTAGGCGATGGCTTCGATGGAGACCATCGGGTTGACGCCGGATGCGGTGGGGAAGCAGGAGCCGTCGGCGACAACGATGTTCGCGACCTCCCAGGTGGCGCCGTCGGGGTTGGTGGCCGAGAGTCGGGGAGAACCGCCCATGCGGGCCGAGCCCATGATGTGCAGGGCGCCCATCGCGCACCGGCCCGGTCCGTAGCCCGCGGCCCGGCAGGCGGCGGCGAAGTCGGCGTGCGTGCCGCGGCGGCCCGGTTCGTAGTCCACGCCGGCTTGATGGCCGGAGAAGATGCGCCGCGCGCCCGCCGCTTCGAGAATGCTCGCGGCACCCTCGATTCCGGTGTGCAGGTGGGCGGCGTCGTAGTCGGACAGGCGGTAGGCGACGACCGGCTCGCCGGTTTTGTCGACGGTGACGGTGCCCGAATCCCGGTCGCGGGTGATGACGCCGATCGGGGCGGTGCGCGCGAAGTCGAGCAGGGTGCGGCGGTGCGCGTCCGCGCCGCGCCAGCCCATGAACCCGAGGGCAAGGCCGGGATGGACCGGGCCCGTTTCGTAGATGACGCCGTAGCCGTTGCCGTCGAGATCCGCGTGCCTGCGGGAGATGCGCCCCTGTAGCGCGCCTTCCCAGCCGCGCACCTCCTCGTCGAAGACGCCGAACACAGCGGCCGCCGGATGCAGGCGCAGATGTCGTCCGATGTTCTCGTTGCGTAATCCGGAGCGACGCAACAGCGCCGGTGTCTGCACCGCGCCCGCGGCGACGACGACGGCCCCGGCGCGCACCTCGATCCGCGCGCCGGACTCGGTGATCGCCGAAACGCCTTCGGCGCGACCATTTCTCACCACGATGCTGCGGACGTTCGCGTCCACGACCAGTCGGGCGCCGGCCGCGGCGGCGTCGGCCAGCCACGTCTTGGTGACGGACTGTTTCGCCCCGACCCGGCAGCCGTAACCACAGGAGCCGCACTCGATTCCGGCGTCGCAGGCCTCGGTCACGTTGCGCGGCAGGGTGCTCACGTCCCAGCCGAGCGCCTGAGCCCCGCGTTCCAGGACCGCGTCGCGGGCCGAGAGCGGGGAGCGGGTGTCGGTGACCGCGAGCCGGCGGCGCACCACCTCCAGCGCGTCGCCGAACTCGGCCTCGGCGAACTGTGCCGCGCCCAGTTCGGCCCATTCCGCGCGCACGTGATCGGGGGTGAGCAGCGAGGTGCTCCAGTTGACCACGGTGCCGCCGCCCAGGCAGGTGCCGGCGACCAGGGTGATCTGTCCTTCGGACGAGCCGGCGCCGGGCGCGTAGAGCTGTTCCAGTGCGGCGAGCTCACCGGCGCCGAAATCCCGGTCGTCGTAATAGTTTCCGCGCTCGAGCACGATCACGTCCAGCCCGGCCTCGGCCAGCACGGCCGCCGCGGTGCCGCCGCCCGCACCCGATCCGACGATCACGACATCGCAGGTGAGCGTGGTGTGCTCGGGGTACCGGATCGGCGTGAGCGCCGGCGGCGGGGCGGTGCCGAGTGGCCCGGCCGGGCCGGGGTAGCCGATCTCCTTCCACAGCGGATTGCTGCCCGTCGGCCCCGGAGTCACGTTGTAGGCCAGCAGCGCTGCCTGTTTGAGCGCCTGGAAGTTCGCCCGCACCGGCGCCAACCGCGAATCGCCGAGCCGAAGCAGTGCCCGCTCTCGCTCCTGCTGCGACAGCGTGGAAAACCGGCGCGGGCCCACCCCGAGCAGCACCCCGGTCAGGCGAGAATCCCACCGGCCCAACAGCATCGCCAGCTGCTTGCGATCGGCCTCCCGTGGACTGCGTGCCAGCAGCCGGAACACGGTGTCGACCGCGCCGAGTTCGCTCGCGGGCGGCAACGCCGCACCGTCGCCGGGCACGAACGTATCGCAGATCATGCTCAGCGCTGCCCGCTGCGCGGCCGTAGCTTCCATCTGAAACTCCCCTTTTCCCACATGCCGGACGAGTTAATCACGCCGAACGGACTTCGCGCGCCGATTGAAACGAACATGCAGGTAGGGGCATTCCAATGGAAGAATGCTCATTCACTTGCGGGGCCACGGCCCCGGTGCCCGGTCAGCGTCCGGGCGCGAGGACGCAGAACTCGTTGCCCTCCGGATCGGCCAGGACCGTCCATGGCACGTCGCCCTGGCCGATGTCGGTTTCCTTGGCGCCCAGGGTTTTCAGCCGGGTCACCTCCGCGGCCGCGTCGTCACCGGCGTAGGGCAGGAGATCGAGGTGAACGCGGGTGCGGATCGACCTCAGGTCGGGTGTGCGCAGGAACTCCAGGTAGGGCCCGACGCCATCGGCCGAACGCAGGGTGGCGTGATCGTCGGCGACCTCGTGCACGGTCCAGTCCGTCGCCGAACCCCAGAACCGCGCCATTGCCCGCGGATCCGCGCAGTCGACGACCACGGCGGCGATGGGTCCGGTATCCAGGTAGACCGGGCGCGGCTCCAGCACGCAGAACACGTTGCCCTCCGGATCGGCCAGGACCGTCCACGGCACGTCACCCTGACCCACGTCGGCCGGCGTCGCGCCGAGCTCCAGGAGGCGCGCGACCAAGTCCGCCTGATGCGCCGCGGAGGTGGTGGCGAGATCCAGATGCACCCGGTACCGCACGGTTTCGGGGTCCGGGACGGAGACCACATCGATGTAGAGCGCGGTGGGGTCCGGCCAGGTGAGCCCCGGCGGTTCGACGTTGGTCACGCCGGGTCCTTCGCTGGACGTACCCCAGCCGAGCGCGTCGGCCCAGAATCGGCCGAGCGCCACGTCATCCCGGGCCTTGATGTTGACCTGAACCAGCCGCGTCGCCATGGGGCGATCCTATGCACCGTGTCCCGCAACGGCATACGCATTATCTTCGGCCCGGGATCGGTGCCGATTCCGCGTGCGGTAGTGTCTCGAAACCAGAGGTTGATCCTCCGTTTACGGCCTTCTCTTGCGCTTCGCTCCCTACCGTGCGGTAGGTAGATGGCGGCCGTCGGGGGGAGTTGTTCGCAGGCAAGGTGGGGCCGCTAAGGTGCGGTACGGGCCCTGAAATCAGCACTGTCCGGTTGACTCCAGGAGAACCTAGTCGTGTCCGTATTCCTCTATCGCTGGGGCAAATTCGCGTTCCGCCGCAAGTGGATCGTGCTGCCGCTGTGGCTCCTTCTCCTCGGTCTGCTCGGCACCGCGGGCAGTCTGCTGAGCAAGCCGATGAGCGACGAGTTCAGCATGCCGTCGCTGCCGTCGGAACGCGCCACCCAGATCCTGGACAAGCAGTTCCCCGGCATGTCCGATCAGTTCGGCATCGATGCGGTCAGCGGCGCCTACGTGATCAAGGCGCCCGACGGCACCAAGCTGACCGACAAGCGCAACAGCGATGCCGTCGACGCGCTGATCGCCGACCTGAAGACGCTCGCGGTCGAGGACGGCAAGCGCAGGCTCGTCTCGGCAAACGACGCCGGGGCACTGAAGAACCCGATCGAGCTGACCAAGGCCATGGGCTGTCTCACCGCCGCCGACCCGTCGAAATGCTCTGGCGCGCCGCTCAATGTGCTGAGCAAGGACGCCCCGGCGACCGTCGCCGTGCTGTCGGTCCCGTTCGACATCGCCTCGGCGATGGACATCACCGACGAGGAGCGGCATGCCGCCTACGACGTGGCCGCGCCGGCCCGCGCGAAGGGGTTGACCGTCGAGGTCGGCGGCGCGATCGAGCAGAAACAGGAGCAGCCGAGCGGACACGCCGAGCTGATCGGCATGAGCGTGGCGCTGGTGGTCATGGTGATCGCCTTCGGCGCCATCGTCGCGGCGTTCGTGCCGATCATCACCGCCATCGCCGGCCTGGGCGCGGCGATGATGGTGATCTCGCTGGGCACCTCGATCATCGAGGTGCCGAGCTTCACCACGTTCCTGGCGTCGATGATCGGCATCGCGCTGTCCATCGATTACGCGCTGTTCATCGTCTCGCGCTACAAACACGAACTGCGGGTGGCGGCGAGTCCCGAAGAGGCCGCGGGCATTTCGGTCGGCACCGCCGGATCCGCGGTGGTGTTCGCCGGTCTCACCGTCATCGTCGCGCTCAGTGCGCTGAGCATCGTCGGCGTGAACTTCCTGACGTTCATGGGCCTGGGTGGCGCGGTGGCGGCGATGTTCGCGGTGATCACCGCGATCACCCTGATGCCCGCGCTGCTCGGCGCGTTCGGCCGCTTCCTGTTCAAGCCGAAGCTGCCGCTGGTCGCCCGGCACGACCCGGAAGACGACACCTCCGTCACCAACGGCATGCGGGTGGCCAGGCTGATCGGCAAGCGACCATGGATCGCGCTGATCATGGGCGTGGCCGCCCTCGCCGCGCTGGCGACTCCGGCACTGAACCTGCAATTGGGCCTGCCCGGCGAGGACAGCTTCCCGACCGAATCGACGGTCCGGCAGGCCTACGACATCCGGACCGCGGGCTTCGGTGAAGGCCGCAACGGCATCTTGACCGTCGCCGCCGATCTGGAGCGGGTGCCGGAGGGCGAGCGCGACGCGGCGGTCACTGCCCTGCGTGACCGGCTCGCCGCGTTCCCGGAGATGGATTACGTCACCACACCGCAATTCAGCCCGAACAAGCTCGGCGTCATGCTCAACGGCGTTCCGCGATCGGGCCCGAACAACCAGGCCACCAAGGACCTGGTGCGTGACGCCCGCGCCGCCGAGGCCGAACTGACCGAGCGCTACGGCCTCGAGTACGGCATCACCGGCACCACCGCCATCTACGCCGACATGGACCACGTCCTGCTCGGCAAGATCGTGCCGTACCTGGCGATCGTGGCCGGCGCCGCGTTCGTCCTGCTGATCCTGGTGTTTCGATCCATCCTGGTCCCGTTCACCGCGGCGCTCGGTTTTCTGCTCTCCATGGCGGCGACCTTCGGCGCGACCGTGCTGATCTTCCAGCAGGGCAGCTTCGGGCTGATCGCCGATCCGCAGCCGATCATCAGCTTCCTGCCGATCATGCTGATCGGCTTGGTCTTCGGGCTCGCCATGGACTACCAGGTGTTCCTGGTGACCCGGATGCGCGAGGAATACGTGCACGGCAAGTCGCCGACCGACGCGATGGTCTCCGGTTACCACCACGGTGCCCGGGTGGTCACCTCGGCGGCGGTCATCATGATCTCGGTGTTCGGTTCCTTCCTGCTCGAACAGGACGTCATCGCCAAGTCCATGGGATTCGCGCTGGCCTGTGGCGTCGCGATCGACGCCTTCGTGGTGCGGATGGTGCTGGTCCCGGCCCTGCTGGCGATCATGGGTCGGGCGGCCTGGTGGATGCCGAGGTGGCTCGACCGGCTGCTGCCGGACATCGACGTCGAGGGCGCGAAGCTGCGTGAGCTGCGCCAGCCCGAACCGGCCGTCGCCGCAACGGAACCGGTATCGGTCAACGTCAACGGCCTTGGGGCACAGCATGGGCCGGATACGACAACCGGACCGGCCGTTCCCGCGACGGGCGGCCGGACGATCGGTGGTCGCATCATCCGGGACAACGGACAGCCGGTACCGGACGCGGTGCTCACCCTGATCGATCAACGGGGACATCAGGTTTCGCGGGCGACCGGAGACCGCGCCGGCAATTACGTCATCGAGCCGCCCGCGGCGGGGAACTACGTCCTGATCGTCTCGGCGAACGGTCACCAGCCGGCCGCGGTGCAGGTGCTCGCCGTCGACGGCGCACAGCACGTCGACGTCACGCTGGACGGCTCCGGCGAGCTGTCCGGCGTGGTGCGCACGGGGGCCCGCGAGCCGGTGGCCGGGGCCTCGGTCACGGTGACCGACCTGCGCGGCGAGGTGGTCGGCGCCGCCGTGACCGCGCCGGACGGCGCCTACGCCTGCAAGGGCGTGCTGGCCGGGACCTACACGCTGGTCGCGGTTGCCCCCCGAATGCGGCCTACCGCAACAACATTGACGGTGCCGGACGGCGGCCGCTTCCGGTTCGACGTCGAGCTGGCGCCGATGGCGCTGCTGTGGGGAACGGTGCGCGCCGACGGCAGGCCGGTGCACAACGCCAGGATCACCGTGGTCGACTGGTCCGGTACGCCGGTCGGCACCACCCACACCGACGAGCACGGCCGCTACACCGTCGCCGACCTGCCGGAGGGTGAGTACACCGTCGTCGCGCGCGGTTACCCCTTGGTGACCGGCCAGGTGACCATTGCGGGCAACCAGGTCGATCACGACATCCGGCTGAGCTTCGGCGCCGACGAATACGCCGACCTGTCTTGACCTTTCACTCGGACAGGAGCTCGACGTATCCGTCCGTGCCGTTCACCCGGATGCGCTGCCCGTCGCGGATCAGCTCGGTGGCGTGCTCGACGCCGACGACGGCGGGCAGCCCGTACTCGCGGGCGATCACCGCGCCGTGCGTCATCAGGCCGCCGACCTCGGTCACCAGTCCCTTGATCGCGACGAACAGCGGGGTCCAGCTCGGATCGGTGTAGGCGGTGACCAGGATGTCGTCCGCGTCGAGATCGGCCTGCGCGATATCGGCCACGACGCGGGCGCGGCCCTCGATGGTCCCGGCGGACACCGCCATTCCGGGCAGCGCGCCCGCGGGCAGGTCGTCGCGGCGGTACGCCCCGGTGACGGTCTCGCCGTCGGAGGTGAGCACGCGCGGCGCGGTCAGCGTCTGGTACGTGCGGAACGCCGCCTTGCGCTCGTCGATGAGTTCCGCACTCGCGCTTCGGGTTCGGACCACCTCCGCGAGCTCGTCGAACCTCAGGTAGAAGATGTCCTCGGGTTCGCCGAGAACGCCTGCCGCCACCAGGCTTTCGGCCTCCCGCAGCAGCGCCTGCTTGTAGACGAAGTAGCGGCTGACCATGCGGTACTTCGGATACTCCCGATATCCGGAGAACGTGCGGACGCGATCGATCATCCGCTCGGTCTCCTCGGCCTTCCGCTCGCCGTCCGGCAGGGCACGCAAGCGGTGCAGGACTTCGAGTTTCGTCTGCTCGGCGTCGCGCAGACCGGCTTCGAAGAGCTCCCTGCCCGCGCCGGGGCCGAAGTTCTTGATATTGCCGAGGATGGTCGGCACCAGGGTTGCGGGGCGCTCGGTCCAGCGTGGCCTGGTGATGTCGATCTCGCCGGCGCAGCGCATGCCGTACTTGCCCAGGAAGTCCTCGAGTGCGGCCCGGACCTCTTGGCCGCCTTCGTATTCGGCGAGTTCGGCCAGGAAGTGGTCGTCCCCGGTCTGCTCGATCTTGCGCAGGTAGGCCACCACCTCCGGATGCGGGCGGATCACGTCGGCGACGTCCAGCAGGGCCAGGCCCATCTCCGAGGTCACGTTCCCGGGGACCGATTGGGTGAGGGCGTCGGCGGCGTTCTTCTCGCCGAGCCATTCCGATAGCCGATCGTTGAGCCAGAACGAGGCGTCCATCGCGGCATTGATCACCTGTAAACCCAGCGGGGTGAACAGGACCCGCTGCAACTCCGGGATGTCGGACCTGATGAAGTCGAGCAGGTCCGGTCCGGATACGGCCTGGATGTCGCGGGTCAAGGCGGCGTAGGAGGCCTCGCTGGCCGCGATCAATTCGGTGACGAGGCCGGCATCGGTCTCGATCGGCGCCGGCGTCGGCGGCGGTGTGGCGGCCGAAACCGGTTCCGGCACTTGACGAACGAACCCGCGATCGATCACGGTCTGGAGCGCGTCACCCATGAGGGGATCGGACTTGCCGAGCGCCGCGGCCACGCCCGCGCTGGTTTTCGGCGACGACAGCGCCTTGGTGACATCCACGAACAACCGGCCGCCCGCGTCCCGCATGGGCGCGCGACTCGTCATCTGCCACAGCGAGATTCCCAGCGGCTTCATCGCGTCGGTCATCATCTGCTGATGGCCGACCGATACGTAGACGTGGTTCTCCGCGTCGGCGGCAGCGGGAATCGGGAACAGCGTGGTGATGGGCCTGCTCTGCACGATGCGGATGTCGTCGCCGTCGAGGCACCATTCGATGTCCTGCGGGCTGCCGAAATGGGCCTCGATGCGGCGGCCGAGCCGGGCGAGCCGGAGCACCTCGGCATCGGCGAGGACCGGCTCGTCGCGCCGTTCCTCGGCGATCTCCCGCACCTCGGTTCCACCGTCCGGGGCCGGCTCGACGGCGAGTTTCTTCGTCGCGATCGTTTTTCCGATGATGGTGCCGTCGCGCACCTGGTAGACGTCGGCGTTCACCAGGCCGGACACCAGCGCCTCGCCGAGGCCGAAGCCGGCGTCGATGGACACCACCGTCCGGTCGGAGGTGACCGGGTCGGCGGTGACCAGAACCCCCGCGGCGCGCGGAAACACCATTCGCTGCACGACCACCGCCATCTGAACCGGCGTGTGGCCGAATCCGTTTCGCAGACGGTAGGTGGCGGCCCGCTCGGTGAACAGCGAGCCCCAGCACCGGCTGACGTGGTCCAGGATCGCCGCAGGCCCGACGACGTTCAGATAGCTGTCCTGCTGGCCCGCGAACGACGCGGTCGGCAGATCCTCCGCGGTCGCACTGGATCGAACCGCGTAGGCGCCCTCCGCACCCAGCCGGGCGTGCGCGCCGATGATCTCGGCCGCGATATCGTCGGGGATGGGCAGCCCCTCGATCGTCTGCCGGATCTGCTCGCTCAGCGCACCGATCGCCGCCCGATCCTCGGGCTCCAGCCGCGCCAACTCCGCCAGCCGATCCTCGATGGCCGGCCCGACGACCCGCTCGAACGCCGCTGTCGTCACACAAAACCCCGCGGGCACCTCCACCCCGTCGACCCGCGACAGCTCCCCGAGGTTCGCCCCCTTGCCACCCACCATCGCGACCTGCGTCCGATCGATCTCCCCGAAGCCGAGCACATAGCCCATCCCGCTACTCCTCACCTGGTGGTTTCGGCACATCGCGAGCGATTATGGACCACAATCCGATGTCTCATGAGGACCTGGAATCGTGTATACAGTAGAAGGGGGAAGGCGACGGTGCCCAGCACCGATCAGATCGCCGAGGACGATTCACACATTCGGCGTCAGGCCAACCCATTGACCATCGAGGCGTTGCTCGCCCCACGCGGCAGGTAGCTGGCGGATCGAACGGACGCCGACCCGGGCGCGAACGGCGCTCATCCGCTCGATCGGAAGCGGGTCGAAGCTGACGCCGCCGGCGAAGTCGACGCGGTCGAAGGACACGTGCTCGCCGAATCGCGCAGCGCCGAAATCCACCGAACCGGTGAAAACCGATCGCCGGAACATCGCGATCCCGCCGAACACCGCACCGCGGAACGACGTGGCATTGCCGAATTCGGCATGCTCGAACGACGCGTTGGACTCGAAATGGGCCCGGCCGAAGGTTGCCTCCCCGCCCAGCCGGCTGTGATCGAAAGTGGCCGTGCGCCTGAAGCCGGCCTCGCGGAACGAGATTCGTTGATCACCGAACGTGCCGTGATCGAAACGTGCGTGCCGGTCGAAGACCGACTCCTCGAAGTTCACGGTGGACTGCCAGTCCACGCCGCTGAAGTCCACCGGACCATGCCATCGCGTCCGGCTTAGCGACGCGTCACCGAGGAACACGGCCGCGCCGAACCGCGCCTCCCCGTGGAACCGGCTGTCGTCGAACGTGGTCACCCCGGCGAAGATCGAACCGGTGAAGTCGACCTCGTCGAACTCGCACCCCGCTGCCGCGAATCCGTCGAGCCGAGCACCGGCGAGGTCTAGCCGCAACCCGGCCCAACTGTCCGGCCCGGACCGGATTCGGCGGGTCAGAATGCGCTGGATGGCCAACCGCACGTGCTCTTCGTCGGACACCTCGCGGCGCACCGGCATGCGCAAATAGGCGCAGAGGACGTCGGCCGTCGCATGCCGGTAGCGCTCGTTGTTGTGCGCCAGTCGTTCCAGCGCATAGACCCCGCCGAGCCGGACCGGCGCGTTGTCCGAGCCGAGATGCTCGACCGCCTTGGCGAACAGGTCCGTGACCCTGCGCTCGGTCGCGTCGTATTCCGAGGCCTCCATGGCGCGTTCCCGGGCAACTCGATCGGCCGCCGCGGTGTCCTCTACGTGCGCTTGCACGCGTTCCTGATGCTCCCGGGTGACCGCGTCGACCCGTTCGCGGTGCTGCTGAGTCCGCTCGTTCAGCCACTGGCGCCGTCCCACCAGCAGCAGCCCGACCGCGCCACCCGTTCCGGCGACCACGGTCAAGCCCGTGCGGACGGCATCGATACGCAGCGCCGCCCTGGATGCGCCGCCGGCGTCCGCGATGTTCCACAGCCACCAGGTCACCAGCAGTCCGAACCCGATCGCCAGCACGAAACCGCCGAGCACGAGCCACCACGGCATCACCCGAAACGGTCGTTCGGCATCGTTAGCGGCAGCGGAGCGAGTGGCCATGAACTGATGATGACTACCTGTGCGCCAGCTGTCAGCCGAGTCGGTGATCAACGGCCGCGTTCGGGTGGCGGGCCGACTACCTCGAGGTCGAGTTCGGCGCGGGCTCGGGCGAAACCCTCGGTGGGGAAACACATGTCGCCGCCCTCGGTGGGGATGTGGGCCTGGGTCGGGGTGTTCATGTACTCGAAGAACTTCTCGAATACGTCGGTGGTGAGCAGGCCGAGCATCTGGGTGTGGTGGCTGTCGAAGGCGAAGCTGTGGATGGTGCCCGGCGGGGCGTGCAGGAAGTCGCCCCTGGTGAGCAGGATCTCGGTGCCGTTGGCGTGCAAGAGGATTCGGCCGTCGACGCAGAGGAAGTTCTCGGTGTGCCTGCGGTGGAAGTGGCGGGGGATGTAGGGGCTTTTGCCTCCGCTGGTGTGCATGGCGAAGTAGGTTCCGCCGGTATTGCGCGAGCGTGCGAGGTAAGAATTGAGTTGGTCCATGCTTGCCCACCGATCACCCTCGCCGGCGTCGAGGACGTAGGGCGATTCGTCGGGTGGCAGCAGTGCGCCGGTTCGCGGCGGCAGGTCGTGCTTGGCCAGATCGTGGATTCGCACACCGAACTGGGCCGCGAGTTCCGATTGCTGCCCTGGGGATATCGGCTGTTCGGCGGTGATATCGAAGACATGCGAGGTGGTCTCGCGGCCCGTAGCCTGCACGAATCGGTGGCCCTCGCCGACGGTAAGCCAGCTCAGGAATCGCGTGCTATGCGCGAGCATGCGGTAGGCGAACGGCGTTCCAGGTGGGATCGCTACGGACGCACCGGGCGTGAGGATCTGCGTTTCACCCGGCAGCCAGACCTGTAGTTGTCCGTCGGTGACATGCAGGAAACGATGCTCTCGCGCGTGCGAAACGAACGGTGTCTCGATTCCCTTGCCGCCGTACACATATGCGGCGCCGAACTGCCCGCCGGTGTCTTCCGGGCGAGCGATGATCGTGACCAGCCGCCCGCCGAGTTCGTACCGCTCACCCTCACCGGCGGCCACATAGTAGGGGACGCAACGCCCAGGGAGTTCATCGATCGCCGGGACGAGTGCGTGCACTTCGTCGACGGCCGGAATGTCGAAATTCGTCATGGCTCCGAACACAGCACCCGGGCCTGGGTCGCCGCCAAAGCGGTTGTAAGGCCTCAATTCAGGTCGCTGTCCGGTTCGGACTGTAGCAGCCGGGACGCACCGGTGCCGCGTTCGGTTACATCGAGGCGAGGCTGATCGCGCCGAGCAGGGCCAGGCCGAAGGCGGCCAGAATCGACAGGGCCAGCGGGCGGAACAGGCCGGGGCCGAGGGCGCGGGCGAGGAAGTAGCCGACGCCGGCGCCGAGCGCCGCCAGCACGAAGCCCTCACCCTTGATCAGATAGAACACCGACGCCAGCGCCGCGTTGCCGACCTCGGCGACGCCGCGCGCGTCGTCGCCGAACGGGATCGGGAACCGGTAGACGATCCCGACCAGCGCGGCCGCGACCGGCGCGGCCAGCACCGCGATGATCAGTCCCCACAGCGCCACCGCCCACCGCGTGGGCGCGCTAGTCCGACCTTTCTCGATCTCCATGCATGCTCACTCTCTGGTCTCGGTAGATGAATCGTAGAGTTGCCGGACTTTCGCGGGCGTGCACCGTCCTCGGCGCGAGTTCGCCGGCGGTAACGGCTACTGTCGGTGCCGGAATTGCTCTTGCTCGAAAGCTGGTGTGCGTGAACGGCGTTATGGGGTCGGTGCCGAGGGGGCGTCGGTGAGGGGGATGGGCCGGCGGCGGTTCATCTTCGGGGTGTCGGGCGCCGCGGGGGTGCTGGCGGTCGGATTCGGCGGAGCCGGGTCGGCCGAGTCCCGCTCGCCCGCGTTGGAAACCGAGCACGACAGCGGTGAGAAACCCAGTGCGCGTGATACTCCCGCGTCCGAGCTGAGCACGTTCTTCGCCACCGCCGCGGTGGGAAACGCGGTCGAGGTCGACAGCGACAGCGACGGGGACCTGTGGGTCACCTGCTGGGCGGACGACGACAACCTGTACTCGGTCAACGGGGACGGCAGCGGGTTCGGCGACGGGCCGCGGCACGACATCGCGGTGAACCGGATCAGCGGGGATCCGAAGGCCGGGTTCACCGGTGAGGTGCTGGCGGTCTCCGATGCGGTCGGCGCCGTGTGGGGCGATCCCGAGCTGTACAACCGGAAGCCGACCGGGATCGTCTGCGTGGACGGACGGCTCTATCTCGCGATCCAGGACCTGCGGGCCGGTCACGCGGACATCGCGTTCAACGACGCCCCCAACGCCAGTGTCTCGTGGTCGGACGATCACGGGCAGACCTGGCACAAGACGCAGCAGCCGATGTTCACCGGGGGAGTCTTCACCACGATCTTCTTCCTGGACTTCGGCCGGGACTCCGGCGATGCCGCGGCGGCGCTGGGGGCCGATGCCGCACGCTACGTCTATGCCTATGGCCTGGACGGCAATTGGCGTGGTTCGTTCACCGCGACGGTGGCCGATCCGTTCGACCTGTACCTGGCGCGGGCACCGAAAGACGCGGTCGAGCAACGCAACCGGTGGGAGTTCTTCGCCGGACTCGACGGCGGCAAGCCGCGCTGGAGCAAACAGCTGGAGGAGCGCC
This sequence comes from Nocardia sp. NPDC056564, assembly GCF_042793755.1. Taxonomy (NCBI): domain Bacteria; kingdom Bacillati; phylum Actinomycetota; class Actinomycetes; order Mycobacteriales; family Nocardiaceae; genus Nocardia; species Nocardia sp. NPDC056564. The sequence continues at coordinate 492,291 of NZ_JBHTUR010000005.1, forward strand.
GCGCGGTGCTGCGCGACACCCGGCGCCAGTACACGACGCTGCGCAACTATCGGGAGAACCCGCACAATCTTTCGGTGATCGCGCAGGGCGGGGTGGTCTATGTCAAGGCGCTGAACCGGTATCTGTACACCTCGTGGACGGAGTACACGTTCGAGTTCTACGAGGCGCCTTCGCCGTGGGGCCCCTGGAAACTGTTCCTCACCAAGGATTTCGGCGGCTATCCGTGGTTCGGCCGCGGGCCAGGGTGTCCCGGTCCGAAGAACGGCGGCTATGCCACCACGATCCCGTCGAAGTTCATCTCGGCCGACGGCACCTCGATGTGGGTGCAGTCGAACTGGTGGGTGGGCAGCGCGGGCGGCGACACCGCGTACAGCTTCAACCTGCGGAAACTCGCGTTGCAACCATTCAGTGCGCAATCGCCGGCGAACCAGCCGGACCCGCGCGACAATCTCGCCTACAGCGGCGCGTGCGTCACGCCCATCGAGAAGTCCGCGCACTTCGGCCACACCGAGTACTACAACGACGGCGATTTCACCAAGAGCGAGAACAGCTTCGACCAGGAGAACAAGGACCTGGACTACTGGGGCTTCACCTGGTCGAGGCCGTATCTGCTGAACCAGGTCGTCTATACGACCGGCGAAATGTTCGACGATGGAGGCTGGTTCGCTGCCGGGTTGCGCGTTCAGGTGCGGCAGAATTTCCAGTGGATCGATGCGCAGAACCCGAAAGTCGAGCCCCGATACCCGTATACGTCCGCGGCCGGGGCGTTCACGAGCTACACGTTCACTTTCGCCACCCTCGCCGGAGACGGCGTGCGGATAGTCGGAAAGCCCGGCGGCAGTTCGTATTTCACCTCGATCGCGCAACTGGAGGTCTACTACCGGTAGCGCCGCCGCGATACCCGGTTGTCAAGTGGCGCTGCGGCACTGTAGAAAGCGCTCGGGCGCAAGTAAAATCGGTGGATACCTGGGGCGCAAGGAGGGGTCATGCCACCCGATCCGCGGAATCCGAAGCACGGCAGGCGTCGAGCGGCCCGAATGGCCCGCGCCGCGACTGTCCTCGCGGTGCTCACCACGCTCTCCTCGATCACCACCCAGGCCTCCGCGCAGCCGTATCCGATCTACGGGGCGATCCGGATCGAATACGACGAGGCCGGTGGCCTCGGCTTCTTCGGCCTGGCGGTGAACCCGGAGTCCGACGCCTCCCGCGGCGGCCGCCACCAGGAATTCGAGAAGGACAGCTCCATCTACTGGCACCCGCTGGTCTCCGACGGCCACGCCAACCAGATCGGCGGCGCGATCCGCGCCAAGTGGGACGAGCTCGGCGCGGAGGACGGCGCGCTGCGCTATCCGTCCACCAGGGAGCTCGCCACCCGAAAGCCGGGGCGCTTCAACCACTTCGAGGGCGGCACCATCCACTGGTCGCGGGCGACCGGCGCGCACAACACCTGGGGCGCGATCCGGGATAAATGGGCCACCCTCTCCTGGGAGGACGGCAGGCTCGGCTTCCCGGCCACCGATGAGTTCCGCGCCAAGAACAACGGCGCCGGGCAGCATTTCGAGGGCGGTTCGATCTATTGGTCGGCCGACACCGGGGCGCGTGTGATCGTCGGCGCGATCCGGGACATCTGGGCCGGCCAGAACTGGGAGAACGGTCGCTACGGTTACCCGATCAGCGACGAATACGACTACAACGGCGGCCGCGCCCAGGATTTCCAGGGTGGCCGCATCGAATGGCGGCCGCCGCGCTGAGCCATTTATGCAGGCTGTGCATATGTCCGTCCGTCGAGGGTACGCGGTAACCGCAGGTACCTCGACGAATGGAGGCTCTCATGAACGTCGACGACAACGTTGCCGCGGACCGTGGCCCCAGGCTGCGGATTCCGCGCAGTCGCGGCGCCCTCGGCGGGCTCGCGGTGTTATTGCTCGGGATCTGGGGCGCCTTGATCCCGTTCATCGGACCGTATTTCCATTTCGCCTACACACCCGACGACTCGTGGGTGTGGACCTCCGCGCGCGGCTGGCTCGAGGTGCTCCCCGGCGTCACCGCCATCGTCGGCGGCTGGCTGATGCTGGCCAGCCGTAACCGCCTGGTCGCCGGCTTCGGCGGCTGGCTGGCCGCGGCGGCCGGCCTGTGGTTCATCGTCGGGCCGTTCCTGGCGGACGCGCTGAGCATCGGCTCGCACGGCGACCCGGTCGCGACCTCCGACCTGAAACGCGCCGTCCTGCAACTGACCTTCTTCTACGGCCTCGGCGCGCTCATCCTGTTCTTCGCCGCCACCTCGCTGGGCCGGTTGTCCGTGCGCACCGCCCGCGATATCGCCTTTGCCCAGCGCGAGGTCGCCGCGCGGGCCGACACCCGCGGCGCGATTGCCGACGTGCCGGAACCGGTGGAACCCACCGACCGCCCGGCCTTCGGCACCCAGCCGCGACTGCACAAGCCGGGACTGGGCGGCGGGCACGCGTGATCGAAGGTCAGCTCGCGGGCGCGGTGGGCAGGCCCTGGGCCCAGCTGCGCTGCTGGCTGCGCCGGGCGATCCGCCAACCCTGCGGGGTGCGGACATAGTCGTCGATGTACCACATGCCGAGCAGCGCGATCGGTGATTCGCCGTCCTCGGCCGGGAACGCGATCGCGTTGTAGGACATCACCCGGCCGGTCGCCCGGTCGCCGTCGACGCGGATCTCCGGGTTGCCCAGCAGGTGCTGGGAGGCGGGCAGGTACGCCATGCTCTCGGCGAGCCACGTCTTGATCTCGGGGAGCTTGCCCGCGATGGCACCGAACGGGGTCAGGTCGATGTCGGCGTCGGGCACGAATACGTCGTCCAGGGCGTCGAAATCCCGGCTGTCGACCGCGGTCGAATACGCAACCTGCAATTCCTGGATCTCCAGCCGGTCGGAGATTTCCTGAATGTCGAGCACCTGGCCTCCTAGCACGTGATAACGAGAACCGAACGCTAACGGCCGCGAGGATTCCGCCACATCCCCCGACCGGTTGAACTCGGCGGCCGATCGGTTGAATCGCGCCGGAGCCAAAGGGCATGAGCGGTAAGGGTTATCGGAGTGCGGCGACGTTGGCCAGGATGGTCTCCCTGGCGGCGGCCCACGCGGGTGAGTTGGCGTCGGCGAACTCGCCGTGTCCGGTCCCGTCGAGAATGCGCAGTTCCGCGGCCTGGCCCGCCCGTCGCGCGGCGGCGACGTAGCGCCGGCTCTGCGCGGGCGCCACGACGGTGTCCCGGTCGCCGTGCAGGGCGCTGATCCGCACGCCGACGGGCAGGTGGGCGATCGGCGAGGCCAGGCGATAGCGATCCGGGACGTCGTCGGGCCGCCCGCCGAGCAGCCTGCGGACGAACCCGTCGCGCCCGTTGGTCACCGCGAACTCCAGATCCAGCACACCGGCCATCAGGGTGACGCTGCGAATGCGCACCGCGGTGGGTTGCGCCTCGGTGCTCTGCCGCCCGGCCACCCACGCCGCCAGTTGCCCACCCGCCGAATGGCCGGCCAGATGCACCCGGCGCAGATCGAGCCGATTGCCGGAGCGCAGGTTCACCACGGTCGCGAGGGACCGCACGGCGTCGTCGGCATCGGTGAGCGTGACCGGCCAGCCGCCGGCGCCGTTGACCCGCCGATATTCGATGTTCCACACGGCGACGCCGGCCGCGGCCAGCGACGCCGCCAGCGGTCCGACATGATCGAGCGTGCGATTCTGCGACCAGCCGCCGCCGTGGATCAGCACGACCACGGGATACGGCGCGGCTGCGGTGGTGGGGAGATACAGGTCACCGAACATGTCGGGGGCGGTGCCGTAGGCGATGCGCAGCGGGACGCCAGGAACGGCCGGTGCGGTGTCGAGGGTCACCGCGGCGGTGAAAACCGGTTCGGTGGCGGTATTTCCGGCGATGACGGCGACGACGGCGAGTAGCGTGGCCAGGCCCAGTTTCCAGGCTCGGCGAATGGTTCCGCTGACCACGATCCTCAATACTCCCGCAACACCGACGACATCGTTGCCAACGTACTCGATGCCGCGAAATCGGACACTATTGCGCGCACCGAGATTTCACGAGACCGGTTCGGGCCGCTACCACCAGCCGAGCAACGGCTGCAGCCGACGGCCGAGCTCGTCGGCCAGCGAGCGCGAATAGCTCGCGGTCAGATGATGTTCGTCGTGGTAGACCAGGATGTTGCCGATGGAGACCGGGCACACCGCGCCCTCACAGACCGCGTCGGTGAGGTCGATCGGGTACACGTTGGGGAACGACCAGGTCGGCGCCAGTTCGGGATTGATCGGGTCGAGCGCGTCCGTGCGTTTCATCCCGCAGCTGAGCCGGTCGCCGCCCTTGGCCAGGCAGTCGATCGCCTTGTAGCGAACCCCGTTGCTGCGCAACCACGGAGTGTCCCGGATCGCGATCACGTTGAGGCCGCGTTCGCCGAGCGCCGACCAGACGTCGAGGTACTCGGGCGGGGTCTCGTCGCCGGTGCCGTCGCGCGGCCGGGTGCCGGTGGTGAACACCCAGTCCGGCCGGTCCGCGCCGAGCCGCTCGATCACCTGCTGGGACCAGTCGCGGCAATCGGGAATCAGCTCACCCTTGTACGTCGCGTCCTCGGCCAGGGTGAGCGGGCAGCCCATCTTCAGATAGACCTGGATGCGGAACGGATGCCGCTCGGCCAGGACCTGGAGCGCGGGCAGCCAGTGCTCGGCGTGCGAGCTACCGACCACGGCCAGGGTGTGCGCGCCGTCCGGGTCGCCGTAGGTGCAGGTGATGAGTTCGGCGTTGTCCCAGTCGGCGATGCACCCGTCCGAGGTGGGTGCGGGTGCGTCGGCGGGCGCCTCGAACACCGTCGGCCGCATCCGCGCGTGCGGCGTGGGCCGCCCGGAGACCAGGGCTTCCGCGCCGGGGTACAGCGCCGGACTCAAGGCGCCGACCGGCTGCGGCGCGCTGACCCCCACCGCGATCTGCCACAGCACGGTGGCCGCGACCATCGGCACCGCCGCGGCCGTCACCACGGCGGTCGCGGTGCGCCGAGCCCGCGTCGAATGATCCGCGCCGCCACCCAGCGAGCGCACCCGCAGCGGTTCCTCGATCACGCGATGGGTGACCCAGGCCAGCACAACCGAGACGGCGATGATGCCCAGCCCCTCCGGCAGTCCCGCGCTGGGGTGGCCGAGCTCGGCGAGCCAGAAGATCAGGATCGGCCAATGCCACAGGTACAGGGGATAGGCGATATCCCCGAGCCAGCGAATCCCCGGCGTCGACAGGAGCCGGTTGAATACCGGTCGCTGACCGGCGGCCACGTTGTTGCCCGAGACGATCAGCGCCGCGGCGGCACCGACCGGCAGCAGGGCGTAGGGGCCGGGGAATCGATTGGCGCCGTCCAGGATCAACCACCCGCACAACACGACACCGGCCAAGCCGAGCCCCGCCAGGACGAACCGAAGCCGTTGCGGCAGCCGCAGATACGGGGCCGCGACGGCCAGTCCCGCGCCGACGAGCAATTCCCACGCTCTGGCGAAGCTGTCGTAGTAGTTCCAGCCCTGATGGGTGGCCGTCCCCGACGCGGCCAGCCCGAACGACGCGACGGCGGCCAGGATGATCACCGCGCCGAGCACCGGCCGGAGTCGAGCCGGGCGTTCGCCGCGCCGGCCGGCCCACGCGGTCACGGCCACCAGTCCGAGCGCGGCGAGATAGAACTGGCCCTGAACCGACATCGACCAGAGGTGCTGGAGCGGGCTCACCGACGGATCCGCGGCCAGATAGTCCGACCAGGTCAGGGCGAGCTGCCAGTTCTGGTAGTAGAACATCGAGGCCAAGGTCTGGGCGGCCACGTCCGACCATTGTGTGTAGGGCCGCAAGATCACCGTCGCGGCCACGATCGCGGCCAGCACCACCGCCATCGCCGGGATCAGCCTGCGCGCGGTGCGCCGCAGTGTCTGGCCGACGCCCACCGATCCGGTCGATTCGGCCCGGCGCACGAGCAACCCGGTGAAGAAGAAACCGGACAGCACCAGGAAGACGTCCACGCCGCCGGACACCCGCCCGAACCACACGTGGAACACCACGACCAGCGCGATCGCCAGCCCGCGGAGCCCGTCCAGATCCGCGCGGTAGCTGGTTGACGCGGACTGGTCCGGCGGGATTACACGCTCATCCGGCGGAAGGGTCCATAGTGGGCGATGAATGGACACCGTACGAAGATTACTTCGGTGACCGCCCCTTCGGCGAATCCACCGCTAACTCGCCGGTGCCGGTCAGCCGTTGACGACCTGCGGCGCGGATACGGATTTGAGCCCCTCGACGCCGAATTCGAGACCGTAGCCGGACTGCTTGACGCCGCCGAACGGGATCATCGGGTGCACGCCGCCGTGCGCGTTGATCCAGACCGTGCCTGCCTCGAGCCGGGCGGCGATGGCGCGGGCGGTGGCCCGGTCGGCGCTCCAGACCGATGCGCCGAGGCCGACGTCGAGGGCGTTGGCCATGGCGATGGCGTCCTCGATGTCGTGGTAGCGGACGATCGGCAGGGCCGGGCCGAACTGTTCCTCCGCGACCAAGGGGTTGTCGTTGTCGATGTCGGCGACCAGGGTGAGCGGATAGAAGTTGCCCGGGGCGCTGCGATCGGGGTCACCGCCGGTGAGCAGGGTGGCGCCGGCCGCGCGGGCCGCCTCGACCAGGCCGGAGACGATGTCGAACTGCTGGCGGTTCTGTAGCGGGCCAAGGACATTGGCCTCGTGCAGGCCGCGGCCCATCGGTGTGGTCGCGGCGATCGCGACGAGGGCCGCGCAGACAGCGTCGTAGACGTCGGCATGGACGTAGAGGCGCTTCATGGCCGCGCAGGTCTGGCCGGTGTTGATGAACGCGCCCCAGAACAGGTCCTCGGCGATCGCCGAGGGGTCCACATCGGGGAGGACGATGCCCGCGTCGTTGCCGCCGAGTTCGAGGGTCAGGCGCTTCACCGTGTCGGCCGAGCTCCGGATGACGGCCCGGCCGGTCCTGGTGGAGCCGGTGAACATGACCTTGTCGATATCGGGATGACCGGCCAGCCGGGCACCGAGTTCGCCCGCGCCCGCGACCGCGTGCACAACATCATGGGGCAGAACGCTGTTGAGCACTTCGACCAGCGCGAGCACGCTCAGCGGGGTGTACTCGGAGGGCTTGACCACGGTGGTGTTGCCCATCCGCAGCGCGGGGGCGATCTGCCAGATGGTGATCATCATCGGCCAGTTCCACGGCCCGATGGCGCCGACCACGCCGAGCGGGCGATAACGCAGTTCCGCATGGGCGGTCTCGTCGTCGACGATCGTCTCGCCGGGCAGTGCCGTTGCCGCGGTGGCCCGTAGCCAGGACACGCACGCGCCGACCTCGAAACGGGCATTGGGGCCGTTGAGCGGCTTGCCCTGCTCCCGCGAGAGCAGTTCGGCGAGCGGCTCGGTCGCGGCCTCGACGGCGTCGGCCGCGCGCAGCAGGAGTTCGACGCGGTCCTCGTCACTGCGTGCGGCCCAGGCGGTCTGCGCGGCGCGGGCGCGGGCGATCGCCGCGTCGAGTTCCTCGACGGGCCGAAAACGCACTCGCCCCACCACCTCTCCGGTCGCGGGGTCCGGGATCGCGCGCCCGTCGGGGTCGGTGATGGTCGCGAGGAGGGTGTCGTAGCTGATCGTCGTCGACGTCATTGCCAAGTCCTTCTATCTGGTCGATCAGTAACTGCCGCGGGGTGTTTCGCCGGGTGGCGGGCCGAGGAATCGGTGGGCGAGGGCCTCGGATCCGCGGGCGAGCAGGGCGGCGTCCGCGCCGACGAGCAGGAAGGTCGCCCCGTGCCGGGCGTACGCGCTCGCCTGCGCCGGATCGAACGCGTTGACGCCCACCGGTTTTCCCGCGTCGATGACGTCGGCGAAGGCCTTGCGCACCTGTGCGGTGACGTCCGGATGGGTCGGCCGGCCGAGCAGCCCCATGGCGGCGGCGAGGTCGCTCGGTCCGACGAAGATCCCGTCGATGCCCGGCGTCTCGGCGATGGCCCTGGCGTTCTCGACGCCCTCGAGGGTCTCGATCTGCACGAACACCGAGACATGTTCGGCGGCGCGGGGGAGATAGTCGTCGATGCGGTTCCAGCGTGCCGAGCGCGCCAGCGCGCTGCCCACCCCACGCCGCCCGACCGGCGGATATTGTGCTGCCGCAGCGACATTCCGCGCCTGCTCGGCGGTGGAGATCATCGGCGCCAGGATGTTCTGGGCACCCAGATCCAGGACCTGCTTGATCACCACGGTGTCGCCGACGGGCACCCGCACGACCGGCGTCACGGCATAGCCGGACACCGCATACAGTTGCGCCAGAACGGATTCCAACCCGTTCGGCGCGTGCTCCATATCGATCAGCACCCAGTCGAGCCCGGACCCGGCCATGATCTCGGCCGCCACCGGCGATCCGGTGGTGATCCACCCGCCGTACAGCGGCCGGTCGCTGCCGGCCAGCGCGTCGCGCAGGGTCCGATTCAGCTGAATCGGCATGAGACGGTTCCCATCGGTCCGTAGTCGGCGAGGATGGTGTCGCCCGGTTCGACCCACAGCGGGCGGGTGAACGACCCGGCGAGCACGATCTCCCCGGCATCGAGCCGGTCGCCGTGTTCGCCGAGCTTGTTCGCCAGCCAGGCCACCCCGGTCGCGGGATGGTTGAGCACCGCCGCGGCGACCCCCGATTCCTCGATCGTCTCGTTGCGGTACAGCAGCGCGCTGACCCAGCGAAGGTCGATATCGCTGGGCCGTACCGGATTTCCGCCGTAGACCAGCCCGCCCATCGCCGCGTTGTCGCTGATCGTGTCGACGATGGTCCGTCCGGGCAGGTCGATCCGCGAGCTCAGGATCTCCAGCGCCGGGACCACGTACTCGGTGGCGCGCAGGACATCGAAGAGGGTGGCGCCGGGACCGTCGATCGGTGCGCCGAGCACGAAGGCGAGCTCGACCTCGATCCGCACGTTGGCGAACCGGCCGTGCTCGATGACCGACCCGTTGTCGAAGACCATGTCGGCGAAGATCGCCCCGTAGTCCGGCTCGGTGATGCCGGTCGCCGCCTGCATCACCTTGCTGGTGAGCCCGATCTTGCGGCCGACGGGCCGGCGTCCGCTCTCGATCCCGCGGCGACGCCATTCGTTCTGCACCGCATAGGAATCCGCCACGGTCATGCCGGGGTAGCGGGCCGTCAGCAGCGGGATCGTGCGGCGGTCCCGCTCGGCCGCGGCCAGCTCGTCGGCGATCGCCGTGATCGCCTCGGTGGGCAGCATCGGTTCTCCTCTCAGAGTTGCGCGCCGAGCTTGTATTCGCCCCGCGTCCGGTCGGCGTCGGACTTGCGGGTGTAGGAGAACCCGTCGGCCCCGATGGTCACCGCCATCTCCGACTCGTCGGTGCGCCTGGTGAGCGGCTGCGGCCTGCCGTCCAGGTCCAGCACGGGCGAGGCCTCGGTGTACCAGCTCGGCACCACCGGGCTGCCCCACCAGTCGCGCCGCTGGTTGTCGTGCACATCCCAGGTGACCACGGGGTTGTCCGGATCGCCGGTGTAGTAGTCCTGGGTGTAGATCTCGATGCGGTGGCCGTCGGGATCGCGCAGGTACAGGTAGAAGGCGTTGGAGACGCCGTGCCTGCCGGGGCCGCGTTCGATCAGGTCGGACATGCGCAGCGCGCCGAGCTTGTCGCAGATGGCGATGATGTTGTGCTTCTCGTGCGTCGCGAAGGCCACATGATGCATTCGCGGTCCGTCCCCACCGGTCATCGCGGTGTCGTGCACCGTGGACTTGCGCCGCAGCCACGCCGCGTACACCGTGCCGCCGGCATCCTGGATGTCCTCGGTGACCCGGAAACCCAAGTCCTCCATGTACTTCACCGCGCGTGGCACATCCGGCGTGACCTGATTGAAGTGGTCGAGCCGGACCAGCGCACCGGGGGAGTGCAGCTCGTAGTGCCAGGCGAGGCGCTCGACATGCGCCACGTCGTAGAAGAATTCGTACGGAAAGCCGAGCGGGTCCTCCACCCGCACCGAGTCCCCGATGCCCCTGGTGAAGCCCGTCGCGCGCCGCTCGACCCGGCAGCCCAGCTCGGTGTAGAACTCGACGGCCCGGTCCAGTTCCGCGGCGCTGCGCACCCGGTAGGCGAACGCCGCGACGGCGGCGACCGGGCCCTGACGGAGCACCAGATTGTGGTGAATGAACTCCTCGAATGACCGGAGATAGACGGCGTTCTCGTCTTCCTCGGTCACCACGAGGCCGAGGACGTCGACGTAGAAGTGCCGCGAGCGCGCCAGGTCGGTGACGACGAGTTCCATGTAGGCGCAGCGGACCACATCCGGCGGCGTCGCCTCCGGCGTGCGAAGGGGGTTGCGCGCGTGGATCGGATCCGTAACGGTTACAACGGGTTCGGGGGAGTCGGGGGTGACGATCACGATGGTTCCTGCTTGCCGAAGGTCGGGTTGTGCGCCGCGCCGAGGGTGATGTGCACGGCCTGCTGATCGGTGTAGAAGTCGATGGAGCGGTAGCCGCCCTCGTGGCCGAGCCCGGAGGCCTTCACGCCGCCGAACGGGGTCCGCAGATCGCGGACGTTGTTGGAGTTGAGCCACACCATGCCCGCCTCGATCGCCTGCGCGAAGGTGTGTGCGCGTTTCAGGTCGTTGGTCCAGACGTAAGCGGCCAGGCCGTACCGGACGCCGTTGGCGAGGGCGAGCGCCTCCTCGTCGGTATCGAACGGCGTGATCGCGACGACCGGGCCGAAGATCTCCTCCTGGAAGATCCTGGCCTCCGGTTCGACGTCGGCGAATACCGTTGGTGCGACGAAGTTCCCGGTGCCGAAGCCGTCGGGGCGGCCACCGCCCGCGACCAGTCGGCCCTCGGATTTGCCGAGGTCGACGTAGCTCATCACCTTCTCGAAGTGCTCCGGATGCACCAGCGCGCCGACCTCGGTGTCCGGGTCGTGCGGGTAGCCTACGACCACCCGTTTCGCCTGTGCGGCATAGCGTTCGACGAACTCGTCGTAGATCGGCCGCTCGACCAGGATCCGGCTGCCCGCGGTGCATCGTTCGCCGTTGAGCGAGAACACGCCGAAGATGGTCGCGTCGATCGCGGCGTCCAGGTCCGCGTCGGCGAAGACCACGGCGGGGCTCTTGCCGCCCAGCTCCATCGACAACCCCTTCAGCGACGCGGCGGCGTTGCCGAAGATGATCTGCCCGGTGCGGCTCTCCCCGGTGAACGAGATCAACGGCACGCCAGGGTGTTTCACCAGCGCGTCGCCCGCCTCCTCGCCGAGCCCGTTGACCAGATTGAACACCCCGGGCGGCAGCCCGGCCTCCTCGAAGATCCCGGCCCACAGCGACGCCGACAGCGGGGTGAACTCGGCGGGCTTGAGCACCACCGTGTTTCCGGTGGCCAGTGCGGGCACCAGCTTCCAGGACTCCAGCATGAACGGGGTGTTCCACGGCGTGATCAACCCGGCCACGCCGATCGGCTTGCGGTTGACGTAGTTGAGCTGCTGTCCCGGCACCTTGTAGGCGTCGTCCACCTGGGCGACCACGAGATCGGCGAAGAACCGGAAGTTCTCCGCCGCACGCCGGGCCTGGCCGAGCGCCTGGGTGATGGGCAACCCCGAGTCGAACGATTCGAGCTCGGCCAGCCGCGCGTCCCGCGATTCCACGATGTCCGCGATCCGGTGCAGCACGCGCGACCGCTCGCGGGGCAGCATGCGCGGCCACGGCCCCGCGGTGAAGGCCTTGGTCGCCGCGATCACCGCGAGATCGACATCGGCCTGCTTACCCGCGGCCGCCTGGACATAGACCTCGTTGGTGACGGGATCGAGCACACCGAACGTCGCGCCGTCGACCGAGTCGACGAACGCCCCGTCGATGTAGTGCTGAATGCGCGCCGGTAGGTCCGAGGGCGTGTGCGGGGTGGCGGGGGTGCGCACCGCGTTCGTCATATGGCGACTCCAGGGTTCGAGGTTCAGCGGGCCGTGCGGCCGGAGGATTCGTCGGGGTGCTCGTGGGCCAGGTAGGCGTCGAGGGTGGCCGAGCGGTGGCGGCGGGCGACCTGCTCGATCTCGCCGAGCGGGGCGCCGGTTTCGATGAGGCGCACGATGTTCTCGTGTTCGCGCACCGATTCGTGGGCGCGCCCGGGGACGAAGGAGAAGGTGGACGAGCGCAGGTGACCCAGGCGCGACCACTCCGCCTCGACGAGGGTGACGATGCGCGGATTCACGCACTTGGTGAACAGGATCGCGTGGAACTCGTGGTTGAGCGCGGTGAACGCGCTTGGGTCGAAATCGTCCAGGGACGCGATCATTCGCTCGTTGACCGCCCGCGCCCGGCGCAGGTCGTCCGCGGATAATCGGCCGGCCGCGAGCGCCGTCGCCGCGCCCTCGAGCACGCTGAGCGCCTGCATGCTGTGCCGATACTGCGAGTCGTCGACCATCGAAACCTGGGCGCCCACATTGCGTTCGAAGGTGATCAGGCCCTCGGCCTCGAGCTGCCGGATCGCCTCGCGCACCGGAACCACGCTCATGTCGAGGTCCTTGGCGATGGCGCTGAGCACCAGCCGGTAGCCCGGCGTGTACTCCTGCCGCGCGATCCGATCCTTGATCCAGTGATACGCGACCTGTGACTTACTCTGCGTACCACTGGATTTCACTGATTCTGGCGCCACTGTCGGTACCTCGCCTTCCATTCCGCGTCGGGGGGAAACAGCCCGGCCACCGGATGCCCGGCACCGACCTGCTCGGCGATCCAGCCGTCTTGGATCTCCTGCTCGAGCGCATCGTCGACCACTGCTTCGGCGATGTCCGAGGGTAGGACGATCACACCATCCCCGTCGCCGACGACGATGTCGCCGGGCTGGACGGTCGCGCCACCACAGGAAATGGTGAGGTCGGCGTCCCAGGGCACGTGCTTGCGGCCGAGGACCGCCGGATGCGGCCCCGTGGCGAAGACCGCCAGACCGGTGTCGGCGACGGCATCGTGGTCGCGCACTCCGCCGTCGGTCACCACGCCTGCGGCTCCGCGCACCTTGGCGCGCAGGGCGAGGATGTCGCCGAGGGTGCCCGATCCGGTCTCGCCGCGGGCCTCGATCACGATGACCTCGCCCGGCTCGACGGTGTCGAACACCCGCTTCTGCGCGTTGTATCCGCCGCCGTGCGTGCGGAACAGGTCCTCGCGGTTCGGCACGAACCGCAACGTCCGGGCGGTGCCGACGAGCCTGGTTCCTGGCTTCGCCGGACGCACGCCCTCGATGGACACGTTGTTCAGGCCCCGCTTGCGCAGCTGCTGCGACAGTGCGGCGACCGGCACCCTGGACAGCTTGGCGCGCAGCTCGGCGGAGATCGCGGTCGCGGGAAGCCCGGCGGCGCACCGGGATCCCCAGGCTTCGATCCGCTGGGTGTCGTCGACCGACGGGAGGGAACCGAGGGTGGGGTCGAACTCGTGCACGCCCTGGACGACCGTCGTGACCAGCCGCCCGGAGCTGGGCGCCCCGGCCGTGTCGGGTGCGTCGACTTCGACCTCGACCACATCGCCGGGCACCACGACCGACGAACCGGCCGGGGTCCCGGTGAGGATCACGTCCCCCGGTTCGAGCGTGAAGTGCTGCGACAGGTCCGAAATCAGCTGGGGGAGTGGGAAAATCATTCCCGAGGCGGAGTCCTCCTGGGCGAGAACGCCATTGACCCAGGCGCGCACCCGCAGTGCCGCCGGTTCGACGGTCCGCGCATCGATCAGGCCGGGCCCCAGGGGTGTGAATCCATCCCCGCCCTTGGATCGGATATTGGATCCCTTGTCGTTGGCCCGCAGGTCGTACAGGCCGAAGTCGTTGCCCGCGGTGATCGCGGCGACGTGCTGCCAGGCGGATTCGATCGGCACCCGGCGCGCGGCGCTCCCGATGATCAGCGCGATCTCGCCCTCGAATGCCAGCAACTCGGTGCCGCCGGGCCGTTCGATGACTCCGCCGCCGGCCGCGACCGAACTGCTCGGTTTCAGGAAGTAGGACGGGTGCGCCGGTCGACGGCCCCGCTGATCCGCCCGCGAGGCATAGCTGAGATGGACCGCGATGATCTTGCCCGGCCGGGTCGGCAGCGCGGAAAACCGACGATCACCTGCGTCGATGTCGATTTTCATGAACCTCCTCCAACCGCTCTTGCATCGTATCTCAAATCGTATATCATCGGTGAAGCGAGCCGCAAGTGACGCAGATCGCATTTCGAAGTCGCCGTGATCTCCAGCGCCCACACCCCCGGTAGCACCGGCGACGAGCACTATCCGAAGGAGTCCCAGATGAGCGCGCCACCCCGATCTGGGTCACCGATGGTCAGCGAAAGAGACCGCCGCCGAGTCGTTTTCGCGACCGTGGTCGGGACGACGGTCGAGTGGTACGACTACTTCGTCTACGCGGGCGCCGCGGGGCTGGTCTTCGGCAAGCTCTTCTTCCAGCCCGCCGGGGACGGGATCGCCACCATCCTGTCCTTCCTCACGGTGGGGATCAGTTTCCTGTTTCGTCCGCTCGGCGCCTTCCTCGCCGGTCATTTCGGCGACAAGTACGGGCGGCGGGTCATCCTGATGGTCACGCTGGTGGCGATGGGCGGCGCGACGACGCTGATCGGCCTGCTGCCGACCTATGCGGTGGCCGGCCTCGCCGCCCCGGTTCTGCTGATCCTGCTGCGCATCCTGCAGGGCATCTCGGCCGGCGGTGAATGGGGTGGCGCCGTGCTCATGGCGGTCGAGCACGCGCCACCCGGCAAGCGCGGGGTATTCGGCGCGGCGCCCCAGGTGGGTGTTCCGCTCGGCTTGCTGGCGGCCTCCGGTGTGCTGGCCCTGATGACGGTGCTCGCGCCCGGCGACGCCTTCCTCGAATGGGGTTGGCGGGTACCGTTTCTGCTGTCGGTCGTGCTCATCCTGATCGGCTACTACATTCGCCGCCGGGTGGAGGAGAGTCCGGTCTTCGTCGAGCTCGCCGAACGCAGCGAGCAGGCCACGACCCCCATAGTCGAACTGTTGCGCGGGCACGGCCTGCTCGTGCTGGTCGCGGCGCTCGTCTTCGCGGGCAACAGCGCCGTGGGGTACATGACCACCGGTGGCTATATCCAGAACTACGCCACCGACGTCCACGGACCGGTCGGCCTCGCCCGCGGCCCCGTGCTGTGGGCGGTCGCCGGCTCGGCCGTCACCTGGTTGCTGTGCACCTGGATCGGCGCCGCGCTCAGCGACCGGATCGGCAGGCGCGCAACCTATCTCATCGGCTGGGCGGTCCTGCTCGCCGCGTTGGTCCCGCTCTTCCCGCTGGTGAACACCGCGAACCCGGGCCTGCTCTGGTGCGGGCTGGCGCTGCTGACCGTCGGCCTCGGTTTCACCTACGGCCCGCAGGCCGCGTTCTACGCCGAGCTGTTCCCGGCTTCCGTCCGGTTCTCCGGCGTCGCGGTGTCCTACGCGATCGGGGCGATCCTCGGCGGCGCGTTCGCCCCGACGATCGCCGCCGCGCTCGTGCGCGCCAGCGGGACGACCACATCGGTCGTGCTGTATCTCGGCGGAGTCGTCGTGGTCAGTTCCGCGGCCACGCTGCTGCTGCGCGACCGGCGCGCGCTCCCGCTCGGCCCCGATCATGAAGCGGCACAGGCGATAAGCCCGATCAGAGGAATGACGAGGGTCTGAACAGTGCAGTTCCATCATCACGGTTACCTGTCCACCGATCCGCGCGTGCAACCGGCCGCCGGTGTCGGCCTCGACCGGCCGGACGACCTGCCCGAGGCGGTCGACGTGCTCATCGTCGGCACCGGTCCGGCGGGCATGATCACCGCCGCCCAGCTGGCCCAGTTCCCGACGGTCGACACCAGGATCATCGAACAGCGTCCGGCCCGCCTGGCCATCGGGCAGGCCGACGGCATCCAGGCGCGCAGCGTCGAGACCTTCCAGGCGTTCGGGTTCGCCGAACGCATTGTCGCCGAGGCGTTCCGCATCACCGAAATGGCCTTCTGGAAACCGGATCCCAACGATCCGTCGAAGATCGTCCGGGCGGCGCGGACCCGCGACGACCCGGCCGGCATCAGCGAGTTCCCGCATCTGCTGGTCAACCAGGCCCGGGTGCTCGACTACTTCGCCGAGGCGATGGCCAACGCGCCGACCCGGATGCGGCCCGACTACGGATATCGGTTCCGCGCACTGGAGATCACCGACGGCGACTATCCGGTGCGCGTGCACCTGGTGCACACCGCGGGCGAGCGGGAAGGCCGATCGCGCACGGTGCGCGCGAAGTACGTGGTCGGCGCGGACGGGGCGCACAGCCGCGTGCGCGCGGCCATCGGCTGTATTCCGCAGGGGGACAAAGCGTTCCACGCCTGGGGCGTGATGGACGCGCTGGCTGTCACGGACTTCCCGGATATCCGCACCAAGTGCGCCATCCAATCCGGGACCGGCGGGAGCATCCTGCACATTCCGCGCGAGGGCGGCTACCTGTTCCGCATGTATGTCGATCTCGGCGAGGTCGCCGAGGACGACAACGGCAGGGTACGCGAGACCGGCATCGAGGCGATCATCGAGCAGGCCAACGAGATTCTGCATCCGTACACCCTCGACGTGCGGGATGTCGCCTGGCACAGCGTCTATGAGGTCGGCCACCGCGTGACCGACCGGTTCGACGACGTACCGGTGGACGCGGTGGGCACCAGGACGCCGCGGGTGTTCATCGCCGGAGACGCGTGTCATACGCACAGCGCGAAGGCCGGACAGGGCATGAACGTCTCGATGCAGGACGGATTCAACCTCGGCTGGAAACTCGGGCACGTGCTGTCCGGGCGGAGTCCGGAAACCCTGCTGGCGACGTATTCGGCGGAGCGGCAGGTGATCGCGCGGAATCTCATCGACTTCGACCGGGAGTGGTCGAGCATGATGGCCAAGCGTCCGGAGGAATTCGAATCGCCCTCGGCGCTCGAGGACTTCTACGTCAAGACCGCGGAGTTCCCGGCCGGCTTCATGACCACGTACCCACCCTCGATGATCATCGGCGCGCCGACGCATCAGCGGCTGGCGAGCGGTTTCCCGATCGGGAAACGCTTCAAGTCCGCACCGGTGGTCCGGGTCGCCGACGCCAACCCGGTGCACCTCGGGCATCACCACCGGGCCGACGGCCGGTGGCGGATATACGCTTTCGCCGCCGACCCGACCCTGGTCGGAGCCGATGTCGCGGTGCTCGACCGGTGGGCGAACTGGCTCGGCACGGCGGCCGAATCTCCACTGGTCGCCTATACGCCGAAGAACGCCGACCGGGACACCGTCTTCGACGTGAAAGTTGTGTATCGACAAGACCACACCGGGGTGGACATCGGCGCGGTGCCCTCGGTCTTCCTGCCGACGGTCGGGCCGTTCCAGGTCGTCGACTACGAGAAGGTGTACGCGACCGACCCGCAGGTCGACATCTTCGCCGAACGGGGCATCGATCGCCGCGGCGCGGTGGTGGTCGTGCGCCCGGATCAGTATGTGGCCGCGGTGTTTCCGCTCGCCGCGACCACGGAACTCACCGCCTTCTTCGACCAGATCCTGCTGCCTCCGCTGGAGTTCTCATGACCCTCGACAGTCCGGCGGCGAACGAGCCGGTCGTCCACGATCACCAACTGCGCCGCGGTTCGCTCGGCGTGTTCGGGGTGACGTTCTTCGTCATCTCCGCGGCCGCGCCGCTGACCGCGATGGCCGGCGGCGCGCCGGTGGCGATGCTGCTGGGCAACGGCGCCGGTGTGCCGGGCGCCTACCTGCTCACCGTCGGCACGCTGCTGGTGTTCGCCGTCGGCTACACGGCGATGGCGCGCCATCACACCAGCACCGGTGCGTTCTACTCCTACATCACCCGCGGTCTGCGCCAGCAATTCGGCGGCGCCGCGGCATATCTCGCGCTGTTGAGCTACAACGCCATGCAGATCGGGCTCTGGGGACTGTTCGGCGCCGCGACCGGCGGGTTCTTCGCCGACGAGTTCGGCATCGATATCGACTGGTGGGTGTATGTGCTGCTCGGCATCGCCGTCGTCGCGGTGCTCGGCTACCGGCAGATCGATCTGTCGGTCAAGATGCTGTCGGTTCTGGTGGCCGCGGAGTTCCTCGTCGTGCTCGTGCTCGCCGTGGTGATCGCGGTGCGCGGCGGCGACTTCGGGACCACCTCGATGAGCGCCACCCCGCTCACGCCCGGCGCGTTGACCAGCGGGTCGCTGCCGATCGCGCTGCTGTTCTGCTTCGCGTCGTTCGTCGGTTTCGAGGCCACCGCGATCTACAGCGAGGAGGCCGTCGACCCGAAGCGGACGGTGCCGAGGGCGACGTTCCTGTCCGTGCTCGCCATCGGCGTCGTCTACACGGCGGTCACCTTCCTGATGATCAACGGCGCCGGTGTCGACAACGCCAAGGGCTTCATCGAAAAGCTGGTCGATCCGACGACGTTCCTGTTCGAGCTCTCGAATTCCTATATCGGGACTTGGTATACGACGGTCATGCGGTTCCTGTTCTGCACCAGCGTCTTCGCCGCCGTGCTCGCCTTCCACAACGCGGTGGCCCGCTACAGCTACGCGCTCGGGCGCGAGGGCCTGCTGCCCGCCCACGCGGGCCGGACCCATGCCGTGCACCGGAGCCCGCATGTCGGTTCGGTCGCGCAGTCGGTGCTGGCGTCGGTGGTGGTCGGGGTGTTCGCGGTGACCGGGCAGGATCCTGTGCGGGCGCTGTTCACCTGGCTGACCAACCTCGGCACCCTGGGGGTGATCGCGCTGATGGCCGCGTGCTCGTTCGCCGTCGTCGCGTTCTTCCACCGGCATCGCGACCTGGACGAGAATCTGTTCCGCACGCTGATCGCGCCGATGGTGGCCGGCGCGGCGCTGGTCGCCATCCTCGGGTACGCGATCGGGAACTTCGATCTGCTGATCAGCGCCGGCGGTGTGCTCGTCTGGCTGCTGCCGGGACTGCTGGTGCTGGCCGCGGCCGCCGGAGTCGTTGCGGCACTGATACTTCGAGCGCGTGCCCCGCAGCGGTACGCGGAGCTGGGGCGGCATTATGTCTGACACCTTGCACACCAACGCGGCGGTGTGGACGGCCGATGAGTCGGTAGCGCACGCGTCGTCGTTCCTGGTCCGCGACGGTCTCGTCGTCGCTTTGGATCCCGCGCGCGGTGACCTGTCCGGGCGCGAGACGGTTGTCGATCACGGCGGCGCGTTCGTCATGCCCGGTCTGGGGGATATCCACACGCACCACCTGGTGGCCGGTCGTGCCGATCTGTTCGAGCTGGCACTGGACGCGACGGCCTCGCTCGACGCGGTGCTCACCTCCGTCGAGAAATGGGCCGCCGGTCTGGCGAGCGACGCGTGGATTGTCGGGGGCGGGTGGGGAAGCACTCTGGCACCGGCTGTTTCGACTCCGAGTGCCCTGCGCCGGCTCGATGCGGCGGCAGGGGGACGGCCGGTGCTGTTGCGCGACGACAGCTGCCACAATCGGTGGGTCAGCTCGCGCGCCATGCAACTCGCCGGCATCGGCGGGTCCTCCGGTGATCCCGCGGGCGGTGAGATCGTGCGCGACCAGGCGACCGGCGAGCCGGTCGGCCTGCTCATCGAGTCGGCGCTCATTCCGGTGGAGCGGGCCTACGCGTCGTCGCTGGGGGACAGCACCGCCCTCGATGCCGCCGGGTGCCGCAGAGCCGTCGAGCTGCTGCACGGCTTCGGCATCACGCACTTCCAGGATGCCGCGGCGTCGTTGCCGATGCTGCGCGCGCTCGCCGAACTCGACCGGCGCGGGGAATTGACTGCCTGGGTGGTGACGTCGGCGCAGATCAACGATCGGATCTTCGGCACGGATCCGTTCGGTGTCCCGCTGCTGGACGCGGCCAAGCGGTATCGAACCATCCATCACCGGCCGGACTTCGTCAAGATCTTCCTCGACGGCGTGCCCACGTCGCGGACCGCGCTGTTCCTCGAGCCGTATCTGCCCGACGCCGAGCACGGGGACACCTGGGTGGGGGAGAGCGCGATGACGCCCGCCGAACTCACCGGGTGGCTGGTCGAGGTGGCCCGGCGGGGGCTGGGCGCGAAGGTGCACTGCACCGGAGACGGTTCGGTCCGAATGCTGCTCGACGCCGTGGCCGAGGTCCGCGCGGCCGGTTACGCGGACACGATCGTGCAGCTGGCGCACGGCGAATACATCGACGAGGCGGATCTGCCGCGCGTCGCCGCATTGAAGGTGGTCGCGGATCTGTCTCCGCCGCTGTGGTTTCCGGGCGTCATCTTCGAGGCGCATTGCCACTGTATCCCGCGCGATCGGGCAATCCGCATGTGTCCCAACCGAACTCTGCTCGACTCGGGCGTGCTGCTGGCCGGCGGTTCGGACTGGCCGGTCACACCGAGCCCGAATCCGTGGATCGGCATCCAGGGCTTGGTGACTCGGGCCGATCCCACCGGGTCGTTCCCGGGGACGCTGGGGCCGGAGCAGGCGCTGACCGTGGCCGAGGCGATGCGCGCGTACACGATCGGCGTCGCGCGGGCGAGCGGGCTCGGCGCGGTCGCCGGTTCGCTCCTGCCGGGCAAGTCCGCCGATTTCACTGTCCTGGACCGCGATCCGTTCGCGATCGACCCGATCGATCTGGTCGACACCAGGTCGGTGCAGACCTGGTTCGCCGGGCGTCCGGTCCATCCCTCGGTGCCGTAAGGAAGCAGCATGGATACCCCCTCGATCGACTTTCTCTACCTCTCCGAACCGGACATGATCGCCGCCGGAGTCACCGACATGGCGGCCTGCGTGGACGCCATGCAGGAGACCTTCGTGCTGCTGCACCAGGGCGATTACCGGATGGCGGGCCCGAACAGCGACTCGCACGGCGCGATGATCACCTTTCCGGACCACTCGCCGTTCCCGACTATGCCGGCCAATACCCCCGAGCGGCGGTTCATGGCGATGCCCGCGTATCTCGGCGGTAGCTTCGGCACCAGCGGGATGAAGTGGTACGGATCGAATATCGCCAACCGCGCCAAGGGATTACCGCGATCGATCCTCATGTTCCTGCTCAGCGACACCGACACCGGTGCGCCGCTCGCGCTCATGTCGGCGAATCTGTTGTCCGCCTACCGAACCGGTGCGGTGCCCGGGGTCGGTGCGCGGCTGCTGGCACGCCCGGACTCGCGGGTGGCAGGCATCGTCGGTCCCGGCGTGATGGCCAGGACCTCGCTCGCCGCGTTCGTCGCGGCCTGCCCCGAGCTCGGCACCGTCAAGATCAAGGGCCGTGGTCAGGGCAGCATCGACGCGTTCGGCAAGTGGGTCGCCGAGCAGTATCCGCAGCTAGAGACGATCGTCGTGGACACCATCGAGGAGGCGGTGCGGGACAGCGACATCGTCACCTACTGCACCACCGGCGTGCCCGGCGATCCGGCGAATTATCCGGCCGTCGTGCGGGATTGGGTGCGGCCGGGCGCGTTTCTGAGCATGCCCGCCCCGTGCGATATCGACGAATCCATGCAGGGGCCGGACGTCCGCAAGGTCGTCGACAACGTCCGGCTCTACGAGGCGTGGGCGGAGGAGGTCAGCCATCCGGTGCACAACCGGATCCCGATCATCGGCTGCAAGTTCATGGACATGATCCAGGCCGGGGTGATGGACAGGGACGACCTGGTTGATCTCGGCGCGATCGCCGCCGGCGCGCAGGCCGGTCGGCGCACCGACGACGAGATCGTGCTCTTCTCGGTCGGCGGCATGCCGGTCGAGGATGTGGCCTGGGGGACCGTGGTGTACCGGAACGCCGTCGAACGGGGCATCGGCACCACCCTGAACCTGTGGCAATCGCCCGCACTGGCATGACGACGGAAAGGTCTCGAACGATGGACGCGGATGTGGTGGTCATCGGCCTGGGCAGCGCGGGCTCGATGGCGTTGTGGCAGTTGGCCAAACGCGGACTCGACGTGATCGGCATCGAACAGTTCGGTGTCGGCCACGCCCGCGGTTCGTACGCGGGCGATTCCCGCCTGTTCCGCTCCGCCGTGCACGAGGGGCCGCGCTATGTGCCGCGCCTGCGGCGAGCGCGCGAGCTGTGGCGGGAACTGGAGCGGGAGACCGGCAGGCATCTCTACGACGAATGCGGCGCGCTGCAGATCGGCGCGGCCGGTTCGGGTGGCATCGCCAAATCCATTGCCTCGGCGGCGGAATTCGAGTTACTGCACGAGGTGCTCGACGCGGCGGCGCTGCGTGCCCGCTATCCGCAGCACCGGGTCGACGACGACACCGTCGCCGTCCTCGATCAGCACGCGGGCAGCCTGTATCCCGAGGCGAGCGTGCTGGCCGCCGTCGAAGCGGCCAGATCCCATGGGGCGCGGATCATTACCAACGCCGAGGTCATCGACTTCGACGAACGCGGCGGCCGGCTGGAGATCGTCACCGCCGATGTCCGGGTCACCTGCGCCAAAGTCGTGGTGGCCACCGGATCCTGGACCCTGCGGCTGCGTCCGGATCTCAAGGGGTTCCTACAGATCATGCCGCTCTCGCTCACCTGGTTCATGCCGCATCACCCCGAATGGTTCACCGCGGACCGCTTTCCGGTGTTCATCCGCGACGAGGACGGTGTGCACCTCTACGGCACCCCCAGCCACGATTCCTACAGCGTGAAGGTGGCGACGGAGCCGCTGTGGTCCACGATCCCCGGACCCGACGACGTGCCCGGGTTCAGCCGCGCCGATCTGCGCCGGATCGGCAGCTGGGCGGCGGATTTCATCCCCGACCTGAACCCGGAGCCGGTGCGCTGCTCGATGCACCACGACCTGTTCGCGCCCGGCGACCTACCGCTCGTCGATCTGGACGAGGACACCGGAATGCTGCTGCTCACCGCGTTCTCCGGGCGCGGGTTCAAATTCGCCCCGGTGTTCGGCGAGCTCGCCGCCGATCTGCTCACCGGAACCCGCAACGAGCTCTGGGACCCCGGTTTCGCGCTGTCCGCGCATCCACGGTGAGGTCAGGGCTTCGGCCTGCGGGTGCGTTCGGCGATGGCGCGCAGCGTGCCGAGTTTGTGGTCCCGGGCGGCGAATTCGATCTCGCGCACGTCGGCGCCGGTCTCGATCAGGTCGATCAGGTGCTCGTGCTCGGCGATGGAGCCCTGCGCGCGGCCGGGCACGAACGCGAACGAGGTGCGGCGCACCAGGTCCAGCCGGGCCCATTCGGCCCCGGCCAGCGATCGGATGTGCGCGTTCGGGCAGCGCCGCAGGATCACGTCGTGGAAGTGGTGGTTGAGCTCGGTGAAGGCGGCCGGGTCGAACGCGGTCAGCGCCTGCGCCATCTGCCGGTTGAGCGCGCGGGCGCGGGTGATGTCGGTCTTGCGCATCCGGGTCGCCGCCGCGGCGGTCGCGTACCCCTCCAGCACCGCCAGGGTCTGCATCGCCTGCTGGTATTCCCCGGTTTCCAAGTGCGCCACCCTGGCGCCGACATTGCGGATGAATTCGACGTATCCCTCGGCCTCCAACCGGCGCACCGCCTCCCGCACCGGCACTGCGCTGACGCCGAACTCCCTGGCCAGCTGCTCGAGCACGAGACGATACCCCGGACCGTACTCGCCCGCGACGATGCGGGACCGGATCAGCTCGTAGGCGGCCTCGTGTTTGGACCCGGTCCCGTCCGGGCCGGTCGAGGGGGAGCGTTGCGGCACAGTGCCTTCCATGCCCATGATTCTGCGGCCGTGACGCCGCGCCGCATCGCGCACCCGGTGTCCATCCGTTGACTTCACGCGCACACTGTCCCGGCCGGGCCTGCGCCGGGGCCGGTCCGGCGGCGACGATCGGTCGGGTGACGGATTACGACTTGCACGCCGACTACATCGTCGTCGGCGCGGGCACCGCCGGTTCGGTGCTGGCCCGCAGGCTGCTCGACCGCACCGAGGCCACCGTGCTGGTGCTCGAGGCGGGCCAGGCCGATACCAATCCGGCCATCCACGACCCGATGCGGATGCACGAACTGTGGCACACGGCCGAGGACTGGGATTACTTCAGCGTCGCTCAGCCACACGCCGCCGGCCGTCGCCTGCATATGCCGCGCGGGCGGGTGCTCGGCGGTTCGCACGCGCTCAACGCGACCATCTACGTGCGGGGAAACCCGGCCGACTACGACTCCTGGGCCGAATGCGGCGATCCGGGCTGGTCGTGGCGGGAGATCGAGCCGCTGTTCCGGCGGATCGAACGCTACGACCGCGACGAGTCGGGCGGCAAAGGCACCGGCGGGATGCTGGACGTGCTCAGCGATTACGCGGTCGATCCGATCCAGGAGGCCATCCTGGCGGCGGCCGGACAGGCCGGGGTACCCGCCAATCCCGACTACAACAGCGGCGTACAGGACGGTGCCGGGCGGGCGCAGTTCACCCTGCGCGACGGCAGGCGCAGAACCACCGCCGACGCCTATCTCAAACCGGCGCTGGGCAATTCGCGGATGAGCGTGCGGACCGGTGCGCGGGTGCACCGCGTCCTGATGCGGCAAGGGCGGGCCACCGGCGTGATCGGTAGCATCGATGGCCGCCCGTTCCGTGCGTCGGCGCAGGCCGAGGTGGTGCTGACCGCGGGGGCGATCGATTCCGCGGCGTTGCTGCTGCGCTCGGGCATCGGACCGGCCGGAGAGCTCCGGGCCGTCGGCATCGAGCCGGTCGCCGATCTGCCGGGCGTCGGCCGTAACCTGCTTGACCACTGGCTGGTACCGGTGATCTTCAGCGCCGAGCGCGAGATCGTGCACACGCCCGGACTGCCGCACGCGCAGACACAGCTGTTCTGGCGCAGCGAGCCCGGCTTGGCCGTGCCCGATGTGCAGCCGCTGCATTTCAGCGTCCCGCTGTACGAACCGTGGATGTCCGGGCCGGGCAACGGGTTCTCGCTCATGGCCGGGCTGATCCGGCCGGACAGCGTCGGCAGCCTGACGGTCGCCGGTGCGGACGGGCCGACCCTGATCGACCCGAAAGCGCTTGCGGCGCCCGCGGATCTGTACCGGCTGGCCGACGCGGTGACGCTGTGCAGGCGGATCGGCGCCGCGCCCGCGCTGCGGGACTGGGGCGCCGTCGAGCGGTATCCCGGACCCGGGGTGCGGGCCGGGGCCGACCTGCGCGACTACATTCGCCGCACGGTGCTCAGCTACCACCACGTGAGCGGGACGTGCGCGCTGGGCGTGGGGCCGGAGGCGGTGGTGGACCCGGCGCTGCGGGTGCGTGCCGTGACCGGGCTGCGGGTCGCCGACGCGTCCGTGATGCCGACCATCACGACGGGCAATACCAACGCGCCCACCATGGTCATCGCCGAACGCGCCGCGGACCTGATCGCGCCGCCCTGACGCCAATCCGCTTGCCGGACAGGGAACAGCGGATTGTCAGGCACCGCATCGAGCGCCGATTCCGCGGGTGGTGCGTTCGCCCGCCGGGCAGCATGAGGCGATGACGATCCCGACCCGCATCGACGGCACCTCGGGCGAGCACGCCGAGGCGAGTTCGCCACTGGACATGGTGGTCGACGACCCGGCGACCTTTCGGGGACGCGTTCGCGGGCACGCCGCGGGGGAGCTGGTGTTCGCCGAGGTATCGGCGATCGCGCACCGGGGCGTCGGCCCGGTGCGCGCCGGGGCGTATTACAAAGTGCTGGTACCGGTTCGGGGACATTGCTCGCTGAGTCAATCCGGTCGGCAGGTGCGCCTGACCCCGAACGATGTCGCGGTGCTGGATATGTCGCTGCCCTACTCGGTGCTGTTCGACACCGCGTGCCAGTTGCGGGTCGTGCTGCTGCCCGGCCGCGTCCTGCGCCTGCCCGTGACCGGAGTCGACGCGATCACCGCCACGGCGCTGTCCCGGCGACACCCGGCGACCGCGCTGCTGCCGATCCTGCTGGCCGGGATGAGCAGCAGGACAGGTGAATTCGGTACGGTGGAACTGCTCCGGCTGGCCGACACCGTCATCGACCTGGTGACGACCGTGCTGGCCGCCCACGCCGGGGCGGATCCGGCGGCGACCGCCCACGGGGTGCTGCCCCGGGTCAAGACGTTCCTCGAGGACCACCTCGACGATCCGGAACTCTCCCCGGCGATGGCGGCTACCGCGGCGCATCTGTCGCTCGGCTACCTGCACAAGCTGTTTCGCGCCGAGGGGGCCACCGTGTGCGGGTGGATCCGGCAGCGCCGCCTGGAATGCTGCCGCGCCGATCTGACCGATCCCGCGTTGTACGAGCTGACCGTCGCCGCGGTGGCGGCCCGGCGCGGTTTCGTCGACGCGGCACACTTCAGCCGTCTGTTCAAACTGACCTACGGTGTGCCGCCCCGCGAATACCGAATCCTGCACGGGCTCGGCAACTTTCCGCCCGGCTAGGCGCCGTCCTGGTGTTCGGCTTCGAGGAGGGCGAGCAGTCCGGGAAACCTGCTCTCGATGTCCGTGCGGCGTAGGCGGATGCCCTTGCGGTTGCCGTAGTCGATCTCGTCGATGAGGCCCGCTTCGCGCAGGACTCGGAAGTGGTGGGTCTGGGTCTGCTTCGAGATCGGGAGATCGAACGAGTTGCAGCCGCGCTCGCTGTCGGCGCGGTCGGCGGCCAACTTCGTCATCACCGAACGGCGGTGCTCGTCCGCGAGCGCGCGAAGCACCACGCCCAGCTCGAGCGCGTCGACCGCGGGACCGGCCAGGTTCGTTCCGGCCACAGGCTCCTCCTTAGGTACGTCTTGCATCGTACCTTAGGGGCGTGTTCTACTCGAGTACGAAATCGATCGTACCTAGACGCCAGAGAATGCGGTCGTCGTCGCTCCGAGAGGTTGTGTCGTGAAGAAGCCCGAGGTGCTGATAGTCGGTGCTGGAATCGCCGGGCCCGCGCTCGCGTACTGGCTCGCCCGGAATGGATACCGGCCGACCGTCGTCGAGCATGCGCGGCAGTTGCGCTCCGGGGGCAGCGCGATCGTCGTGAACGGGCCCGCGATACCGGTCGCCGAGCGGATGGGCATCCTGCCGCAGCTACGCGAGCTCGGCACTCGCAATCGGTCGCTGACCCTGCTCGACCCGGACGGCAAACAAGTCCTGCGACTTCCGTCCGCCGAAGGTGCGTCAACGGTCGAGGTGACCCGGGCCGATCTGTCCGAGGTACTGCACCGGGCGGCGCACGGCGATGCCGAGTTCGTGTTCGACGACACGGTCACCGCGCTCGAGCAGGACGACGGCGGGGTAGACGTCACCTTTCGACGGTCCGCGCCACGGCGTTTCGACATGGTGGTCGGTGCCGACGGGATGCATTCCGCCATCCGGCGTCTGGTGTTCGGGCCCGAGCGGCAGTTCGTCCGCGACCTGGGTCTGTACGGCGCGACCGTCCCGTTGGAACCCGACGCCATCGACGACCCGAGCGAGCTGACGATGCTGACCGTGCCGAACCGGATGCTGGTCGTGCACCCCGCGCGCAGCACGCCGCTCGCCATCTTCACCTTCCGGGCCGCACTACCGGCGTCGCACGACCGCAAAGACATCGCGCTGCACAAGCAAATCGTGGCCGACACCTACGCCGACGTGCGCTGGCGGGCACCGGAACTCGTGGCGGCGTACCTCGACCACCCGGCCCCGTTCTTCGATCCCCTGACGACCGTCCGGATGCCCTCGTGGTCGCGGGGGCGGGTCGTGCTGCTCGGGGACGCGGCGGCGGCCACCGCCCTGCTCGGCGACGGGTCGAGCATGGCGATGGCCGGAGCGTATGCCCTTGCCGAAGAACTCGCCGCCCACCGCGGCGCGCGCGCCCGCGCCTTCGCCGCTTACGAGTCGCGGCTGCGCCGCGAAGTGCGGCCGCGGCAGCGACGCGTCGGCCTGCTCGCCAGACTTCTGGTGCCCAGCACCCGATCGGGCCTCGCGGTACGCAACACGGTGGGCCGCGTGATCGGTCGCACGAACGACGCCACCCCGTCGGCCGACACCGGTCCCGTCAAACACTAGGCCCGCATGGCCGCCTGGACCAACGCGGTGTCGGTGAATTGTTCGAAGCGCGTGACGGTTCCGCCGGACAGCCGCCAGACGTGCACGAACCGGGCGGTCATCCACTGCCCGGTCGCGCGGAAGGTGCCCGAGTAGTTGCCGATTCCGATGACGATGCCCTCCCCGCCGCCCGCGATTTCGTCGACCGCGGCGGTGTAGCCGTCCCATTCGGCGGCGATGCGGGCGAAGACGTTGTCGCGCACCGCGTCCGGGCCGATGTAGGTGCCCGCGTAGGGGAACCCGGCCATCTCGGTCCAGGCCACGTCGGCGGCCAGCGGGGCCAGCATGCCGGGCAGATCACCCCGGTCGGAGGCCGCGTAGTGGGCCGTGATCACCTCGAGGTCGCGGTTCATGGCGTCCGTCTCCTTCACATCGGTTGTCCGTCTTGGGGATACTGCACTCGGCCCAGGCTGGTGATATGCGCGCCGCCGGGTGCGTTGCGCACCGCGCCGCCGCGGCCGATGCCGAAGAACTTTCCGGTGGAACGCATCGCGGCGAGATCGTAGAGCCAGGTCGCGGCGACCGGGATGAGGAACTCGCGGAAGGTGAACACGTAGAAGTCGTCCGCGAGTTTCCAGGTGGTGGTCAGGTCCACGTCGCCGTGGCCGCGCTGTTCGCCGACCAGGCATTGCCAGCAGTAGCGCTCGGAGCTCAGGTAGACATGCTCGTAGAGATGGTCCGGGCTGTACCGGTACAGCGCGCGCCAGCCCACCAGATCGCGGGTGGGGCCGGGGATTTCGCCGCTCGGGGTGCGGCCGTCGCCGGGATCGACCACGCCGGCGAAGAACCGCTGCGAGACTTGCGGGACACCCGGCGTCGGTTGCTCGGCGATGGTCGATTCGATCGTCACGGTGCGCGCGGTCGGCAGGTGCAGCACCGTCACCTCGGTGACGTGCGGCCGGTCGGCGAAGGTCTGGTCGAGGAAGAACACGTCGGGGGAGACCTCGATCGCCTGGTACCAGTCCGCGGCGGATTCCGAGCCGCGCGTCCACTGGACCTGATCGGCGGAGTCGAACCGGAGTTCGGTCACCACGTCGTCGGACCGACGCAGTTGCCAGCGTTGGTCTTTCAGCCGATCGGTGGGCGGTATCCGGTTGCCGTCGATTCCGGCGGCGAAGTCGTCCAGCTCCTTCCAGCCGGCGGGCGAGTGCCAATCCTGTACTGCGGTACTGTCTTCGGCCATCGTTGTCTCCTCAATCGTTGGGCGCGAACGCGATGGTGGGCAGGTCCACCGCGGACGCGCCGGCATCGGCGGTCACCACCGACCCGGTCATCGCCGCGGAGTCGGCGGACAGCAGGAAGGCGATGATGGTCGCGATCTCCGCCGGTTCGACCGGGCGGCCCAAAGGGGTGTCCCGGGTGACCAATCGGTAGGCCGCTTCGCGATCGATACCGCGTTGGGCGGCAAGCACATCCATCTGTTCGTCGGCCATGTCCGTGCGTACCCAGCCCGGGCACAGCGCGTTCACCCGTACGCCGTCGCGGCCGTAATCGCGGGCCAGCGACTTGGTCAGCCCGATCAGCGCGTGCTTGGCAGTGACGTAACCGGCTACCGCAGGCCCGGCGAACAGCCCGGCCAGCGACGACACCACGACGACCGAGCCGCCCTGCGCGCGCAGATGCGGTAACGCGGTGCGCACGGTGACGAACGCGGTGGTCACATTGGTCTGCATGGCGAGCTGCCAGTCGTCGTCGGTGGTGTCGCCCGCCGTGCCGAGCCCGTGCCCGCCCGCGTTGGCGACCACCAGGTCCAGCCGGTCATAGCGCTCGACGGCGGCGTTCACCATCCGCTCGACGTCCGCGGTGTTCGCGGCATCGCCCGCCGCGACCAGGGCGGCGTCGCCCAGCTCGGCGGCTACCGTCTCGAGCGGTTCGCGCCGCCGGCCACACAGCACCACCGCTGCACCCTCGGCCACCAGCCGCCGCGCGGCGGCCGCGCCGATGCCGGTGCCGCCGCCGGTGATCAGGGCGACCTGTCCCGCCAATCGTTTCGTCATATCCATCCGGATCTCCGCATCGCTGTTGTGGCGCCGACGGTATCGGCGCGCACCGGCGGTTTCGAGGGCTGCCCGAGCCGGGTGTTCTGGCGGACAAGGACTGTGCACGCAGGGACAAGGGATCTCGCGCCCGGTGCCGGAAGCTGGTTCGCACATTCGACGACAGGAACGCGATCGTGAGCGCCAATGACACCGAACAGCGTGAACCGGCAACCCGGCCCGCTACCGCCCAGGCGGGTATCACCCCCGTGCTGCGGCGGATGCTGCACACCGAGTCCAACAGTGTGCTGCTGGCGACCATCGCCCTGGTCGTCCTCATCGGGGTGCTGCATCCGGACTTCCTGAGCGCCGGGCAGATTCGGGATGTCTTGCAGAGTTCGGTCTACGTCGGGCTGCTCGCCGCGGGGATGGCGTTCCTGCTGGCGATGCGGGAGATCGACCTGTCGGTGGGGGCGGGGTTCGGGCTGTCGCTGATCACCGCCGCGGTGCTGATGCGGTCGGGGGTCGATCCGTGGCTGGCCGCGGGCGCCGCGATCGTGTTCGGCGCGTTGCTCGGGTTGGTCAACGCGCTCGTCGTGCAGGTCATCGCGATTCCCGCGATCGTGGCGACGCTGGCCACGATGCAGGTCTATCGCGGGCTGGCGGCGGCGTGGAGCAACGGTCAGCAGGTCAACGGATTGCCCCTGCAGCACTCGTTTTTCACGTTGGTCGGCGGTGACCGGCTCGGCCTGCCGGTCAGCGTGTGGGTGCTGCTCGTGGTCACCGCGGTGCTCACGGTGATCCTTCGCCTGACCCCGTTCGGCTATCGGGTCCGGTCCATCGGATCGAATCCGGAGGCGGCCAGGTTCTCCGGCATCTCGACGGGCCGCACGCGGTTGCTGGTGCTGATGGGGGTCGGCGCGCTGTGCGGGCTGGCGGGCGTGCTCGGCCTGGCGTTCTTCACCTCGGGCGACCCGAATGTCGGCACCGGCTTCGAGTTGCAGGCCATCGCGGCCGCGGTGATCGGCGGCACGCCGCTGCGCGGGGGCAGCGCGACGGTGGTCGGCGCGGTGGCGGGCGCGGTGCTGCTCAGCGTGGTGTCCAGCGGCCTGGTGTATTTCGACATCCCGGTCAACTGGAGCGCGTTCGCCAGCGGCGTCGTCGTGTTGATCGCGGTGGCCATCGACAGCCTGCTGCGCAGCCGCCGGCGCGCCAAACGGTCCGAATTCGGGCTCTAGCGAACGTCTTTCGAAGGAAAAGGGATCGTGATGAATCGATCGAGCACATGGCTGCACGCCGCGGTCGCGAGCTGCGCGCTGGTCCTGGTCGCGTGCGGCAGCAGCGGCACCGGCGCAGGCGGGCCGAAGACCGGCACGTTGCACATGGCGTTCGTCTACGCCACCACCTCACAGAATCCGTTCCAGGAGATGGCTTTAGGCGCCGCGGCGGGCGCGGCGGACGCCGGTGACGTGGATCTGACCGAGACCGCGCCGCCGTCGATCAACGGCCCGCAGGAGGTGTCGCAGTTCCAGGCCGCGGTGCGCACCGCGCGGGACGGGGTCGCGATGGAAACGCTCACCCCGGACCTGTTCGTCCGCCCGCTCCAGCAGGCCGCCGCCGCGGGGGTGCCGCTGGTCACCGTCGACACGGTGCCGCCCGCCGGGGCGAAGGTGGAGCTGTACGTCGGCAACGACAACACCGAACTCGGCCGCAGCCTCGCCACCGAGATCATCAAGCGGATTCCGGTCGGCACCACCGGCGAGGTGGTCCTCGGCAACGACATCCCGGGCCTGGATCTGCTCAGTCAACGGCTGGACGGCATGAAAGCCGTTCTGCAAGAACAGCGTCCGACGCTGACCGTGCTCGGGCCGTTCGACACCGGCTCCGAACCCACGGACAACTACAACAAGTGGAACAACACGGTGAAGGCGCACCCGGACGCGGTCGCCTACCTCGGGGCGGGGGCGTCCGACGCGGTGTCGCTGTCGCTGATCCAGAAGAACACCGGCCGCCGGATGCTGGTCGGTTCCTGCGATCCGGACGCACAGGCGTTGATCGGGGTGAAGGACGGCTATGTGGCCGCGCTCGCCTCGCCGGAGCATTGGCTCAAGGGCTACATCGCGATCCGGCTGCTCGCCGAGCACGCGCGCACCGGCAAGCCGCTGACCCAGGGCTGGTGGAATCCGGGCGGACTGATCATCAATGCCGCCAATATCGACGACATCATCGCCCGTCAGCAGAACGACCAGAGCCGGCGGCAGTGGTTCGCCGACGCGGCCGCTCGCCAGCTCGCCGACCCCGGGAGCTACCTGCGGCCGCTGGCGGAAGCGAAATGACCGGCACGCCCATGCTCGAGGTCAGTGGCGTCGGCAAAGCCTACGGCGGGGTGACCGCCCTGCACGACGCTCGGCTGACCGTCCGCGAAGGGTCGGTGCACGCGCTGCTGGGGGAGAACGGCGCCGGAAAGTCCACCCTGATCAAGGTGGTGTCCGGCGCCGTGCCGCCCGATCGCGGCAGCCTGCGGCTCGGCGGTCGTCCGGTGTCGTTCGGCTCGACCGCCGAGGCCGCCAGGAACGGGGTGGCGGTGGTGTCGCAGGAACTGAACCTGTTCCCTGACCTCGATGTGCTGGCGAATCTGTATCCGATGCGCGAGCCGACCCGCGGGCCGTTCCGGAACCGAGCGGTGATGGTCGAGCGGGCCGAACCGGTGCTGGCGCAGCTCGGGCTGGACGTGGACGTGCGCCGCGAACTGGGGACGTTATCGCTGGCGCAGCGGCAACTGGTGGAGATCGCCAAGGCGCTGATCACCGAGCCGCGGGTGCTGATCCTCGACGAGCCGACCTCGGCGCTGGACGAGGCGGGCACCCGCAGGTTGCTGAATATCGTTCGGGTACTGCGGGAACGGCGCGTCGCGGTGGTGTTCGTGTCGCACATCCTGGAGGAGACGCTGGCGCTGTGCGACGAGATCACCGTGCTGCGCGACGGGCGAACGGTGCTCTCGGCGATGCCGCGGGCCGAGCTGGACCTGGACCGGGTGGTGACCGCCATGCTGGGCGAACGGGACACCGTCGCGGCCGAGGTCGCGGTGGCACGGGCGTCCGAGCCGGCCTCCGGCGCGCTGCGGGTGCAGGGGGTCGACGTGCCCGGCCGGCTGCACGGGCTCGAATTCAGTGCCGCGCCGGGGGAAATCGTCGGCATCGCCGGACTGGTCGGCTCCGGGCACAGCGCCATTCTCGAGCTCGTGGCCGGGCTGTGCGCGCCGAGCGCCGGTCGAATCACCCTGCCGGACGGTCGATCCGGTCCGTCGGGGTTGCGCGCGGCGATCGCCGCGGGGGTCGCGCTGGTATCCGGCGATCGGCGACGGATCGGGCTCATGCTCGACAAGCCGTTGTGGGAGAACCTGGCCCAGATCCGGTCGGTCGCGCTGGCCCGCGACGGTGCGCTGCTGACGCCGGGCCGGTTGCGGGACCGGGCACGAGAGCTGGTGTCCCGGTTCCACATCCGAACCTCCGACGTCGATCTGGCCTGCGGTCTGCTCTCCGGCGGCAACCAGCAGAAGGTGGTCATCGCCAAATGGCTGGCGGCCGAGCCGGCCGTGCTGCTGCTCGACGACCCCACCCGCGGCGTCGATGTCGGTGGCAAGGCCGAGATTCACGCCCTGCTGCGTGCCGCGGCGGCCACCACGGTGGTGCTGCTGTGCTCGACGGACCTCGACGAGCTCGCGACCCTCTGTGACCGGGTGCTGGTGCTGTATCGCGGGCGATTGTGCGTGACATTGGCAGGGGATCGCATCGATCCGCACACCGTGCTGCACGCCATGAACACCGGGGCCGCCTGACTCCGGCAGGACGCGGTGCCGGGGAGAATGTCGCACTGTCACATAGAATCTCAGCTACGAAATCGTATATGATCGTTACCTGCCAGTGCCGCATCATCGAGGAGGGCACATGCCGGTGGCGACCCCGCCGCGGTTCTCGCGGGTGGACCGATTCGACAGCTTCCGCGACGCCGTCTCGCATACTTTCGTGCCGTTGCAGGTGGAACGCGTCGGCGCCGAACCCTTCGACGGCCGGCTGCGCAGCGTCGCGCTGGGCCCGCTTCAGGTGACCGAGGTCGGGGCCACCCCGCATCTGGTGCACCGGACCCCGGCCCTGATCGCGCGCTCCGATCCCGAGTGCTACAAGCTGGGCGTGCAGTTGCACGGGCACTGCCTACTCACCCAGGACGACCGCGAAACCCGTTTGTCCGAGGGCGATTTCACGATATACGACACGAGCCGCCCCTACTCGATGGCGTTCGACGGACCCTACCGGCAACTGGTGCTGATGCTGCCGCGCAGGCTGCTGTGCCTGCCGGAGGACCGGATCGCCGCCGTCACCGCGCGCCGGGTGCCCGGCGACCACGGCGCCGGCGCGCTGCTGTCGATGCTGCTGCGCGAGCTGTCCGGTCACCTCGACGAGGTGACCGGGCCGGCCGAGACGCGCCTGGCCGACAACATCGTCGATCTGCTCGTCACCGTGCTGGCCGGCCGCCTCGACCTGCTCGCCTCGGCCAGGACCGCGGTGCGCCGCCCGCTGACCGCGCAGGTCATGTCCTACATCGAGGGAAACCTCGGCGAGGGTGATCTCTCGCCGCAGCGGATCGCCACCGCGCACTACATCTCGACTCGCTACCTGCACAAGCTCTTTCACGAGCAGTCGACCACCGTCGCGGGCTGGATCCGGGAGCGGCGGCTGGAGCGCTGCCGTCGCGACCTGCGCGACCCGCTGCGCCGGGACCGCTCGATCGCGGCCATCGCCGCGCGCTGGGGCTTCCCCGACCCCGCGCATTTCAGCCGGACCTTCCGCGCCGCCTACGGCATCAGCCCGCACGAGTACCGGTGTGCGCAACGCGCGCAACCGGTCTCGGCGTCGGCTCACGGCTCCTGAATGGGATCGGGCAGCTTCCAGCGCTGCGGGCGCGGGCGCAGATAGAGCAGGTAGTAGGCGCAGCCGAGGAGCATCGCGACGACCGCGACCACCATCTGCTGCCAGGACGCCTCGATCACGCTGTAGGCCGCATAGCCCATGGCGGCGACGACGATGATCGGCGGCAGCGGCCACAGTGGCATTCGGTAGCCGCCGGTGGACGGGCGGCTGCGCACCCGGAATGCGGCCAGGGCGACGACCAGATACACCATGACCAGCCCCGCGCCGGTCGCGGTGATCAACCAGGACAGCGGCAAGACGGTCGCCGCGACGGCGGCCAGTGCCCCGACCACGACGGTGGCGACCACCGGTGTGCGCCAGCGTGCGTGCACGCCGGCCAGTGCCCGATCGATCGGATCGGGCCAGCTGCGGTCGCGCGCCGAGGCGAACAGCAGGCGGGATATCTGGAGGATGATGGCGATCACCGCGTTCACGATCGCGATCGCGATGCCGACGCTCACCAGGGTGTTCACCGCGGAACCGCCGCGCTCGGTGAGGAAGTAGTTCATCGGTGCCTGGCTGGTCAGCAGGTCGGTCATCGACGGGGCGCCGAGCACCACCGCGGCCAGCGGGATGATCTCGATGGCCACGGTGGCGGCCAGGCAGACCATGATCACCCGGCCGATCGTGCGCGTCGCGTTCTTCGTCTCCTCGGCGTAGTAGACCGCGGCGCCGTAGCCGTTGTAGCCGAACAGCGCCACCGGGATGAGCGCGGCCAGCGCGCCCGCGCCCACCGGGGCCGGGCCCGCGTCGGTCATCGTGATCGCGTGCACCCATTCCGCCGGTCCGCGTTCGATATTGGTGAAGCCGAGGAACGCCAGCACCGCGATCGCCGCGATCTCGATGAACAGGAAGACGCCGGTCACCCAGGCGTTGGCCTTGATGTTGAGCACCGCGATGCCGGTGGTCACCACGATCACCCCGATGCCCACCCACTTGCCGCCGAGCGAGGGTATCGCGACGCCCAGGTAGTCGCCGGTGCCGAGGGCGATGACCGAGATGATCAGCACGCCGTTCACCAGCGTCAGGGCGAACAGGGCGAACCCGATCGGCCGGCCCAGCAGCCGCGCGGCCCAGGTGTATTCGCCGCCGGTGATCGGATAGGCCGCCGCGAGTTCGGCATAGCAGAGGCCGATGAACACCGACGCCACCGCGGCGATGGCCAGGGTCAGGACCGACGCACCGCCCGCCGCCAGCAGGATCGCCGGAATGATGATGAACACGCTGGACGCCGGCGTCACCGACGAGAGCGTGATCAGAATGTTCTCCCCCATGCCCAGCGCGCGCGAGAGCTGCTGGCGGTAGCGCGGGTGTTGATGGTCGTCGTCGGCAGTCTGGCCGGTGGTCTGGGTCGCCATGGCCGGTCCTTTCTTTGATGTACAGTCAAAGAATGGACCAAAACGGCTGAGAAGATCTGGTTTTCGAGGTTACGAATGATTAATTCGTCATCAACACGAGGCAACAGGAGGGGCGGATGGCGCGGCACAAGGATCAGGAGCGGGCGCGGCGGGTGATTCTCGACGCGGCGCTGACCGCGGTGTCCGACCGCGGCGTGGGCAAGCTCAAGATCCGTGAGGTCGCCGAGGTCGCGGGCGTCTCCCCGGCGACGGTGCACTACTACTTCGACGATCTGGACAACCTGCTGCGCGAGGTGCATCGCGACGCCAGCGATCGGTTCTTCGGCGGGCGGCTGGCCATGGTCGCCACCATCACCGACGCCCGCGCGAAGATCGGCGCGCTGATCTGGGCGGGTCTGCCCGCCTCGGACGCCGATGAACTGGTCGTCGCGCTGTACCGGCTGGCCGCCTATCGCAGCGTCGCCGCCGAGCACGGCGACCGGATCACCGCGCTGTTCGAGCAGCAGGTCGCGGTGTATCTGAGCGCGCTGGAGGTGGGCGTCGCGCAGGGGCACTTCACCATCGATGCGCCGGTCTTCGACGTCGCCGCGAATCTGGTTGCGCTGGAAGACGCATACGGCCTGCACATCGTCAGCCGGAACCGGTCCATCACGAAAGCCCGTGCCGCCGAACTGATCTGCTCCTACGCGCGGACCGCCACGCACTGCCCCGACATCACGACACCGGAAGGATGACCGATGACCGAGCATCGCTCGTTTTCCCCCGACGGACGCCCACGGGCGCGCGCACTCGGCCTCGCGCCCGGCGGCACACCGGGTCCGTGGAACGCCATCACCGACGTGCCCGGCCTCGAGGTGGGCTATCAGACGGTGATTCAGGGGGAGGGCCCGTTGCGGCGGGGCGCGGGCCCCGCGCGCACCGGCGTCACCGCGATCCTGCCGCGCGGACGGTCCGGTGTCGGCCGCCCGTGCGCCGCGGGTCGCTACTCGCTCAACGGGAACGGCGAAATGACCGGCACCGCCTGGATAGACGAGGTCGGGCAGTTGTCCATGCCGGTCACGATCTCCAACACCCATGCCATCGGCGCCTGCCACACCGGGGCGGTCCAGTGGATCAACCAGACCCATCCGGCGCTCGCGCGGGAATGGCTGCTGCCGGTGTGCGCCGAAACCTGGGACGGCTACCTCAACGACATCAACGGCGGGCACGTCACGCCGGAACTCGTTGTCACGGCGCTGGATTCGGCCCGGCGCGGACCCCTCGACGAGGGTTCGGTCGGCGGCGGCACCGGAATGAACTGCTACGCCTTCAAGGGCGGCAGCGGCACCGCGTCACGACTGGTCGAATTCGGGGCCGAGACCTACACCGTCGGGGTGTTCGTGCAGGCGAACTTCGGCTCCCGGCACGAGCTGACGATCCGCGGGCAGCGCGTCGGTGACCGGCTCGAGGTGGACAATCCGATGGAAACCAGGGCGTGGGGCGCCGCGCCCGGCCGACAGCCCGCCGCGCCCGGCGGCGCCGGTTCGGTCATCGTCGTCGTCGCGACCGACGCCCCGCTGGATCCGTTGCAGTGCACCGCCATGGCCCGCCGCGTCCCGTTCGGCCTGGCCCGCACCGGCACCACCGGCAGCCTATTCTCCGGCGACCTGTTCCTCGCCTTCTCCACCGCGGGCGACCGCCCCTCCGACACCGCCTTTCCGCACGGCGAGCCCACCGCCGCAGATCTGGTCAGCACCACCCGCCTGCCATGGAACCGGATGGATCCGATGTACACCGCAGTCGTCGAGTCCGTCGAGGAGGCCGTACTGAACGCCCTCATCGTGAACACCTCGATGACCGGCCGGGACGGTCACCACTCGCCCGCGCTCCCGCATGACCAGTTGAAGACATTGCTGACCAACGGTTTTCGGTAGCACCGAGCGACGCTGTGCGGCGGTCAGGAGTCGAGCAGATACTGGGCGACGATGTAGCCCGAGTTTCCGGAGACGCCGGCGCCGGGCCAGGTGCCCGCGCCGAGTACGTAGAGATTCGGGATGAAGGTGCGGTGGCCGGGGGCGGCGGCGATCGGGCGCAGGGCGAAGCTCTGGGCGAGGTCCTGCGCGCCGCCGTAGGGGTCGCCGGGGCCGCTGTTGGGGTTGAACGCGGCGAGCGTGGCCGGGGTGACGACGGCCCGGGTGACGATGGTCGCGGTGAGGCCGGGGACATGCCGTTCGACGACCTCGAGCACTCGATCGGCGAAGCGGTTCACCACGTCGGTGTTCCAGGTGCCGTCGGTGGTGATCAGCCCCGCCGCGTCGCCGCGCGGCCGGGTGGGCACGTCGGTTACCTGGACGCGCAGCACGCTGGTGCCCGCCGGCGCGCGGGTCGGATCGTGCGCGGTCGGGCAGTCGACGGTCATCGTCGGCCACGCGGGCAGCAGGCCGGCCCGCGCCTGCGCGACATGCAGCGAGAGTCCGTCCAGGGAATCGGTGAGGAACGGCTGGCCGATCCGCTCGAATCGCTTGTCCGTCCACGGAATCGGCGCCGAGGTGGCCAGGTGCAGCTGGAACAGCCCGGTGCCGTAGCGGTATCGGCGGGCCTGCGACAGAATGCGTTCGGGCACTTCGGCTTCCGCGAGCAGCCAGCCGTAGAGCTGATCGGGATTGACCGAGGCGACGACGCTGTTGCGCGCGCGGTACGCGCTGCCGTCGGACAGTTGGACGCCGACCGCGCGGCCGTCGGCGACCCGGATCCGGGTCACGGTGGCGCCGGTCTGCACGACCCCGCCGTTGTCGGTGATGATGCCGCCGAGCGCCTCGGCGAGTTTGCCGATGCCGCTCTGCGGAATCGGATTGCCCGCCGCGGTGAAGCCGAGCGGGAAGATGGTGGTCCAGAACGCGCCGCCGGCATCGTCCGGCCCGTGGCTCACGTGGGCCGGCCACGAGGCGAAAAGGCTTCGCATGGCCGGGGATTCGATCCCCGACACGGCCGAGCGCGCGGTGTCCACCGCGGTTTCGGCGATCTCGGACCAGCCCTTGCCGTCGGTGACCAGCCGGGCCAGCGTCGCTCGGGCCGCGTCCGCGGTCAGGTCCTGGCTCATCAGCCCGAAGGTGTCTCCGGTCGCGGGTCCCAGCGCCGAGACGATCTCGGCGACCGCCGCGCTGTCGCCCGGATGCAGCCGCTCGGCCTCCTCGGCCAGCGCCACCGGGTCGCGGGGGAACACCGCCGTGGTGCCGTCCTCCATCGACACGCCGGTCGGGAACTCGGGTTGCCGGATCTCCAAGCCCTGCTTCTGGAGTTCCTGGCCGAGGTCGCGCCACGCGGGGCCGCTGACGAACAGCGGCACCGCCGAGGAGAACGGATCGTAGGTCACCCCGGGCGCCAGTTCGGCGCTGCGGACGAATCCGCCGACCCGGTCGTTGCGATCGATGACGAGGACCTCGTAGCCGGCCCTGCTGAGATAGGCCGCCGCGACCAGCGCGTTGTGCCCCCCGCCGACGAAGATGTGGTCGAAAGTCTGCATGCGATCAAGTCGACCAGTCCCACCGTGGTGCCGTCGAGATCTGTTGTCACTCAACGGACCGGCACCCGGTGCGGCTTGGTGGCGACCACGATCTCGAACGGGCCGGGGAGCACCTCGACGTCGCGGAAACCGAGGTCGTCGAGCAGTTCGAGGTAGTCGGGCACCGTGCGCAGCATGCTGGCGCAGGTGTCGACGCCGATCAGGAAATACGACCAGAAGAACTGCCGGGCGAGGCGTTCGGCGTCGCGGAACTCCTCGCAGATGAGCACCCGGCCGCCCGGCGGGAGGGCGCGATAGGCCTTGGCCAGTAATTCGCGCGCCTGCGATCGCGGCCAATCGTGCAGCACCCGCACGAAGGACAGGACGTCATAGCCGGACGGGAGCGGTTCGGCGAGGAAGTCGCCGCCGACGAAGCCGAGCCGGTCGCGATCGCCCGACTGCGCCCTGGTCCGGTCCACGAGGGGACGCAGCGCCGGGAGGTTGTAGACGTCGACCCGCAACCCGGGGTGGTCCCGCAGCAGGCTGACCGCCAGCGTGCCGTCCCCGCCGCCGACATCGAGCAGCCGCAGTTCGCCGTCCGGGTGCCACAGCGCGGCGTTGGTGCGGAACGCCTCGGCGATGGGCGCGATTCCGGCCGCCATGCTGTGCTCGAAGCCCTCGACCTGCTCGGCGTTGCCGAGTGGCCAGGTGAACGATTCCGGCGGCATGCTGTGCTCGCCGCGGAGCACCTCGGGCAGTCTGCCGTACAGCGTTCGCCAGGGGTAGCCGTCCCGGTCCCGCTCGAGCGAGGCCGGGCCGAGTACATCGGCCACCGCGGCGCACGCGCCCTCGATCGCCTGAAACACGCTGTCGCGCAATTCATCCGCGGGCTCACCGGTGACGAGGCCGAGGCATTCGAGGCAGTCCAGCAGCTTGTGCAGGCGGGCGGGAACCAGTTCGAATCGATCGCACAGCGCGCCGAGGGTGACCGGTCCGGCGTCGAGTGCGTCGAGGATGCCCAATTCCCACGCGGTGCGCACGACGTCGATGGCCTTGT
This sequence comes from Nocardia sp. NPDC056564, assembly GCF_042793755.1. NCBI lineage: Bacteria > Bacillati > Actinomycetota > Actinomycetes > Mycobacteriales > Nocardiaceae > Nocardia > Nocardia sp. NPDC056564. The sequence goes on from NZ_JBHTUR010000005.1 coordinate 533,068, forward strand.
CCCCGTGGAACAACAGGCTCATCAGGGCACGGGGCGAGATCGCGGGCGCGTTCATCGGGGCAATGCCTTTCGCTCGGCGATCACCGCGTCCATGAAGGCATCGACCTCGTCGAGGGTGTTGTACATGTGCGGAGCCACCCGCATGCCCTCGCGCCAGCTACACACCAGGCCGCGCGCGGCCAACCGCTTGCGCACCGTCTCGTCGCCCGGAAAGGCGAGGCAGACGACGCCGCCGCGCTGCACCGCCGCCCGCGGCGTGCGGATCGGGATGTCCGCGTCGGCGGCGCGCGCGAGGATGCGATCGGTGCAGCGCAGCGAGTGCGCGCGGATCGTTTGCGCGCCGACTCCGGCGATCAGGTCGAGCCCGACCCGGGAGATCATGGCGGTCAGCGGGATCGGCGTGCCGCCGGCCAAGCGCTGCGCGTCCGGTGCCCAGTCCGCGGCCGGGCGGAAGGAGAGCGGATCGCCTCCGGCGAACCATCCGGTGGCGGCCGGGCGCAGCGTCGGCAGGAGTTCCGTGCGCGCGTAGAGGAACGCGGTGTGTGCCCCGCACATCCACTTACCGGCGCCGCCGAGGACGAAATCGATGCCGAGCGCCCGCACGTCCAGTGGCACCACACCGGCCGTCTGGAAGGTGTCCGCGATGACCAGCGCGCCCAGCTCGTGCGCCCGGGTGACGATGCGGTCGAGGTCGAGCAGCGCACCGGTGGTGTAGCTGCCGTGCGCCACGCAGACCAGCAAGGTGCGCTCGTCGATCGCGGAAACGACTGCGTCGGTGTCGAAGTCGGCCACCACCCGTTCGGCTCCGTATCTGGCGAAGCCCTGCCACAGGAACGGCACGGTGGGGAATTCGCGGTCCGTGGTGATCACCCTGGTGCGCTCGCCGCGGAAGTCGAAGCAGGTGGCGAGCCGGCCGAGCAGGGTGGTCAGATTGGTGTCGGTGACCACCGTTCCCGGTGGGGCGCCGAGGAATTCGGACAGGGCACGGGTATAGCCGGCCAGTTCGCCGAGCCAGCCGCCCCAGGCGTCGTCGCGCCAGGTGCGCATCGTCGACCAGTAGCGATCGAGCACCTGCTCGACGCCACGGGGCAGCGCGCCGGTCGAGTTGCTGTTCAGATAGACGCAGGTCTCGAGCACCGGGAACTGTGCGCGCAGCGATTCGAGCCGGGTCGTGTCGTTCATCGGATCCGGGACCGCCGCGCCGCGCCCGGCGCGTATCCGCCCGCGCCGCTCCAGTTTTCGGTCAGCTCGTGCCTGACCTGCCACAGCTGCCGGAACAGCGGCTTGGTCATCCGCCCGGTCAGTACCCGGGTCGGCACGCCGTCCAGGGCGTTCACCCCGTGGCCGACGCCGATTGTCCGGCGTACCAGCATGAAATGGGTGACGAGCCACAGCTGGAACCGCTCGTCCAGGTCGAGCAGCAGCTCGCAGATTCGCTCGAGCGCGGGCTGTGCGGTCGCGTAGACCTCCGCCGGCCGGACGCCGTGGCGGTCGAGGAGTCGGTCCAGGGCCGCGCCGACCTGCTCGGCCGCGGTGAGGACCGCGTTGTAGCCGGGGGATTCCTGGCCGCTGCCCTTACCGAGGCTGCGCCGGATGATCTGATAGGTCTCCGGCGTCATGGTTTCCAGCACGCGCAATTCCCGGGCCAGGCATTCGGCGATCCGGATCGTCCGGTCCAGCCGCGCGGACGCCTCCCACAGCGCGTTCGAATCCAATTCGCCGACCACCCCGGCGAGTTCGTGCGCCAGCAGCTTGAGCCACACCTCCTGGGCCTGATGCACAATCTGGAACATCAGTTCGTCGGCGTCGGTGAGCCGGCCGACCTCGGTCTGCAACGACAACAGCTCGGCGGTGCGCAGATAGACCTCGTAGTCGGTGGTGCCGTCGCCGACCCACGCCTTCAGCACCGGATTGAACATCGGTTTGGCCAGCGCTTCGCGTAACCGGTCTTCCGCCGTGTTCCCCTCGATCGTGGACAAGACGCCCCCTCCTGGCGATTGCCGAAATAGCTTGCGCCACAATCGCATATCGGGACCGGCCGGCACATCCCCTCGGTCCGTCCACCGGATCGGCGCGCGTGCCCCCGGTTTTCCGGGCTCAGCCGTCGTCGCGGCTGTCGCGCAGCGCCGCCGCTGAACGGACGAGTGCGGCGACCGCGGCGGAGCGGCTGGTCGACGGCCAGGCGATCACCGTGGTGGATATCGGCGCGTCGACGACCGGCACCGCCACATGTCCGGGCCACTGCCAGGCCCGGCTGGAGGTCGGGATGACGAGCAGGGTGCGGCCGAGGGCGACGAGCTGGGCTAGCTGGGACTGGGTGCGGACTTCCGGGCCGGGGCCGTCGGGGTAGGTGCCGTCGAGCTGGGGCCAGCGGGCGATCGGCAGATCCGGTACGTCGCGGACGTCGGCCAGGGTGAGTTGGTCGCGGGCCGCGAGCGGATGTCCGGCGGGCAGGATCGCGACCTGGCCCTCGGCGTAGAGCTCCTCGGTGTCGAACCCGGCCAGGTCGTCGTAGAGCTGGTGCATGAGCGCCACGTCGGCGCGGCCGTTGCGGAGCAGGCCCGCCTGCTCGCCGACCTCGCACAGCAGGACCTCGACCGGCGCCACCTCCGGGTCGCGCTCGAAGGCGGCGAGGAGCTGTTGCAGCAGTTCGTGGGCCGCCCCGGCCTTCGTCGCAAGGACCAACGGCCGCTTCGGATTTCCGGCCCGCCGGGTGCGGCGCGCGGCGGCGGCGACCGCGTCGAGGGCGGGGCCGGCCTCGTGCAGCAGCACTTGGCCCGCGTCGGTGAGGGCCACCCCGCGGCGGTCGCGGTCGAGCAGCCGGACGCCGAGCCGCTTCTCCAGCTGGCTGATCGCGCGGGAGAGCGGCGGCTGGGCGATGCCGAGCCGGACGGCGGCGCGGCCGAAGTGCAGTTCCTCGGCGACGGCGACGAAATAGCGGAGTTCGCGGGTTTCGAGATCGACCACCGGCGAAGACTACCCCCGTGATACCCGACAGGTATCACGGTGTACTTAGGCGGTCTTGGACAGTGAACGTGCGCGGTGACGAGGATTGAGCGCGTGAACACTACGAAGACCGCACTGGTAACCGGCGCGAACAAGGGAATCGGCTTCGCCATCGCACAGGGGCTGGGGGCGATCGGCTTCACGGTCGCCGTGGGGGCACGGGATGCGGTCCGGCGCGCGGAGGCGGTCGAGAAGCTGTGTGCCGCAGGCGTGGACGCGTTCGGGGTCGCGCTCGACGTCACCTCCGACGAGAGTGCCGCCGCGGCGGCCGCGGCCATCGAGGAGACGGCGGGGCGGCTCGATGTGCTCGTCAACAACGCGGGCATTTCCGGCCGGATCGACGGTGGCGCACAGGATCCCACGACGCTGGACCTGGATCTGGTCCGAAATGTGCTCGATACCAACGTGTTCGGCGTTGTCCGGGTGACGAACGCGATGCTTCCGCTGCTGCGCCGGGTGCGGTCGCCACGCATCGTCAACCTGTCGAGTTCCATGGGCTCGCTGACCTTGCAGCCCGGGCCGATACTGGGCGCCTACGCCCCGTCGAAGACGTTGCTCAACAGCATCACCACGCAGTATGCTCGCCGCCTCGCGGACACGAATGTCATCGTGAACGCCGCCTGTCCCGGTCATGTGGCCACCGATTTCACCGGATTCAACGCCCCGCGTACGCCCGAGCAAGGCGCCGCGATCGCCGTGCGGCTCGCCACCCTCCCGGACGACGGGCCGCGCGGCGGCTTCTTCGACGACGCGGGTGTCGTTCCCTGGTGACCGGGGACTACCTGCGCAACTCGGCGAGGACCTGACGGGCCTGGTTCTGGGCGCCGAGCTCGTTCGGGTGCAGTGGGGCGGCCGGGTCGGTGGGGATGGGGCCTTCGAGCCACTTCGTGCCCGGGGCCTGGCACATGTCGTGGCCGATGCTGCTGGTGTAGGTGTCCACGTAGGTGGCGCCGTGGCGGGCGGCCTGCTCGCGCAGGACCTGGTTGAGCAGCTTTATCTGGTCCCGCAGGAAGGGGACGTCGCCGTCGGAGATCGGGACGATCGGCCAGCAACCCGGGCCGGTCTCGGGCAGCACCACCGGGTAGCCGACCAGTAGCACCTTGGCCTTTGGTGATCGTTGATGGATGCCGTCAAGCGCCGCACCGACTTTGGGGGCGACCGCGCGGACCTGCTCGGCCAGTGCGTCGGTGCCGCCCCTGGTGTAGAAGTCCTTGCAGGGGGAGCCGTGCGGGACGGCCGCGTCCCGCACTCCGCAATTGAATACGACGTCGAAGGCCGGAATGTCGTTGCCGCCGATGCCCAGGGTGACCAGCGCGGTGTCCGGTTTCAGGGCATCGAACTGGGGTGGGTTGCCGGTGGCAGGCTGGGGATCGGTCATGGCCTTCGTGGTCGCACCCGCGCAGCTGGCATCGGCGAAGGTCCTGGGTTTGATCGCGGCGGCGACCAGCCGGGGGTAGTTGCGGTCGGCCCTGGCGCAGAGGGGAGCGACGAAGGGCAGGAACGATCCCGACGTGTACGAATCGCCGAGCGAGACATAGGTGGGGTACGCGGACGTCGTCGCCTCCGGTTCGGCGGCGGCGACCGGCGCGGCGACGGTGCCCGCGAGGGTGAGCAGGATGGCCATGAATACGGGTCGCTTGGACATCGGAATTCTCCTGTGCGAAATCAATGCGAATCGCCGTGGCTCGGGTGGTCGGCCAGGGCTGGGACACTCGATCAATGGTGTCCCATGTCACACTAGAATCGATGACGCCCGCGCCGCCAGATTCCCCATTTCCCCAGTTGACCTCGACCGATCCCGTGCTGCGCGCCGCGGTGGAGATGTTCCTGCGCGACGGTTGGATCGACGCGAGGGCGCTCGCGGCCGCCGCCGGTATCGGCCGTTCGACGCTGTACCGGCGCTACGGTGACCGGACGCGGATCCTCGGCGAAGTGATCTGGGTGATCGCCACCGCCGGGTTCGCGGAGATCCGCCGGGAGTGCGGCGGGCAGGGCGCGGCCGGCGTCACCGAAATAGTCCGGCGCTGCCTGTATCTGTCCGCCGGCTATCCGGCCATGCGGACCTTCGTCGCGCAGCACACGGACACCGCTTTACAGGTCCTGACCTCCCGCGACGGCGTGATCCAGCGACGTTTCGTGGCGAGCATCGCCCAACTCATCCGCGAGGATGTCGGCGAGCCCGCCGACATCGACGCCCACACCCTCGCCTACGCCATCGTCCGAATCGGCGAATCCTTCTACTTCCGCGAACTCATCACCGGCGAGCCCGACGACATCGACGCCGCCGCAGCCGTCATCCACCGGCTACTCACATAGTTCGGGGCACCGATCGACCGGTCGCCTCGAGTGGCACAGGCCACTCGGCGGCGCGTCGGCGAAGCGCTAGGATCATTCGAGCAAATTGTCCGCAACCTGACCTGTGTAGGGGAGGCGGTACCTGTGAACGTCCTCGGCGGCGCGATAATGGTCAACGTCCCCGACCCCGACGTCTCGGCGGATTTCCTGACCGAACATCTCGGCTTCACCGACACCATCTCCGATGATGGCCTGGCCGTGGTCTTTTCGGCCGAAGCGGACCTGCACATAGCCTTCCTACGCGTCGGCGCCCCGGACTTCGTCCCGGAATCGGTGGCCGGTGCCCTACGCAAAGGAATGATCATCGTGCTGGTCATCGACGACGTCGACGCCGAGTACACCCGCCTCCGGCAAACCGGCATCGAGATCGTCACACCCCCCGTATTCTCGAACTGGAAAGGCAACTCGGGCGAGCGCTACTTCCAAATGCGAGACCCCAACGGAATCATCATCCGCCTCACCGAGTGGGTATAGCGGCCCGAACTGGCTGAAATTCTTTTGCGCGTGGATGTCGAGAACGTGATGGCGGCTCCGTCCCAGGGGAGAGAGCGGCCAGAAGGGGCCGCGGACGCGAGGAGGACCATCGTTATGCGCAAGCTCATCGTTCAGCAGTGGGTTACCGTCGACAATGTTGTCGCGGAGGAAGATGGCGGGCTCAGTTTTGTTACGGCGGAACCGTTTTCGGAGAAGTCGGATCCGGTGTACCAGGCCAGTGTGATGGGGTTCATCGACTCGGTGGACACGATGATTCTCGGCGCCAACACCTACGCTCAGTCCAAGGACTACTGGCCCTACGCGGAGGATCAGGGCGAGTTCGGGGAGAAGGTCAACAAGCTCACGAAGTTCGTCGCCTCGTCGACGCTCGCGGACGCGCCCTGGGGTGAGTTCCCTGCCGCGACCGTCACCCGGGACCCGGCCGCCACCATCCGCGAACTCAAACAGCAGGAGGGCAAGGACATTTGGGTGTGGGGGAGTCTGACGCTTGTCCGTTTCCTGTTCGACGCCGGCCTGGTCGACGAAGTCCAGATGCGCGTCTGCCCGGTCACCCGCGGCAAGGGTGCCCGCGTGTTCGAGGACCGGCGCGAGCTGAAGCTGGCCGAGGCCACCGCCTTCGACAACGGACTGCTCCTGCTGCGCTACGCGGTCGAGAAGTAGGCGAACAGCGTTCAGCGCGTGCGGTTTACCCGCGTCTCGTCCCACACCGGGGTGTCGCGTTCGTAGACGGTGCCGTCGGAGCCGAACACCAGGAAGCGATCGAATTCGCGGGCGAACCAGCGATCGTGGGTGACGGCGACGACGGTGCCGGCGAACTCGGCGATACCCTGCTCGAGCGCGTCGGCGGAATGCAGATCGAGGTTGTCGGTGGGCTCGTCGAGCAGCAGCATGGTCACGCCGGACAATTCGAGCAGCAGGATCTGCAGCCGGGCCTGCTGCCCGCCGGAGAGCTCGTCGTAGCGCTGTTCGGCGGCGCGGGCCAGACCGTAGCGGTCGAGCACGCGGGTGGCGGCCTCGCGGCCCATGCCGTCGCGGTGTTCGTTGCCGAGATGCAGGATCTCCAGCAGCGTCCGGCCGGACAGGTCCGGTCGCGCATGGGTCTGGGCGAAATAGCCCGGTCGAACCCGCGCGCCGAGCACGGCGGTGCCGGTGTGCGGCACCGGCGCGAGGTCGATGTCCTGGATCGGCCGGTGCTCGTTCTCCGGATCGGTGCCGCCCGCGGCCAGCAGCCGGAGAAAGTGCGACTTACCGGATCCGTTGGCGCCCAGCACCGCAACGCGATCGCCGTACCAGATCTCCGCGTCGAACGGCCGCATCAATCCGGTGAGTTCGAGCCGGCTGCACACCAGCGATCGCCGACCGGTCCGCCCGCCGCGCAACCGCACGGATACGTTCTGCCGCAACGGAATCGCCTCCGGCGGACCGGCCGCCTCGAACTTGGCCAACCTGGTCTGCGCCGCGTGATAGCGCGCTGCGACCCCGTCGTTGAACTTGGCCTTCTCCCGCAACCGCAGCACCAGCGCGCGCAACTTGGCGTGGTCTTCGTCCCAGCGCCTGCGCAATTCGGCCAGGCGCGAGTTGCGATCCTCGCGCGCCTGCTGATATCCGGCGAAGCCGGCACCGTGAATCCAGGACGTCGCGCCGCTGACCCCCGGTTCGAGGGTGACGATCCGGGTGGCCGCGTTCGCGATCAGCTCGCGATCGTGGCTGACGAACAGCACCGACTTGTCCGACTCGGCGATCGTCCGTTCCAGCCACTGCTTGCCCGGAACGTCGAGGTAGTTGTCCGGCTCGTCGAGCAGCAGCAACTCGTCCGGCCCGGCGAACAGCGCCTCCAGCACGACCCGCTTCTGCTCACCGCCGCTGAGCGTGCGCACCGACCGCCACTTGGCCCGGTCGAACGGGACGCCGAGGGCCGCGGTGGTCACCCGATCCCAGAACGTCTCGGCGTCATACCCGCCGACGTCGACCCAGTCCGTCAGCGCGTGCGCGTACGCGAGCTGGGTCGACTGCTCGTCCTGCTCTATCAGCGCGTTCTCGGCGGCGTCGAGCGCGATCGCGGCCGCTCGTACCGCGGGCGCGGCCACCGCGATCAGCAGGTCGCGCACGGTGGAGTCGTCGTCGACCTGCCCGACGAATTGGCGCATCACCCCCAGGCTCCCGGACCGCGTCACCGCGCCTCCGTCGGGCGTGAGATCGCCGGCGATCAACCCGAGCAACGTCGTCTTCCCGGTGCCGTTCGGCCCGATCAACGCCGCCTTGACCCCCTCGCCGATCCGGAAGCCGACCCCGTCGAGCAGCTGTCGCCCATCCGGGAGGAAGTAGTCGAGGTCCGCGATATCTATGTGCGCCATGGGACTTCCAGCCAACCCCACCGGCAACCGACCTGGCAACTGGGTTTCTCCGTGGCGAGTTGCTCCGATCGAACTGCTATCGATAGAGTCGTGAAAATGGGCGAGGCGGTGGGCCGGTCGGGTCGGACGGTGTCACCCGCGCTGATGCGCGCCACCACGGCAACATTGCAACGGTTGGGCCCCCGGCAGTTCAATCTCACCGCGGTCGCCGAGGCGGCCGGTGTGTCCCGCGGCACCGTGTACAACGCCTTCGGCAATCGGGACGCCGCGATCAAAACCGCGCTGGACCACGTGACGTCGGCATTCATCGGAGCGCTCGGCACCGAGGTGCGGCAACACGAGACGCTCGCCGAGCAGGTCGCCGCCGCCGCGGTGCTGATCTGCGCGCACCGGCAACGCGCCGACCCGATCGCCCCCGGCACGAGCAACGAATCGGTCCTGCTGTTGCTGCTGCACAACAGCGGCGAGGACCTGATGACCCGGTCCATGGACCTGTGGAAGCCGTTGGTGCGCGCGGCCGCCCGGCGCGGCGAGATCCGCGACGGCGTCGACCCGGCCACCGCGGGCGAGTGGATCGTGCGGATGCTGCTCAGCTTCGAACTGTTGCCGCCGATGCAGGTCGATCTGGACAACCCGCGGGCGGTGCGCCGATTCGTCGCCGAGCACATCGTCGCGGGTTTCGCCGAGAGCTGAGCCGTCGGGCGCGCGCGAACCGATCGGCGAACCGACGATGTAGACATCGTCGCCTCGGCTCCGACGTTTCGGGTGAGGATGGGTCAGCCGGGCGCATCCGCGAACCTGAAGGAGCCGTGATGAAGTACGTGATCCTGATTCACTCCAACCCGCGACCATGGGGACACCCGACGGGCGACTACCTGCCCGAGGTCCAGGCGATGCCGCAGGAACAGCGGGATCGGTTGAACTCCGATTTCGAGAAGCTGCTCGGCGAGATGCAGGAAAAGGGTGAGCTGGTCACGGGAGAGGCCCTCGGCGCCCCCGAGTCGTCCCGGCTCTATCGATGGGGTGACGGGAAACCCCTGGGCACCGACGGACCGTATTCGGAAGCCAAGGAACATCTGGCCGGGTTCTTTCTGATCGATGTGGAAAGCCATGCCCGCGCGGAGGAGATCACCGCCCAGTTCGCCGGTCCGGGGGAAACCGTCGAGCTGCGGCCCGCGATGTGGCCGGGCGGCGACGACCAGTGAGCGACCGGGTGGTGGAGGACGTGTGGCGGCAGGAGTCGCCGCACGTCCTCGCCGCCCTGCTGCGCAGGCACGGTGACCTCGGCGACTGCGAGGACGCCGCGCAGGAGGCGGCGGAGGCAGCGGCGACGCAGTGGCAGCGCGACGGGGTGCCCGCCAATCCGCGCGGATGGCTCATCACCGTGGCGTCGCGCCGGCTGATCGACCGGGTGCGGGCCGACCGGGCCCGCGCGGGGCGCGAGGCAGCGGTGGCCGCCGCGGCGCCCGGCGACGCGTCGTTCGCGCCGTCGGCGGATGAGGCCGCGGCCGGCGACGACATGTTGCCGATGTTCGTGCTGTGCTGCCATCCGAGTCTGAGCCGCTCCTCGCAGGTCGCGTTGACCTTGCACGCAGTCGGCGGACTGAGCACCGACCAGATCGCCGCCGCCTACCTGGTCCCGCCACGCACCATGACGCAACGGCTTACCCGCGCCCGAGCGACATTGCGATCGGCCGGCGCGGTGTTCGAGCTGCCGAACCGCGCGGAGCTACCCGCGCGGGTCGCGTCCGTGCTCGACGTGTGCCATCTGCTGTTCACCGAGGGGCACACCCGGTCGGCCGGTGGCGCACTGATGGATGGGAGCCTGACCGGCGAAGCCATCCGGCTGACCCGCCAATTGCATTGTGCGCTACCGGACCACGACGAGGTCGCGGGCGCGCTCGCGCTCATGCTGCTCACGCACGCGCGCGCGGCGACCCGCACCGAGGGCGGCAATCTGGTCCCGCTGGCCGAACAGGACCGCTCCCGATGGGATCGCGCCTTGATCGCCGAGGGCGTCGCCATCCTGGAGCGGGTGCTGCCCCGCGGCCACGTCGGCCGATTCCAGTTGCAGGCGGCCATCGCCGCCGTGCACGCGGAATCACCCACCTGGGCCGGCACCGACTGGCGGCAGATCAGCATCCTCTACGCCATGCTCGATCGAGTCGCGCCCGGCCCGATGGTGACGCTCAACCGGGCGGTCGCGCTGAGCATGTCCGCCGGCCCGAACGAGGGCCTGGACCTGATCGCGCCCCTGCTCGACCACCCGGCGATGCGCCGGCATCACCGCACGCACGCGGTACGCGCGCACCTGCTGGAGATGATCGGCGACCTGCCCGGCGCGGTCGAAAGCTATCGGCGGGCAGCCCAACTCGCCGCGAGCGTGCCCGAGCAGCGATACCTCAACGACCGGGTGCGCCGCCTCACCGCCCGAACTAGCACGGAAGGCCCTGCGCGCGGCTGACATTCGACAGGACAACCGGTTGTCCGGCGAACTTTGGGCGCGGCCCCGCTCGGCCACTGCCACACTGACTGGACCGGGCCGGTTGAGCGTTTCCGGGTCACGGCATCGGATGTCGATCGGTGGGGACAGGAGCGTGATCGCATGTCGCAGAGGTCGAATCAGCGCGAAACCCGGGGTACGGACGCGGTGTTGCTGGCCGCCGGACTGGCGGATCTGGCGCTGAGCCGGATCGGCCCGGTGCTGGACCGGGCGGTCGGGCTACTACGCCGGTCCGACCTGCCCGGCCTGGCCGGCGCGGCGGAGACCGACCTGAAGGCGCGCGGGCGGCTGGCGCTGGACCGGAATGCGCTTGTGCCGCAGGCACACATGGAGATTCTGGCGCAGCGGGTCGTCGCGCGTGAGTCCGGTTCCGGTGCGGACTGAACGGCACGACGCCTGCGCTTTCAAGGCTCGCGTCGACGGCATCCTCGAGGAGTTCGTCGGACGGGAACGCGACCAACTGCTCGACATAGACCCGCGACTGCGCCCGGTCGCCGATCAGCTCGTGCTGGCGAGCGGACAGGGCAAACGGTTACGGGCGGCGTTCTGCTATTGGGGTTGGCGCGCGGCGGGGCAACCGGACAGTGCTGCCTTCGTCCGCGCCGCGGCGGCCCTGGAGTTGGTGCACGCGGCGGCCAGCGTGCACGACGACATCATCGACGACAGCCCGCTGCGGCACGGATTGCCCACCGCCCAAACCGCTTTGCACGCGCCCCGGGCTCGCGCGGTGGGGCAGACCGGTAAGGCTCTCGCCATGCTGGTCGGGGATCTGCTGATGGCGTTGGCCGGTCAACTGTTCGTGACCAGCGGCCTGCCCGCGGCGTATCTGTCCCGGGCGCGACCGCTGTGGGCGGTGCTGGCCAGGGAGCTGATCGCGGGCGAGTGCCTCGAAATACTCTGCACCGGTGCGGTTCCGGATGTGCACGAGTCGTTGAAGGTGGTGCGGTACAAGACGGCCAAGTACACCGTGGAGCACCCGCTGCTCATCGGCGCGGCACTGGGCGGTGCGCCCGAACGATTGCGGAAAGTGTTCTCCGCGTACGGGTTACCCCTGGGCGAGGCGTTCCAGTTGCGCGACGACCTGCTCGGGCTCTTCGGCGACCGCGCCGACACGGGCAAGGCGAATCTCGACGACTTCCGCGCCCGCCGCCCCACCGCCCTGCTCGCCGAAACCTGGCGCGCCGTAGACAGTTTGCAGCGCGCCCGGCTGATCCGGCTGCTCGACCTCGCCGAACCCGACGACGGCGACCTGGGCGAACTGCGCGACCTGATGACCGAGGTCGGCGCGCCCGACCGGATCGAGCAGATGATCACCGCCCGGGTCGAGGAAGCCACGCACGCCTTGGCCGGCGTGCCCGCTCCGGCCGCTCGCGCGCTGACCGAGCTGGCCCACGCGGCCACCGCGCGCCGCTACTGATGCGTCACCGAGGCAAGGAGTTTCGATGAGCTACACGCAAGAGTCGATGGACGCGCTGCGACTGCACGGGGACGAACTCGCCGACGCCACCGTGGCTACCCTGTTCGAGCGCGGGGAGGTGGGCAAGTTCAACACCCTGATGCGTTATGTCTCCACCGCCGGTTCGCCGCTGCCCGACGACCTGCCCGAGGTCGCTCGCGAATACCTGCACGCGACCGCAGCCCCGCCCGCCTGGGTGGACTGGGACGAGATGGAGAAGGCCAGGCTGTTCTTCATCGACAACAACGTGCACATTTCCACCGCGCTGTCCTTCGCCGCCATGCCCGCCTGCTATGTCGTGCCGGTGGTCGCGAAACTGTTGTCGGCCACCCATTCCCTGGAGTACCCGTCCAAGCGGATGGCCGAGACCGGCCAGTTCACCGTGTATCTGATGCAGCCCGACGCGTTCGAGGCCGGGAGCCGCTTCGTGCCCGCCGTGCAGAAGGTCCGGTTGCTGCATGCCGCCATCCGCCATCACCTGTCCCGGGAAAACCGCTGGGACAGTGCCCAATGGGGGACGCCGATCTGCCAGGAGGACATGATCGGCGGCCAGCTGCTGTTCTCCATGCTGGTGCTCGACAGCCTGCATCGCTTGAACATTCACATGAGCGTGGACGGCGCCGAGGCCTATTTCTACGCCTGGCGGGTGGTCGGCGCGATGCTCGGTGTCGATCAGGCGCACGCGCCGACGGATCTGGCCGCCGCGCGCGAATACCTCGACCTCTACCTGATCCGGCACATGGGACCGAGCCAGGAAGGGGTGAACCTCACCCGTCAGCTCATCGACCTCTACGAGGAGGTCGTCCCCGGCACCTTCTTCGATCCGGTGGTCGGCGCCCTCATCCGCTACCTCATCGGCGACACCTGTGCCGACTGGCTCGACGTGCCGCGCACCGCCTGGGACACCGCGATCAAGGCCGCCCCCGCCCTGCTCGGCGTCCTCGAAACCATCGAGGACAGTTCGCCTCTGGGCGAGTGGGCGCTGGACCGCCTCGGCCACCTCACCACCTGGTTCGAGCTCAGTTCGCTCACCCGCGGGCGCGTCATGCAATACGCCATCCCGGAGGAACTCAAACACGATTTCGGCGTCGCCTCGGCGGAGTCACGCGCCCGCCGCTGGACCCCGCCGGAGCCCACCGTCGTTTCGGGATAGTCGATTCGGGCGTCCGGGTCTGCGGTACGCGGTGGGACTCGGCGGCAACCTCCGTAGTGAGGCAAATTCATAGCAATCACAACGGGGTTGCTGTCGCTGTGCGGCATCGGCAACATCGCAGGGTCCTTCCATACCTGCACCCGTGGCGTAAAGGGCCGAAAGTCCCTCGATTGGGGGCGGATTCAATGCCTGATGCTGATGGACGCAGCCGCTGCAATCTGCTATGGGATGTTAAGAAACGATGGTTTTCATTTGGTAGCAAACTTGAAGCAATCGGCAGGTTGTGAGAGTCTCGACGCGAGAGCGGGTGGGCGCCAATCTCCGCCCGGCTCTCTGATGAGGCTGTCGCGCCCCGATGTATTGCCTTCCCCCGAGCGGCATCGGGGCGCGACGGTGTCGCGCGGTCGTGTCGATGTCGGATGGGCGAAAATGACAGTGCTCGATGATGATTCGGATCTAGACGGTCAGCCGGTGGTCGCGGCCGGGGTCGGCGGTTCGCCCGGCCCGGTCGAGCGGCACTCCGGTGTGGGCGAGCATTTCGCCCTGCGGTTGAACGCGCTGTATGCCGAGTGGGGCAGGCGCCACCGACGGCGGTTGACCAATCAGATGGTCGTCGAGGCGTTGACCGACCGCGGAATTCCGGTGTCGCTGCCCTACCTTTCGCAACTGCGGCGTGGTCGCCGTACGCAACCGGCGGCGACGCTGGTGGCAGGCCTGGCCGAGTTCTTCGAGGTCGACGCGGACTACCTGCACTTCGGTGACGTCGCCTACGCCGCCGCGGACACCGAGATCGTCACGCAACTCGACGATCCCGCCCTGCGCAGACTGACCAACGCGGTCGTCGGCCTGTCCGCCGAATCGATCGACTACCTGGTGCGAGTCGCCGAGAAATTCCGTCGAGCCGAGATGCTGCCGATCGACGACAACGTCGCGACGCTGTAGCCGGACCTGCTCAGCCCGCGGCGGCGAGGCGGATGTGCTGGGCGAGGGCGGTGAGGGCGGCGGACGACGCTTTGGCCTCGGCGCCCCAGGCCAGCAGATGGTGGCGGCGCGACCAGGGGTCCGAAAGTTCGCACAGCTCGACGGATTCGTCCGCCGGGACGGCGTTGCGCGGCACGATGGCCAGGCCGACGCCGGCGGCCACCAGGGTGATCACCGTGGTCAGGTTCGCGACGCGGGTGCGATAGCGCGAGTGCGGCCCGCCGTGGGTGCCGATGTTCTGCTCGATCCACTGTTGCAGCGAGGAACCGGTGTCCAGCCCGACCAGCGGATGCTCGGCGACCTCACGGTAGGTCAAAGTGGTTCGCCCGGTGAGGATTCCGCCGGCCTGCCCGATCACCACGAGCGAGCCGTCGCAGAGCGGTTCGACCTCGAGGCCGCAGTCGCCCGCCTCGTTGCCGATCACGACGCCGAGGTCGGCCTCGCCGTCGGTGAGCATCCGCACCATCTGGGGCGTTCGGCGTTCGGCGACAACGACATCGATGCCGGGTTCGGCGCGCAGGAAGGAGATCAGCGCCTGCGGAATGATCTGGTGCATCGCTCCGCCGCCACCGAGCAGGGTCAGCGAGGCCACGGGCGAATGGGTGTATCCGGCGAGGGCGCTGTCCAGTCGGGCGGTCTGCCGCAGCACCTCGCGCGCGTGACGCGCCAGGGTGGCGCCCGCCGGGGTGGGCCGCACGCCGCGCCGGCCGCGAATCAGCAGGGGAAGCCCCGCCTGGTTTTCCAAGGCGCGCACCCGGGCGCTGGCCGAGGGCAGGCTCAGGTGCATCCGTCGGGCGCCCGCGGTGATGGATCCCTCGGTGACGATGTCCAGGAACAGTCGCAGGTCGACCAGGTCGTAGTGCACTGCTCCAGCCTATGCCGCAGCCTGAGGCTGTATGCGCGGATCGCGCATTGTGCCGAGGTGGACCGGTCGGCGAATCTTGGTGTCCGGCGTGCTTTTTCCACACGCATAGCCGCGAAATCGTTGATACGGAGGTGTCGTGGTGACCCGCTCTGCCACAAACCAGGATGGACTGCTGCCGGCGACGGATGCATCGGACGCCGACGTCACGCGTCTCCTTCGGGCGTTCGGCCGCCGAGCGCTGTTCTTGGCGGTGCTCGCCCTGCTCATCGGCACGCATGTGCTGGCACTGCTGCTCGCCCTGGCCGGTATCGGTCTTCTCGTCGCACCGGTATCCGGCGCCGAGGTCGAACTGCCGGTCGCGCGTCGGTAACAACGAAACAATAATGGCCGACAATAAGGCGAATGTGAGGCGAGCATCGTCGCTGTGGCAATGTTGATTAAACGCTGACGGCGCATAGGTACTTTGTCGACCTACCTAACGCATTACCTATCCATCCCGGACGAATTACCTATTGAGCGAATGGCAAGCGCGCGAGTAGCTTTGGCCGCGTCGCTGCTGGACACGCCGTTTGAGCGTTGAAATATCGCCGGTGGCTGAATTCGATGAGGCTCATCTTGGTATTTCTGCGTGTGCTTCGCCCGGTCGATTCGGGGGCGCTGTTGTCGACCGCGGCGGGTCCCGTGCTTTTCGGCACCGCATTTCTCGCGATAGCGCAGTTGCCGG
The DNA here is from genome assembly GCF_042793755.1 of Nocardia sp. NPDC056564. Lineage (NCBI taxonomy): Bacteria > Bacillati > Actinomycetota > Actinomycetes > Mycobacteriales > Nocardiaceae > Nocardia > Nocardia sp. NPDC056564. The sequence continues at coordinate 548,960 of NZ_JBHTUR010000005.1, forward strand.
CCACGCCGCTGTGGAACGCGGTATTCCGGGTGTTTCCGGCCGGGCTGATATTGATCGCCTTCCGTCCCGCGCTGCCGCAAGGCGTGTGGTGGCCGCGGATGGTCGTGCTCGGCGTGCTGAACTTCGCCGCCTTCTTCGGTTGTCAGGCCGTTGCCGCGCACCGGTTGCCCGGCGGCGTGGTCTCCACCATCGCCGCGGCGCAATGCGTGGTCGTTCCGCTGGTCGTGCTCGCGTTCGGGCAGCGGCTCGGCGCCCGGCAGTTCATCGCGCCGGTGCTCGGATTGATCGGCGTCGGACTGCTCGTGCTGCGCGGCGGGGTGTGGACGGACACAACCGGCATCGTGGCGGCCGCCGCCCTCGCGCTGCTCTCGGCCACCGGCATGGTGCTCACCCGGCGCTGGGGTGTGCCGCCGTCGGTGCACCCGCAGAGCGCGGTCGCGTGGCAGATGCTGGCCGGTGGACTGATTCTGGTGCCGCTGGCTGGCGCGTTCGAGGGCGTGCCACCGAGTCTGACGCTGAGCCAGCTCGTCGCCACCGCCTGGCTGTCGATCCCGGCGACCGCGCTGGCCTTCGCGCTGTTCTTCGGCGGTCTCTACCGCGGCGTCGAATCGACGACCGCGTCGCGGCTGATGCTGCTCGGTCCGGTGGTCGCGGTGGCGTTGGGCTGGGTGTTCGCCGCCGAAGATCTGACCGTGCCGCAACTGGCCGGGGTGCTGCTGGTGCTGGCCGCGCAATGCGGCGGACTCGAACGCGCTGGTGCGGCGCGGGGTTCAGCGCGGCCGCAGAGTGAGCGTGGTTCGCTCGCCGACATCGACCGTAAGGTCCGCTCGACCGTGTTCGTCGGCCAGGACCGTCGCCTCGACCGCGCCGAGTAGCCGGTAATCACGGTGCGGCACAAGCTGATCCAGCCGGACCGTGCACCGCTGCGGGCGCAGTCCCGCGCAGAACACCGCGTCCAGTCCGGCGCCGTCGGTGACCGCCTTGGCGACCAGCACCGCCGGATAGGGCACCGCGCGAATGCGCGGGCCGCGGGTCCACTGCTGCGGCCGCGGCACGGTCATCATGTCGGTCAGCGCCTGCGCTCGGCCCAATCCACCCAGTCCCAGCATGCCGTTGGCGTGCACGGACGCTCGCTCGAAGGCCCACACGCCCGGCTGCGCCTGATCGGGGGAGAACTGCAACTGCCGGGTCGCCTCCGTCCACAGCGTGTCCCACCACTCGCCCTCGCCGCATTCCTGCGCGAGCAGCAGTGCCGCGGCGAGGGGTTCGGCATTGGTCGGCGCGCCCGAGCCCCAGTCACCCGCCGTCGGCGATTCCTTTCCGGCCGAGGCAGGTACCGAGTATCGGCCGCTGTCCAGCCATTCGTCGCGCAGGATCTCCCAGGCCCGCCAGGCCAGATCCGGCAGCAGCGGGCTGACGAACGCGGCGATCGCGGCGGTCGAGGCCGGACCGCGGAAGGCACGGGCGGACAGGCCGAGGCCGGAGACGAGGAAGGCGATGATATCGCCGTCGGCGGCGGTGAACTCGGTATCGAGCCGATCCTTCAGCCTGGCCGCGATGTCGGCGGCGTACCGGGTTCCGTTCAGCGCGTCGAGCACGGCGACGCCGGCCGTCGCGACGGCATTGCAGTACGGAAATACCAGCCCGTTTCGCCGACCCCGGCCGACCGGGACCGGTTCGCACGCCCACAGGCACAGATCGCTGCCGAAATTGCGCAGCACGATGTCGTTGATCGCGGGGTGATCATAGGCGTAGGACTGTTCCGGCGACCGCTGGAAGCGCAACGATCCCGCTCGATCGAACCGCGTATCGCCGGTCGCCTGCCGGAACATCGCCAGCTGGAGGTTGAGGTACCCGGTGAACATGATGTTCTGCGGCACGTCGATCGGGTCGGCGCGCCGATGCCGAAAGTCCCAGTTGCCCAGCAGATTCTGCCGATACCAGTAGCTCCACACCCGCGCATCCTGCAGGCGCGCGACGAGGTCGACTTGCGCTTGGTGCGGGGCGCCCCAGTAGGCCGGGGTGTGGGCGTAGCCGAACATCGACAGGCCCCAGCCGACCGCGTTGAGCTGGTATCGGTACTGCTGCAGCGGGCCGGGGCCTTCGCGGTCGAAACCCGCCCAGCTGTCCGGCGGTTGCAGCGCCAGTCTGGTCAGATGCCGGTGCAGCCGAAGCTGATCGAGGCTCGCCTCGCTGACCAGCGGCAAGGCCTGGTGCCGGAGGGGGATCGGCGTGGTGCGGATCGGGGCAGGCAACCTCGACCGGCGCTGCTCGAGATACCGCTCGCGTTCCTGTCCGACCTGCCGGGCGCTTCGGTGCCGCGACTGTTCTCGCAGCACGATGCCGAGCGTCGCCGCGATCGCGAGACCGGGCGCGGCCCAGCCCACCCAGTCCAACGGAAAGTCTTGGACGCCATGCGAATTCGTCAGCAACGCGCCGACCGTCGCCGCGCCGACGACGATGGCCGGGACCGTGACGTGGTCCGAACGGGCGATGGCACGGTACATGAACGCCCAGCCGGTGGCCGCCGCGACGAGCAGGAACCCGGCGATGTGCGCGGCCGCGACCAGCGCGAACGGTGCGCTCCACGCGGTCAGCCCGAGCGCGGCACTCGCGGCGACCACCAGCACGGACGCCACCGCACGACGATCACGCAGCGCCCAACCGAGCGCCGCGATCACCATCGCCAGCACGATGACGTGCACGGCGGTGAAGGCGCCGCCGGCCTGATGGTGGTGCGGCGCGGGCATCGCGTAGAGCAACCCGGCCCCCGGGATCGCCAGCCCGGCCGCGAACGCGCGCCACGGCGCGGACAGCTCGAGCACCGAGGGCCCGATCGCGAGTAACGCCCACCCCGACAGCGATACCGCCACCGTGCGCCGCCACGCCCGGCTGGTGATCGGTCCGCGTAGTCGGCGCGCGGTGCTCGGTGTGTTCGAGATATCAAGGGTCACAGCATATTCCGATGCAGGGCAGGGGCGGGTTCCAGGTGGTCGGAGGCGTCGAGCAGTTCGAGGTACGCCGCGGTCTCGGGCGGCCGGTGCCGGGTCTCCGGTATGTCGGGACGCCGCCGGCTGAGCGCGGTCGCCAGGCGCGGCCCGACGACCAGCGCCAACCCGGAGAGCAACGCGCAGCACAACATGGCGACTTCTCCTCATCCCTCTGGCGGCACCGCGAAGCTGCGGCGAGAACCGGACCGCTGATTCGAGGTTGGCTGCCGGGTCGCATCCACGCATCAGTAGGCGAATAGGTACCTGGGCAGGCTAAGGTCCCTGGCCATGGGTGCTCGAGACCGCTCCGAAGGGGCCGGCCCGCGTTCGGCTCCGGATGCGTTCGTCGGACGACAGCCGGAACTGGACCAGATCATCACGCTGCTGCTGTGCGCACCACGCTTGGTCACCCTGCTGGGGCCGGGCGGAATCGGTAAGACCCGGTTGGCTGCGGAGGCGGTCGCCCGGTTTCAGCGCAGCACCGGCGTCGACGCGCACTGGGCCAGGCTGGCCCGCCTCACCGCGGGCGCCGACGCGACCGCCGTCGCGGAGGAGATCGCGCACGCGGTGCTGGAGATCGACTTCTCGGGCCGCTCGGCGTGGGAGGCGATCGTCGACGCCCTGTCCGGCCCCGGCGAGCAAGTGGTGCTGGTGCTGGACAACTGTGAACACGTGCTCGACGGCGTCGGCAGCGTGGTGAACCAGCTGACCGCCGACCTGCCGAACCTGACCATCGTCGCGACGAGCCGGGAGGCGATCGGCTGGATCGACGAACACCGAGTTCCGGTGCCGCCGTTGTCGCGCGAGCACGGCGTCGCGCTGTTCCAGCAGCGGTCCGAACTGATCGGCCGAACGGTCAGCCACCCGGAGCAGGCCGAGATCATGGCCGAGATCTGCCGCCACGTGAACAATCATCCGCTGTTCATCCGGCTCGCCGCGGCCCGTCTGGTGCGGGAGCCGCTGCCGATGATTCTGCGCGAACTCAGCGGCGAGGCGCCCGATGACCAGCGACTGCGCTGGTCGGACGGTCCTCGGGTGGGCGCCGACGCGCGGCATCGCGGGGTGCGCGACGTCATCTCGTGGTCGTATGAGCTGTGCGACGAGCCGGAACGAATCCTGTTCGAGCGCATGGCGGTATTCGCGGCAGGCTACGACGTCAATCCGGAGGACGCCCCGGACGGCGCCGCGCTCGATGTCGGCGCCGAGCGGGAGGCGATCGAGTTCGTCTGCTCGGATCCGGCCGGCGATGGGCCGATTCGGCTGTCCCGGAGCATGATTCCGGATCTGCTCGATCGGCTGGTGGACCAGTCGCTGGTCTCGGCGCACCTCACCCCGACCACGGTCCGGTACTCGCTGCTGGAGAGCATCCGCGTGTTCGCCCAGCACCGGCTGGAGCTGCGCTCGCGCGACGGCGTCGACGAACGGGCGCGGCTGGAACGCAGGCATCGGGAGTACTACCGGGACAAAGTGGTCGACGCGGCGCGGAATTGGTTCGGCGCGGCCGAATTGCAGTACCTCGACTGGGCCCGTGCGGCGTGGGACAACATCCTGACGGCGATCGACCGGAGCCTGGCCGAGCCGGGACAGGCCGCGGTCGGCCTCGACATCTGCCGGGGACTGCTGGCGATCCGGTTGCCTTTCCTTGGCTGCTCGTTCCGGGAGATCCGGCTCTGGTCCGCCAGGACGCTGGCGGCCACCCGGCAGGTCGCGCCGGAACCGACCGAGAACCAGCTGGAGACAACGGCTTTGGTGGTGTGGATCGCGCTGTGTCAAGGGACGCTCGCGGAGGCCGAGTCGATGCTCGACGAGTGCGTACGGATGTGCCTCGGCGACCGAGCGGACCGGGACGGGTGGCGCGCGTCGGCGGAGACCGATCTGGGCCTGACCGCGGCCGTCGAGTTCGCCTGGGGTGTCGAGCTTTTGATCGCCCGCAGCGACCCGCGCTCGATCATCGTGTTGCGCCGGGCGGCGGAGAAGTACCGCGGGGACCGCGATGTCGGCGGTTCGATCATGGCCGAACTCTTCGGCGCGCTCGCGGCCGGTCTGCTCGGCACCGTCGCCGAAGCCGACGCGTTGACCGCGAGTTTCCTTGCGCGGGTGGAGGGTTCGGGGGCATCCTGGGTGCACTCGTGGGCTCGACTAGCGCGGACCGTGGCGCTGATTCGCGCCGATCAGTCGAGCGCGGCACTGACACTGGGCCGTTCGGCGCTGACCCACCTGACCAAGATCCGGGACCGGTGGGGCGAGCTGTGGGCGGTGCAGTTCCGGACCTGGGCGCTGGCCCGACTCATCGAGCAGGCACCGCAGGCCAGGTCGGACCGGCCGCGCCTGATCGCCGCCGCCACCGAGATCGCGCAACTCGCCGGCGGCACGAAAGTGCTGCTCGCCGAGACGAATATGGACGTCAGCAGGCTGGGTCCGTTCTCGGCGGAGACGGTGAAGGCAATCGCCGCCGCGCGTGCGGTACTCGGCGAAAACGCTTACGCGGCAGCCGAAAAGCAGGGGCTCGGGCTGCGGCCGGAGCGCGGCGAACTGCAATCGCTCGCCCTCGGCTCGCTGTCGCTGTATCGGCCCCGGGTGGCGGGCGAGGACGTGTGGGCGGCGCTCTCGCCCGCGGAAGGGGAGGTCGCGATCCTGGCCGCGGCGGGCTGGACCAACAGCGCGATCGCGGTCCGCCGCGGCATTTCGACCCGGACCGTCGACGCGCAGGTCGCGTCGGTATTGCAGAAGCTGTCGATCGGTTCCCGCGCGGAGATCGGCGAGCTGGCGCCGCGCCCGCTGCGGGATCGGATGCGCGCGGAATCCATGCGCGCGCCGGGGCGTCAGCCGGGACGTCGCGGAACGTAACGCCGATCGCGGTGCGTAGGTGAGGTACCGATGCGTATGCCGATGCCGTCACCCGGTTCGCCCGGCAAGGTCGCTGGACAGCGGTTCGCCCGCTGTCGTTCCCCGCCTACGTTTCCTCGCCGGAAGGCCCGGACTGTGCCCACGCCACCAACCAGTGCCCACGCGACGCGTCCGTCACCGCACCATGGATCGCCGGTGTGTCCGGCCGGCGACCGAATTCCCCTGCACCGCCCCGAATTCGCCACCGACCCGCACCGGGCCTACGCCGCGATGCGGGCCGAATACGGCTCGCTGGCTCCGGTGGAACTCGCGCCGGACGTGCCCGCCACGTTGGTGATCGGTTATCACACCGCCCTGCGAATCCTGCACGACCCCGAGCATTTTCCGGCCGACCCGCGCCACTGGCAGCACTCCGTTCCGGCCGACTCCGCCGTGCTGCCGCTGCTGGAGTGGCGGCCGAATGCCCTGCGCAGCGCCGGCGCCGAGCACGCGCGGTATCGGCTGGCGAACACCGCGGCGATCAACGGCATCGACCTGGGCGAACTGCGGAGCACGGTGACCGAGCTGGCCACGGCACTGATCGGCCGGTTCCGCCGGGCCGGAAAGGCCGACCTGGTGCGGGAATTCGCGCAGCCCCTGGCGTTCGGGGTGGTCAACGGCATGCTCGGCTGCCCGGCCGAGATCGGCGAGCGGATCGCCCGCGGCATGGTCGCGATCTTCGAGGGCGACAACGCGGCCGAAGGCAACCAGCTGCTCACCGCGGCCCTGATGGACCTGGTCGAGCACAAGCGCGGCACGCCGGGCGAGGACGTCACCACCCGCTTGCTCACCCACCAGGTCGCCCTGGACGACCTGGAACTGGTCCACCAGCTGGTGGTGCTCTACGGCGCGGGAATCGAGCCGCTGCAGAACCTCATCCTCAACGCCCTGCTGCTCATCCTCGACGACGATCGGTTCGGCGGCGACCTGCTCGGTGGCAGCCTGTCCACCCGCGATGCGCTCGACGAGGTGCTGTTCACCGACCCGCCCATGGCCAACTTCTGCATCACCTACCCGCGCCAGCCCGTGCTGATCGACGAGGTGTGGCTGCCCGCCCACCAACCGGTGGTGATCAGCATGGCCGCCGCCAACAACGACCCCGCGATCCGCGCCGACGACCGCACCGGGAACCGCTCCCACCTGGCCTGGAGCGCGGGCCCGCACGCCTGCCCGGCCCGCTCCGCCGCCTACCTGGTCGCGCAGGAGGCCGTCGACCAGCTGCTGGACGTGCTACCCGACCTCGAACTGGCCGTGCCCGCAGCCCAATTGGCCTGGCGGCCCGGGCCGTTCCACCGCGCGCTGGCGACACTGCCGGTGACGTTCCCGCCGGTCTTCGCCGACGGCATCGGCGAATAGCCGCGGTGATGCTGCCCACGCGGGCGCGGTGACAGCGCGCGCCGTGCGCGCGGGTCTGCGATGGTGTGGTGATGCGCATGTGGGATCGGTTCGCGGCCGTGGTCACCGCTCGTAAATCCTGGTTGCTGCTCCTGGTGCTCGCCGCCGTCTCGGCGGGGTTGATCGGCGGGATCGGGGGGAACGACGCCGCGGGGGAGGCGCCGAATTCGCTGCCGGGTAGCGCGGAATCGGCGCAGGTGAAAGAGCTGCTGACGCAATTCCCGGACGCAGGCACGGCACCCGCGGTGGTAGTGGTGACGCGCACCGATGCGGCCGAATTGCGGGCCGACGATCTGACCGGGCTGCGGACCAGACTCGGGGACGTGGCCGTCTCGCCCGATCGGAAGGCGGCGATCGGGCGGTTGCCGATCGACGCGAAACTGAGCGGATTCGCGTTGACCGATCGGATCGACGAGTTGAGGGACTCGGTGAAAGCCGGACAGCCCGCGGATCTGCGGATCCAGGTGACCGGCGGGCCCGCGTTCGGCGGTGACATCGCGGATTCGTTCGCCGGCGCCAACGTCACCCTGCTCGCGGTGACGGCCGTCGTTGTCGCGCTGCTGTTGATCGTGACCTACCGGTCGCCGGTGCTGTGGCTGGTGCCATTGCTCGTCGTCGGATCCGCCGACCGGGTGGCGGCCACCGTCGGCACCGGACTGGCCCGGGTGACCGGGCTCGCCTTCGACGGGTCGACCTCGGGGATCACCAGCGTGCTCGTGTTCGGCGCGGGGACGAACTACGCGTTGCTGCTGGTCTCGCGCTATCGCGACGAATTGCACCGCAACGCGGATCATCGGACGGCGCTACGGCACGCGGTGCGGCATGCGGGACCGGCGATCCTGGCGAGCAACGTCACGGTGGTCGCCGCGCTGCTCACCTTGCTGCTCGCGTCGCTGCCCAACACCAGGAGCCTCGGCGTCGGCGCGGCGGCCGGGCTGCTGGTCGCGGTGGTGTTCGTCCTCGTGGCGCTGCCCGCCGCGCTGGCCTTGTTCGGGCGGAAGGTCTTCTGGCCGTTCGTGCCGCAGGCCGACGACCGGACCGCGGCCGAACAGGGGGTGTGGCACGCGATCGCCGCCTGGGTGGTGCGCAGGCCGGTGCTCGTGGCCTGCGGCGCGCTGATCGTGCTGGGCGGGTTCGCGGCCGGGTTGATCGGCACCGACGTGGGATTGTCGCAGACCGATCAGTTCCGCGTTCGCGCCGAATCCGTCGAAGGGTTCGACACGCTCGCCGCGCACTTCCCGGCCGGCGCGGCCAACCCGACAATCGTGGTGGCCCCGGGTGATTCGGCCGCCGGAGTCGAACAGGCGTTGCGCGCCCTGCCCGGCGTCACACAGGTGAGCGCCACCGGAACCGCGCCGTCCGGGCTGGCGCGCTGGTCGGTGGTGCTGAACGCCGAACCTGGTTCGCCGCAAGCGTTTTCCGCCATCGAGTCGATGCGCGGGGAATTGGCGGCGATACCCGGCGCGCTCGTCGGCGGCGGTGACGCGGAAGGGCTGGACACCAGGAAGGCCGCCGAACACGATCAGCGCGTGGTGATTCCGGCGATCCTGGCCGTGGTCTCGATCATCCTGCTCGCCCTGCTGCGGGCAATCCCGGCCGCCGTGCTGCTGGTCGGCGTCTCGGTGCTCAGCGCACTGGCGGCGCTTGGCCTCGGCGCCTGGATCGGCCTGCATCTCTTCGGTTTTCCCGCCCTGGACACCAGCGCCCCGCTGTACGCCTTCCTCTTCCTGGTGGCTCTCGGCGTCGACTACACCATCTTCCTGGTCAGCCGGGCCCGCGAAGAAACCCCCGACCACGGCAGCACCCAGGGCATCGTCCGCGCCGTCTCCGCCACCGGCGCCGTCATCACCAGCGCGGGCATCGTTCTGGCCGCCGTCTTCTGCGTACTCGGCGTTCTCCCGCTGATCATTCTCACCCAACTCGGCATCATCGTCGGCCTAGGCATCCTCCTCGACACCTTCCTCGTCCGAACCGTGGTGATCCCAGCGCTGTTCCGCATCATCGGGCCGAAGATCTGGTGGCCCAATCCGCTGTCCCGCTTCCGAGCGCCGGACCGGGAACCGACGCCCGAACCGGTCCGGTCCGCCGACGCCTGAGTTCCGCACCGGGGCGGCCTCGGTGCGGTGCGATCGCCGCCGGTCCGGTGGCGATGGCGAGTCAGGCGTGCGACTTGCCGGCGACCTCGGTGTGCAGCCAGGCGAGGTTCGCGCGCATGCCTGCCGCCCATTCCTCCAACCGCCGGGCGATGATTCGGCCCTCGAGCTCCGGGTTCGCGGTGATCGCCGGGGTCAGGCCGGACGGGGCGGGACCCATGCGCGCCCACTGCCGGACGATGACGCCGTCGCGCGCGGGGTCTATCTCGAATGCCCAGGTGGCGCTGGTGCCGTTGTCGGGACCGAGCACCCGCCAGACCCAGCGTCGCCCCGGTTCGACCTCGACGATCTCGCAGACGGTTTCCCAGGTACCGAGGGCGGGGTGGTCGTTTCGGCCGCGGAACCGCGCGCCCGGCTCGACCCGGCCCGCCGTGTCCTCCCAGGCCACGGACGTCAGCTCGGGTGAATTCCGCACCGGCAGCTGGATATCGGTGAGCAGCGCCCACACGGTGTCCGCGTCGCCTGGAATCCGTTCCGCCACTTCGATAGTGGGACAGTCTCGATAGCGCATCCGCACCCTTCCCTGCTGCTGCGATCCGATCTCTCTATACGCTATTGCCACTATGCCCGAGGAGGCGCGATGCGTATCGGTGTGGTGATCGAGCCACGGCGGCCCGGCGCGGTGGAGTTCGCCGTCGCGGCGGAGCAGGCCGGGGCGTCCTCGCTCTGGGTCGCGGAGGTGTGGAGCTACGACGCGCTCACCGGGCTGGCCTATCTGGCGGCGAAGACATCATCGATCCGGTTGGGCACGTTCGTGGTTCAGCTCGGGTCGCGCACGCCCGCGCTGTTGGCGACGTCGGCGTTGAGCCTGCACGAGCTGTCCGGCGGACGGTTCGACCTCGGTATCGGTGTGTCCGGGCCGCGGGTCATGGAGGGCTGGCACGGCGTCCGGTTTCGGCAGCCGGTGCAGACCACGCGCGAGACGATCGAGATCATCCGGACGGTCGGTCGCGGCGAACGCCTCGAGCATGCCGGCGAGATCTATCCGCTACCCCTGCCGGACGGGCCCGGACGTGCGTTGCAACCGATGGTCGAGCCGGCCCACGTACCGATCTACAACGCGGCGATGGGTCCGCGCAATCTGCGGCTGACCGGTGAACTGGCCGATGGCTGGCTCGGGAACGCGTTCATCCCCGAGGCGGCCGAGGTCTTCCTGGACCCGTTGCGCGAGGGCGCGATTCGGGCCGGGCGCGCGCTGTCCGACCTCGACCTGGTCGCGCCGGTCGCGGTCGAGATCACCGCGGACGAACAGGCGGCGGCCCAGGCGATCGACAAGCACGCCGAGGGATACGCGTTCACCATCGGCGCCATGGGCGCCGGCGGACGGAACTTCTACAACGACGCCTTCACCCGACTCGGATTCGGCACGGCCGTCGAGCGGGTGGCTGGCCTGTGGCAGTCCGGGGACAAGGCCGCCGCGCGTCGCGCCGTCCCGCGCGAACTCGGCGAGCTGACCAACCTCATCGGGACGCCCGCACGGATCGCCGAGCGATTGACCCACTATCGCGCCGCCGGCATCACCAGCCTGCTGGTCAAGCTCGACGGCGACTATCCACATCAACTGTCGACGTTGCGCAGGCTGATCGAGATCGAAGCCAGCTGAGTCAACCCCTCGGGCGCAGGCGGTTGTCGGCCGCGCGGCGGCTCAGTGCTTATCCACCGAGCGGCGCCGTCGTACCCGTGATCGACGCGGTGTGGTCGCGCCACAACGGCTGGTGAACGTCGAGCGAACGCACCGTGGAGACCTCGTGGCGACAGCGGGGAGCTGGTTCCGCGGTGGGCTGCGGGCACGCCGCGTCTACTACTGTCGTGTGCGATGAAGCCTTCAGAGATGACGAAGTTCGGGTACCGGGTCGCCGTATCCCTCGCCGCCGTCGCGCTGGCCGGAGCGCTGCCCTGGTGTGGAATCGCGGCCGCGGAGCCGATTCCGTCGGCGCCCGCGGATGTCTGGACCGTTCCCACCGAACCCGCGGACGCGCTGACCTTCGTCGTCGCCTACAGCTTCGGTTACCGGGTTGCTCCCGGCGCCGACCCGCAGCGAGCCGAACACGAACCGGGCCCGGTCAACGAACAGCTGGCCGCCGCCGTCGTCGCCGCCCGCGGTGACCGCGATGTGCCCGTGTATGCGCAGTCGGAGATCGCGACGGTATTGCGGTCCCGGTACGGAATGCGCGACGTCATCAGCATCGACGGCGAGGTGAACCCGGACGGCACGCCGATATACCTGTCCACCGAAGGCGTCGCGGCCAAGGTCGCCGCGCTGCGCGGCAATGCGATCGCGACCGATGTCGCGGGCGTCGTCGCATTCCGCGACCACCTGTGGCGGGCCACCCGAACCACGTCCGCGGCGGGTTTCGTGGCGGTCGCGCCCGCGGGAGTGCCGATGCCCGACCGGTACGACCCGCAGTCGGCGCAGCCGTGGACGACCGGTCCGGAGCGTTATCTACCCGTCGACTACGCGGCCAGGGTGAAGCTCCTGTTCGGCGGCGTCGTTCCGCGCGAAGGGCGCTGAGCGGGGCATCGCATCACCGGTACGGCAATGGCTTCAGCCGTGCCGGATCGACCCTGGCCAGCGCCGCCGGAGTGTCCAGCTGCCAACCGGTCGCGTACTCGGCGGCGAAATCGTTGTCGCCCAGTGCGGTTCGGGCGCGATCGCGCAGCGACCGGACCTGCGGGTCGGTTCGGTCGTGCGCGCCCCGCAGTCGAGCCGCCGCGCCGAGCAGCACGGCCACGTCCGCGTATCGGTCGTGGAGCGCGGCGAGTCCGGCCACGGTCACGGCCACCGTGGCCGCGATCGGCATGTCCCGGCAGTCGACCGCCGCCGTATACGCCTGGCGCAGCACCTTTTCGGCGCCCGGCCCGTCGCCGAGCGCGAGGCAGAGCGCGCCGCGCACCGAGCCGATCACCGCCTGCCCCTGCTCGCCGCTGAACGGATGTCCCTCGGACATCGTGGCCTCGGCCGCCTCGATCAGCTCACGTGCTCGATCGAGATCACCGACGCGCAGCGACAGGTCGGCCTCGCGGATGTCGAGCAGCATTCCCAGCTCCGGTGATGTCTTGCGCTGCACCCGTTCCCTGGTCGCGGCGATCATCTCGATCGCCGCCGCCGTGTCGTCGAGGCGCACATACAGATCGATCCAGCGCAGGTCGACGAAGATCTCGTCGCTGAGGCTGAGCGACCCGAACTCGCGGGCCAGCCGCTTGGCCTCGGTCAAGTCGGCCAGCGCGCCATCGAGATCGCCGTCGTACTGCCGCAGCAGTATGCGCATCGGCAGCGCCGTCGCGATACCCCAGCGGTCCCCGGCCCGCGCGAAGCACTCCAGTTCCGCGCGCACGTCGTCGCGGACCTGGTCGAGCTGCCCCGCGTTCTCCGCGAGATGGGAGCGGAACATCCGGGCCAGCCCGGCCAGCCACACATCCGGCCCGTCGATCAGCCGCTCCATGATCGCCGGCGACGCCGCGTTCACCGCCATGGAGGCCAGCCTGGCCGTGATCAGCGCGCCGCCGAAGCCAGGCAACTCCGGCCGGCTCAGCAGGCGATCGGCGAGCTCCCACAGGTCGGTGCGCCGATCGTTGATCGAGTCGGCGACGAGCGCACTCTGGGTGGCGACCGTGGTGAGCAACAGGCCCTCGGCGATGTCCCGCCGCACGCTCGGCTCGGTCGGCACCGCGACCGCCTCGGCCAGCCAGTAGGCCGCGTCGTTGCGCTGCCCGAGCATCTGCCAGTACCAGGTGAGGTTCACGGCGAGCCCGATCGCGCCGTCGGCGTCGCCGCGGTCACAGAGATGGCGCAGCGCGGCGAGCACGTTGTCGTACTCGGCGCGCAGCACGTGCAATGCGTCGAGCTGACCGGGGCCGCGCAGCAGTGGGTCGTACCGGGCGACCAGCTCGCCGAAGCACCGCGCGGCCAGATCCCGTACGTCGGTCAGGATGCCTTGTTCGGCAAGGCATTCCAGCCCGTACTCGCGAATCGTCTCCAGCATCCGATACCGCCCGGTGTCCGGCACGAGCTGCACCAGCGATCGATCGACCAGACCCGCGAGCAGTTCGGGGACGTCATCGGCGGACATCGCGAGGTCGGCACAGACCGCAGCGGCCGAGCTGGGTGTGACGCCGCCCGGCAGCACCGAGATCCGTTCGGCGACAGTCCGTTCGGGTTCGCTCAGCAGCTCCCAGCTCCAGGCGATGACCGCTCGGAGGGTGCGGTGGCGGGGGAGGGCGGTGCGGCTGCCGGTGGTGAGCACCCGGAATCGGTCGGAGAGCCCGGCGGTCAGGTCGGCCAGCGAGAGCGTGCGCAGGCGGGCCGCGGCGAGTTCGAGGGCGAGTGGCATGCCGTCGAGGGCGCCGACGATGCGCAGCACGTCGTCGAGATTGCCCTCGTCGACGTCGAATCCGGGACGCACGGCCGACGCGCGCTCGGTGAACAGGCGTACCGCTGCCGCGCCGCGGGCTTGCTCGACGTTCGCGTCCGGGTCCGGCCCGGCGAGCGGGCCGAGGGGGACCAGCGCCTCGCCGTCGATCGCCAGCGGCTCGCGGCTGGTGGCCAGCACGCGCAACCAGGGGCAGCGGGTGAGCAGCGTCGAAATCAGTTGGGCGACAGCGTCTATCAGATGTTCACAGTTGTCCATGACGAGCAGGCTCTCCCGCCCGCTCAGCTGATCGACCAGCACGTCCAGCTCGCCGAGCGGGTCGCCGCGCAGCTTCGCCGAGGCCTCGAACAGCGCCGAGCCGCGCAACCCGACCGCGGCGAGCAGCGCCGCGCCGACCTTGGCCGGCTCGGTGACGGCGGACAGGTCGATCATCCACGCGCCGTCCCGGTATTCGTGGCGATGCCGGCGGGCGGACTCGACGGCCAGCCGCGTTTTGCCTGCCCCGCCGGGACCGAGCACGGTGACCAGACGCCCGGTGCCGAGCAGCGCCCCGACTCGGGCGAGGTCGTCGTCGCGGCCGACGAAGCTGGTCAGCGGTGCGGGCAGGTTGGTCGAGTCGATCTGCGGCGCAGGCTGATCCGCGCGAAGCAGACTCAGGTGGCGCTCGCGCAGCGCGGCGCCCGGATCGGTGCCGAGAACGTCGGCGAGGGCTTCGCGCACTCGCTCGTAGCGGGCAAGGGCCTCGGCCTGGCGCCCCTGGGCGGCCAGCGCGTCCATCAGCAGCGCGGCCGCTCGCTCGTGCACGGTCTGCTCGGCGAGCAGGTCGGTCAGCCGGTCGGCCGCCGCGCCGACCTGCCCCAGCGACAGCTCGGCCTCGGCGAGGTCGATCACCGCCTCGACCGAGGCGTGCGCCAGCCGGGTCGCGACCGCGGGCGCGACCGCGGCGACGACCGACGGCTCGGTGCCCGGCCGGTCGCCCCACAGCCGAACGGCTTCGCCGAGCGCCGCCACCGCCGCGTTCAGGTCACCGCCGCGCACATGCTCCCGCCCGGCCGCGGCCAACTGCTCGAACCGCACCGCGTCCACGTCGTCCACCGCCAGCCGGTACCCGCCCGCGACCTGCACGACATCCCCGGCCGAGCCGAGAATCCGCCGCAACCGCGAGACCAGCGCCTGCAGGGCGTGCGCGGGATCGGCGGGCAGGTCCGCCGCCCAGATCGCGTCGACCAGCGCCGCCTGCTCGACCACCCGCCCACCCGCGAGCGCCAGCCGAACGACCAGCGCCTGCAATCGGGCCCCGGGAACGGACAGCGCGGCCTCGCCGCGCGACACCTGAAAGGCGCCGAGCAGCGTGACGTGAAGCCGCGCATCGTCGTTCATCCCTCGATCTTCGCGCACCCCCGCCCCAGGCCGCACACCAGGCCGGTTCCCGTGTCAGCGTGGTGTGCGCCCCGTGTGAGCGGCGGGTAGCAGTCTTGGCGGAGTCACCACCACGGCACGCACGACGCGCCCACCCACCAGCGCCTCAGCGGCGAGAACGGAGCCCCCATGAAGGCAATCGAGTTCAGCCGGTTCGGCGATCCCGAGGTCCTCGAGCTCGTCGACCTGCCCGATCCGCACCCCGGCCCCGGTCAGGTCCGGATCGCCGTGCGCGCCGCAGGCGTCAACGCGAGCGACTGGAAGAAGCGCCAGGGACTGATGGACGAGGAACTCCCGCAGACCCTGGGCTACGAGGCGGCGGGCATCGTCGACGAACTCGGACCCGAGGTCACCGACGTGGCCATCGGCGACCGCGTGTTCGGCTTCTCCGCCGAGCCCGGCGCCCAAGCCGAACTGGCCGTCCTGGCCTACTACGCCCCCATCCCGCCCTCGCTCGGCTTCGCCGATGCCGCAGCCTTGCCGTCCGCGCTCGAGACGGCGGCCCGCGCCCTGGACCAGCTCGGCGTCGCGAGCGGCAACACCCTGCTCGTCAGCGGCGCCTCCGGCAGCATCGGCAGCGCCGCGGTGCAACTCGCCGTCGCCAGGGGCGCCCGCGTGATCGGCACCGGCAGCCCGGCCACCCATGACTTCCTGCGCTCGCTCGGTGCCGAACCGGTCGCCTACGGTGCGGGCATGGCGGAGCGGGTCCGCGCCCTCGCACCCGAGGGCGTCGACCTCGCGCTCGACGTCGCGGGCAGCGGTATCTTGCCGGAACTCATCGAACTGGCCGGTGGCGCAGCGCATGTGGTCACCCTCGCCGATTTCGCCGGCGCCGAGCAGCACGGTGTGCGGTTCAGCCGGGGAGACGCGGGGCGCGCGCTGTACGTGATCGACCAGATCGGCGACCTGATCGAGGCCGGCCGATTCGTCCTCCCCGTCGGCCGCACCTTCCCCCTGGCCGAGGTCGCCGAGGCGCACCGCGTCGGCGAGTCGGGCCAGGTGCGCGGAAAGCTCGTGCTGCTCGTCGACTGACCCACCGCAAATCCGAAAATCACAGGCCGCCAATGGAGTTGACGGCCCATCTCATCATGCCCGAATCCCTGAGAGGTCATCATGAACCCGGACATATCCGCCACCTCATCGACCAGCGCGGCGGCGCGCAAGGGCGGGGCCGGACCCCGCGTACCGAACCGCTGGATGGCCCTGGTCGTCCTCGGCCTCGCCCAGCTGATGGACATCCTCGACTCCACCATCGTGAACATCGCACTGCCGAGTGCCCAGCAGGACTTGGGCTTTCCCGTCGACTACCGGCAATGGGTACTGACCGGCTACGCCCTCGCCTTCGGCAGCCTCCTGCTGCTCGGCGGCCGGCTGTCGGACTTCTTCGGCCGCAAACGGCTGTTCCTCATCGGCGTCGGCGGATTCGCCGTCGCGTCGGCGTTCGGCGGTGCCGCCGTGGACTTTTCGATGCTGCTGATCGCCCGCATCGGCCAGGGCGCGTTCGCCGCGATGCTCGCTCCGGCGGCGCTGTCGCTGCTGTCGGTCACCTTCGCCGACGACGCGAAGGAACGCGGCCGCGCGTTCGGCATCTTCGGTGCCATCTCGGGAGCGGGCGGCGCGGTCGGCCTGCTGCTGGGTGGTGTTCTCACCCAGAGCCTTTCGTGGCGCTGGTGCCTCTACGTGAACCTGATCATCGCGGCGATCGCGTTCGCCGGCGGGATCATCTTCCTGCGCGACGGCGATCGGCCGGAGCGGACCAGGCCCGACATCGCGGGCACGGTCGCGGTGGTGCTCGGCCTGGTCGGCATCGTCTACGGTCTCGGCACCGCGGAGACGCACGGCTGGAACGACTTCCGGACGTTCGGCTCGGTGATCGCCGGTGTCGCGCTCGTCGCCGCCTTCGCCCTGATCGAACTCCGCACCGAACATCCGCTGCTGCCGTTGCGGGTGATTCTGGACCGGGTTCGCGGTGCGGCGTATCTGTCCCTCGGGATCTCCGGCATCGGCATGTTCGCCGTCTTCCTGTTCCTCACCTACTACCTGCAGAGCATGCTGGGGTTCACCCCGTTCCTGACCGGCGTCGCGTTCCTGCCGATGATCGTGTCGGTCATGGTGGGCGCGGTCTTCTCCGGCGCAGTGCTGTTGCCGCGCACCGGACCTCGGCCGCTGGTCCCGATCGGCTGCGTGCTCGCCGCGATCGGCATGGCGATCCTCACCGGCATCCACACCGACTCCAGCTATGCCGGTGCCGTTCTGCCCGCGCTGATCGTCACCGGCGTCGGCTTCGGCTTGATCTTCGGCCCCGTGCAGAACGCCGCGACCAGCGGAGTCCACCCGCACGACGCCGGCGTGGCGGCCGCCCTGGTGACCACCGCCCAGCAGATCGGAGGATCGCTCGGCACCGCGGTGTTCAGTTCGCTCGCCACGACGGTCATCGCGAACTATCTCGCCGACCATCCTGCGACCGCGGCCCAGCCCGCCACGATCGCCGAAGCCACCCTGGCCGGCTACCACCTGGTGTTCTGGGTCGCCGCGGCGGTCTTCCTCTGCGCCGCGGCCTTGGCCGCGCTGCTCTTCCGCAGCGGTCCGCTCCCGCTGGCCGACGCGGAACTCGTTGCCGCGCACTGAGAGTCGAGAAGGATAGGAAGCAGGAAATGACGATCACCCTCCGTCCAGGGGCCACCGTGATGTTCACCGGCGATTCGATCACCGACCTTCGCAGACCGATCAGTGCGGACGGGGTCGGCTGCGTCTACCCGGTGCGGGTCGCGGGCGAATGGTGCTTCCGCCACCCGGAGCGCCCCATCGCCTGGCTGAACACCGCCAACGCCGGCGACAAGGTGATGGATCTCGAAACCCGCTGGCAGACAGACGTACTCGACGCCCACCCGGACGTCGTCTCGATCCTCGTCGGCGTCAACGACATGGGTTGGCACACAATGGATCCGGACGGCTACGTGATCTCCGCGGAAGAATTCCGGGCGGGCTACTATCGCCTGCTCGCCCCGCTTGCCGCGGCGGGCACCCAGCTGATCCTCATCGAACCGTTCCTGTTGCCCATCGACGGCGTCGTCGAGGCAGGCGCCACGTTCGTCGGGCCGGAGGAACGCAAGCAGTGGCGCGCCGACCTCGACCCCAAGATCCAGGCGGTGCACGAACTCGCGGAGGCCTACGACGCTCATCTGATTCCGGCCGACACCATGTTCGCTGAACTCGCCGCGACCACCGGACCGGAATACTGGTCCGCAGACGGCGTCCACCCGACCGTGGCCGGCCACGACGCGCTCGCCAGGGCCTGGCTGCGCCTGACCGACTGACCGCACCGAGGCGCGCCCGCGCCGATCACGTGACCGCCGTCTCCACCCTCGTAAAGGTTGCGTCAGGGCCGTATGTCCGGGGGATTCGGCGGCCTACCGTGATCATCGAGGGACTGAGTGGGAGCGTGGAGGTCTTGTTGCACGAGCAATACTCGGTGGCGGCGCTGGAGCTGCGCGGTCGAACCGTCGAGCGGAGTTTCCGGCACGGCATCCCGGGTCTGGTCCGGGCGGCGTCGACGCGGGCGCCGGGGGCGATCGCGGCCGTCGACGGCTGCGGCGAGCTGACCTATCGCGAACTGGAGTTGCGATCCGATCGCGTCGCCCGGCTGCTTCGCACGAGCGCCCCGCGCGGGCGGACGGTCGCGATCGCGATGCCGCGTAGCTCCGCGCTGCTCGTCGCCCTACTCGGTGTGCTCAAGGCGGGGCTGCCGTATCTGCTGGTCGATCCGGGCGCGTCCACCGCGCGGATGCGGCAGGTCACCGAGATCGCCGACTGCGCAGTGGCTTTGGTGACCGGCAGCGGCAGGGAATCGGTCGTCGAATGCGGGTTGCGGGCGCTGGATCTGCCCAGGGAGTCCGAGGCGGACGAACCGGACCCGCTGCCGGAGGTGCCGGCCGATCAACCCGCCTACGTGCTGTTCACCTCGGGGTCGACGGGCGCCCCGAAAGGGGTCGTCGTATCCGGTCGCGCGCTGGGCAATCGGCTGGAATGGATGCGCGAGACCTACGGGGTCGGCGCCGATGACCGGATCTTGCAGAAGACGCCGGTCTCGGTCGACGTCTCCGGCTGGGAGTTGCTGTTACCGCTGATCGCCGGCGCGCGGTGCGTCTTCCTCGCGTCGGCGGAACACCGCGACCCGGTCGCGGTCGCGCAGGCCATCGTGCGGCACCGGATCACCATCTGTCATTTCGTCCCGTCCATGCTGCGGGAGTTCCTGCGGTGGCCGGACGCCGCCCGGTGTACGTCGTTGCGGCACGTGTTCTGCGGTGGTGAGCCGCTCCCGGTGCCGGTGGCCAGGGAGTTCGTCGCGACGCTGCCCGCCGCGCTGCACAATCTGTACGGCCCGGCCGAGGCCGCGATCGACGTCACGGCCTGGACCTGTCCGAGCGACCCGGCGCAGATCGACGCGGTCTACATCGGCAGGCCGATCGACAACTGTGTGCTGAGTGTGCTCGACGCCGACGGGCTGCCGGTTTGCCCGGGCGACGAGGGTGAGCTGCATATCGGCGGCGTCCCCGTGGCCGCCGGGTATCTCAACCGCCCCGACCTGACCGCGCGCGCGTTCGTCGCAGCGCCCGAAGGGTCGTCCGTGCCGCGGTTCTACCGAACCGGTGACCGAGTGCGTCTGGTCGACGGCGAGCTGGAGTACCTGGGCGGCGTCGACGACCAGGTGACCATTCGCGGACAGCGAATCGAGCCGGGCGAGATCGAGCGGCGGCTGCTCGCGGATCCCGGGGTCGCCGCCGCCGTGGTGGTCGCGGTCGACGTCGACGGCGACACCACCATGGTCGCCTGGATTCAACCCGCCGATACCGAACGCGATCCGGAAGCCCTGTTCCGCCGCCTGCGCGCCTGCCTCGGCCGGCAACTGCCCCCGGCATCGGTGCCCGGCCGATTCGTGCGCACCCGCCGAATCCCGTTGACCTGCAACGGAAAACAGGACCGAGCCCAGCTGCGCCGGCGCGCCGTCGAACAGGTGCACGCCCGTCCGGCCGTGATCATCCAGTCCGACGGAATGAATCCCGCAGGGCGCCAACTGATCCGGCAGTAGTCGCCGCACGGCCCGTACGGCCCGTGCGGCGATCGCTCGCTCCCCGCTTGTCTCGGCGCTATTCAGTGTTACTATCTACCAGTAGTAAGTGACATTGAGTAGTGGGAGGTGATCCGTGGGCAAACAGATGACCGAGATGCTCAAGGGCACGCTGGAGGGCATCGTCCTGGCGATTCTGTCCGGGCGCTCGGCGTACGGATACGAGATCACGGCGTGGCTGCGCGAGCAGGGATTCGTCGACATCGCCGAGGGGACCATCTACGCCCTGCTCGTCCGGATCGAGAAGAAGGACCTGGTCGACGTGGAGAAGATCCCGTCGGAGAAGGGGCCGCCGCGCAAGGTGTATTCGCTCAATGCGCAAGGGCGGGAATACCTCGACGAGTTCTGGAGCACCTGGCGATTCCTCGCGGAACGGCTCGAACAACTTCATGAAGGAGGCAAGTGATCATGTTCATCGAAAAGGTGATCGGCGATCTCGGCGAGAAGCGGCGCTGGTGGCAATACAAGGCGCGGGTGAAACAGCTTCCCGCTCCATACCATACGGCCGTCGACGCGTTCGAACGGTACGTGAACTATTTCGGGCACGGCGGCGGCGTCTCGCTGTTCGAGGACCTGCTCGACCTGTTCGAGCAGGGCGCGGCGGACGGAACTCCGATCCGCGAAATCGTCGGCCAGGATCCGGTGGAGTTCATCGAGGTGTTCGCGCGGAACTATCAGGAGGAGTCCTGGATCAGCCGGGAGCAGCGACGGCTGATCACCGCTATCGAGCATGCCGCCGGCGAGACGGGGTAGCGCCGATGCCGGCGGGGCACCCGCATATCTCGGAGATGTGCTGCGGGGCAACGAATATCGTGCCGGATGGGTTCGCGATCGAGCGGGCGGCGGCGTTCGCCGGGGTCACGGTGGCCACGCTGCGGGACTATCACCGGCACGGCTTGGTCGATGAACCGGAATGCGACAACGTCGGTGCTCGCCGGTACCGGCCGGCCGCGGTGCTGCGGCTGGTGCAAGTCCGCGCACTGCTCGGGGCGGGCGTCCGGCTGGATGAAGTCAGCGATCTGCTCGACTACCTCGCGGATGTGGAACGCGTCCTCTGTGGCGCTCGATAAGTCTCTGAACTGCGGCTGAGTATCACTCGCCGCGCCCGCTCACCATGTCACCGCGAACGCTCGATTCGCACAAAACTGCCACTTGTTTGTACGTATATCTATACCTATAGTGTCTACGTATACATCTACGTATAGATACTGCGTCGCAACCCGAAAAGGGTGATCACATGAACGTTCAACACACCAATCCCATCTCGACCGGCACCGTGCTGGGTCATGCGGGCGGGGATGTCCGATGACCACACGGCAAGCTCCACCCATCCGCGTACAGGGACTGGAAAAGTCCTACAAGGATCTGAATGTGTTGCGCGGCGTGGACTTCGAGGTCGAACGCGGCAGCATCTTCGCCTTGCTCGGCTCGAACGGCGCCGGCAAGACCACCGTCATCCGCATCCTCGCCACACTGCTCAAAGCTGACGCGGGCACCGCCGTCGTCAACGGCTTCGATGTCGCCACCCAACCCGCGAATGTGCGCGAATCCTTCAGCCTCACCGGCCAATTCGCCGCCGTCGACGAAATCCTCAGCGGCCGGGAGAATCTCGTACTGGTTGCCAAGCTGCGCCATCTGGATAACCCGCGCGCGATCGCCGACAACCTGCTCGCCCGTTTCTCTTTGGCCGACGCGGCTACTCGAAAGGTCGCGACCTATTCCGGCGGCATGCGCCGCCGCCTCGACATCGCCATGAGCCTCATCGGCGACCCACCGATCATCTTCTTGGACGAACCCACCACCGGCCTGGACCCGCAGGCGCGCCTCGAGGTGTGGGAAGCGGTGAAGGAGCTCGCGGGCCACGGCACGACGGTCCTGCTCACCACCCAATACCTGGACGAGGCCGAACAACTCGCCGATCGGATCGCCATCCTGCACAAGGGGCGAATCATCGTCAACGGCACGCTCGCCGAACTCAAGCAACTGCTCCCGCCCGCCAAGGTCGAATACATCGAGAAGCAGCCGACTCTCGAAGACGTCTTCCTCTCCCTCGTCGGCGCCGACGCCGTGACCAAGGAACAATCATGACCACGCACTTCTTCGGCGACACCGCCACCCTGCTCGGCCGGTCCCTGCGTCACATCACGCGCAGCGCGGACACCATCATCACGACCACGATCATGCCGATCGCCTTCATGCTCCTGTTCGTCTACGTATTCGGCGGCGCGATCAACACCGGCTCCGATTCGTACGTGAACTATCTGCTGCCCGGCATCCTGCTCATCACCATCGCATCGGGCATCTCCTACACCGCGTTTCGGCTCTTCCTGGACATGAAGGGCGGCATCTTCGAGCGCTTCCAATCCATGCCGATCGCGCGCTCATCGGTACTGTGGGCGCACGTGCTGACCTCGCTCGTCGCCAACCTGATCTCGATCGTGGTCGTCGTGCTCGTCGCCCTGCTCATGGGCTTCCGCTCCGGAGCCGGCGTGCTGGCCTGGCTCGCGGTAGCCGGCATCCTGATCCTGTTCACCCTCGCCCTGACCTGGATCGCCGTAATCCCCGGCCTCACCGCGAAAACCGCCGACGGCGCCAGCGCCTTCTCCTACCCCCTGATCTTCCTACCGTTCATCAGCTCGGCCTTCGTCCCCACCGCCTCCATGCCCGCCCCCGTCCGAGCCTTCGCCGAAAACCAGCCCGTCACCTACATCGTCAACGCCGTCCGAGACCTACTCACCGAACAACCAGCAAGCGCCGACACCTGGATCGCCCTGACCTGGTCCCTAGCCATCCTCGCCGCAGCCTATTCCCTCGCCATGCTCACCTACCGCCGCAAGATCTCCTGACAACTCAATCCTTGAGCGCGCCAATCATGTCCACCAGTGCTCGCGCACCCGCCTGTGTGAGTCGATCATCCCGCGACATCTGGTCTTCAGTCGCGCTGAAATGGAGTTCGCCTTTCCAACCGTCGATCGTGGCAATAAGTTCGACGTCAAGCGGTGTGGCGGCAGGATCGCCCCCCTTGGGCAGCGGCTCGGTGACCACTTTGACCTGCACGCCATCCACGGTGCGCACCTTGGTCGGGTAATCCGTTGTCGTAGAAGGGGGCTCGGTCACGGTACTACCACCGAACGCAACACCGAACAACGAAACATATCCGAGCGACGAAGAAGACGCGGACCCGCCGTTAGCCTCGTAGACGCACCCGTTGCCGCTACCGATCTTGTCGCTCAACGCTTTTCCACCAACGCCGACGCTGGTCTTCAGATCAGCGGTACCGGCTCGAGCTGCGAAAAACTGCTTCGTAGCGTCACACAACGCCTGGATAGTGTGACTGTTGTCCGGATACTCATACTTCTCGGGATGCGGACGTGAAAGCGATCCGCAACCGGAAACCAGAGCTACCATCGCCGAAATTCCCAGTAGACGCCGGAGGTTCATGCCGCTTGCCGTTCAGTGCGGCGGGATCTGTCGTAGAAGTTGGCCGAAGTCTTTGGCTTCCGACGGTTGTCGTGGACTCTGGTGGCCACCATTCCCCCTTCGCCGGTTCCACGCGGAATCAACCAGCGAGGGCCAGTAGCCATTGGTCGCCCCCGCTGTTGCCGGACAGACCCTACCGTTCTGCTCGTCGGACCTGCAAGGGCGGAGGCCGAATGATCAGGCCGATACTTCTCCCCGCGATATCTCACTGAGCCACAAGCTATTTCGGCTTCGGAATCGACTCCGGCAGGTCGGTGTTCAGGTGGCGGACCTTGCACGGTCGCGACGTTCGGAACCTTGCGCAAGGTGTCTTTTGGTCGGCTCGGTGTCGGTGCTCATGCTCGGTCGTCGGTGGTATTCGACGCGCGGGGATCGCCGGAGGGGAGGGGGATGTCGGTGTCCAGGGGGAGGGGGCTTCCGAGATCGGGGGTGCCGTCGGGGTTCCAGGTGAACTTTTGGGCTCGGGTGGTGCGGCGGTTATAGGTGTATTCGCTGGTGTCTTTGGCGTGGTAGACGATCCAGTCTTCGGTGCCGTCCGGGCTTTGGAAGAATCCGTTGGAGCCGGGGCCGAAGACGCCGGCGGGGTCGTTGCGGGTGAACAGCGCGGTGGGGTGCTGGTGCCAGTTGGCGGGGACGAGGGGGTCCGCGCCGGGCGGGAGGGAATGCATCCATAGTTGGTAGTCCGGTTTGCCGGTGTCGCAGGTGGAGTAGACCAGGTAGGTCGTGCCGTTGCGCTGGATCGTTGTCGGGGCCTCGCGTACTTCGTCGCATCCGCCGGCGGACGGCAGGTAGACGGCGCGGCCCGACACGGTGACCGGGTCGCTCATCGGGGCGATGTACAGGAGGTTGTTCGGCCCGCTCCACAACAGGTAGAGCTGGTCGCCGAGCTGGAGCAGTTCCGGATCGATGGACCACACGTCGGGCGCACCCAGCTGGCCCGCGAAGCTGTACGGGCCCAACGGATCCAAGCCCTCGGACTGCAAGACGTAAAGCCGATGACCGTCCCGGCTGCCGTCACCGGCGCTGTAGTAGAAATACCAATGTCCGTCGAGCAGCCGGAAAGACGGCGCCCACATGTCTTGATTACGCGCGGGGTTCGAATCACACCACACCGTATTCGCCTGTGCCACAGCCAGATCGCCCAGCGACTCGGCCTGCCAGATCCGCAACGCTGTGTTCTGGCTGGTCGAAAGATAGTAGTTCCCCGCGTAATAGGTCAGAAAGGGATCAGCCGCCCCGTTCAACGCATTGCGGAACGTCCCATCGTTTCTCACCTTGTGTGCATGCTCGCCCATCGAACGTCACCCATCGTCGCGGATCTCGTAACGCACGCTTGCCCAAACTCTAGGACATCACACAGTTCCACTTACCCGAAAACCCGTCCGGCGACACGACGCTGCGCGTCAGAGGAACTGCCCGCTGGCCAGGTAGGGCGCTGGCGTCGGCATGCCACGAACGGCGAGATACCCTTCTTGGCCGAGCTGAAGTCCGGCGGCCAAGCCGACATCGATCGCCCACTCGTTCGCGGTGGTGATGCAGTTGACGAGCGTCTCTGCACGCGCGGAGGCGAGTGCTTCCCACAGGAGCTTTTCCGCGGTCCGCTGCTCGGCGGCGGCAAGCAGGGCCGGTCGCCCTCGCTCGTCCAGGTAGACGTAGCCCGGCCCTGCCCGGGATACGACCAGGCGGTGGCCGGCCAGCAGGTACTGGTGATCGTGCCCGTGGCCGGCCCCGCGGAGCCGCCGGTCCAGCTGATTCATCCAGTCGATATCGTCGCCCGACCCCTCGGACAGCCCGGTCACCGCCGCGAGCTTGGTGCGATCGACGGTGCCGATCATGCGCATCTGCGGGTGCAGCGAGAACCCGGCCAACCGGTAGCGCCGGGTGGCCCCGGGATGCACGGAGGAGGAGAACATTCCCTGGCGACCGTCGGCGTGGGTCAGTACGGCGTCGAGTAGCCGTTTCCCGATGCCGCGACCCTGCCTGCTCGACAGAACCCCGTAGGTCGCCAAGTACCACAGTCGATCGCGGTTCTGCGCGACCGCGAATCCGACGATCTGCGCACCGTCGGCCGCAACCCAGCAACCGTGCGGGTCGACCCCGAGGAAGTAGCGCATGCGGTCGATCCACCGCTCGGCGGCACCTTCCGATCGAGGTTCGGGTTCGGGCTCGCTGACCCGGCGATCGCGCCGCTCACTGTCCAGGAATACCGCGGCGGAGGTGCGTTCCGCACCGGGCAAGTCGTCCGCCTGCATGGGCCTGACCGCTACGCAATCCATTGGCCCACGGTACGAACAACCACCGCGAACAGGAACCGATTTTCCGGGCTAGGCCGAAGTATGTACTGGCGCTGCACGATTCGCCACAGCGTAGGGCAATCCTCGCGTCGGGTACGCGCGCATGAGTTCGCCGGCGCGCACCATGCGGTCGATCATCCCGTCCGAGGGAATGCCGGCTTGGAAGCAGGCGCGGGCGCCGTCGAGCCGATCGTGGGCGACCGCTACCTGCAATAGTTCGCGCGAGTAGTGGGCGAAGTTCAGTGCCAGGGTGCCACCGCTCTCGGCTGCGGCCGCCGCACGGGCCAGCCAACTCTCGAAGCTCGGGTACGGGTAGTGCAAGATCAGCGGTGCGGTGACCAGCGCGCCGGGCTGGGTGAAGCCGGTGAATCCGTGCCGGTCAACCGGCTCGACATGCGGACCGAGGCGGACAGCGCTGCGATTGGCCGGTGTGTCCAGAAATGGCGACCGGCCGCTGACCCGGAACACCGTGCACTCGTGGAACGGATCGACCACCGTGCGGCCGACGGGGACCGCTTCGTGACCGAGGAAAGTCACCTGACCCGCATCGGGAATCTGCCAGCGCCTGCGACCGTCGTCATAGAACAGTTCCTCGGGGCCCAGCGGAAGCAGCCAGGTCATGCCGGCGGCGAGCGCGGTCGCGACGGCGCAACGGATATCGGCCATCTCTTGGTCCTCGCCGTCGCCGTTGTCCAGGGCGCGATCACAGACAAGCACGGGCCGTTCGCCGCGCAGCCCATCGACGGTGGCGCGCACGACCGGATCATCGGTATGGACGATGATCAGATCCGCGTGTGCCACATGGTGTTTCAACCAGGTCGTCAGGCCGGGATACGGTGCGTCGATGCTGACGCAGATCGCCGTCGGTTCCGCGGCCCGTGCTCGCCTGTCGGCGCCGACTCCCCGGAACATCCGCGTCGAGAGGTCGTCGATCCCCTGCGAGATCAGGTAATCGTGGTACTCCGTCAGGGGATTCACCCCGGCCGCCCGCGCCGCTGTCAGATTCGGCCCGCCGACCGGACGGGTGTGCCGGACCGTGACCGCGTCGACGATGGCGATCGACGAGGTGTCCGGGGCGAACCGCGGCCAATGGAAGTCCAGGCCCCAACCGGTTTGGGTGGCATCGAAGGTCGGCAGGCAGCGGGCCAGGAACTCCCGGCTGAAGCACGGTGCCATGATCTCGACGAAATTCGTGTATCGAAGCTCGAACCGGCGATCTACCAGGGTGATTTCGTGCGTGTAGAAACTGTCCTCGGTGAGCGCGGGCTGAGCGAGCGAAAGGCGGTACTGCGCGGCGTATTCGAACAGTTCGTTGATGGTGTAGGTATCGGTGGCGAGATCGTCGTCGGGGAGCCAGACGTAGTCGTACTCGGCCAGCGTCTCGGCCAGATCGACCGTCAGGACATGATGCAGGGCAGGCCATTTCGGCCCTTTGCGGTCCAGGCGGAGCACACTGTCGGTGCGGAATCGGTGCGGGTCGTCACCGAAGTAGCTGATCACCAGGTCCCAAGTCCGTGGATGTGGTCCCGCGAGCCATTCGGTGTGCAACGACGCGTCACCGGCCCGAAGTACCACCAGGTTCCGTCGTGCAGGTGGCCGCGCGTCGGCGCTGTGCGGTGCTGTCGTCATACCCATCTCCTTACGCGGCGTACCAGCCGTCACCCCAAAGAGTGTGCAGGCGTTCGAAATACGCCTCATATTGGGGAGCAACGACATCGGTCGAGAACTTGGAGATCGCGTAGTCGCGGATCCCCTGGTAGTCGAGTTTGTCCACCGCTTCTGCGGCAGTGCAGAACTCCTGGAGGTTCCGGCATCGATAGCCCTGCACGCCTTGCTGCACGGTCTCGGTGAACACGCCCCAGTCGGTGGTGATGACCGGAGTGCCGCACAGCATCGCCTCGGCGTGTACGCCGCCGAACGGCTCCAGATAAAGCGATGGCACGAAAACCCCACGCGCACGCGACATCAGTTCACCACGGCGCACGTGATCGACCACGCCGACATACTCGGCGACGTCGGCGGACGGCGGCTCGCCCGCACCCGCCACCACGAGCTTCACCCCCAACCGCTGACAGGTCTCGATGGCGATCTGGATGCCCTTCGCCTCGACCAGGCGGCCGATGAACAGGAAGTAGTCGTCCTTCTCGGCGGAGAACGGAAAGTCCTCCACTTCATAGTAATTCGGGATCACCGCGTCATAGAACGCGCCTCGGGCGCTCATCACGCCGGGAACCGTTGTGCGCGAACCGTATACGGCGTGCATCCAGGCGTAGCTCTCGAAGACACGATACTTGGCGAACACGCCGCTGTAACCGATGCCGAATTCGACGGTCATGAGCTCGGGGAACATGTCCGCGATAGGTTTCTGGCTGCCGCCGCCGAGTACGCAGATGAAATCGCGTTCCTGGCGGCGCTTGGCGATCTCGGTGACCGCGCGTTCGTTGGAGGTCAGCCAGTGCGGCTCGTAGGGATCCCAGGTCAGATTGTTGAGTTCCTTGTACAGGTCGTTGCCGCGGAACCACTCGGCCTGCTCGGCCTTGGTCACGATGGTGACGAATTCGGTGCAGGTCGCGGTGTTTTCCTCGCCGCCGTACAGGAATACCTCATGGCCCAGGTTCGTCATCATTTCGGCGAAGCGTCGGTTCTTCTGGGTGTAGGCACAGGGCTGATAGTGCTTGGTGGTCTGCGTGTTGGGCAGGTTGACGACATGAAAACGCATGGCCGGGGCTCACATTCGGCTCGGAGGGTGGGGCTGCCTCAGCGGTCTATGACGGGCCGGACCGACAGCGGATCCTCGCCGACCGCTTCGTCCAGGTGTTCCGGGCCGTCGAGGTAGGCCGCGCGTTTGCGTTGCTGCTGAGGTTGGCCGCCCTGTGCGCCGCCCATGCCGCCACCCATGCCGCCGCCCATCGGGTAGCCGCCGCCCATGGGCATCGCGGCCGACGGCGCTATGCCCGCCCGGGCGACCTCCGTCTCTGTCTTGGCCGCCCCGGAGGCGTCCGCGCGGGGAAACAGCTTGTCGTCCAAGGGGGTTGAGGGAACGCCTGCCTTGGTCGAACTGCCGCCTGCGCCGGCCGAGCCACCCCCGGCGCTGGCGGGAGAGACGTTGAGGCCGAAGGGGCCGGATGGACCGGACGCGCTCCAGGGGCCGGACGCACCCCACGGGCCGGAGGCGCCCGATGGGCCGAGTAGGGCACCGGAATTCAACTGCTGCAACATGTTTGCCAGGGTTGACAGCGGTCCGGTGGAGTCGCCGAGCGGGCCGGTGGCGCCGCCAGGGGAGTTGCCGGGTGTAGGACCCGGGCGCCCGGTCGGGGACGGGCCTGCGCCAGCGCTGGAGTGTGGACTCTTCCCCGAGCCGCTCTTTCCGCCGCTCCCGCCGCCGGGTTTGCTTGCGCCGCTTTCTTTTCCGTCGCCCTTACCATCGCCGCTACCCTTACTCGAACCTCCGCCGCTATCGCCGTTGCCGCCGCCGGTTCCGCCGTTGTGGTGGTCGTTTCCGCTGGTTTCGTTGTTGTTTCCGGTGGGTGTGGTGTGGGTGGCGGGGGCGAGGGTGTTGGGGTCGGGGAGGGTGGGGATGAGGGTGG
>NZ_JBHTUR010000006.1:0-447578 GCF_042793755.1 Nocardia sp. NPDC056564
TGGGCCGCCAACGACCCCTACCTCCACGCCCAAGACCTCCACCACACCACCCTCTACATCAGCACCGGCACCGGACAACCAGGACCACTCGACACGCTCGACCAAACCCGTGGCGACGCAGGCAAACTCGTCGGCCAGCTCACCAGCGGCGCGCTGCTGGAGGCGATCACCAGCGGGTGCACGCTGCAGCTCCGGGACCGCTTCCGGGAGCTGAACATTCCGGCGACGTTCGAAATCCGTCCGTCCGGCACCCATTCCTGGGGCTACTGGCAACAGGATCTGCACAACTCCTGGCCGCTGTTCGAAGCGGCGCTGGACAGGTAAACGCGGACAACCCTTTTCCCCACTTCGACTGGGGCTTCACCGGGCCGACGGAGAGGCTTAATCTCCGCCCATAGGGAATTCACCCGTCCCTGCGGAGGAGCCGACATGGCCCGCATCGAACAACGCCACGCCGCGAAATATGTTGCCGGCCAGTGGCGCGAGAGACAAGGGAAGTCCATGAGCAGATCTCGGAAATTGCTCGCCTGTATCAGCGCCGTGGTCGTCGGCGGTTTCTCGACGGTTGCGCTGCAACCGATGATCGCGCACGCCGCCGATGACACCCCGTACTACTGGGATGTCTCGGTCCCGTCGAAAGCGCAGCGCGACATCATCGAAGGCGCCGGAATCGAGATGGTTCCCGCAGGCCCGGGCAAGGTGACCATCGCGGTCGACGAGGCGGGCGCGCAGGCGCTGCGGGACAAGGGCCTGAAGCCGTCGAAGCGGGAGCCGGTATACAAGTCGGCGCCGGGGGAGTTGCGCGCCCCGGAGGCGAACAAGTCGTACTACGGCGGATATCACACCTCGGCGGAAATGCTGAAACATACCCGCGACGTCGCCGCCAAGTACCCCGGAATCGCGCAGGTGCACGATATCGGCAAAACCTGGCTGGCCGGCCGGGGTTCCGGCGGCAGCACCATGAACGTCATCTGCCTGACCGGAATCGCGAAGCAGGCGACCGACCAGGAAAAGGTCTCGGCGAAAACGACGCTCGCGCCGAATGGCTGCGCCCTGTCGCCCACCTCGACCAAGCCGCGTTTCCTGCTGACCGCGCAGATTCACGCCCGCGAACTGGCGACCGGTGAAATCGCCTGGCGCTGGATCGACTATCTCGCCAACGGATACGGCACCGACAGCACGGCGACGTCGATTCTGGACAACACCGAGGTCTGGGTGGTGCCGGTGACCAACCCGGATGGTGTCGACGTGGTGGCCAGCGGCGGCAACCGGCCGAAGATGCAGCGCAAGAACGTCGACAACAGCCAGACGCCGTCGTCCTGCTCGGTCGTCGACGGGTCCGGCAACGGTCCCGGTGTCGACCTGAACCGCAACTTCACCGTCCGCTGGGGCGGCGACTCGCGCAACCCCTGCTCGCAGACCTTCCAGGGTCCGCGCGCCGCCTCGGAGCCGGAAACCCAAGCGATTCAAAGCCTTTACGCGAAGCTGTTCACCAACCAGCGCCCGGCCGGCAGTCCCGACGTCCCGGATACCGCCAAGGGCGTGGTGATCGATCTGCATTCCTACGGGCAATACGGGATCATTCCGACCGCCGCGACGCCGAAGAACCGGGAACAGTTGCGCGCCTTGATCAAGAAGGTCGTGCCCGCCGGCTTCACCGTCGGCACCGATGAGGAGACCGTCGGCTACTCGACCTGGGGCACCACCGACGACCAGGCGCACGGTGCGCTCGGACTGGCCAGCTTCACTATCGAGGTCGGCCCGAACGGCGGAACGTGCGGTGGCTTCATGCCGCGCTACACCTGCGTGGACAGCACCCTCTGGCCACAGATGAAGAAGTCGTTCACCACCGCCGCCCAACTGTCCGGCGCGCCCTACAAGCAATCGCAGACCAGTCCGGTTCGCTGATTGCCGCCACCACACATTCACCGGCTCGGTCGTTCGTGACCGGGCCGGTGAATGTCATCGTGGCGCAGGCGGATCGATCAGGTACTCGATTTCCCGGCGGGTGGTCTCGACGTCGTTGAGGTAGGCGGTGTGGCCATAGCCGTCCCAGGTCACCAGGAACGATCCCTGGATCCGCCTCGCCAGTGCTTCGCCCCACGGCAGCGGGGTCGCCGGATCGTGGGTGCCCGCGACGATCATGATCGGCGGTGCGCCGCGTACCTCGACGGGAGAGGGCGGGTTGGCGGCCGTGACCGGCCACCCGATGCAACCGCCTTGCACGTCCGCGCCCTCGACGTGGGCGCGGGTCAGCGGGGCCGCGCGCCGGGCGGTGTCGATCCGGGCCGCCAGGTCGGTGAAATCGCGGACGTCGGCGGGAAAGTCGTGGCACATGATGGTGCGGTAGGCCGCGGCGCCGGCGTCGGCTCCGCCGGGTTCGGCGAAGCCGGAAGCATCCGGTGTGTTCGACACCGCGGCGGCGATCGCCTCGGCCAATTGCGGCCACGTCCGGCGCCAGCTCAGCAATCCGTAAGCGCCAGTGCCGATCTGGCTTGCGGTCAGGCCCTCCGGATTGTCCCTGGCGGGCACCGGTTGCCGTTCGGCTCGGTCGAGCAGACCGCGGTAGTCGGTGGCGGCATCGCGGTCGTGCAGTGCGCAACCGGGGTCGGCTCTGCACCAGTCGAGGAATCCCGCGAAACTGTCTTCGGCGCTGCGGGTTTCGTCGAGAAAGAACTGCCCTGCCGAGATCGCGTGGTCTACCGGTCCGTCGAGCACCGCGGCTCGAATGTTGCCCGGGTACAGGTGGGCGTACGTCGCACCGAGCAAGGTGCCGTAGGACAGGCCGAGCCAGTTGAGCTTGTCCCCGCCGAGCGCGCGCCGCGCCGCTTCGAGATCGCGGGCCGCGCTGATCGAGTCGACATGCTCGAGCAGCGGACCGGTCGCCCGCAGGCATTCGGCGCCGACAGCTCGGTTGTAGGCCGCCAACGCGTCGAATTCCGCAGCGCTGGAGGGGAACACGCGCACCGTCGGGCTGGTCGGTGCGATCGGACAGGTGATGGCCGGACGGCTTTCGCCGACGCCCCGCGGGTCGAGGCCGATGAGGTCGAACCGATCACGCAACTCGTCCCGAAAGCGGTCGGGATAGTCCCGCACCATCAGCACCGCCGGGCCGCCCGGGCCACCCGGATTGAAAAACACCGACCCGACTCGCTGCTCGGCCCGGCGTGCGGGTTGGCGAGCAAGCGCGAGCGTGATCCGTTCCCCTTCCGGCACACCCCAATCCAACGGCACCCGTAGCGTGGCGCACTCCGCCCCCTGCTCGCCACACGGCTGCCAGATCAGCCGCTCCCACTGAACGGCATCGACCGGGTCCGCGGGTTCTCGGGCAGGCTCCGCGGCGCAGGCGCCGGCGAATATCGTTGCGGCCAGCAGAAACACCGTTGCGACCAAGCGTGCCAACGGCCCACCGTGCCGCGGCGCCTGCGCCTTGTTCGATGCCAGCCGCATCGCGATCCTCCCCGTCGCCCGCCGTTTCACCGGTGGTCAAGACCCTACCGTCGTGATTCGTACGACCCGCAAGGGTATCGGGATATCAGCGATAGGGTTCTCAGTGCATGAGCTGGCGGAGTCGCAGCGGTTCGCCGGGTGCGAGTGAGCGGATGCCCGGGGTGCGGGTGAGGTTGTTCGCGCGGAGGAAGGCGCGCAGACTGGGGCCGTTGGCCCGGCTGCGGGTTACCGACCAGGTGACGGTGTAGTCGGAGTTGCTGCCGCAGCCGGCGCGCGAGTCGTAGCCGGGGTAGCGGATGGTCTGTCGGTAGGTGGTCCCGCCCGCGACATCGATGGCCCGGTCCCAGCCTGTCTTGTTCTTGCCGACGGTGCCCGCGGCGACGAAGCCGTCGCAGTTGGGAAACAGGAACTGGCCGAGACGGTAGATGTCGTTTATGACGTTGAGCCAGGAGAAATCCAAGAAGCCGATGCCGCTGCCGTCGAGTGCGCTGCCCGCGGGGTATTCGACCGCTCCGTCGGGCTCGGCGGCGGATCCGCGCATGGCGTCGATCGCCGTGGTGAGCGACTGATCGTTGGCGGCGGCAAGGTCTTTCGGCAGTTCGCCGAGTTCGCCGTTGTAGATCTGATAGCTGAACGCGACGGGTGTCGCCGGGTCGGCGATCGCCGCGGTGAAGGTCAGTCCGACACCATGGTCACCGTTGTCGACGTCGCCCGCGTCATACGATCGCGACCCTACCGGCCGATTCCCGGCCCGCACGCCGAACTGCACCGTGTCGGTGTCGTCGTTGCGCGAGCGGGTGTTGTCGATATGGAACTGCTCCAGCGTGAATCGATAGACGGCCATCCCTGTCCCCTCAGCTCATCAGTTGTCGAACGCTCATCCGTTTGTCCGGCCCCAGCGCGCGTAAGCCGCCCGCCGCGCCGAGGCCGTGCTCGCGCAGGAACCCGCGCAGGCTCGGTCCGACCGCGCGCTGCCTGGTCACCGACCAGGTGACCGTGTAGTCGGAGTTGCTGCCGCAACCGGCATTCGAGTCCGAGCCCGGGTAGCGGATCGTTTTCCGGAATGTGGTGCCGCCCGCGGCGTCGATGGCGCGGTCCCAGCCCAGTTTGTTCATGCCGACCGTGCCGACCGCGACGAAACCGTCGCAGTCGGGGAAGAAGAAGGTGCCGATGTTGATCAGCCGGACGAAGTCGAACCAGGACGCGTCGTTGAAGTCCGCCGCGTTGAAGTCGTCCGGTGTGGTCTGGCCGACATCGAGATAGTTGAGTTCGGTGACTTCGTTTCCGGGCTGTGCCGCCTCGGCGAAAAAGTCGAGCGCCCTGCCCGAGAGGCGATCGCTGATCGCCGCCAGGCCACCTTCGAAATGTCCGGTGTTGCCGTTGTATATCTGATAATCGATGACCGCCGGGGTAGCCGCGTCGGCCAGCACGACCGACGAAAAGCTCAGGCCGACACCGTGATCACCGTTGTCGACGTCGCCCGCGTCGTGCGACTGGGAGCCGAACGACCGCCGACCGGCGGCGAGACCGAACTGCACGGTATCGGTGTCGTCGTTGCGGGAGCGGGTGTTGTCGATATGGAACTGCTCCAGCGTGAACGTGTAGATGCCCATGTCCGCCCCTCTGTCGAATGCCCCCTGGCCTGGGTTCCGCGAGTCCGCTTCGCCGCCGCCGAGCCTGACACCGCGTCGCGCCTGCGTCGATGGTTCGGTTCGCTGACCGAACAGCGGGACGCTCTCAGTCGTCTCTCAGTCGGCGGGGCCAGATTTGTAGGCATGCGCATTCAGGTGGTTCGTGGGGGGAACGGGGCCGTCGGGTCGGCGAGTTCGCGGCAGGCGATGGTTGCGGGGGTGTCACCGCGGGCGGGTGCGCGGGAGCTGTGGCAGGTGGCGGGGACGAGTTCGGTGACGCTGCGCTGGCGGGTGACGTTGCTCGCGGCGACGGTGGTGGCGGTTGCGGTCGCGTTGGCGGCGATCGCCGCGTACGCGATGGTGTCTCGGGCGTTGTACGCCGACGTGGACAAGCAGTTGCAGGCGCGGGCCACGGGGATGATCGACAGCGATCTGGACGCGCTGGATTTCCGGTTCGTGCTGACGCTGGGCAGCCTGTACTCGAGTGACGTGTCGATCGCGCTGCAATATCCGGGTACCAACCAGTGGGTCGCGCTGCCGCGTGAGGTGCGGGTGCCGATCGGCGAGGTGGAGTCGGCGGTGGCGCGCGGTGCGGCCGAGTTCTCGTTGCGCACCAGAGATAACCGGCGGGTGCTCGCCCAGCGCATGAAAACCGGTACGACTCTAGTGATTTGGCAGTCGCTGCGGCCGACGCAAAGCGTGCTCGATCGGCTGGCGTTGCTGATGTTCGTGATCGGCGGCAGCGGCGTGGTTTTGGCTGCCGCCGCCGGAGCCGCCGTCGGCCGCACCGGATTGCGCCCGGTCGCGCGATTGACCTCGGCGACCGAGCGGATCGCGCGGACCGGCGAGCTGACCCCGATCCCGGTCACCGGCGACGACGAACTCGGCAGGCTGACCGAGAGTTTCAACACGATGCTGCTCGCGCTGGCGGAATCGCGGGCGCGGCAACGCCGCCTGGTCGCCGACGCCGGGCACGAACTGCGCACACCGTTGACCTCGTTGCGCACCAACATGGAACTGCTGATCGCCTCGTATCGTCCTGGCGCACCCGCGATCCCGGAGGAGGACATGGTCGGCCTGCGCACGGATGTGCTGGCGCAGATCGAGGAAATGTCTACGCTGGTCAGCGATTTGGTCGATCTGGCGCGGGAGGATGTCGCCGTGGAGGCCTACGAGCAGGTCGACGTCGGCGAGGTCGCCGAGCGGGCGCTGGAACGCGCGCGCCGGCGCCGCACCGGCATCACGTTCGTCGCCGAGCTGCGTCCGTGGTTCCTCTACGGTCACGAGGCGGACATGGAGCGAGCGATACTCAATGTGCTCGACAATGCCGCCAAATGGAGCCCCGACGGCGCGGAGGTAGTCGTGGCGATGCGGGAAACCGGCACCGGCCTGATGGAACTCGCGGTGCACGACGCCGGTCCCGGAATTCCGCCCGACGAGCGAGAACTGGTCTTCGAGCGCTTCTATCGAAGCACGGCCGCGCGGTCCATGCCCGGGTCCGGGCTGGGATTGGCGATCGTCAAACAGGTCGTGGCCCGACACGGCGGAACGATCACGGTCGAGACCTCCGACCGCGGCGGCGCGCTGCTGCGCGTCATGCTGCCGGGTGCGAACGTGCTCTCCGAGAACAGTTGCCAGCTAACCTGATTCACCGATTTCGCGGGCGGCGGTCACGGTGCGACGGACGTAGTCCGGATGTGCCAGTGGCACGTCGAGCAGCGCCGCGGGCACGTCCAGCAAGTCGAGCACCTCGGCGTGCCGGTCGGCGCACCGGTCACTGAGCGCGGCCCGCTGCGCCAGCAGACCACGAATCCCCGCGCCGTCGATCAGGTCCTCCGCCACCAGATAGTCGGACAAGCCGAGCAGGCAGCTCACGACATGCAGCAGCCGGACGTCATCGTCGACCGCGCCGCGGGAATGATTCGTCCAGCGACGCAGCAACCGGGCGGTACAACTCGCGTGCACGTGCGGTCGGCACAGCGCGCCCCGCTGCGACGCCTGCCAGCGCCGTAACAGCCGCTCCGCCAACGCCTCCAGCAGGTCGACACCTTGCTCACCCGAGCTCAACCCGTCCTCACCGACCGCGGCAACGGTGGGCGAGACGGTGTCCGCGCCCCGCGCGGCGACGCGAACGCTCTCGTAACACAGCACGGTGTTGTCCCCGCCGAACGTCGTATTGATCTCCCCGTCCACCCGCGCGGTGACGATCTCGTTGTAGCTGTGGAACCCGTGCCCACCGCAAAGCTCCCGCAGCACAACCAAAGCCGCGTTGGTCACCCAGGAGGCGTGCGCCTTGGCGCCCGAGGTCAGCCCATAGAGCGCCCGCCCGTGCAAGGCGATCGGCTCGGACGGGTACCGGCTCGTCCACTCCTCGATGAGCAGCTCGGTCAGCTGGTGCAGGGCAAGCGCCTCGGCGACGACGGGCATGAGCCGTTCGCGGTAATGCGGAAAGCTCAGCAGGGTTCTGCCGGAAGACTCTCGATGCGTGCTGTACCGAAGGGTGATCGCGGCACAGCGCCGCATCGCCCCGGCAGCTCCGGTCACCGGGAAGATGCGTTCCTGTGAGAACGTCCCCAGGCAACGCAAATAGCGCTCACGCCTGGGGATCTCGCACACGTAGCTGCCGTTGTCGTCGATCCGGGCCCAGGCGCTCAGCAGCGCGTCCGGCGGAATGCGGTACTGATCGAAATGGATCATGCCCGTCTGATTCCCGGTCAGCCCACCCTTCGGATCGGCGCGCCGGATACGCACACCGGGGAATGGCTGCGCGCCTTCGGTCGCCCGCAAGGGAACTCGGAACCAATGGTGCCCCTCATCGACGCCATCGATCACCAGGCGGGCCAAGACCATCGCGTGCGTCGCGGAGAACAGGCTGTTGCCGATCCAGTACTTCGCCGCGTCATCCGAGGGCGTCACGACGTACAGCGAGCGCTCCGCGTGCCGGTAGTGCACCTCGGTCCCGATAGACATGAGGTTGGTTCCCCGCCCGATCTCGGTGGCCGCGAACGCGTAAACCCGCTCCATCCGGTCGATCTCATCGCGATGCGCCGCCACCTGCGCCGGATTGCCGTGCGCGAGCAGCGCATTGCCCGCCAGCTGCTGGTTGCCGACGGTCGAGACGAGCGAGATATCGAAGGCGCTGACCCACCCCATGGTGCGGATCAGGTCGGGGAACCGCTCTTGCCTGCTGCCACCGCACCAGGCCTCGCTGCCGACAAACCCTCTCTCGTGCAATACCTTCGCTCGTTCGACCGTCAGCAGCATCAGATCATCGGCACCCAGTTCGTATCGGGCGTGCGGGTCGAAGAGCGGATCGCCGAACAGGTCGATGACTCGCGAGTCGGACACGGTCACTCCTCGGATCGGGCGGGCAGGACGAGACCTGACGGCTCTACCGGCGGCGCTTGCCGCGGCCCGGGCAGGTCATGGCGGGTCAGGCGCAATGCGGAGAGCGTGGGCGCGACGATCTCGCGAAGGTAGACCCGACCGTCGATACCGGTCGAACGCATGAGTTCGGTGCGCGCCTCGGCATCCGGGAGCAGCTGTTCGGCGGGCATCCGGAACGTCCGCAGCACATGTGCCAGGTCGGCGAGGGTTCCGTCCCGATCGTCATCGAGATGCAGGGCCACCATGTGCTGATAGAACTTCGTGTGCGCCATCTCGTCGCGGCCGATGAGCCGGTAGATGTCGGCGAGCACCGAGTGCCCGGTCTCGATCGCCACCGTGCGCTGGGAGCGGTAGACCACGAAGGTGGTGAGTTCCTGAATCATGCCGTAGACCAGCATCTCCCGGGCGCTCGCGTACG
This sequence comes from Nocardia sp. NPDC056564, assembly GCF_042793755.1. Taxonomy (NCBI): domain Bacteria; kingdom Bacillati; phylum Actinomycetota; class Actinomycetes; order Mycobacteriales; family Nocardiaceae; genus Nocardia; species Nocardia sp. NPDC056564. The sequence goes on from NZ_JBHTUR010000006.1 coordinate 8,887, forward strand.
GACGCTCCCACCGTGTGGACAGGACCGTGTCGGCATAGTCGTGCAGTTGCTCCGCGCTGCGCTGACCGCTGCGAAGCAGGTACTCCCGCAGGGCGAATGAGTGTTTCGACTCCTCGTACCCCCAGTTCGCGGCGAACCAGGCCTGAGCGTAGTCGCGGCCGAACAGCTCCAGATGCGTCTGCAGGTAGTCGGGCAGGAACATCTCCACACCGCAGAACGTCTCGGCGTTGGTCGCGAGGTGCGGATCGGGTGGCGCGCTATCGACGGCGTCCCAGTCGATGTCGGTGAACGGATTCCACCGGCGCGTCCGCTCGGCGTGCTCGAAGAACGTCATGTACTCGCGATGGAAGGATTCGCGTAGATCGCGGTTCATGCGACGGTCCGGTTCGCGAGCTCGGCGGAGATGAGCTCGCACAGTCCGCTGACTTCGGTTACGGCGTAGAGCTTTTCGTCCGGTAGGCGGATGCCGAGCTCCTTCTCGGTCCAGGTGACGAGCTCCAGCAGCTGCAGGGAGTCGATCCCCGCCGAGTGGAGGTCGGATTGCGCGGTGAGCGTCGGATGCGCGGCGGAATTGAGCTGGCGCAGACCGCGTCCGAGCAGGGCCAGCAGTTCGTCATCGGTCATCGAAGTTCCTCTTTCCTGAGGTAAGGCCGGTGGTTCGGTAGGGGTGCCTCATTCCGGATCATCGATCCGGCGCAAGCACCACTGGGACAGCGACATGTGCCTGCGGGCGAAAGAATTGACACAGCAGGTCAGGTAGCGGTCGTAGGTCTCGAACAGTTCGCTGCCCCAGCGGTCGCGAATCTCGATTTCGTTGGCGCGCAGTCGAGCACGCCAGTGAGTGGTGGTCCGCTCGTAGTCCTCGCGCCGAGTGCGCAACTGCATGACCTCCCAGTACGGGCTGACCGCCACGATGAGGTCCTCGGCGCGCGGTGTCATACCGCCGGGGAAGATGGTCCGGCTGAGCCACTGCAACTCGCGCGCCTCCTCGGGGCGGCGTGGCATACGGTCGCGCAGTCCGGTCTGTAGCGCGAAGTAGGCGCCGGGGCTGGTCCACGTCCATGCCTTACGGAAGTACTCGCGGTAGCGTGCGACGGCCTGGCCCGCACGGGCCTGCGCCGGGGTGCAGACGTGTTCGATCATGCAGATGGACTGCACCGCGTCGAAGGTGTGCGATGGTTCGAAGTCACGGAAGTCCGAGCAGGAGACGGTCACTCCCGGCATGTCCCGCCGGACGATGTCGGCGTACTGGGCCTCGGAGAGGGTGATGCCGTGCGCGTGCGCGACCCCGCGCTCCTGCGTGAGGTAGGTGAGGTTGTTGCCCCAGCCGCAACCGATGTCGAGCACCCGGCTCTCCGGGGTGATCCGGGCGAAGTCGTACAGGATGTCGAGCTTGGCGAGCTGCGCGGCGTCCAGGTCGTCGGTGTCGTCGAAGACGGCGCAGGTGTAGTTCATCCGGCGGTCGAGCCAGAGCCGGAAGAATTCCGGATCGAGGTCGTAACTGACCGCTATGTCAGCCTTGCTGGACATGCAGGGCTCCTTCCAGGTATCGGCGGCGGGTTTCCTGCCTGCGCGGCTTGCCCGAGGTCGTCTTGGGCACGGTGCCGGGCTGCACGACGACCACGTCATGGACCGGAATGCCGAGGGCGACGGCGACCGCTTCGCGCACGGCGGGTATCAGGCCGGGGTCCTCGGCGGTGCGGGACTCCGCGACGATCACCAACTCCTCGGACTGCGGGCCGGGGCGGGTACACGCCACGACGCCACCCGGCCGCACTTCCGGAACGGATTCGGCCAGCCACTCCACCCGTTGCGGATCGATGTTGCGGCCGTTCAGGATCAGCAGATCCTTGACCCGGCCGGTGACGAACAGTTCGCCGTCGGCCAGATAGCCGAGGTCGCCGGTGCGCAGCCAGCCGTCGGTGGTGAAGGTCGCGCTCGCTTCGGGCGGATCGCCCACGTATGTGTGCGCGACGGACGGGCCGCGGACCCAGATTTCCCCGACCGCACGCTCGTCGAGGGCGGCGCCGGCCGCGTCCCGGATCACGATCTCGTGCCCGGGCAGCGGTACGCCGCACCCCACAAGGGTGTCGGCCTGATCCAGTTCGGTCGGGGCGGCCCGCCCGGCGGACAACGCGGCCGCCTGGACATGGTCGACGAGGTACCGGCGGTCCGGCGGCGAGAGTGTGATCGCCAGGGTGGCCTCGGCCAGTCCGTAACACGGTGCCAACGCCTCGGGTTCGAGGCCCGCAGGCGTGAAGGTGTCGAGGAATCGTTGCAGCACAGCGTGATTGATCGGCTCGGCGCCGCAGCCGAGGACGCGCACCTGCTTCAGGTCGAGTGCGGCGACCTCCTCGGGCGAGGTCCGCCGGGCGCTGAGCGCGAAGGCGAAGTTCGGCGCGAAGCTGATGGTTGCGCGCCGTTCGGACATTGCGCGCAACCACAGCCCGGGATCACGAACGAAAGCGCGGGTCGGGACGAAGGAGACAGGCACGCCAACCAGTAAGGGGGACAACACGAATCCGACCAGCCCCATGTCATGATGCAGCGGTAACCAGGACAGGCCTCGGTCGATGGCGGAGCCGCTGCGCAGGCCGTCACGCATGATCGCCAGGCCGTTGGCGAGTATCGATGCCACCCGGGCCGGGATCCCACGGGGGATTCCGGTACTGCCACTGCTGAACTGGATGTAAGCGGTCGCGTCCGGCCCCGGGCGGTACGGCGTCGACTCGTCCGGCGTCGCCGCGATCACGTCGTCCAGGACGATCGAATGCGCACCGGCAGTGGGTGGTTCGGTGCCATCCCGCAACGCGATCGCCCGGGGTTGTGCGGCATGCGCCGCCGCGGCGACATAGGCATCCCACTCGGCGCGACGTGCCGCGGGAGGCCGCGGTGGCAAGGGAACCGGAACCACGCCGCTCCACAGCGCGCCGAGGAAGGCCGGGATGAAGATCTCCGGATCGGTCGCCTCGACCGCCACCCGGTCGCCGGGGGCCAGGCCGGCCGCGTGCCATCCGTGCGCCGCCGACCGGACTCGCCGGAGTAACTCGTGACGGCTGACCGTGGACCACTCACCGTTCGCATGCAGATATTCGTGGGCGGGGCCATGGTCGTCCGCGTAGCCGGCCAGAACGTCGGTCACCCAGGCCGTACGCAGGTGCTGGGCTGTGTCGCTGTAGTCGATAGACAAATCTGTGGGTGCTCCCGGTCAGGGCTACCTCGATGCGGGTGGCCGGTGTGTCGGTGACGCCGGCCGGGAGGTCGTCGACCAGCGGGGCGATGAGATCTGTTGCCTCCCTGCGCAATATGCCTGGATCGAGGTGATCCGCCACTGAGTACACGGGAATTCGGGGTCGTGGACTATGCGCCGGATTGCGGGGAATCGATCGGTTCTTGCTGTGCGCTACGGCTGACCTACCTCGGTTGGCCGGGATCCGGAGGAGCCTCTATGATCAACGTGATGACTACTCATTCTGTGCAAAGATTGGGGGTCCCATTCGTGCAAGGTGAGTGCTGATGCGCACTGACCACGCGAATGGAGATCGCTCCCGCTTTTCCTTCTGGCCGCGCGTGCGCGAATTCGCCGTGCCGCCCGACATGATCCGCACCGCTACCGCCCGCCGCCGCGTCGGGGACTGGGCAGGCGCTTGCGCCGCAGCAGGTTTCGATGTGGATTTCGATCTACGAGCCGTGGCGCGTGCGCACGGCTCCGAACTCGCCGCCCGAATCCGGGCCGACCTTCGCCACCTGGCGCCCGACCTGCTGCGCTGGCATATGCCGCGGGTCGCGCCGGACGGATTGCTGCGGCCGGGGCTGACCATCGCGGTAGCACGCTACGAGCGCGACGGCCCACGCCCGGTGCAATTGGTCGTGCGCACCGCGCCGGCCTGGGCCGATGCCGGTCAACGAATCAGCATCGCGCTGTGGGACGGGTCCGCGACCGGCCCGCACCCGCACCCGCGGCCCGACCGGCGCTTCCGCCTGGATCTGCATCGCCACCTGTGGGACGCCCGCAGGGCCGACGAACTGCCGATCCGGTGCGGGGCCGCGGATCGCCGACCGCCACCGGGCCCGGTGCCGACGGTGCCTGCGGGCTGCGCCGTCGACCGATGGGCGGATGAGGGCGAGATCCTGTGCCGCGCTGAGGGTTCGACGTCCACCGCGTTCGTCGTGCGGCTCCGCGGCAGGCATCGGTTGGTGCTGGATCGGGACGGTCCCGAGCTACGGATTGCCGCGGATTACCCGGCCGGCCGGGTCTCCGCGCTCCCGGTCCTGCCCGATGCGGCGACCTGGATCCTGCCCGATCTGGAACTGCTCCGTTCCGGCGCGATGACGGCCGATCAATTGCACCCGCTGGTCGCCGCGGCCCTGGTGCCGGACCACCCGCCGGGCGACGCGCCCCGGATCCAGGACCCGCCCGGCCGCCCACGCGTCATCGAGTGCCGAGGCGAACAACACCGGATCGGCCTCGTGGACGGCGTGCTGGCCGCGCTCGACCACGACCGGGACGAACTGCGCCGAGAGGAACTGCTGGTCGCGCTGACCGGCACGCCGCTGCCCTGCCTACAGGCCATCGACGCGATACACCGTCGCCCGGACGCTCTCACCGGCGTCCGGGAACGGCTCGATCACGGCGATACCGCGGGCGCACTGGCCGTCGTGACCGGGCTGCTCGGCGCCGACGCGTCCCTGCGCCACGGCGCCTTGCTCGACGAACTCGAGGCCGCCGTGCGCCGCGGCATCACGTACGGGCTGTTCAAAGCCGGTCTCACGAACGCCGGAGCGAATCGGCACCCCGCGCGGGACAAGGTCCGTCCCGGCCACTACCGCACCCATCCGCGCCACGCGCACTGACTCGACGACGCTTCGTCCCACTCCACAATCTTTCGACCCCAAGGTGATCACCCATGCTTACTGCTGTCCGCACGTCCGCTGACCGTGCCCCGCGCGCCCAACTCGACATCGCAGGCGAACTGCTGACCCTGCTGCGCGAGGCGACCACCGAGCCACGCCCCAACAACCAACTGGCGGCCCTCGCGCTGGCCGTGGCCGCCGACCTACCGGTTCTGCTGTGGGGCGAGCCGGGCATCGGAAAGACCGCCGCCCTCACCCAGCTCGCCGCCGACCTGGACCTCCCGCTGACCACCGTGATCGCGAGTGTGCATGAGCCGTCCGACTTTTCGGGTCTGCCCGTGATCGGAGACGATCCGGCGGTGCAGGGCGTCCCGATGGCGCCGCCGGATTGGGCCGTGCAGCTCGTCCGCGCCGGCCGCGGACTGCTGTTCCTGGACGAACTGTCCACCGCGCCGCCCGCCGTGCAGGCCGCGCTGCTTCGGCTGGTCCTCGAACGCCGGATCGGCACCCTGCGACTGCCGCCGGACGTCCGCATCGTCGCGGCGGCCAACCCGCGCTCCTCGGCGGCCGACGGCTGGGAGCTGAGCCCGCCGCTGGCCAACCGGTTCGTGCACCTCCAGTGGACACACGAGCACGATGTCGTCGTCCGCGGTCTCGGCGGAACCTGGCCGCACGCGACGCTGCCCCGCTTGGCGCCGGAGAAGCTCACCGAGGCAGTGGCTTTCGCGCGCCGCGCGGTATGCGTCCTGCTCGCCGCGCGGCCCGCGCTGGTGCATCAGATCCCCACCAGCGAGGCGCGCAGGGGTGGTCCGTGGCCGTCGCCGCGAAGCTGGGAGATGACCCTGCGGCTGGTCGCCTTCGCCACGGCGGCGGGCTCTTCCCGCGATGTGCTCTCCCTGCTGGCCCGGGGCACGGTCGGCGACGGGCCCGGCTTCGAACTGCTGGCCAGTCTGGACCGGATGGATCTGCCGGACCCGGAGGATCTGCTCGCCGACCCGGCCTGCGCCGTGCTGCCCGAACGCGGGGATCTGCGCCAAGCGGTGCTCGACGCGGTGGTGGCGGCGGTCCGGAAACGTCCGGAGCGTTCGCGCTGGGACGCCGCATGGGCGATCCTGGTCAAGGCCCTCGAGAGTGGCGCTCCGGACCTGATCGTCGTTCCCGCAACGACTCTCGCGACGCTGCGCCAGGGCGACTGGGATGTTCCGGCGGCGATCGAAGAACTCGCCGGGGTGGTAGCGGTCGCGCAGGAAGCGGATCAGGCGGCGGGCCGCGTCGCCGCGCGGGCAGGCCGATGACCACGCCGAAAACGCTGGATCGCGACAAACTCTTCGCCGCCCGGCTGCACGCCGCCCGGGTCCGGCCCTACCTGGCGACTGCCCTGTTCGCCTTGGCCGTCGTCGAGTCCCGCACCGTACCGACGATGGCGGTCGATCGGCACTGGCGGTGCTACGTGTCGCCGGCGTTCGTGGACCGGATGCCGGTGGAGGACCTGGCCGCGGTGTGGGTGCACGAGGTGTCGCACCTGCTGCGCGACCATCACGGTCGCAGTGCGCGATTCGCCGAGCGGCACGCGCTGACCGGACCGGCGGAACACCTGCGCATGAACATCGCCGCGGACTGCGAGATCAACGACGACGCGTTCGGCGACGGACTGGTCCAGCCGGCGGGCGCTGTCCTGCCATCGATGTTGCGGTTGAACGCGGGCGAACTCATGGAGGACTATCTGCGCCAGTTCCGGCTCGGCCCGCTGACCGACGGCATGGCCTGGCTCGACTGTGGCAGTGGCGCGGACGGAATGGACCGGGAATGGGATCTGGGGCCGGACGGCGCCGACGGGCTCAGCGCGCAGGAACGCGACGCGGTCCGATTCCTGGTGGCGCAGGGCATCATCGGGCGTCCGGGGAACGCGTCCCAGGGCTGGAAGCGGTGGGCGAAGGAGACCTTTCATCCACCACAGCCGTGGCGCGATCTGCTGGGCTCGGCGCTGCGGTCCGCGGTCTCCAGTCCCGGTGTCGGCGAGGACTACACCTATGGGCGTCCGGCCCGGCGCTCGGCCGGGGTGCCCGGCGTCGTGCTGCCGAGCCTGCGGCGGACGCCGCCGCGGGTCACCGTGCTCATCGATACCTCGGGGTCGGTCAGTGACACCGAACTCGGCACGGCGTTGCTCGAGGTGGCCGCGATCAGCCGTGCCGTCGGTGGGCGGCGCGACCTGGTCAGCGTCTTGTCGTGCGACGCGGCGGCCGGGGTCGTGCACCCGCTGTGCCGGGCGGAGGGCATACCGCTGGTGGGCGGTGGCGGCACGGATCTGCGCGCCGGGTTCGCGAAGGCGCTGCGAAACCGGCCCGGACCCGATGTGCTCGTGGTGTTGACCGATGGTCAGACACCCTGGCCGGACCGACGACCGACGTGCCGGACGGTGGTCGGTCTCTTCCGTCGACCGGCCGGGTCGCCGAACGAGGACGATCCCGATTACGTTCCGGACGCGCCACCGGCTTGGGCCAGGGTGGTCGAGATCGGGTAGTGGAACGCCTTGCCGGTCAACGCTTATCCCGCATTCGGACCACGCGGACGGGCGAACTGGGACAGATTGGGAGGGGACGTCGGAAGCGGATCGACAGGAGGGACGTCGCGTGGCCGTCATGTTGCTGGGCACCTTCGATACCAAGGGGGAGGAGTACGCGTACGTCCGTGACGTGATCGCCGGGGGTGGCACGGACGTCGTTCTCGTCGACGTCGGTGTGCTGGGCACCGCGCCTCTTGTCGCCGATGTGGACGCGTCGGCCGTCGCCGCCGCGGCGGGCGCCGATCTCGCCGAGCTGCGACAGCGTCGCGACCGTGGCGCGGCCCTCGACGCGATGGCGGCCGGGGCGCGCGCCATCGCGGTGGATCTGCACGCGCGGGGCCGGCTCAGCGGGGTGCTCGCGCTCGGCGGCAGCGGGGGCTCCTCGATTGCCGCGAAAGTCATGCGGGCGTTGCCCGTCGGCCTGCCGAAGCTGTTGGTCTCCACCATGGCCGGCGGGGATGTCTCGCCCTACGTCGGGACGACGGACGTGACGCTGATGTACAGCGTCGTCGACGTGGCGGGGATCAATTCGATCTCCCGCCAGGTGCTGGGCAACGCCGCCGCCGCGATCGCCGGGATGGCCGGTGAGTACACGCGCAGACGGTCGAATCCCGGTGCTGCTCAAGACAAACCGCTCGTCGCCGCGACGATGTTCGGCGTGACCACCCCCGCGGTGGACACGGCCCGAGCCCGATTGACCGAATTGGGCTACGAGGTGCTGGTATTCCACGCGACCGGCTCCGGCGGCCGCACCATGGAGAACCTGGTCGCCGACGGGTATTTCGCCGGTGTCCTCGACCTCACCACCACCGAGCTGGCCGATGAGATCGTCGGCGGGGTGCTGTCCGCCGGGCCGGATCGGCTGACCGCCGCGGCCGAGGCGGGCGTTCCGCAGGTGGTCAGCCTCGGCGCGTTGGACATGGTGAACTTCGGGCCGCGCGGTACCGTGCCGGAGCGGTTCGGGGCACGACACCTGCTCGTGCACAACGAGACCGTCACGCTGATGCGGACGAATGTCATGGAGGCGGCCAGAATTGGTGCGGTGCTCGGCCAGAAGCTCGCGGCGGCAACGGGACCCACCGCGTTGTTCGTTCCGCGTGGCGGACTGTCCGCCGTCGATGTGGACGGCGGGCCGTTCTGGGACCGTGCGGCGGACGCGGCATGCATCGAGGCCGTGCTCGCGGCGGTGGCCGGAACCCGGGTCGAGGTGATCGACAGCGACCAGGACATCAACAGCACGGCGTTCGCGACGGCGGCCGCCGAGCATTTGCACCGACTCATCAGGAGCGCACCGTGAATCGTGTACAGGCTCTCGCCAGGTTTCGCAGTCAGCTCGAGGCCGGTCACCCCATCATCGGCGCCGGTGCGGGCACCGGACTCTCGGCCAAGTCCGCCGAGGCGGGCGGGGCCGACCTCATCATCATCTACAACTCGGGGCGGTTCCGGATGGCCGGGCGTGGGTCGCTTGCCGGGCTGATGCCCTATGGCGATGCCAACGCGATCGTGGTCGAGATGGCCGCCGAGGTGCTGCCCGTGGTCGAGCAGACCCCGGTGCTCGCCGGTGTGTGCGGCACCGATCCGTTCCGGCAGATGCCGCGGTTTCTCGACGAGCTCCGCGCGATCGGGTTCGCCGGCGTGCAGAACTTTCCCACCGTCGGGCTGATCGACGGTGTGTTCCGCGCGAATCTGGAGGAGACCGGCATGGGTTTCGAGCTCGAGATCGAGCTGATTCGACTGGCTTCCGAGCGTGAACTGCTCACCGCGCCCTATGTGTTCGACACGGAGCAGGCGACCGCGATGGCGCAGGCGGGCGCCGACATCATCGTGCCGCACATGGGGCTGACAACGAAGGGGAGCATCGGTGCGACCACGGCGATCACCCTCGACCAGGCCGTGCGGCGAGTGCAGGAGATGCGGGACGCGGCCGCGGCGGTCGATCCCGGCATCATCGTGCTCTGTCACGGCGGTCCGATCGCCGAACCCGCCGACGTGCGCTACGTGCTCGAGCGCACCCACGGCGTCGCGGGGTTCTTCGGCGCCTCGTCGATGGAGCGGCTGCCCACCGAGCGGGCCATCGCCGAGCAGCTGCGCGCGTTCAAGGACGTCCCGCCCAATCGATCCTAGTGAAAGATCCCGCCTAGCTTCATCGTTGGAAGGAGAGTCCTATGTACCGCGATCCGAACGCCGTTGCGACAATGGTTTTCGACTGGGGATCGATCAAATGGCATGTCTCGCCCGACACCGTCGACGGCGCGTCGTCGACGCTCGGTGAGGTGGTGATCAATCCGAACAAGGGTCACGACCGGCACGAGCACCCCGAGTCCGACGAGATCCTCTACGTGATCGAGGGGGAGGGGCGGCAAACCGTCGGTGACAGTGGTGAATTCGCGATCAAGGCGGGCGACGCGGTGTGGATTCCGCGGGGCACCCTGCACTCCACGTACAACACCGGTTGGCGGCCGCTGCGACTGGTGGCGACGTACACGCCCGGCGGCGCCGAGGCCGCCCTGCGGGGGCTGCCGGATTTCGTCGAGCTGGCGCCGGGGGCGTTCCCGACCTGGAAGCAAGACGGCTGAGCCTGCGCGGGTAAGTCCGCCGCGCAGGCCGACGCCCGTCAGAGGGTACGGGCGATGATCTCCTTCATGATCTCGTTGGTGCCCGCGTAGATCATCTGCACCCGGTTGTCCACCCACAGGCGCGAGATCGGGTACTCGGTCATGTAGCCGTATCCGCCGTGCAGTTGCAGGCATTCGCTGGCCACCGACATCGCGCGGTCGGTGGTCCACCACTTGGCCATCGCGACCGTGGCGATATCCAGTTCGCCGACAATGTGCTTGGCGATGCAGTCGTCGGTGAAGACGCGCGCGATCTTGGCCTCGGTGGCGACCTCGGCGAGCTTGAACTTGGTGTTCTGGAACTGGAAGATGGTGCGGCCGAATGCCTCTCGCTCCTTGGTGTAGCGCAGCGTGTGTTCCAGGGCGGTCTCCATGCCCGCCACCGCGCCGACCGCGATGATCAGGCGCTCCTGCGGCAGCTGCTGCATCAGCTGCACGAAGCCCTGGCCCTCTTCGGTGCCGAGCAGATTCGCCACCGGGACGCGGACGTCCTCGAAGAACAGTTCGGAGGTGTCCTGGCCCTTCTGCCCGATCTTGTCCAGCACCCGGCCGCGCCGGAATCCGGCCCGGTCGGCCTCGACCAGCACCAGGCTGACCCCGGCGGCGCCCTGCGTGCTGTCGGTCTTGACCACCACGATGATCAGGTCGGCCTGCGCGCCGTTGGTGATGAACGTCTTGGATCCGTTCACGACGTACTCGTCGCCGTCACGGACTGCCTTGGTCTTGATGTTCTGCAGATCGGAGCCGGTGCCGGGCTCGGTCATCGCGATCGCGCCGACCACCTCGCCGCTGGCCATCTTCGGCAGCCACTGCCGCTTCTGCTCCTCGGTGCCATAGGCGAGCAGGTAGTGCGCGACGATGCCGTTGTGCAGGCTCGCGCCCCACGCCGTGTCCAGCGCCCTGGCCTGCTCCTCGATCAGCACCGCCTCGTGCGCGAAGGTGCCGCCACCGCCGCCGTATTCCTCCGGGATGGACAGGCACAGCAGCCCGAGCTCGCCCGCCTTGTTCCACAGGTCGCGGTCGACGTGGTGCTGGTCGATGAACTTGTCGATGTTCGGCGTGACCTCCTTCTGGAAGAAGGCGCGGGCCAGGTCACGCAGCGCGTCCAGATCGTCGTTCATCCAACTCGACCGGTAGGCGGCCATCGAAGCTCCTTTGGTTCGGCGCACCACTGGCAAATATATGTAACCAGGGTTCGCGGGTACAGCATGTACCCGGCGGGAACAGTGTGTACCAACTCGGCCGCGCGGACAAGACACGATTCGGTATGGCCGGGCTGAACGTCCGATAGCGTGAGACCCCGTGGAGCAACGACGCTGGACCGACACCGCCGCCGCGCGGCGCTCGACCAGCCGCGCCCCTGGCCGGGACGAGCGTCGCCGCACCATCGTGGACGCGGCCATCGCGGCCATCGAAGAGCACGGGCCCGAGGCGTTGACCGGTCAGATCGCGGATCGAGCCGGATTGGCGCGCAGCCACGTCTACCGGCATTTCGCCAGCAAGGAAGAGTTGGACCGGGCGGTGGCGCGCAGGGCGCACGACGATCTCACCCGGCAGATCCGGGCCGCGCTCGAGATCGAGGGTTCCCCGTACGCCATCATCCGAGCCCCGATCGCCGAGCACGTCGGATGGGCCAGTGAACATCCGAACCTGTACATCTTCCTGCTCGGACGAAACTACCGCCGCGGCAACGACGAACCCAGAATCGGCGGCAGCGCCTTCGCCTCCGAGATCTCTGCCGCCGCAACAAGATACATCCCCAGGTTCGGCGCCGACCCACTGGCCGCCGACCGCCTCGTCGTCGCCCTGCTCGGCCTCATCGACGCCTCGGTCCGCTGGTGGCTGGTCCACCGCGAAATGAGCGAACCGGAATTGGTGGACCAGCTCACCACCGAAGCCTGGCTACTCGTCGATCACCGGCTCCGCGGCCTCGGTATCCGACTGGACCCGCACGCGAACCTCAACGGCGACGGTTGATCGGTTCCTGCGCATAGCTCCGATTCGGCTCGAAATGGCCTGGGCTGCAAGCACGCAAGGCGTGCAATGTTGCACGGTATGCCAAAACGGAGGGGTTTGTGCGGGCGAACTCCCCGGCGGCGCAGGGGAGTTCGGCATCTTCTCGTCGGTTGGTCAGAACAGGCTGCCTGCGCCTGCGAGGTCGCCGAACATGTCGCCACCGCTGAATCGATCGGTGCCGGACTTGCCGAACCAATCGAAATCGTCGTTGCCGCCGCCGGTGAACAGGTCACCGGTGTCGAAGAAACCGCCGGTGTCGCCACCGAATTGGTTGCTGTCGCCGAACAGGTCGCCGGTGCTGAATTGGTTCGTGTCGCCGAACGGGTTGTCTCCGCCGTCGCCCAGCCAGTCGAAGCCGTCTCCGCTGCTGGACGGGTCGCTGACGTCGCTGCCGAAGCGGTCGCCGGACTCGTCGGTGCGGTTGTCGCCGAGCCAGTCGAAGTCGTCGCCGAACGGGTTGCCGCCGTCGTCGCTGAACATGCCGTCGTCGGACGAGTTGTCACCGCCCAGCCAATCGAATTCGTCACCGGGATCGCTCGGCGAACTGTCGCCGGCGTCTTCTCCTGGCCCGCTCTGCCAGTCGTCGCCGGAGTCCTGACCGGGCCCGCTCTGCCAGTCGTCGCCGGAATCCGGTCCCGGCCCGCCCTGCTCGTCGTCGCCGCTGTCTTGTCCCGGCCGAGGGCGCTGCGCGGTCGGCCCGGTGCCTGGATCCTGCGGTCCACCCGGCTTCGTGGTGCTGTCCGGTGTGGTGCTCGTCGGCTTGTTCGGATCCGCTTTCCCGCGCTGGTACATGCTGTTGAGCTGACCGATTTCATTCTTGCTCAACGGAGTCGGGCCGCTGTGGCAGCGATTGACCGAGCTGGCCATGATGCTGCACCCGCTGTCGTTGTGGTCGAGGCCGATCGAGTGCAGGAGTTCGTGTGCGGCGATCTCGGTTCGGTCGTCCGGATCGAAGTTCTGATTCTTCGGATCGAGTTTGACGAACGGGCCGCCGTTATCCCAGCCGCCGAGCCCGGCCACGCCGCCTTCGAAACGCTCGTTGCTGATATTGATCGCGCCGTTGCCCGTTCCTGGTTTCAGCACGAAGTTCAGTCCCGGCGTCGAATTCAGGTGTTTGACCGCGTTCTCGATGCCCGCGTCCTTGATTCTATTGTTGTAGTGAATGATCGCCCGGCCATCGGAGTCGTAGCCCTGAACCTTCGCGCGGAAGCCGAAACTCGGGGCCGCGGCGGATGCGGTGGCGGTGGTCGTCAGGCCGAGCCCGACGGGGGTGAGTAGGGTGCCTGCGACCAGCGCGGCGAATAGTCGGGGTGTGCCATTCCTCGGCGACTTCGCGGCTCGATGCTTCCCGTGATAGTTGCGACGTCCGGCAACAGTCGGCATAACCTGGAGACCTCCGTGTGTATGAAAAGCGAGCTCCACCACTCGCTGCTCGGCACCGGCGACTGTACTGCCGAAACATCCGACAAGCACCCTATGTAAGCACCGCCTTAACCACTGAAAAGTGGCCTACATACACACTTTTCGAACTCTTAAGTACGTCCTTGCAGATCTATTAGTTCGGGGAAATCACCGCCGGACTTCTTGATTGCCGTCGTTCGGCTGTACGCCCGCCGGGACGGCGGGCGCCGATGCGGTAGTTCTACTCACCGGCACGCGTAGTTCCTCGGTGTATCGCGGCGCGCGGGGTCCCTATGCTCGGGCTATGTCCGATGCCTCCACCGAGAATGCGTTCGCCCTGAAAACCGCTGGTCTGGGCGCGGTTGCCGCGGTTGTGCCGGCGCCGTTGGCGGCGGCTGTGGTCGCCGTGGTCTACCGGTTTCCGGTGCCGCTGGCGGAGGACTATGCCCGTGGGTTCGGAGGAGCCGGCGATGCCGCGCTGGCCAGCGTGTTCTATCTGCTTCTCGGTGGTGCGCTGGTGCTCGGAATCCTCGGCGGCATAGGCGGTTTCGTTGCCGCTCGGCTCGACGCCCGTCGCGCTCGATACCGCACGCTGGCCGTCTCGGTGGGTATCGCGCTGCTCGCCGCGAGCGCCCTGTCCGTGCTCGAATTCTCCATCGGCGCTTGGTGAGCGCAAGGGCATCGAGAGACGCGACGGCTCGGATCAGGTCTTCGGCTGGTCGTGGTCCAGCGGCGTGGTCAGGATGAGGTCGAGGAGATCGCCGAGGGTGTCGATCTGGGTGGGCGAGAGAGCGGCGAAGGAACGTCGTTGGACGGCTTGTACGCGCTGGGCACCTTCGGCGCGGATCTGTTCGCCCTTGGGGGTGAGGCGGTGGCGGACGGCGCGGCCGGGGCCCTGCATCCGCTCGATGAGCCCGCGCTCGACCATTCTCGCGGCCAATGTCCCGAACGATTGATCGGTCTGAAAGGTCAACTGCGCCAAGTCGTGTAGCGAGGCGTCGGGATGGCGATCGAGATGACGGAGGGTATCCCACTGCACCAGCGAGACGCCCAGCGCCGCGAGTTCGGCGGTGAGCGCGCGGTGGTGGCGGTGCTGGACGCGCTTGATCGACAGGGCCACGTCTCCGATCGAGGTCATGGGGCCAGCATAACTCAGGTTGTTTATATCAACATCCTTGTATAAGGTTGCTGATATAGATCCCAGGAGGTTTTCATGAGCACCACCCGCACCGTCGACGTGACCCTGCCCGAACTCGGCACCATCGCGGTACGCGTTAGCGAACGAGGGGAGGGCCGCCCGATCCTGCTGCTGCACGGCGGGGCCGGCTCCGTTTCGGTCACCGGTTTCGCCGACCGCCTCGCCGCCGAACGCAACGCCCACGTCTACACCCCCACCCACCCCGGCTTCGACGGCACCGAGCGTCCCGAACGCCTCACTTCCGTCGGTGAACTCGCCGCCCTCTACGCGCAGCTGCTGGACGTCCTCGGCCTCACCGACGTCACCGTCGTGGGCAACTCCGTCGGCGGCTGGATCGCCGCCGAACTCGCTCTCCTGCACTCGAATCGGGTGTCCGGCCTGGTGCTCGTCGACGCCGTCGGCCTCGAGGTCGCCGGCCATCCGGTCATCGATTTCTTCGCCCTCGACCTCGCCCGGATCGCGGACTACAGCTACGCGGACCCCGATCCGTATCGGATCGACCCGACGCAACTCAGCCCCGCCGACTTGCGGGTAATGGCCGGAAACCGCAGTGCCCTACAGATTTACGGCGGTTCGATGACCGACCCGACCCTGCTCGGCCGCCTCCCCGGAATCACCCTGCCCACCCTCGTCGTCTGGGGCGACGCCGATCGAATCGTCGACCCCGAGAACGGCCGCGCCTACGCCGACGCCATCCCCGGCGCTGAATTCGTCCTCATGCCGAACACCGGCCACCTCCCGCAGATCGAATCCCCCGCCGAACTGATCCCGCTCCTGTGGAACTTCGCCGACGCCCACCCCGCCGGCGAGCCTGCCGCCTGAGCTGCCGCGCCGAGCAACGCCCCTGCGGGTTCCCGCCTCCATTCGTTCCGCATCCGTGAATCATGGGTAACAATTGTGTGTACAAAAGGCGAACGATGCACGGGCTGACCCGTGTCGAGGTGGGTGTCCCGTGCACGACGAATCCGATCTGGCGCAGGCGCGGGTGTTCTACGAACTGCTCAGCGCCGAGGCCGAGAACCTGAGCTCGGCGATCCAGTCCACGGCGACCCTGCGGGGCACCCCGCGCTCGACCACGGAGGGCCGGCGCCTCGAACGCGACCTGCGTGAGGTCCGCCGCTGCCTCGATCGTCTCCGCAACAACTTTCCCGAAGTCGGTGACCAGCCGAAAGCCGGGTGAAACCGAATGATCGGCCGGCGGATCGCCGCGGCACCAGAGACCGGCCGTTAGGTTCATGTCGGACAGCAGTGTGGGACCGATGCCGCGCGGACACGCGCAGGTGGCGTGACCGAGGAGGTCTTGTTGGATTTCGAGGATTATCGAGCGATCAACGCATTGGTGTTGCGCTATGCCGCCGCTGTCGACGCGGGCGACTTCGATCAGGTCGGGGAGCTATTCGCCGACGCGGAGCTGACCATGGCGAGCGTCGATGAGCCGATCCGATCGAATGCCGCGGTTGTCGCGGCGATGTTCCGGCGAGCCGTTCGGATCTACCCCGACACCGGAACGCCGAAGACCCGGCATCTGGTCACCAACTTCGCCTGCACACCGGTCGGAACCGATGGGGCGCAGGCGACCTCCGCGATCATGGTGTTGCAGTCGACCGACGACTTTCCGTTGCAGGTGATCGCCTGTGCCGGTTACGACGACAGTTTTGTCCGGGTCGACGGGCAGTGGCGGTTCGCTCGGCGGCGAATCTCCCTGGATCACGTCGGCGACACCTCTCACCATTTGAATCGATAGGTGGCCCTCAGGTTCGGGGGCGGTTGTCGATCAGTCTGCGCGCCTTGCCGATCGAGCGTTCGAGGGTGGCGGGCGGGACCACGTCGACAGCGACGGTGACGCCGATGCGGTTCTTGATCGATTCGCGCAGCGTCGCGCACGAGGTCCACCGTTGATCATCGAGCACTCCGGGGCGGGCTTCGACTCGGATGGTGAGCGTGTCCATCCGGCCGGTGCGTTCGAGCACGCAGTGGAACTGCGGGGCCAAGGCCGGGACGGCCAGGATCAGTTCCTCGATCTGGGTGGGGAACAGGTTGACGCCGCGCAGGATGATCATGTCGTCGGTGCGGCCGGTGACCTTCTGCATTCGACGCATCGTGCGGGCGGTTCCGGGGAGCAGGCGGGTCAGGTCGCGGGTGCGATAACGGATGATCGGTGTCGCCTCCTTCGACAGTGAGGTGAATACCAATTCGCCCTCCGCGCCATCGGGCAGCACCGCGCCGGTCTCCGGATCGATGATCTCGGGATAGAAATGGTCCTCCCAGATGTGCGGGCCGTCCTTGGTTTCCACGCATTCCATGGCGACGCCGGGACCCATCACCTCGGAGAGTCCGTAGATGTCGACGGCGTCCATGTCGAGAGTCTGCTCGATTTCCCGGCGCATCTGTTCGGTCCACGGCTCGGCGCCGAATACCCCGACGCGCAGCGATGTCTTCGCCGGATCGAGCCCCTTGGCGATCATCGCGTCGGCGATGGTGAGCATGTAGGACGGCGTGACCAGGATGGCGTCCGGCGCGAAGTCGGTGATCAGCTGGATCTGGCGATCGGTCATGCCACCGGACATCGGAATCACGGTGCAGCCCAACCGTTCCGCGCCGTAATGTGCGCCGAGTCCACCGGTGAACAGCCCGTACCCGTAGGCGACGTGCACCTTGTCCTTCGGTCTGACCCCGCCCGCGCGCAGGCTGCGCGCGACCAGTTCCGCCCAGTTGCCGATGTCGTTCGCGGTGTACCCGACCACCGTCGGCCACCCCGTGGTGCCCGACGACGCGTGGATCCGCGCCACCTGATCCTGCGGCACCGCGAACATCCCGAACGGGTAGTTCTCGCGCAGCTCCTGCTTGGTCGTGAACGGGAACTTGGCCAGATCGCCGAGATCGTGCACGTCGCTCGGATGGACTCCGGCGTCGTCGAACGCTCGCCGGTAGTGCGGCACATTGGCGTAGGCGTGCTCCAACGACCAGCGCAATCGTTCGAGTTGCAGTGCCGAGATGCGGTCGCGGGTGGCGAATTCGATGTCGGGGGTGTCGGTGGGGGTGGGTAGGACGCCGGTCATCGCGGAACTCCAGGTTCAGCCGTCGAAATCGACGGTCAGGGTGTCGCTGAGGGGATAGGTCTGGCAGGTGAGCACGAAGCCGGCGGCGACTTCGGATTCCTCCAGCGCGTAGTTGCGGCGCATGTCGACGTCGCCGCGGGTGATCCTGGCGCGGCAGGTGCCGCAGACGCCGCCCTTGCAGGCGAACGGGAGATCCGACCGCAATCGCGCACCCGCGTCGAGCAGCGGCTGGTCCCGGGGGAGGGCGCCGGTCACCGAGCGCCCGTCGAGCGCGAGGGTGACTTCGCTGGTCGGACCGCACGTTCCGGGTTCGCGATGGAGCACCGGTGGCGGTGGGAGGTCGTCGACGTAGAACAGTTCGTGGTGGATCCGGCTCTGGTCGACGCCGAGCCCGGCGAGGACTTCCTGCGCGTCGGTGATCATGCCGTACGGGCCGCACAGCCAGAAGTGATCGATGCCGTCGATCGGCACGACGCTGCCGAGGATCGCGCGCAGCCGCTGCGCGTCCAATCTGCCACTGAACAACTCCACTTCGCGCGGTTCCCGCGACAGTACGTGGATGAGGTCGAGTCGCGGGCTGAATCGATCCTTCAGATCGGCGATCTCCTCGGCGAACATCACCGACCGGGCGCGCCGATTGCCGTATAGCAGAACGACTTCCGCTGTGGGATTGATGAGCACCGAGGCGGCGATGGAGAGCATCGGCGTGATACCGGACCCCGCCGCGATCAGGACGTGCCTGCCGCCCCGCGCCGGGTCGGCGGTGAATGTTCCGGTCGGTCCCCGCACGTCGATGATGTCGCCCGGAGTGACCTGATGGACCAGCCAGGACGAGAACACGCCGCCGGGTACCTCGCGAACGCCGACCCGCGGCGGCGCACCGGCCGGCGCGCAGATCGAGTAGGACCGGCGATGTTCGACGCCGTCGACCGTGCGCCGCAGCATCAGCGATTGGCCTGGGCGGAAGTCGAATTCGCCGGCCAGCCGGTCGGGCACGGCGAAGCGGACGGCGACCGCGTCGGCGCAGAGCCGCTCGACGTCGGCGACGGTCAGCGGGTGAAAAGCTCTGGCCCGCGCGGAGGTCATGCTCAGATCTCCTTCACATGGTCGAACGGTTCCAGGCAGTCCGAGCAGCGGTACTGGGCTTTGCACAGCGTCGCGCCGAACTCGGAGCGCAGGACGGTGTCCGGCGATCCGCAGCGCGGGCAGACGATGGGGCGCGGCTTGGGCGTGAGGGTCAGTGGGACGGGTCCCGCCGTGCGCCGCGGTGCCGGGCCCGGCACGGAATAACCTGCCGCGCTGAGCTTTCGACGGCCCTCGGCGGAGATCCAATCCGAGCTCCAGGCCGGCGTCAGGCGAGTTCTGATCTGCACGCGGTCGTATCCGTGTTGGAGGAGTTCGTGTTCGAGGTCGGCGCGCATGGTGGCCATGGCGGGGCAGCCCGAGTACGTCGGGGTGATGGTGACCAGCACACTCCCGTCGGCGCGGACCGTGACCTCGCGCAGCACGCCGAGGTCGTCCAGGGTCAGCGGTGGCAGCTCCGGGTCGGTCACCGACGCGGCGACGGCGCGGGCGCGCCACTGGCCGGCGCTCACCAGAGCCCCTCCGGGTGCGCGCGGGCGACGCTCTGCATGTCCGCGAGCAACGGGCCCATCGCCTCGGTGTGGATGCCGTGCCTGCCCGCGCGTCCGCCGACGGTGCCGACGCAGCCGGCCGGGGGAGTCAGTTCGGCGGCGTGCAGGACCTGGTCGAGCACCGCGTCGAATTCCGCACGGACGTCGCGCGGATCGACGCCGGCCGCGACCTTCGACAGAGCCAGCTCCTCGTCGGTGGGCACGAACAGTTCATCGACGTAGGGCCACACCCGCTGCAGCGCGGCGCTGGTGCGCTGCCTGGATTCGGTGGTGCCGCAGCCCAAAGTGACCGTCCACCGGGCCGCGTAGTCGCGGTGATAGGTCAGCTCCTTGACGCCCTTGTGTGCGACGGCGGCGAGCACCGGATCCCGGGCCGCACGGAGCCGATCGAAGACCGCGAGGCGCCAGGTCGAGAAGATCAGCAACCGGATCATCGACTTGGCGAAGTCGCCGTTGTCGAGCTCGCACAGGCGGGCGTTGCGAAATTCGTGCTCCGGCCGGAAGAATGCCAGAGCGTCTTCGGCCGGCACCGGGGACGTCTCGGAAATGAACGGCACCACCGAACCATCTGCCGCGGCGGCACGAGCCAGCAACAGACGCGCCTGTCCGAGCAGATCGAGGCCGACGTTCGCCAGCGCGACCTCCTCTTCGAGTTCCGGTGCACGCGTAGACCATTGGGCGAGTCGCTGGGCACTGATCAGCGCGTCGTCACCCAGCATGAGGCAGTACCCGGCGAGGGCGGGCAGGTCCACATCGTCGGGCACCGTGGTGTCCACGCCGGCCAGCGGGTCGTCGAAGCCGGTGCCGAACGCCCACTGCCCGTGGGAATCCGCGTCGACCAGGCCGTCGTAGGCGTTGGGTTCCGCTGCTTCGGTCATCTGCGCCCCCTCACATGTGTGGCACGTTGTCGGGGATCGCGTAGAACGTCGGGTGTCGATACACCTTGTCGCCGCTGGGCGCGAAGAACGGATCCTTCTCCGCCGGGCTCGACGCGATGATCGAGGCGGACCGGACCACCCAGATGCTCACCCCTTCGTTGCGGCGGGTGTAGACATCGCGCGCGTGACGCAGGGCCATCTGGTCATCGGCGGCGTGCAGCGATCCGACGTGCACGTGGTTGAGGCCGCGCTTGCCGCGCAGGAAGACCTCGTACAGTGGCCAATCTGCCTTCACCGCAACGGGTTCGGTCACGATGCCGCCTGCTCGCGGGCCGCGAACGCGATGGCGGCCGAGCGCACCCACGCGCCGTTCTCGTGCGCGGCGCGACGGTTGGCGATCCGCTCGACGTTGCACGCGCCGTTGCCGTTGAGCACGGCCATGAACTCGCCCCAGTCCGGCTCGCCGAAGTCGTGCGCCGCGCGCCGGGGGCACCACTTCAGTTCCGGATCCGGGAAGGTCACACCCAGCGCCTCGGCCTGCGGAACGGACATGTCGACGAACCGTTGGCGCAGTTCGTCGTTCGTGTGCCGCTTGATCCCCCACTTCATCGACTGCTCGGTATTCGGCGACTGGTCATCGGGTGGGCCGAACATCATGAGCGCGGGCCACCACCACCGGTTGACCGACTCCTGCACCATCGCGCGCTGCGCGTCGGTGCCGCGCATCATCGTCATCAGCAGCTCGTACCCTTGGCGCTGATGGAACGACTCCTCCTTGCAGACGCGGATCATGGCGCGGGCATAGGGGCCGAACGAGCTGCGGCACAGAGGAACCTGGTTGCAGATCGCGGCACCGTCGACCAGCCAGCCGATGGTCCCGACGTCGGCGTAGGTGAGCGTCGGATAATTGAAGATCGAGGAGTACTTCTGCGTGCCCGCGAGCAGCTGAGCGGTCAGATCGCCGCGATCGGCGCCGAGGGTTTCCGCCGCGGCGTACAGGTAGAGGCCGTGGCCCGCCTCGTCCTGCACCTTGGCCATGAGGATCGCCTTGCGCCGCAGCGACGGTGCGCGGGTGAGCCAATTGCCTTCGGGCTGCATACCGATGATCTCGGAGTGCGCGTGCTGGGCGATCTGGCGGATCAGCGAACGGCGGTAGCCGTCGGGCATCCAATCCCGGGGTTCGATGCGCTGCCCGTCGGCGATCGT
This sequence comes from Nocardia sp. NPDC056564, assembly GCF_042793755.1. Classification (NCBI taxonomy): domain Bacteria; kingdom Bacillati; phylum Actinomycetota; class Actinomycetes; order Mycobacteriales; family Nocardiaceae; genus Nocardia; species Nocardia sp. NPDC056564. The sequence continues at coordinate 30,311 of NZ_JBHTUR010000006.1, forward strand.
CTCGTCGAAAAGGGTCTGTAGCGGGCCCGTTTCGGATGCGTGTGCGGTGGACATCTGCTCTCCTTGCCGAATGTGCCTAAGCGCCGGTGAAAGCCGGTTTTTCCTTGGCCAGGAAGGCCTTCACCGCGGCTCGGTGATCGTCGGTGCGGCCCAGGTGCTGCTGCGCGGCGAGTTCGCGGTCCAGGGCGGCGGACAGTCCGGACGCCGACGCGGCGACGAGTGCCTTCACCCGGCGGTAGGCCGTCGTCGGGCCTGCCGCGAGCTGCTCGGCGAGATCCGTTGCGGTCGAGTGCAATTCATCGTCCGGCAGGACGCGATGAACCAGTCCCCAGTCGAGCGCCTGCTCGGCGGTTACCCGGTCGCCCAGCAGCATCAGTCCGGTGGCCCGGCTGCTGCCGAGGGCTTCGACGAGCGCGTAGCTGAGGCCGGAGTCGCTGGCCAGGGCGATGCCGGTGAACGCGGTCGCGAACGTCGTCCTGGTTCCGGCCACGCGGATGTCGGCCGCCAGCGCGATGCCGAACCCGGCGCCAACGCAGGCGCCCGGGATCGCGGCGACGATCGGCACTTGCACCGACTTCAACGCGCGAATGAGCGGGTTGTAGTGCGTGCCGACGGTGTCCATGGCGGTCGTCGGATCGGTCTCCAGTGCGACGGCGTGCTCGCCGAGATCCTGACCGACGCAGAAGTTCCGGCCCTCGGCGGTGATCAGGACCGCGCGCACGTCCGGATTCTCGGCGGTCGCGGTCACCGCCTCGAAGAACGCCAGCTTCGTCGGGATATCGAGGGCGTTGTGCGCCGCCGGCCTGGCCAGGGTGATCGTGGCGAGTCCGTGCGCGGTCTCCAGGCGAACTGTCATCGTTGCTCCAGAAAGGCGGTCATCCGTTGGTGTTTGTCCTCGGTGTCGAACAGCACGGCCTGCGCGAGATCGTCGGCCCACGGGTGCGCGCCGGGGGCGTCGATGACGGTCTTGGTCAACCGCAACGCGAGCCGGGACTGGCGGGTGATGCGATCGAGGAGCCGATGCGCCGCTGCCACATGATCCTCGGCGACGTCGAGGACCAGGCCGGTGCGCAGCGCGGTCTCGGCGTCGAGGGTGCGCCCGCCCAGCAGGATCTGTTTGGCGATCGACATGCCGAGCAGCGACGGCAATCGGTAGCTGGCGCCGGCGGCGGCCATGATGCCGAGGCCGGGTTCCGGGTTTCCGAATACCGCTGTCGGAGTGGCGATTCGGATATCGCACGCGTAGGCGAGCTCGGCGCCGCCGCCGAGCGCGTAGCCGTTGACCGCCGCGACCGTGGGCAGCGGCAGCCGCGCGACGCGGTCGAACAGATTCCGGTTGATGCCGGTGAGCGCGTCGTCGCGGGTACGCATCCGCAGCTCGTCGATGTCCGCGCCGGCGGCGAAGTCGTCGCCGCGGCCGGTGAGCAACAGCGGCTTGGGGTTTCGCTCGATGGTCGCGCAGACGTCGTGCAACGCGCCGATCATCCGCGCGTTGATGGCATTTCGCTGTGCGGGCCGGTCGAGGGTGACGACGAACCGGTCCGGCAGTTCTGTGACGGCGACGCTAGGCACAGTGCTCCTCCACCGTTGTGTGCTTCATTAATAACCGAACATTCGGTAGGTTGGCAAGAGTTCATCGGTGCATTGCGCTGGCCGATTCCGGGAACTGGGAGGATGTGGGGCATGACGAACGCACGCGTGACGCGCCGGACCGGACTGCCCGGGCGTCCGGGATACGACCTGGACTCGCTCCTGGCCGTCGCGGTGAAGGTGTTCAACGACAAGGGTTACGACGGCACCAGCATGGACGCGCTGGCGCGCGGGCTCGGCATCACCAAGTCGTCCATCTATCACCACGTGTCCGGCAAGTCCGAGTTGCTCGAACTCGCGCTGAACCGGGCGCTCAACGCACTGTTCGCGGTCACGACCGAGGAGCGGGCGATCACCGGGCCGCACATCGACCGGCTCGAATACCTGGTCCGGCGCAGCGTCGAGATCCTGTGCGCGGAATTGCCGTACGTCACGCTGTTGCTGCGGGTGCGCGGGAACACCGCGGTGGAGCGGCGCGCGCTGGCCCGGCGGCGGGAGTTCGACGATTTCGTCAGCGGGCTCGTGGTCGAGGCCGCGGCCGAGGGGGATCTGCGGCCGGGGATCGATCCGGCGCTCACCGCCCGGCTGGTGTTCGGCACGGTCAACTCGCTCGTCGAGTGGTACCGGCCGCGCGCGGGCGGGTCCGCGACGGATCTCGCCGATGCCGTCGTCGCGCTCGTGTTCGACGGTCTGCGCCGCGCCTGAGCGACGCTCGGGGCCCGTCCCCGCGGGGATCGTGGTGCTTGACAAGGCTCGCCGTCCGAGGGGATCGTAATTACCGACCGAACGTACGGTGGGACGGAGACCTCGTGAGCCGACTGTTGGAGAGCTATGTCCAAGGGCACTGGGTTGCCGCGGCGGGCGCGGGCACCCCGCTGCTCAGTGCGATCGACAGTGTCGAGGTGGCCCGGATCTCGTCCACCGGACCGGATCTCGGCGGCGCGGTCGATTACGCGCGCACGGTGGGCGGCCCCGCGCTGGCGCGGCTGACCTTTCACGAGCGGGCGGCAAAGCTGAAGCAGCTCGGGCAAGCGCTGCTGGCGGGCAAGGACGAGTTCTATGCGATCTCCCGGCTGACCGGTGCGACCAAGCGCGACTCGGGCATCGACATCGACGGCGGTATCGGCACCGTGCTCAGCTACGCGAGCAAGGCGCGCCGCGAATTGCCCAACGACACCGTGTATCTCGACGGTGCGGTCGAGCCGCTCGGCAAGCACGGAACGTTCTTCGGGCAGCACATCTACACCTCGCGGCGCGGGGTCGCGGTGCAGATCAACGCGTTCAACTTCCCGGTGTGGGGGTTTCTGGAAAAGCTCGCGCCCGCGTTCATCGCCGGGGTGCCCTCGATCGTGAAGCCGGCCAGTCAAACCGCGTACCTGACCGAGCTGGTGTTCCGGCGCATCATCGAATCCGGGGTGCTGCCCGAGGGTTCGGTGCAGTTGCTGTGCGGTGGCGCCCGTGGGTTGCTCGACCAGCTCGGCGGCCAGGACTCCGTCGCCTTCACCGGATCCGCGGACACCGCCGCGATCCTGCGCGCGCATCCCCATGTCGTCGGCGAGGGAGTGCGGTTCACCGCCGAGGCGGATTCGCTCAACGCGTCGGTGCTCGGTCCCGATGTGGCGCCGGGCGATGCCGAATTCGAGCTCTACATCAAGCAACTCGTCAGCGAGATGACCGTCAAGGCGGGGCAGAAGTGCACCGCGATCCGGCGCGCCTTCGTACCCGCGGCCGTGGTCGAGGACGTGATCGAGGCGACGAAGGCGCGGCTGGCGAAGGTCGTCGTCGGCGACCCGGACGCCGACGGCGTCACCATGGGGGCGCTGGCCAGCGTCGAGCAACGCGACGAGGTCGTGAAATCCATTCGGGGACTGACCAAATCGGCGACCATCGTGTTCGGTGACCCGGAATTGGTGGAGGTGGTCGGGGCTTCCGCGGCGGCGGGGGCGTTCATGTCGCCGATTCTGTTGCGTGGCGGGGACAAAGCGGCGACCGAGCCGCACGAGATCGAGGCGTTCGGGCCGGTGTCGACGGTGCTCGGCTATGCCGACACCGACGATCTGATCGAGCTCGTCGCCCGGGGAAAGGGAAGTCTCGTCGCCTCGGTGGTGACGAAGGATTCCGCGGTCGCCAGGAAGATCGTGCTCGGGCTCGCTCCGTACCATGGGCGGGTTCTGGTGCTCGACAGCGAGGATGCGCGGGAATCGACGGGACACGGGTCGCCGCTCGCGGTTCTCGTGCACGGCGGTCCCGGTCGAGCCGGCGGTGGTGAGGAACTGGGCGGCATTCGCGGGGTGCTGCACCACATGCAGCGCACGGCGGTGCAGGGGACGCCGAATGTGCTTACCGCAGTAGGGAACAGGTGGGTCAAGGGCGCGGACCGGGTGATCGGTGAGGTGCATCCGTTCCGGAAGGACCTGGGCGAGTTGCGGCTCGGCGATACCATCGTCGGCGGTCCGCGTCCGGTGAGTCGCGCCGATATCCAGCACTTCGCCGAGTTCACCGGTGACACGTTCTACGCGCACACCGATCCTGCAGCGGCGGCGGCGAATCCGCTGTTCGGCGGGATCGTGGCGCACGGCTACCTCGTCGTCTCGCTCGCCGCCGGGCTGTTCGTCGATCCGGCGCCCGGTCCGGTGCTGGCCAACTTCGGGGTCGACAATCTGCGGTTCCTGACACCGGTGCGGGCCGACGATTCGCTCACCGTGACCCTGACCGCGAAGCAGATCACCCCGCGCCAGAGCGCCTCGTATGGCGAAGTCCGTTGGGACGCAGTGGTTGTCAATCAGAAAGACGAGGCCGTCGCGACCTACGACGTGCTGACCCTAGTGGCGAAACCGGAGGAATCATGACCTATCGTATTGCCGTCTGCTACGGCAAGCCCGAGAACCCGGCGGAATTCGACAAGCACTACACCGCCGTCCACATCCCGCTCGCCCGCGCGGTCCCCGGTCTGACCGAATTCACCTGGGGCAAAGTAGCTTCGGTGGATAACGGCGAGCCGCCGTGCTACGCGGTGGCCAGTCTCTATTTCGCCGACGAGCAGGCGCTGCGGGCGGGCATGTCATCGCCCGAAATGGTCGCCGCGGCAAGGGATCTGCGCAACTTCGCCACCGGCGGCGTCACCATGTTCACCCAGGAGGAACAATCCGTCAGGTGAGTGCGCCGGGTCTGCGCGCCGCCAGGGAAATGTTCGAAGCCGACGAGGCATCGATGCTCAACGGCCACCGCATCACCCACGGCGGCTACGTCTTCACCCTCGCCGACACCACCTTCGCCCTCGCCTGCAACACCCACGACGACACCGCCGTAGCCGCCCGTGCCGACATCCGCTTCCTCCGCCCCACCAAGCTCGGCGACATCCTCATCGCCGACGCCGTCGAGCGAGCCCGCTACGGCCGCAACGGAATCTACGACGTCACCGTCACCACCGGCGACCAGGTGATCGCCGAGTTCCGCGGCGACAGCAGAACCATCCCCGCCCGGGAGTAACCCGGCGAGCCTCGATGCCCGCGACGTCTAGTCGATCGGCATCTCTCCCCGGGCTTTCAGCGCGGCGAGGAGGTGCGGGGGTGTGAGGTCTTGGAGTATTGCCAGTGCACCCATGCCTTCGTAATGGGCTGCCGAGGTGGTGAATTCGTCGTCGAGGTGCACGTCGGCCGCGCGCAGTCCGGCGGGGAGGCGTCGGATGACGTCGGTGATGGCCGGGGAGGGGTGGTAGTCGTCGTGATCGCGTTCGGGTGGGGTGCCTGCCACGATGCCCGTTCGGATGCAGGCGGGGGCCGGCGCACCATCCGCCACCGATCGCGCCGTGGGCACCGCTGCTGGCAGTGGTCGGAAATGGTTCGACGGGGTTGTGGGGGCGTGACACAGTGGGGACTGTGGTGGACGACGAGGGGGTTAGTGCGGGGGACCTGCGGTTGATGCAGGGGTTGGCGCAGCGGGTTACTGCGGGGCGGCCGGAGTTGGTGAATGATGACGCTACGTTCGGGGAGTTGGCCTGGAACTGGGGGAAGGGATTGGTGGCGGAGGGGGCGAGTTGGCGGCGTCGGTTGTGGTTTTCGGGCGGGGATCTGGTGGGGTGGGGGTGGGCGCAACTTCCGCGTCGGGTGCGGCGCAGTGATGGGTCGGTGAAGGACGTCGCCGGGGCGTACCTGGTGTATCAGGTTGATCCGGACCATGCTGAGCTGGTCGACGAGGTGATCGGTTGGTACGAAGGGGTGGCCGGGGGCGTCGAGCGCACGGTGATACCAAGTGCCGCAGACGAGTTCGGCGTGCGACGGTGGTTGGCGCACGGGTATGTGACCGATCCGGCTTCGCTCGGTGACTTGGGATCCTGGACTCAACTCAACGAGCGGGACCTCGTGGATGTGCAGGAGCCGGTGCTGCCGGCGGGATTTCGGTTCCGCACGGCGGAGCAGGTCGGGCCGGAGGCGGTGGTCCAGGCTCATGTAGATGCTTGGGCCCCTTCTACTTACACGGCGGCGAGCTATCAGGGCGTCCGGCAGACAGCGGCGTATCGGGGGGATCTGCACCTGCTGGTGGAGGCGCCGGATTCGACGATGGCGGCCTCGGCGATCATGTGGCTCGACGAGACGAACAAGACGGTCGAGTTCGAGCCGGTCGGAACGCATCCGGCATACCGGCGCCGGGGATTGGCGCGCGCGATGCTGCTGCACGGGATGCGGCTGGCCCGAGCGGCCGGCGCCACGCATGCGACGGTCGCCTGCCTGGGCGCACCCGGCCATCCCGCGGCACGTGAGCTGTACTACGGCGTGGGATTCCGCGAACTCGTACGCGACGCGCCGCTGATCCGGACCGTGGGCTGAAGACCACTCCAGCCCAACGGTTTCGGTTGATCGTCATGCCTCGGCGACCTCCGCGATCACCTCCAGCAGCTCGGTCAGGGTCTGCCGATCGGTGTTCGGTGACATGAGCGACGCGCGCAGGTAGGGACGCCCGCCAAGCTGGAACGACGACAGGTAGAACCGCCCGTCCTGGATGAGGCGAGCGCGCAATTCGAGCTGCCGGTCACCCCACGGTTCGTAGCGGAAACAGAGGATGTTGCTGTGCGGCTGATAGGGAGCGGTGAAGTCGGGACGCTCCTGGATGAGCCCCCACAGTTCCTTGGCGAGGTCGTACTGCCGCTCTACATACGAGCGCAGGGAGGCCTCGCCGCGGTAGGCGAGTGTGAGCAGGATCTTCAGCCCGAGCGGCGATTTGGAGGTTTCGAAGGTGAACTGCCCGGGATCCACCTCTTCGGCCTCGGGCCGGTAGAGGTAGCTGGCGTCCTGCTTGAACATCGTGTCGAGATAACGCTTTTCGCGAAACAACACGCCCGTGCACAGCGCCGAGGTGCGCAGCATCTTGTGCCCGTCCCACACCGTGGAGTCGGCCCGTTCTATCCCGGCGAGCAGCTCCCGCAAGCGCGGCGAGATCAGCGCGGACGCGCCGTGCGCACCGTCGACGTGGAACCACAGATCGTTGGCCTCGCAGAACTCCGCGACCTCGGCGATCGGATCGTATAGGCCGGTCCCGGTAGCACATCCGTTGGCCACGACGGCAATCGGGCGCCGCCCCTGCGAGCGCGCGTCGGCCAGTGCGGGCCCGAGCCCGGCCGGATCGATCCGGCCCAGCTCATCGGTCGCGAGCGCATAGACCCCGCGTTCACCCAGTCCCATCACCGCGGCGGCCTTCCGCACGGAATAGTGACTGGTGGCCGGCGCGAACACGACGAGATCGCCGGAATTCCCCTCCCGCCACGCGGTGGCGTCGGCGTGCGAGCGGGCGGCGAGCAGCGCGGTCAGATTCCCGAGCGATCCGCCGTTGGTCATCGCGCCGATACCGGTTCCGCCCCAGCCGACGTTGTCCAGCATCCACCGGCACACCGCCCGGTCCACGGCCGCGGCGGCCGGGGCCAGCTCGTAGACCAGCGGGATGTTGTTGGTGACCGCCTGCAGGATGTCGGCGACCACGCCGGGTGTATCCGAGGGCGCGATCTGATGCGCCATGTACCCGGGATGGTGATGGCTGGCCGAGATGTCGCTGTAGGTGGTGACGAAGGAGAGCAATTCGGGCAGCGTCATCCCGCCCTCCTCGACCCACCGGCTGAGCTCGAGCCGCTTCGCCACGGTATCGATGTCGGCGGACGAGACCACCTCGCCCGCACCGGTCCGCACGGATTCGATATGGGCGGTGAGGGTTTCGAGCACCGCCGTCCCGACCTCGCGCACGTCGTCGACCAAATCGACAGGGAGCATGATGATCCTCTCGTGGTTGCAGTCGATCAGCGCGCGGCCGTGCCGACGGGATCGAGATCACCGTCGATGTTGCGCATCATGATTCGGTCGATGTCGACATCGGGTATCTGGAAGTCGTGGATCAGGAACTCCTCCATCAGCAGCACGCTGAGCAGGTGCACGTATGCGTCGCCGTACGGATACAGGATCCGCGTGGTCGCCGATTTCGCCTTCTCCACCAGCTGATTCACCGCCTCGGGCACCAGGAAGCCGACCCGGCGAATGGTGGACGGAGCCAACACGGCCGACACCCAGTCGTCGCCATCGGGCAGCAAGGCTCCGGAGCCGGGCACCCGCATGCCGAACTTGGGCCGGTCGACGATCTCGCGCGGCAGCCGATCGGCGTAAGCCGCACGCAGGATGTGCTTTTCGCGCGCTCCGTTCAGCTTCCATTCGATCGGGAGCGACGCCGCGTACTCGACGACGTTGAAATCCATGAAGGGGTAGCGACCTTCGACGCCGAAGCCGGTTCCGGCGCGGTCGCCGAGACAGGTCATCCCGTAGCCGATCAGGAAGGTGTGCATGTCGAGCAGCATCGATCGATCGACGGCCGGTCGCTGATCGAAGTCGGGGAAGTCGGCGCGCAATCGGCGCAGCAGTACGGCGTGGTCGTCGAGCATGCCGCCGGGTGCGTCGATGAGCTGGTCGACGGGTTCGGTCTCGAATCGCCGCAGATGCGCCCCGAGGGCGAAATCGCGGTCGGCGCGATCGGCGTAGAACTGGAAGATCGCGGTGGTTTTGGTGGCGTCGCTGTAACGCATGTCGTTCAGCGTGGGCGCCAGTTCCTCGGCCGCGCCCGCGAAAGACCCTTGCCGCAAACAACGTTCGAGAATCGTCGCCTCTTTGGCGATGTCGTAGCCGGCCAGGAGTTCGTCCGCTCCTTCGCCGCCGAGGATGACGCGCACGCCGGCCAGGCCCACCTGCTCGGCCAGCACGCCGTAGGCGACCGGTGCGGTGAAGTGCAGCGGTTGTTCGCACTGTCGTACGACATGCGGGAACCGCTCGCGAACCTGCGCGCGGGTCACCGGAATTCGGGTGTGCCGGCTGCCCAGCTGGTCCACCATCGCCTTCTGGTAGGGCCATTCGTCCACCGGGCTGTCCGCCGCGTCGATGGAGAACGTGGTGAGCGGCTCGTCGATCAGCTCGTTCATCACCGAGGAGACGACCGCCGAGTCGATGCCGCCGCTGATATAGGTGCCGAGCTCGTAGTCGGTGCGCAGGCGCAGTCGGATCGATTCCCGAATGACTTCGCGCAGGCCGCTTTTCGCCTCCTCGAAGGACTTCGGCGGCGGGCCTGCGGGCTGCCGGGCGATGCCGTGGTAATACTTCGACAGTTCGGCTTTGCCCTCGCGAACGGTCAGGACATGGCCGGGCGGGATGGCGTCGATGCCGGTGAAGCAGGTCTCGCCGGGGACCGGGCTCCAGTACCGCATCGCGCGCCGCACCTTGTCCGCGGCGAGCTCGCGCGGCACACGGGGGAAGGCGAACAGTCCTTTGATCTCGGAGGCGAAGTAGAGCGTGCCGTCCTGCTCGGTGTAGAAGAGCGGGCGCTCGCCGAAGCGGTCGCGGCCGAGAATCAGCTGCCTCTCCCACTTGTCGTAGAAGACGAAGCCGAACTGGCCGTTCAGGCGCAGCAGGGCGTCGTGTCCCCAATACGCGAGGGAATGCAGCAGCACCTCGGTGTCGGAGTTCGTCGTGAAGCGGATCCCGTAGGTCTCCAGCTCGCTGCGCAGTTCGAGGTAGTTGAAGATCTCCCCGTTGAAGCCGGCGATGTATCGATGGTCCGGCGTCACCATGGGCTGCTGGCCGAGCCTCGGGTCGATGACCGAGAGCCGGACCGTGCCGAGGGTGAACGCCGCGCTGTCGTAGAGGCCTACCTCGTCGGGGCCGCGGTGGGCGATCGCCCGGATTCCCCGCCGCACCAGATCCAGCCGCTGGTCTTTCCGTAATCCGCTGTCAATGAATCCGACCACGCCACACACGAATGTCTCCTAATCCCTGCCGACTACAGATCAACTACACCGAATCCAGATACCGGTTGCGCTCCCATTCGGTTACTTCGCGCTGGCCGGCCGCGGCCTCGTTGGCCGCCACCTGGCACAGGTTCTGCACGGTCGCCGCGCCGAGGGCGCGCCGGGCGAATTCGCTCTCGCCGAAGCGGGCCACCGCCGCCCAGATGTTCGTGGGCAGCGGTGAATACTCCGCCGAGATATAGGAATTCGCGGCGGGCGGCGCCGGTTTCAGCTCCTCGGTGACGCCCGCGAGGCCCGCCGTCAGCTGTCCCGCGGCGAGCAGGTACGGATTGGCGTCGGCCGCCGCGATGCGCGTCTCCACCCTGGTGCCATTGGCGTCGCGGACGAGGACCCGCACGGCGGCGCAACGGTTGTCGAGGCCCCAGGAGAGATTCGTCGGCGCGAACGAATGGTCCGCGACGCGCTTGTAGCCGTTCGGGGTGGGCACGGCCACCAGCTGCAGCTCGGCCGCGTACTTCAGCAGACCGGCGACGTAATTCTCGCCGACGCTGCTCAGCGAGCCGGTGTCCCTGTCCCAGAACGCATTCTCCTTCTCCCGCCACATGCTCTGATGGATGTGCAGGCCGCTGCCGGAGAGGTCGCCGAACGGCTTCGCCATGAAGGTCGCGCGATATCCGTGCCGCGGTGCCAGCTGCTTGACCGCGTACCGGAAGAACAGCAAGCTGTCCGCCGCGGTGAGTGGATCCGACGGCGTGAGGTTGATCTCCACCTGGCCCGGTGCGTACTCGGCGCCACACGCCTCGACCTCGACGTCGGCGCTGAGCAGCATGGCGCAGACCTCGTCGAGAAACGGCTCGAGGTAGTAGTTGTCGTGCAGGCTGTACACCGGGTTGCGATCGCCGTGCGGGCGCAGGGTCTGCCCGTCCAGGGCGTAGAACTCGGTCTCCATGGCGATGTAGGGGGAGAGGCCGGCCTGCTCGAGTTCGGTTACCGTCCGGCGCAACACGTTCCGCGGCGAGATCGCGGCGAGGTTCCCGGCCGCGTCGATGACGTCGCAGAAGACCAACGCGGTCTTCGGTTTCCACGGCACGAGCCGCAGTGTCGACACATCGGGGCGCAGGAAGATGTCGGGATATCCATTGGCCCAGCTGTACTCCGGGGTCTCGATCACGTCCATCTGGTAATCCCAGGCCAATACCGCCGAGGACAGGCCGACCGCATTCGACATCCCGTTGGCCGAGAACGATTCGACCGGAATTCGTTTCCCGCGGATCGCGCCGGTCATATCCGGGGTGGCGAGCTCGACCATGGTGATCGAATGCTCTTTCAGGAATTGCTCAACCGCTTCCATCTGAATCCTCTCACCCCCCGGCGGCACGACTAGTTTCCGCGACTTGTTCGGGTGGGCGGCGGCTTGGCGGCTCGGTCCGGCCTGCGCGGCGGACGATGCGCAACCGGCTTGGCGTGCAACGCATCCCACCCGCGTGGCAGGTCCCTACCGGCATCGTCGCACATGGGTTCAGTCTGGCAGCCCGGCCGGCCATCCGGCATGCCCCGGATGGGGGGTTGCAAATCGGATATCCAGCGGTGATCTTGGTGAAAACGACGTAACATCCAGATTTCCTCACCAGTAACCCATTTCGTGCCGGACATATGGGAAGCGAAGACCGTGACTGACACCTCAACCATTGTCGATGCCGTGGCGGAACCGCGGCAAGCCCCCGGTCCGACGGGCAGGGATGCCCTCCGGGTGATGGCCGAAATGCGCCGGGATCCGTGTGTGGCGTTCCAGAATCTCATCGCGCGGTACGGCAACGTCGTTCGTCTGGATGTCGCGGGACAGAAGCTGTTCCTGGTCAACGACCCGGAACTCGTCGAGGCCGTTTTCGTCGGACGGCAGGCTAACTACGTCAAGACCCTGAACGCCAAGGTCGCGGCCATGGCGCTGGGCAACGGGCTGCTGACCAACGGCGGCGACTCCTGGGCGCGGCAACGCCGGATCATGCAGCCGCTGTTCGCGCGCCGGCAGCTGGACCGTTTCGTCGAATACATGATCACCGCGGCCGAACGCACCCTGCTGCGCTGGGAAACCCGTTCCGACGGAGACCAACTCGACGTATCGGTCGCGATAAACGCGCTGACCCTGGACGTGACCGGTCCCGCGCTGTTCGGCACCGACCTGTCCGACGACGCCGCGCACGTGCACGAGGCACTCGTCGAAATCCTGCGCTGCGTAGGCAAGGCCATGACCTCGCCGCTGACCTGGCTGCCCGCCCGGCTTCCCGGTGTCTCCCCGGATCTGGCGCTGCGACTGCAAGCGCCGCGCTGGCGCAAGCTGGACGCGGCGGTCGGTGTGCTCGATGATGTTGTCGCCCGGCTCATTCGGGAACGGCAGGACTCCCCGCAGGATGACCGGCACGATCTGCTCGGCCTGTTGCTGGCCGCCCGCGACGAGGCCGGGGCATCGGCGATGAGCGCGCGCCAGGTCCGCGACGAGCTGGTGACCTTCCTGCTGGTCGGTCACGACACCACGGCCTACTCCCTGGCGTGGACGTTGCTGCTGCTGTCCAACCATCCCGAGGTTCGCGAGCGGCTCATCGCCGAGGTCGACACCGTTCTCGGCGGCCGCCGACCCACCCCGGCCGACCTCGACGACCTGACCTGGACCTCGGCCGTCATCGAGGAGTCGATGCGGCTCTATCCGCCGTCCTGGCTGATCGAGCGGCAGGCCGCGGCCGACGACGTGCTCGGCGGCTACGCCATCCCTGCCGGCGCGACCGTGTCCGTCGCGCCGTATCTGCTGCACCACGATCCGAAGTCCTGGCCCAACCCGGAAGGCTTCGATCCCCGGCGATTCCTGCCTGAGAACCGGCCCTTCATCTACCCGGCCGTCGGCGCGGAGACGAGCCGCCCACGGTTCGCGTACCTGCCGTTCGGCGCAGGCCAACGCCAATGCATCGGACTCGGCTTCGCCCGGGTGCAGGCCAAACTCATCCTCGCCATGCTCACCCAGCGCTACACCTTCGATCTAGCACCCGGCGCCCGCATCGTCCCCGAACCGACCCTGACCCTGCGCCCACGCGACGGACTACCGATGATCCTGCGCCGCAGAACGGTTTCACCCCAGGGGGAGTGAGCGCCCCTGCTCCGCCAGCTCGTCGGCACCGGGCGCGGTCGGTTCGGCGGCACACTGCTGGGCGTTTCGAATCGTGCCCCTGTGGTACACAGAAGATGTGGCGCGGGATGATGGTTCACCCCAGGCGGTGGCTCCGCTGGGGGCCGATTTCCTCTGGGGTGTGGCAACCTCCGGATTTCAGTCCGAAGGGCATGCGCCGGATAGTAACTGGTTGCGCTATATCGAGCGGTCGGGCTTCGAGCCGCTGGGGAATTCGATCGATTTCTACTCTCGTTACACCTCCGATATTCCGCTCGCCGGTGCGCTGGGGGTGCGGGTGTTCCGGATCAGCGTGGAATGGGCGCGGGTGCAGCCCCGTCAGGGGGAGTGGGACGAAGCCGCCCTCTGCTTCTACGACGCCGTGCTCGACGCCATCGTGGCGGCGGGTATGCGGCCGATGATCACCCTGGACCACTGGGTGTATCCGGGCTGGGAATCCGATCGCGGCGGCTGGAACAATCCGGGCATGGTCGAGGACTGGCTGGCCAACATGCGGGTGGTGGTCGACCGGTTCGCCCCGCGAAATCCGTTGTGGGTCACCGTCAACGAGCCGGTCGCCTACATCGTCTACGAGATGCGGTACACCGGGGTCGAGGCGCAGGCCATCGAAGAGCGGATCGCGGCCGTGCACAACGCGAGCTACGACTACATCCATCGGGTGCAGCCCGGGGCGATGGTGACCTGCAACGTCGGGTACGTGTCCGGGCGCGAGACCGAGGTGAATCAGCCTATGGTCGACCGCATCTCGGGCAAGCTCGACTACTTCGGCGTCGATTACTACTTCGGCGCGGACGATCCGGACGAGCCCGCTCCCGAGGATCGCCAGATCTGGGAACTTCCGTTGCAGGCCGAGGGTGTCTATTACGCCCTGCGGCACTACGCGCGGCGGTACCCGGACAAGCCGCTCTATGTCGTCGAGAACGGAATGCCAACGGAGAACGGGCAACCCCGCCCCGACGGCTACGACCGCGCCGACTATCTGCGTGATCTCGTCTACTGGCTGCAACGCGCCCGGATGGACGGCATGAACGTGATCGGTTACTGCTATTGGAGTCTCACCGACAACTACGAATGGGGTTCCTACACACCGCGTTTCGGCCTCTACACGGTCGACGTCCGCACCGATCCCGACCTGGTGCGCAGGCCGACCGACGCGGTCGGCGCCTACCGCGACATCGTCCGAGCCGGTGGGGTACCGGCCGCCTATCGCCCCACCCGCCCGCCGCTGGCCTGCTCCTACGTCGACCCGCCGAGCAGCTGCACGGACCCCGTCACCCTCCCGGACCCGGCCGCACGATCGTAACCCGGACCGAATTTCCGGCGGCTGTACCGCGCCACGGATCGCGGGCTTGTCCGCCGGCGTCGCGGAAGCGGAAAATTGGTCACCGACAACGCTTCAGTGGAGGCAATAATGGTCGATTCACTTTTCGCGGACGTATCCGAATATCAGGTACCGGTAGACGACTCGTATCCGTATCAGATCTTCTCGCTACGTTCCAACGACGGTACCTATCGGGACCACAATTTCGCTCAGAACTACGCTTGGGCGGCCGCTGCCGCGGACTCCGGCCGGATCTCGTGCTTCATCGTCTACCTGTACTGGCGGCCGAATTGGCTCGAGACCGTCGACACCCATCGGTCGATGATCGGTCAGGCCGGTGGACCGCACCCGAAGATGATCGCGATGGTCGATGTGGAATCCGGCGGCAACCCCGGCGGCGACCAGTCCGACGGCATCAACCGGGCCTACTGGCGGCTGGTCGACTGGCTCGGCTCGACCCAGCGGGTGATCGGGTACGCCAACCGGTCCGACTTCAACACCATGTGGCGGGTCCGCCCGGACGGGCTCCGGGTGATCGGCGCGGGCTACGGCAGCAACCCCAACCTGCCCGGCCAGATCGCTCACCAGTACACCGACGGACGCGGCTACGGCGGCGGATTGCCCGAGGGCGCACCGCCATTCGGCAACTGCGACATGAACGCCGCGGACGGGTACTCGCCGGAGGCGTTCGCCGACGCCTGCGGGGTCGGGTCGGTCGCACCGGATCCGGTCGGCGACATGTGGATCGACTTCATGGGCCTCGGCGGTAACGGCTGGCCGCAGCTGGCCGGGCACACGCTCGTGGACGGTGTCGCGTTGGTCGGTGAAACGCTCGGTATCCGGGGGTTCGCCGTGCCACCGGGGCCGACCCAGGTGCCGCTGCCGCGCGACACCGAGGCCCGCATCCGGGCCGAGTGGATTCAGCTGCGCGGCCCGCGGGGCGAGGGCTGGCCGCAATGCGGCGGACTGTCGCTCGTCGACGCCATCGCGGCGATCGGCGAGAAACTCGATATCCCCGGTTTCGAACGGCCCACCCGATAGTTCGATCGGAGCGACATGGCAACCATCTCTTGCACGAACGGTCATTTCTTCGTGGTCACCGACTGCGTGTCCCGGGGCGAGGCGGCGGCTGTCGCCGACGCGTCCGGCGGCAGCCTGGCCGAGCTCACCATCGACAGCCTCGCCGAAATCAGCTTTGCCGAGGGCGCGTTCGCGGACATAAAACCCTGTGCCGCACCGAATTCCGGGCTCATTGCCTGGTTCGACACCTTCGACGGCGGCGTGCCGGAGGGCACCGTCTACGCCATCGCCCTGCCCACCGGGCAGGTCATGAACGTCGCCGCCCATCGGGCGGCGGCCTGGACCGGATTCGTCCTCGCCGAATCACGCTGAGTATCAGCTGTTTCGGCGGATGCCGCGCAAGAATGTGGTGAGCAGCCTGCGGCAGGTCTCGTCCCAGTCGGGGTCGGTGGGGCGCGGCTGGGTGACCAGTGCGCCGAAGGCGACGATGTCCTGATGGGTGGTGTCCGGCCGCAGGGTCCCGTCGGCGATGCCGCGGTCGATGACCCGCTGCACGAAGTCGTGGATCTCCTCGCGCAGGGCCTCGGTCTCCGGCGCGGTGACCGGGGGCCCGCCGTGCAGCGGCAGGACCAGCTCGTTCCGCTGACTGATCGCGGCCTCGATGAACAGCTGGAGGCAATCGGCCGCGGTCGTGCTGTCCCGTTCGGCCGCACGCGCGTTGGCGAGCACCTGCTCGAACGAGCGGTGGGTGAGCTGGCTGAGTAGGTCCTCGCGCGTGGCGAAGTGCCGGTACAGCGTGCCGATACCGACGCCGGCCTCGGCGGCGATGGTCGCCATCGGAACCCGCAAGCCGTCGCGATAGAACGCGGCGGTCGCGGCGCGGAGCAGTTCCTGCTGATTGCGCAGCGCGTCTCGGCGCAGATCGGTCATAACCCTCATTGAACCCGCTGCCCTACGCCTCCGCAGGAACTCCGGCGCATCGGCTGACGTGACGGCCATGTTGGCGTTGACTACTATGTAGTCGACGCCTACATTGGCGATATGACCGATCACAGATGGACCTCTAGCGATCTACCTTCCTTCGCGGGACGTCGAGTCGTCGTCACCGGTGCCAACAGCGGGCTCGGCCTGGTGGTTACCCGGGAACTCGCCCGCGTGGGCGCGCACGTCGTGCTCGCGGTGCGCGATGTCGAACGCGGGCGCGCGGTGGCCGGGCAGATCGACGGCAGCACCGAGGTGCGCGCCCTCGACCTGGCCGACCTGGGCTCGATCCGGCGCTTCGCCGACGAATGGACCGGCGAGCTCGACGTCCTGGTGAACAACGCGGGCATCATGCTGGTCCCCGCGGGCAAGACCAGGGACGGGTTCGAAAGCCAAATCGGCACAAATCATTTGGGCCACTTCGCGCTGACCAACCGGCTGCTGCCGCACCTCACCGACCGCGTGGTCACCGTGTCCTCGCACGCGCACCGCCGCGGCACCGTCGAGCTGGACGACCTGAACTGGGAGACCCGTAACTACAGTGCGGCAGGCGCTTACGCCCAATCCAAGCTGGCGAACCTGCTGTTCACCCTCGAGTTGCAGCGTCGATTCACGGCGGCCGGCTCGTTGCGGGCGCACAGTGCCCACCCCGGTTGGGCCGCGACGAATTTGCAGAGCCACTCGGGCAGCCGGCTGCTCGACGGCGTGATGCAGATCGGCAACAAGCTGTTCGCGCAGGACGCGGCCGCCGGAGCGCTGCCCACCCTGTACGCGGCCAGCCAGGACCTGCCGCCGGCCAGCTACATCGGACCCGGCGGGCCGTTCCAGCTTCGCGGCAACCCGATCGTGGTCGGCCGGTCCGCGGCGGCCAAAGACGCCGAAAAGGCCAAGCGGCTATGGGAATTGTCCGAGCGGCTGACTGGCGTGCCGTCGCCGGTGTGAGTGCGACGGCGTCAGTCGCGTGGGCGCAGCCCGTGCATGAGTCGCGCGACGGTGTCGGCCAGTAGTTCGTCGGAGTTCTCCGCGCTGACGAATCCGGTGCCGACGAACGTGGCCAGGCCCTGCAGCGCCGCGACGGCAGGCAGGCCGATCCGGATCGGGTCGCCGGCCGCGACCTCCCCGCGCGCCTGCCCCTCGGCGATGGCGGCCATCGGTACCGCGAACGCGCGCTCGGCGGCGGCGGCCATGTCCGGGCCGGAATCGGGGCTGTGCTTGCGGGTGAACATGACCGCGAGCAGTTCCGAATTCTCGATGGCGAAGGTCAGGTAGATCCGCGCGATCGCGAGCATGCGCTCCGGGAAGGTGCCCTCGGTGCCGGCTTCCCGGTTCAGCTCGGCGAGACGCTCGAACCCGCTCAGCGCGAGTGCGTCCAGCAGGGCCTGCTTGTCCCGGAAGTGACGGCTGGGCGCGGCATGGCTTACTCCCGCGTCGCGCGCGAGTTGCCGCAGGGACAGGCCGTCGACGCCGGATTCGCGCAGGGTTTCCTCGGCCCGCTGCAACAGTTCCGCGCGCAGGTCACCGTGGTGGTACGAGCGTTTACGGAAGCTCACAGCGCACCCGGGGTACTCGGCATACGACACAGTGTAGTCGGTGGCTACTTTGTAGTCGGCGCCTGCAACGCCGGGTCTATTGCGATCGGCCGCGGGCGTGCACGGGCCAGAGGTCGACGAGCACGTCGTCCTCGACGACGTGGATGACGTCGTAGCGGTCGACGGTCGGATCGCAGTGCGGGGGCAGCAGTTCGATGTGGGTGCCGAGCCGCGGACGGTCCGCCGCGTCGGTCAGGACGAGCCCCTGTTCGTCGCCGTACCAGCGGTATTCGCCGAGGTCGGTGCCCGGACGATCGGCGTCGGTGGCGAATGCCTTGAGCCCGGCGTCGATGGTCAGCGATGCCGGTTGCGCGGCATTGATCACGGTGGCGCCGATGAACAAGGCGTGTTCGAGGCTGTCGAGCCAATCGCTGCGCACCACCCGATATTGCAGATCCAGCACCGTGTACGAGCCGGGTTGTAGCTCGTTCAGTACACCGATCGCGAGATCGGCGTCGAGGGTGCCGGTGCCGCCGCCGGTCCGAACGGTGGTGTCGTGGCCGTGCCGGTCGAGCAGCTCGATCACGGCACCGAGCCTTCCCATGCCCGCGGCGACCGCCGCATGCCGTTCCGCCGCGTCGGGGAGGTGTTGCCAGAGGCCGCCGTAGCCCTGGACGCCACGCAACCGGAGCCGAGGCGACGCCTCGATCGCCGCGGCCAGTTCCAGTGCGGCGGCCGGCGTCGGTACTCCGGTGCGGTGCATGCCGACGTCGACATCGATGAGCACATCGATGTCCGTGCGGGCGGTGGCGGCGAGCGCGGCGGCGTTGTCGGGATGATCGAGGGTGACGGCGACCGCGGCGCCGGCCGCCGCCAGATCGGCGACCCGGGCCGCCACTCGCGCACCGACGATGGGCGAGGTGATCAGCAGGTCCTGGATTCCGGCCGCGTAGAGCGCTTCGGCCTCACCGACTTTGGCCACGCAGATGCCGACGGCGCCGGCCGCGAGTTGTCGCCGGGCCAGATCAGCGGACTTGTGCGTCTTCGCGTGTGGCCGCAGCGCGACCCCGGCCTCGCGGCAGCTCGTGGCGGCGCGAATCAGGTTGCGGTGCATGGCCGCCCGGTCGATCACCGCCGCCGGAGTCGGAATCGCCCGGCGCGAACCGGGACTGCCGATCAGCTCGAGCGCCTGACGGATGACCGGGCGATCGGCCAGGGCACCCAGCCTGACGCGTGGATCGGCGACGGTACGCATGGCGCTACGCTACCCGACTGCCGGGATGGGATCGCCGGGGTGTAATAGCCTCGGCTGCCGCGCATTTCATGGCACGGGTATGCGGGCGGCGGGTATCGGCAACCCTGCGTGCCCGACGGAACAACTGAGCAGACGTCCGGCCGTGGTGATGTAGAGCGTGTTCCGGTCGAAGGCCAGGGACGAGACGAAACCGTCGGGAAGGTCGATGACCGTGTCGAGGGCGCCGTCGGGGTCGAACCGTGCGATGGCGCTCGCGCTGCCGAGCGCGACCCACACGCCGCCGTCCGCGTCCACCGCCAAGCCGTCGCAGTCACCGCGCGGCGCGGTAGCGAATACCCGGGTCTCGCCGTCCCGAACCGCGAGCACCCGGCGCTCGGCGAATTCGCAGACGTAGAGCGTCTGTTCATCGGGGGCGAACCCTAACCCGTTGGGCCATCGGATATCCGACGCGGCGGTGCTGACCGCGCCGTCCGGATCGATCCGCAGAACCTCACTGGGCCCGGCGGTCTCGCCGCGCTGCGGATTATGCCGCAGTACACCGACATACAGTGAGCCGTCGGGGCCGACGGTGACATCGTTGAATCCGGTCGCGCCGTCCACGGCCAGGATCGGCCGCAATCCGTCACCGCCGGCGTAGGACACGTCGCGTCCGGTCAGCAGCAGACCGCCCGCTGCGTGCCGGGCCAGGCCGCCGATGCCTCGACGCGACTCGACCACGGTGGTGGCCCGCCCGTCGGCGTATCGGTACACTCCGCCGCCGGTGACGTTCGAGAACAGCACACTGCCATCCGCTTCCAGCACCGGCGCTTCGAGAAGCCCTGGCGCGGAGTGCAGTTCGGTCGGCTCCGCACCTTCGCGATGGTGATCCGGTGTCATGGCTGCCGATGAATCGGGTCGATCCACAGGACGGTATCGGGCTGCTCCACCGCATCGATGTCGAGATTGACGACGACGGCCTCGCTGTCGCTGCGGACCAGCACGCATTCGAGGGGTTCGTCGGTGCTCGCGTTGATTTCCTGGTGCGGGACGTAGGGCGGGACGAAGATGAAGTCGCCGGGTCCGGCCTCGGCGACGAACTCGAGTCGCTCGCCCCAGCGCATGCGCGCGCGGCCGCGCAGGACGTAGATGACGCTTTCCAGCGCGCCGTGATGATGCGCGCCGGTCTTGGCGTTCGGATGGATGGTGACGGTGCCCGCCCAGATCTGCTGGGCACCGACGCGCGCGGCGTCGATCGCCGCCGCGCGGTCCATCCCCGGGGTCTGGGCGGTGTTCGAGTCGAGCTGGTCCGCCTTGATGACCCGCACGCCGTTGTCCCGCCACGCACCGGCCGCCGACGAGTTCGGCTGTGGTTCCTCCGCTGTCACGAGTCGACCTCCTGGTTCGAGCTCGAATTCTATCGACGGCGGTGCGGACGGGCGGTCAGCCGCGCGATTCGGCCGTCGCCGAGCCCTTGCTCAGCGGGCTCAGCTCGGCGACCAGACGCTCGGTCAGCGGCATCGGCACGGCATGCCGCCGCGCGATGCGCAGCAGCGCACCGCCGATCGCGTCCAGCTCCAACGGCAGTCCGGCCGCGGCGTCGCGTTGCATCGACGACTGGGCCTCCGGCGGGAAGGCGTCGTAGAACCGCAGTGCCGCTTCGACATCCGCGGGTACGCCAGCGGCCCGACTCAGTGCGGCGATCTCCGCGACGAGGTCGATCAGCCGCTCGCGATGAACGCCGCGCAGCTCGCCGATCGCACACCGATGGGCCGTGCTCAGCAGCGCGAACGGGGCGAGGAAGAACAGCTTTCCCCACAGCATGGCGGCCTCGTCCGCGCGTGCCTTAGCCGTGACGCCGGCGCCGTCGAGCAGCGAGACCAGCTCATCGAGCCGTTCGGGCGAGGCACCGGCACTGGCCAGATCGATCTCGATGAACGGACTCCCGTGCACGACGGACCCCGGCGCGACCCGCGACGAGGCGACCCGAATCACGCCCGGCACAACCAGTTCCGGCCGATACCGCGCGCGCAAGGCCGCCGGATGCTCGATCCCGTTGAGCAGCGGCACCACCAGCCCGTCGCCCAGGGCGGCGGGGGACACCCGTTCGACGGCCGCGCCGAGCATGTTCTGCTTGACCGCCACGAAACACACATCGACGGGGGCGCGTAACTCGCTGTCCGCCTGGGCCGGCACGGTGAAATCGCCGAACAGCCCACTGCGCACCCGCATTCCGCGTTCCCGCACGGTCCGCACCGAGTCCGGTCCGCCGAGAAAGATCACCTCGTGCCCGGCCCGGGCCAGCAGCGCACCCACCAGCCCGCCGACACCGCCGGGGCCGAGTACTGCCACACGCCACGGTCGCTCGTTGCTCATCGCGTCCTTTCGTTCGTCGCGGGGAACCAGATGTCCTCGGCGGCCAGATCCGCGATCCGGTACTTGCCGAGCGCGCTGATCAGGAGCCGCAGCTCGAGTTCGAACGCGGACAGCAGGTTCGTCAGTCCATGGTCGGCATTCTCGTCCGCGGCCACCAGGGCCGCTCGGCCGAGTCCCACCGCGGAGGCCCCGAGCGCCAGGCATTTGACCACTCGGCTTCCCTCCCAGCACCTTCCGGAGACCAGCAGGCTGTGGCCGTCCCGTTCGCGACCGGCCACCCGGTGCAGGCACTCGGCCAGCGGCAGCCCGACATGATCGAGGAACCCGTGCGGCGCCCAGCCGGTGCCCGCCTCGGCGCCGTCGATGGTCACCGCGTCGGCGCCGGCCGCCCAGGCGACCGCCGCCGCGTCGCCCACGTCCCGCGCCGGCGGCAGTTTCACCCAGATGCGGCAGCGCGGATAGTTGTTGCGCATCAACCGAATCTGCTGGCGCAGAATCTCTTCGGTGAAAGTGCCGGGCGTGGCGCAGCGCAGAACCTTGGCCTCGGCGGGATCGTAGATATCCAGAATGTCGTACTGCGCCGACAGATCCGCGCCCCGTTCGCGGGGGAGGAGGGTCATGCCGCCGACGCCCGGTTTCGCGCCCTGACCCACCTTCAACTCGAAGGCCAGCCGGCCCGAGGTCAGCAGCGCCGCACTCGCCGGGTCGCTGTACACCAGGTTCCAGACCTCGGCGTCGGCGTCCTCGGTGCTCTGCTGGACGATCACGCCGCCGGTGTCCTCGGCCGCCATCTTGGTGTACTCGGTGAGCCGGCGCAGCAGCGAACTCTGCTGCTCGTCGGCCATCCGGCCGTACCCGGACACCGGAACGATGTTCTCGCCGATCACCATCGGCACCCCGGCCGCGCCCGCCTGCCCGGCCACCGCGACACCGAGATCGCCGTCGGCCACCGCGGTGGACCCGAACGCCGACACGTACACCGGCAGCGTGGAGCGCAGGCCGCCGATGGTCGTGGTCAGATCGACGTCGCCGGCCAGCGGCTCCCGGCCGAGATCGAACATCTTCTCCGCGCGCAGCGGCACGAACACCGGCGGAACCAGCCGGGCCCGGTCGATCGCGTCCGCGTCCGGCCCCGCCGTGGGCGGTGCCTGGCCGAACAACGTCGAACCGTACTGCGCGCTGTCCGGAAAGACCGAACCCGCCGCCGTGCGCGCCCGCGCCCGCACCTCCCGCTCGGGAAAGCCGGGCGCCGACAACACGCTCATGGACGCGGCTCCCCGGGAATCTTCGGATACGCGGTGGCCTGCCAGACCGCGGCCAGGCCGCCGAGGAACCGGGTGAAGCGCTCGACGCCGAGGCCGAATCCCGCACTGGGCGAGAGTCCGTCCCGAGCCAGGGTGAGGTACCACTCGTATTTGGCCGGGTTCTCGCCGGTTTCCCGCATCCGGGTCAGCAACGTGCGGTAATCCGACTCGCGCTCGCTGCCGCTCATCATCTCACCGAACCCGCCGGGGAAGATGAGGTCGAAGTTGCGCAGCATCCCCGGCTCGTCCGGGTTCTCGCTGTCGTAGAAGCCGCGCGAACCCTTGGGGTAGTCGGTGATGAAGAACGGGCGGGTGGCGGCCGCGGAGATGATTTCCTCGCCCTGCCATTCGATCTCGGTGTGCTCGCGCTGGTCGAAGCCGAGGCCGCGCAGTTCGGTCACCGCGGTGGTGTGCCGCTTGCGGTCGTAGGGGCCGGCGAGCACCTGCTTGAGTTGTTCGAGGTCCCGGCCGAGCACCTCCAGCTCGCGCTGGGCGCTGCTCAGGACGTATTCCACCGCGTACTTCGTCAACCGCTCGGCGATGTCCATCGCGTCCGCGCGGGAGCCGTGCGCGATCTCCACGTCGAGCTGATGGAACTCCGCGAGGTGCCGATGGGTCACCGCGGTCTCCAGCGGCTCGAGCCGCACATTCGGGGCGACGTGGAAGATCTTGTCGAAGGCGAGCAGCGACGCCTGCTTGTAGAGAATCCCGCTCGTCATCAATTTATAGCGGTGACCGTAGTAATCGATATCCACCTGTTTCGCGCCGCGCGCGCCGGGATCGGTCACCGGACCGATGATGGGCGGCAGCAGTTCGGTGAATCCCTCCGCGGTCAGGAATTCCCGCGCCGCGGCCAGGAATCGTGCCTGCACGGTCAACGCCGCAACGGTTCGCTTCGACGTGAGGTGCTCGCGCGGTAGTGGTGGCGCGGTCGGTTCAGTCAATTCAGGCAAAGTCCGATCCGTTCAATAGTCGTGCGAGGGTTTCGGCGGTCCGAATCCGGTATCCGCCGTCTGTATGTGACAGGCGCATTAAATCACCTGATATCCGACGATCCCTCGTATGCAATTGGTCCAATATCGGCTACCGTTTATATCCAAGTTCCCTATCCTGCGAGTCGTCGACTTGAATAATCGGTAACTGGCGGGAAACCATTATGTGACGGTTTTCGTCGAACCCCCCGATCCCGTTCCACTCTGCGGTATACGCACTGGTTGCGGGCCAATTCTCCCCGTCGCGAAAGACGCTGTCCACCCCCCGGGTAGGGGGTCGCGTCTATCCCCCCGAATGGGGGGTTGTTGCGTTGAAGATCATTTAGGGAGCGCCGCGAAGGCGGTTGAGGAAGGGTGGCCGAACAATTGCTGAAACCATGCCGCTGGGGCAGCTTATACTCCTTTGACAGCGACCGGAAGTCCATG
This sequence comes from Nocardia sp. NPDC056564, assembly GCF_042793755.1. Classification (NCBI taxonomy): domain Bacteria; kingdom Bacillati; phylum Actinomycetota; class Actinomycetes; order Mycobacteriales; family Nocardiaceae; genus Nocardia; species Nocardia sp. NPDC056564. The sequence goes on from NZ_JBHTUR010000006.1 coordinate 54,525, forward strand.
TAACTTTGCTTTAACAGGGCCGGGAGTTGTACGGGGTGCGACTTCCGTTGGAAGCATCTGGGGGGTACAGCTTCGGGTGTGGTAATTCTGAGAGGGTGGTCTTGGAGTCAGCTGTTGTCTGAATTGATGCCGATCACCTGCTTATGCCTCCGTTGCGATACCGGAAGTGAATCCCGATAACAATGAACTACGACCGTACGAACTTCGCCCCGCTGTCTGCCGCCCGAAACGTCGACGAGGGACAGTTGAGGTTTCATTGGTGTGCGCCGCTGGACAGCGGGCAGCAAAAAGCGACCGAGAAGTACCGAGTCGGCGAACTCGACTTCGACGGGATGGTGGACTTCGTACAGGAGGCGGACGCGCTCGGCGTCGACTCCCTGCTGATGGGCATCGCCGACTACATGCCCGACCCGCTGCCGATGATCGGCGCGCTGGTCCGGGAGACCCAGGACGTCACCTTCATCCTCGCCTACCGCCCCGGACTGCTCTCGCCGACGCTGTTCACCCAGGTCGTGAACACGATCTCGTGGATGTCCGACGGCCGGATCTCGCTGAACCTGGTGGCGGGCATCTCGCCCGCGGAACAGGCGGGCTACGGCGATTTCGTCGCGCACGACGGCCGGTACGCGCGCACCCAGGAATTCCTGGAGATCTGTCACCGCTTCTGGCGCGGCGAGAAGCCGCTGACCTACGAGGGCGACCACTACGTCATCAAGGAGGCCGCACTGGGCCTCGGCTATAAGGGCGGCGGCCGTCCCGAGATCTATCTGAGCGGCGCCTCGGGCGTCGCGCAGGAGACCGCCGCCATGTACGGCGACTGCTGGCTGCGCTACGGCGACACTCCCGAGGGCATGGGCGCCGCGGCGCAACCGGTGCTGGACAAGGGCATTCGCGTCGGCACCCGCATGCACGTGCTGGCCAGGGAGACCCGCGAGCAGGCACTCGCCGATCTCGCCGCCATGCAGGAGGACCCCGACGAAGCGCACCGCGCGTGGGTCGCGCAGGTCGTCGCCGCGTCGGACTCGGTGGCGGTGAAGACCTCCTTCCGCCTGGCCGAGGGCGCCGACGGCGACTGGCTCTCGCCGATGATCTACTCCGGCTTCGTGCCCTACCGCGGCGGACCCGCGCTGTGCGTGGTCGGCAGCTACCAGGAGGTCGCCGACTACCTCTACCAGTACAAGGCCGTCGGGGTCAGCGAGTTCATCTTCTCCGGCTGGCCCACCCGCGACGAGATGCGCATCTTCTACACCCACGTGCTGCCGCTCATTCGTGAACACGAGAGACGGCTGGGATGACCGCGCGGGCGGTGCCTAAACACAGCGCGCTCTTCGCCACCGGGGTTCTGCTCGGACTGGTCGCTGAACAAGTGGTGCTGTTCGCGGTGCCGCTGTTGATTTTTCACGACACCAAGCAGGTGTCCACGCTCGGCTTCGCGTTCGCGCTGGAGTGGCTGCCGTCGCTGATCGCCTACCCGTTCGCCGGCCTGCTGGCCGACCGGGACGGCGGCGCACGGCTTTTCACCCGGGTCGCGGTGATGCGCGCGGTCATCCTGGTGGTCGTCGTGCTGATCTGCCTGACCCGGCCCGGCTGGATGGTGCCCGCGCTGATGACCGGCGGCGCCTGCCTGTCGGTCTGCGTGGCGCCGATCCGGATGTCGATCGAGCGGATGGTCCCGCAGATCGCCCGCGACTCGCAGATCGCCACCGTGCAGTCCCTGGTGCAGAACATGGAATTGCTCGCCATGGCGCTCGGGCCCGCCCTCGCGATCCTTGCCGCGGCGTTCATCGGCAAGCTGTGGCTCTTGCTGGTCGCCGCAGGCGCTTTCGCCATCAGCGCGCTGACCTGGCTGCCGCTGCCACGGCCGAAGGTGCGCGCGTCCGTGGGCTGGGCGGCCCGGCATGTGTTGCCGGAGTTGGCGATCGGCTGGCAGCTCATGGTGCGCATCCGCCCGGTGCTGCTGCTCGGCATCCTCAACTTCACCATCAACCTGGTGGTCGGCGTGCTGATCGTGTCGAACGCAGCCCTGGTCACCGACGTTTTTCAGGCACCCGACTCGGCCTACGGCGTGCTCAACGCGGCCGTCGGCGTCACCGGGCTGCTGAACCTCCTGCTGATGCCCGCGCTGCTCCGCCGCGTCGGCGTCGGACCCATCGGTGTAACCGGCTTCTGGCTGATGAGTGCCGCACTCCTGATCGCGGCTCTCGCACCGTCCTATTGGGTCTATGCCCCTGCCTTTGTCCTGATGCTCGTCGGCGACGCGCTCTACAACATCTACAACCGCACCCAGCGGGTGAAGGTGATTCCCAGCGAGCATCTCGGCAAGGTCATGGGGCCGTTCTATCTGCTCAACCTGTTGTCCTATCCGATCGCGGGCCTGCTGATCGGTGGCCTCGGCGCCACCATCGGCCCCCAACGACTCGCGCTGGGGCTGGGCATCCTGCTCTGCCTGTTCGGCGCGGTATTCCTGCCGTTGACCATGGCCAGCTTCCGTAAAGCCCTGCAGGCCCGCGAGATCGCTAACGTTGAGGTCGTGACATGAACGTTCGTTTCCGGTGCGTGCTGTGCACCGTGGAGTCCGATTCCCATCTCTGGAACCTGGTCTACCTGCAAAAGCTGCTCGAGGAGCACGGCGCGTCGGTACGCAATCTCGGCACGTGTACGCCGGTGGACAACGTAGCGGCGGCGATTCGCGAGGACCGTCCCGATCTGCTGGTGGTGTCGAGCGTCAACGGCCACGGTTTCCACGGCGCGCAGGTGCTGCTGACCCACCTGAAGGCGAACGGGCTCGAGGTGGCGTGCGCCATCGGCGGCAAGCTGACCACCGCGGTCTCCGACGACGACCGGGTGCGCAGCGAACTGCTCGAGCTCGGCTTCACCGATGTGTTCCTCGGCGACGACGCCATCGATCGTTTCCAGGACTTCCTGAAATTCGGCCTGGCGCAAGGCTTCTCCGCCTGGCGCGCGGACCCGGCGCTGATCACCCCGTGGGATCAGGACGCCGCGACCCGAGAGGTGTACTGATGCACATCGTCATCGTCAATCGATGGCCACGCTTCGACGACGGGATCCGCTGGGACAACGAACTCACCCGCTACGAGGAATTCATCGATCACGACGCCAACCAGGTGAGCTACGTCGTCGACGGGCCCGGCGCCCAGGGCGTGCTCGCGGATCCGGCGAAGATCGCCTGTCAGGTGCAGGTCGGCGACGTCAACGACGTGGACGCCCTGCGCGCCGCCGTCGAGGTGATCCTCGACCGGGTCGGACCGATCGACGAACTGCTCGCGCTGTCGGAGTTCACCCTGGAGATCGCGGCCAAGGTCCGCGAGGACCTCGGGATTCCCGGACCCGACCGCGCGGAGGTCGCGGTCTACCGGGACAAGGTCCGGATGAAGGAGGTGCTGGACAAGGCGGGCATCCGGGTGCCGCGCTTCGCGAGTTGTACGAGCGTGGACCAGGTTCGGGCGTTCGCGGCGGCCAACGGTTATCCGCTGATCCTCAAGCCGGTCGCGGCGGCCGCCAGCATCGGTGTGCGCCGAGTGGACAACGACGCGGACTTGACCGACGCGCTGAGCGACGTCGAGCTGGACGGCTACGAGGTCGAGGAGTTCATCGCGGGGGAGATCTACCACGTCGACGGTTTCGTCGACGATGATTCCCAGGTCGCGTTCCAGGCGGTCTCGCGCTACATCAACGACTGCCTGTCCTTCACCCACGGCGCCCCGCTCGGGTCGGTCCTGATGAGCCCGTCGCCGCGGCGGACGCAGATCGAGCACTTCTCCCAGCGGATCGCCACCACACTCGGCCTGCGCCGCTTGCCTTTTCACCTCGAGGTGTTCATCACCCCGGCGGGTGATCCGGTGTTCCTGGAGATCGGCGGCCGAGTGGGCGGCGCCGAGGTGCCGCACCTGCTCTACCGGGTGTTCGGCGTGAATCTGTACGAGATGTTCCTGCGGGTCCTCTCCGGCGGTCCGGTGCCGCCGATCCCCGAGGTGGTGGACTCCTCCGGCGGGTGGCTGATCATGCCCAAATCCGCCGAGCGGTCCGAACGGGTGCTGCGGGTCGCGTCGATGCGCGAGCAGGTGCCGATCGTCTGGCGGGAACTGCTGCCCGCGCCGGGGCAGGTGCTCGCGCCGGGTGGCGCGTACGACGCGCTGCACCGCGGGCGCTTCATCCTGCTGCACGAGGATGAGCACGTCGTGGAGGCCGGCATCCGAAAGATCATCGAGAACTTCGACTTCGAGGCGGAATCGCTGTGAACCATGATGCCAAGGACGACCAGAAACGCTACGACCAGCTGATCGGCTACCTCACCGAGGAGGAACGCCTTGGCGTCGCGGCCGTCGGCGACAAGTTGATCGAGGACGCGGGCGGGCTCGACGACCTGGCCGACTACAAGGTCATGGTCGCCTACGGCGGCGGCAAGGACAGCACGTACGTCGTCGCGTTCGTGCGCGCCGTGCAACTGCACCTGCAACTGACCCACGACCGGACCTTCCTGATGCGGGTGGCGAACATGCGGCACGCCGGCGTGGTCGGCGCGGTGATGGAGAACATCGATCGGGTGTACTCGGCGCTCGGCCTGCTCGACGACGACCGGGCCGAACTGCTCACCATCGATCACACCGAGATTCGCCCGTTCCGCGTGGATCTGCCGCTGCCGGACAAGCTGGTGGCGATCAACCGGCTCGACGTCCTGATGAACGGACACCGCTCGGCCGGCGACGGGCGCCCCACATTCTGCAACAGCTGCAACCTTGCGGTCGCCGACTTCTACGGCAGGGCCGCGTGGTGGCGCGGCGGCGTCGACGCCATCATGACCGGCGACTCGCGCCGCGAACAGGCCCTCTACGCCGCGTGGATTCTGCGGCTGGCCAAGGGAATCGGCATCGACGTGCAACGCAAGGGCATGACGTTCCAGGACCTGCTCGCCGCCCTGCGCGGCGTCGGCGACGCGTACTTCCGCGAGTTGTTCGGCGACGATCAGCACGAGCCGGCCGAACGCGAGGTCGCGGTCGGGGACCGGTCGGTGCAGCCCACCTTCGTCTCCATCTACGACCTGGTCAGCTACCGCGTGCACGACCACTGGGATCTGATCGTCGATTTCCTCGGCTTCCGCTTCGACGACCTGGCCTTCAGCTTCACCGAATCCGATTGCGCCAACCCGACGCTCATGGCGCACCTGCGCGGACTGCGGGTCGAGTACGTCGAGGGGCGAACCTACGCGGCGGGCATCACCGAGTATCTGGAGTTCGCCGAGACGATGATGCGGCGCAAGGAGATGCCGGATCGGCTCATCGATCTCGCCCTCGCCCGGTACGCCTCGCCGGACAAGATCGTCGAACGGCGCGCGGTCGCGGCCGCGTACGCGGAGAGCGCGTTCGGGCTGGACGAGGACGCGCTCGTCGCGATGGTGTTCTCGCCGTTCACCGATCGAGGCGCGCGGCTCGCGGAATTCGTCGAACGACGCCACCCAGAGCGGGTCGCCGAGCTTCCGGCCTTGCACGCCGCGTTGCGCGGCGAGCCGGGCAATGACCGCGCCGCCGGATGGCTGGCCGAGGTGTCCGGGCTGTCCATCTCGCACCTGCGCACGCTCTACGGCAGCTCGCTGGTGGACTTCGCGTCCGGTGACACCGTGATGGCCAGGGTGCGCGCGGGTGACCCGCACAAGTCCGAGGTGCACACGGTGGACGCGCAGTCGGGACGGCCGACCCTCGAGCTGATTTCGGGTAGGTGACGTGGCCGGGTTCTTCGACAGTTTCGTGGCGGACCGCGCCGCCGCGGGGCAGCTGGTCGTCCAGCCGCGCATGGGCTTCGGCAGCCTGAAGGGCATGCGGGACGGGCTCGCTCGGGTCGCGCGCCTGGATTTCCCGGTGATCGGCACGCTTACGCTGGACAGCTACACCCGCGTCGGCGACTACCGGACGCCGCTGGAACGCCTCGCCGCGGGGGAGGAGCTGAACGGGTATCCGATCGTCTCCCACCCGGTCGAAGAGACCCGGAAGTTGTTGTCCGGCTTGTACAAACCCACGTTTCCGGTGCAGGTCCGGCACGGCACCGCGCTGCCGTTGCGGGTGTTCCAGCGGTCGGTCGAGGTCGGGTTGGACGCGACCGAGGGCGGCCCGGTCTCCTACTGCCTGCCCTACAGCAGGCTGCCGCTGCGCGACGCGGTCGAGGCGTGGGCGGAGAGCACCCGGTATCTCGCGGACGCCGCCGAATTCGGGCACATCGAGAGTTTCGGCGGCTGCCTGCTCGGCCAGCTGTGCCCCCCATCGCTGCTGGTGGCGATGGGGGTGCTGGAGGGGTTGTTCTTCCGGCAGCACGGCCTGCGGTACATGTCGTTCAGTTATGCGCAGGGCACCCTGGCCGAACAGGATCGCGGTGCGCTGCGCGCGTTGCGCACCCTCGCCGCCGAATATCTGGGCGACGTGACCTGGCACGTGGTGCTCTACACGTACATGGGCCTGTTCCCGCGGACACCCGACGGCGCGACCCGCCTGATCCGGGACAGCGCCCGGCTGGCCGCGGCGACCGGGTGCGAACGGATGATCGTGAAGACGGTGTCGGAAGCCTGGCAGATCCCGTCCATAGCGGAGAACGTCGCGGCGCTGCGGATGGCGTCGGAGGAGGCGGCCGGGCCGCTGGACCCGGCGTCGCCGAGCGAGGGACAGTACTTCGCCGAGGTGCTCGACGAGTCGCGCACGCTGATCGACACGGTGTTGAATCTGGACCCGGACGTGGGGAAGGCGCTGCTGGCCGCGTTCTCCGCCGGGCTGCTCGACGTCCCCTTCTGCCTGCACACCGACAACCTCGGCGCGACCACCACGGTCATCGACGAGCAGGGTGCGCTGCGCTGGGGGAAGCTGGGCCGACTTCCCTTGCCCGCCAGCGCCGGTCGCGACGATCTCGCCCGGCTCGGCTCCGCAGCCCTCTACGGGATGCTCGACCACGTGGCCAACAGCTACGACAGCCACCCCGATGGGATGCTCGATGTCCGAAGGTAATCCGTCCGTTGTCGTCCTGGTGGACGCGTTCTCCACCGGCGCGTTGCTGGCCAGGCACGCGCGGCGCAAGCACCGGTTGATCCATGTCCGGTCCAGGGCGCACCTGCCCGCGACGTTCGCGGCGAGTCTGCCCGCCGAGTTGTTCGACGAGGATCTGTCCTACGCGGATCAGGCGGACGACGTGCTGCATCGGCTCGCCGAGCTGTCGCCGGTCGCGGTGATCGCGGCGAGCGAGTTCGGCGTCGAGGTGGCCGACGAGATCGCCGCGAAACTCGGGTTGCGCGGCAATGATCCGGCGTTGTCGTATGTGCGGCGGGACAAGTTCTACATGCTGGAGGCGGTGGCCGCGGCCGGATTGCGCACCGCGCGGCAGCGGCGCGGCCATGATGTCGACGGCCTGCTGGCGTGGCGGCGCGCCGCGGGTCTCGGGCGGACCGTGATCAAGCCGCTGGACAGCGCGGGATCCGAGGACGTGTTCATCAGCGACTCCGACGCGGAGATCCGGGCCGCGGTCGGGGCGATCCTCGGCAAGACGAATCTGATGCTGCGGACCAACGCGGACGTGCTGGCCCAGGAGTACCTGGCCGGCGACGAGTACATCGTCAATTCGGTGAGCCGCGACGGGGTGCACTGGTTCACCGACGCGTGGATCAGCCACAAGGTGACCGTGCGGGACAACCGCCGGATCTACGACTGCGAGGACCTGCTGTCCGAGGCGGACCCGCGATTCGGTGAGATTCTCGACTACGTGTCCGGGGTGCTAGACGCGCTCGGTATCGCGAACGGGCCCGCACACACCGAATTGATCTATACCGCAACGGGTCCGGTGCTGTTGGAGACCGGGGCGCGGCTGTCCGGGCTGGCCAACCCTGCCGCGCTCGATCGGGGCACCGGGGTGAATCAGGTCGACCTGACGATGGACTGTTATGCCGGCGGGGGCCGGGCGCTGGCGGCGCAGCCGCTGGTGTACGCGCGGCGGGAACCGGCGCGCTGCGTGAATCTCATTGCGCACCGGCAGGTTCCGTTGCCCGCCCAGGCGCTGCGCGAGCAACTCGAACGATTACCCGCCATCGAGAGCGTGCGTTTCCGCATCGCCGATCAGCTGATGACCAGGCCGACAGTCGATCTCAATTCCTCGCCCGGTGTGGTGTTCCTGGTGCATCGGGATCCCGCCGAGATCGAACGGTCGTATCGGACCCTGCGCCGGATCGAGCACGAGTTGCTGTAGCCACCGTCCCGGGGGCAGGTGCCGCCAGAAAGGCAGAGAGCTTCGATGACGAATCCGCAACTGGGACAGATCCTGCTCGCCATCCTGGTGCTGCTGCTCGGGGCGAATCTCCTCGGTCAGCTGTTCCGAAAACTGCGTCAGCCCAAGGTGGTCGGCGAGATTCTCGCCGGAATCCTGCTCGGCCCCACCGTTCTCGGGAGGCTGGCGCCCGGCTTCGCCGCCGACCTGTTCGGCACCGGCAACCCGGAGTCGAAGGCCGTGGTGTTCGGATTTCTCTACCACCTCGGCCTGCTCATGCTGATGTTCGTTTCCGGTGGTGCCGCAAAACATCTGCTGGGCAAGGACAATCGCCGGGCGACCGCCTGGATCCTCGGCATCGGCACGCCGCTGCCGTTCTGCGTCGCGCTCTTCGCCGCGCCCCTGCTGCCGCTGGAGAAGTTCACCGGTTCCGCGGGGAGCGAGCAGGCCGTGGTGCTCGTGTTCGCCGCGGCCACGGCGGTCACCTCGATACCGGTCATCACCAAGATCTTCTACGACCTCGGCATCCTGCACACTCGCTTCGCCAGCCTGCAATTGGGTTCCGCGGTGCTCGAGGACATCGCCCTGTGGGGCGTGCTGTCGGTGGCGACCGCCATCGCCGCCGCCACCCTGAACACCGATGGCGGCACCCTGACCGCCGCCATCGGCAGTCACATGGCGGTCAACGCGGCGTATGTGCTCGTCGCCCTCACCGTCATGCCCGCCGTGCTGCGCCGACTGTCGCGGGCAAGCTGGAATGTGGTGGCGCACAACTCGCCCATCGCCTGGATGCTCACGGTGTTCCTCGGTTATGTGTCCCTGGCCGCCGCGCTCGACGTGACCCTCGCCTTCGCCGCCCTGCTGGCCGGCTTCGGCGTCATGGGCGGCATGCGCGGCACCGAGCAGGAACGTTTCCGCGACCCGATGCAGTCGCTCAGCGAGGTGTCCGGCCACTTCTTCGTGCCCCTCTATTTCGCCATAGTCGGCTACCGCCTCGACCTTTCGAAGACCTTCGACCCGCTCATGCTCGCCGGCTTCCTGCTCGGCACCTCCCTGGTCGTCTTTTTGTCCGTAGGCCTCGGCGCGAAACTCGCCGGCATGAACCGCCTCGACATCATCAATCTCGCCGTCACCCAGAACGCCCGCGGCGGCCCCGGCATCGTCATGGCCTCCGTCGCCTTCGACACCGGCATCATCAACGCCACGTTCTACACCACCCTCGTCCTCACCGCCGTCCTCACCTCCCAGGCCTGCGGCTTCTGGCTCGACCACGTCCTCCGCAAGAACTGGCCCCTCCTCTCCGGCGCCGACCTCCGCCGCCGCGGCCTCGACCCGGCCGCCGAGGAAATCCCCGCACGGACAGCGTGAATCCGGCACGGCCGGGCCGAGATAGGGTCGGTCTCGCTCAGCTCCCCGGGAATTCCTGTCGCTCGGCTCGAAGGAGAGGGGTGCGGATGTCGCTGTCCCGGAGGCGATTCCTTCGGCATGCGTTGTCGACGGAGCCGCCCTGTTCGTAGCGTCGCCTCACCCACCGGCAGGCGCGGGTTCGACCGCACAGGCCAGGTCGTGCTGCGGACGCCGGCCAGTAGCAAGGAATTCCGTCACCGAGTCGTTCAAACAGGTGTTGTCTTTGAACAGATAGGCGAGATGCCCGCCCTGATCGGCGGTCACCATTCGAGCGCGGTCACCGAATGCCCGTCGCAGTTCGCGCGCTCCGGACAGCGGTGTCGCCGGGTCGCGCAGGTTCTGCACGATGAGGATGTTCGACGGGCCGTGGTCGTCGATCCGCACCGCGGGTTCCACCGGGTCCGGCCAGTCGGCGCACGGCCAGATATTGGCCGCCGCCGCGCCGAACATGGGGTAGCGGACCCGGTCGGCGGCGACGTCGGCCTGGTAGGTGAGTTCCGATTTCGGCCACGCCGAGTCGTTGCAGATCACGTACAGCTGGCTGGACAGGTAGTTGTCCTGGTCCGGCTGCGCGGGCGGGGGGTCACCGGCCTGTCCGGTGTCGGCCGCGCGCCAGACCTCGGCCAGCCGCGGCAGTGTCTTGTCGTAGTAGAGCATGCCGAAGTTGGCCTGCCGGAACAGCGCGCCGTAGCCGCCGCCGGTCGGGTTCGGTATCGCGTCGAGCTTGGCGGTGAGCTCGTAGTACTTCGCGGTGACCTGCTCGAGCGTGCCGCCCAGGCCGTACTCGGGGTGGCCGGCGAGGAACGCCGCGAAATCGGGGAATCGCTCCTGGAAGCCCTCGGCCAGCCTGCGCGAGTGCACGCTGTCGAAACCGCCGGGCCCGACCGCGCTGTCCAGCACCACGCGATCGGTGCGGTCGGGGAACAGCGACGCGTACACCGCGCCGAGGTACGTCCCATAGGAAATGCCGTGATAGGACAGCTTCTCCGCGCCGAGCGCCGCCCGGATCCGGTCCATGTCGCGCGCGGTGTTCGCCGTGCTGATGAACGGCAGCGTCGCTGCCGTCGCGGACGTAGCGCACTGGTGGGCAATGCTTTTCACCACCGCCGTGCGCTGCGCCACATCGATCGGGTCGCGGGCGTAGGGCGGGATGTTGCTCGTCTGCTGCGCCGGGCTCAGCGCGCAGGTGACCGGCGCGCTGTGGCCGACACCGCGCGGGTCGAAGCCGATCACGTCATAGCTGTCGAGCACATCCCGCGGCAGGCCGAGCTCGGCGAGATCGGCCGGGAAGCTCAATCCCGCCCCGCCCGGACCGCCGGTGTTGGTGAGCAGCACGCCCCGTCGTTGCGCCGGGTTGCCGCTCGTCAAGCGCGAGACGGCGATCTGGATCTGCGGCCCGTCCTGGTTCCGATAGTCGAGCGGGACATCGACAGTCGTGCATTGCAGACCGGGTCCGGTCACATCCGCGGGGCACGCGCCCCAGTGCAGGGTGTCCGTCGCCGCCGCCATCCCCGGCACCATCGACGCCGCGACGATCGCGACGAGCACGGATAACACAGTTCGGCGCATGCCGTTGTCTCCCAACAGAAATCGAGGTCGGATCAGAAGATCGCGACCGGGTTGATCGGAACTCCCGTCATGCCGTGGATGCGTGGTGGCGCGGCGACGAACAGGAAGCTATAGCGACCGAGTTCCGCGCAGACACCGGCGAGTTCGTCGGCGTCGACGGCGTCGATCAGCGGCATGCCGAGTCTGGGCAGTGCCACGCCGTGCATGGCCGAGGGACCGCCCGGCTGCGGCGGGTAGGTATCCGCGAGGTCCCCGGCGTACAACGCGACGCCGCGCTCGTGCATCCAGCGCACCGCGTCGATGGTCATCCCTGGCATCGGGTTGCCGCGAAACCGCGTCGCCACCCAATCGAATCGGGCGACCAGCGCGTCACCGGATTCGAGCCGCACACCCTGGCGCTGCTCCGCGGCGTCGAGATCCACGGAGGTGATCGCGTGATCGGCGGGCACCGGACCGTCGATCGCCAGGTCGAGCAGGACGCCGCGGGTCACGATCCCGGCGGCGAACGCGCCGGTCGACCCGTGCTGGACGCCGCCCATGGTGACGCTCTCGTTCAGCGGCCGCCCGGGATACACCTGATCGTCGACGACGATGTGCGCCAGCGCATCCAGATGCGTCGACCCGATGTGGTGATTGGTGACGGTCATGACGTCCGCGTTCGCGAACACGGGGTTTCCCGTGTACTGCATGAGCAACTGCACCGGCGACGTCTCGGCCGAGCGCGGCCCGAAGGGGCCGCTGATCACCGGCGCGGGCTGGATCGGCACGGCCAGCGACACCGAGCGTCCGGTGCGAACCTCGCGCGCGCCGCGTTCCCGCGCCTCGTCCGTGATCAGATTCAACGTGCCCCGTTCGTCGTCATCGCCCCAGCGACCCCAATTGCTCAGCGGGGCACTGCTTCCGGTGCGTTCGGGGCCTGCGGCCGGAAATGTGGTGGTGTCGGCTGACACGGCGGTCTCCCTCGATAGCGATTGATCGGCGACGTCCGGCGGTGCCCTTCCTCGAGCGGACGAGGGAAGGCAGCGCACCAGGAACGCGGACCAGTCAAGACCATGCCTTTACGGCACAGTCAAGGCCGTCGTATATCGGGGAGGCAAGCTGGCCGGCGCGGTTCTACGACATCACCGGCGGCCGCGGCGACGGAAGCTGAACGAGCGCGCCCCGGTGCCGACGCCGGCCAGGTGCAGTGCCACGAGTAGCAGTCCGATGGTGGTGAGGGTGCCCGCGGTGAGGGAATCACCGAGGGTGGTCGTGGTCAGATCGAGCAGCAACGCGAGTGCGAACGCTACGGCGGCGGCAATGGCCAACATGGGGTACCTCCTGATAGTGACCAGGAGGTACCCCGCGGTTGCGGCCGCAACCGTATGACTTTTGTCATCGCCAATCCATGGACAACCCATCGGGTTTCGATGACTGCGCTTACTACTGCCACCGCCCGCGGTCGGTGATCGTTGAAGTCATGAACAACACCCATTACGCCGATGTCATCACCGCCCGCGGCCTACGCCGCACCTACGGCACCGGCAAGACCGCCTTCGAGGCGGTGAAAGGCGTCGACCTCCAGGTCTTCGAGGGCGAGGTGTTCGCACTGCTCGGTACCAACGGGGCGGGCAAGACCTCGACCCTGGACATGCTGGAGGGACTGGCCGCACCGTCGTCCGGGGTAGTCGAGGTGTTCGGCCTCGACCCGCGCCGGGACCGCGCTCAGGTTCGCGCCCAGGTCGGCATCATGTTGCAGGCCGGCGGGCTGCCTGCCGAGCTGACCATCCGCGAGACCCTGGAGATGTGGCGCGGGACGTGCAGCAACCCGACGACCGCCGACACCGTCCTCGCCCAGGTGGATCTTGTCGATCGCGCCGATGTCCGCGTCGGCGCGCTCTCCGGTGGTGAGCAACGGCGCGTCGACCTGGCCTGTGCCCTGCTCGGCCGGCCCCGCCTGCTGTTTCTCGACGAGCCGACCACCGGGCTCGATCCGGAGAGCCGCCGGGCGACCTGGCAGTTGCTCGCCGGCCTCAAGGCCTCCGGCGTGACCATGGTGCTCACCACGCACTACCTGGACGAGGCCGAGGCGCTGGCCGACCGGATCTCGATCATGCACAAGGGCGCGGTGGCCAGGGCGGGCACACTGCGCGAGATCGTGGACGGCCATCCGGCGCGGATCGTCTTCGATCATCCGGGACTGCCGTTGCCGCAGCTGCGGTCCGCACAGGTGGACGCGCAGGCGCGGGTCACGGTCAGCACCTACGACCTGCAGGGGCACCTGTTCGAACTGCTCGGCTGGGCCCGCGAGCACGGACTGCACCTCGGCGGGCTCGAAGCCACCGCCGCCTCGCTGGAGGCCGTCTTCCTCGACATCGCCAACGAACCGGTCGCGCCGTCCGCGACCACCCCCGAACTGATCGGAGCAGCCCGATGACCACCCTCGCCGCACCCGCCACCGCGTTCCGCCGCCGCCCGCTGGTCGCGCTCGCGAAGGCCGAGTACCTACAGTTCCGGCGCAACAAGACGCTGGTCTGGATGGCGACCCTGTTCCCGATCGGCATTCCGCTCGCCACGTATTTCATCGCGATCAAGGACGACGCGCCGACGACGACCACGGCCGCGGTCGCGTTCGAGATGTTCACGCTGCTCGCTCTGCTGTTCGTGCAGTACTACTCGGTGCTGTCGATGGTCACCACGCGTCGCAGCGAGGGCGTGCTGAAGCGGCTGCGTACCGGGGAGGCCGCCGACTGGCAGATCCTGACCGCGCCCGCGGTTCCCGGTGTCGTGATGACGGCCTTCGGTACGGTCGTCGTCGCCGCGGTCATCTACGGCGCGGGCGCGCCCGCCCCGGTCAACCCGCTGGCGATCGGGCTCGCGCTGCTGGCCGGTATCGTCCTGTTCTCCCTGCTCGCGCTCGCGACCAGCGCGGTGACGAAGAACGCCGAGGCCGCGCAGATGACCTCGTTGCCCATCATGGTGGTGGCGATGGTCGGCCTCGGATCCATCCGCACGATCCTGCCGGACCGGCTGGCCACGCTGGCCGATTGGACGCCGTTCGCGGCCATCTCCGACCTGGCTTCGCTCGGCGCGTCCGGCAAGACGTCCACCGCCGCCGCGGCCGACGTGGCCGTCGACTTCGCGGGCACCTTCGCCGAACTCGGCCGGCCGTTTGCCACACTGGCGATATGGACCGTCCTGGCGCTCGCGCTGACCCGCAAGAGCTTCCGCTGGGACGATCGCGGTTGAGCCGCTTGACCTCCTGGTGGGACGCGTTGTCAGGGCCGGACAAGTTCCGGCTCTACACGCGCGTCACCATCCAGCTCGCGGTGCTCTCGGCGATCGCGGTGATGGCGGTCGGTGCGCGCGGGCCGTGGCTGACCGTCGGGACCGTGCTCGCCGGCGTCGCGTCGGTCGTCGCGCTGGAGGTGCAACCGGACTTCGCCGGACCGTCGGGCGCGCGGTGGCGGCGGTGGGCGCTACCGGCCGCGAGCGTGGCGCTGGTGGGGGTCTGGCTGGGCTTCGCCCTGGTGGCCCGGCTGGCCGACCGCGATTCGGTCGTCGAGCAGGCCAGAGTCGCCAGCCTCTTCGCGGCGGCGCTCGGCATGCTCGCCGTGGTCTCGTTCCTGCGGCACAAATGGTGGATCGTGCTCGGCGTGAGCGTGGCCACCGGGCTGCTCATGGGTTCCTCGCCGCTGACCGGACTGCTACTGGCCGCGGTCACCTACCTCGCCGGATGTTTCGTCGTCGCAACGACATTGCTCACCGTGTGGGGCGTGCGGGTGGTCGACGAGCTGGACCGGGCGAAGGGGGTCGAGGCCGAATTGCAAGTGGCCGAAGAGCGTTTGCGCTTCGCCCGGGATCTGCACGACATCGTCGGTCGCGGCTTCTCCGCGATCGCGGTGAAAAGCGAACTCGCGGCGGTGCTTTCACGATCCGGTCAGGGGGACCGGGCGGCCGCCGAGATGGACGAGGTCAAGACGCTCGCGGTCGAGTCGATGGGGCAGATGCGCGAACTGGTGCGCGGCTACCGGGGTATCGATCTGCGCAGGGAGGTGGGCGGCGCACGCTCGCTGCTGTCGGCGGTGGGCTGCCTGCTCGCGGTCGAAGGCGATGCGGCCAAGGTTCCGGCGCGGTTCCACGAGGTCGCCGCGTGGGTCGTGCGGGAGGGCACCACGAACATCGTCGAACACTCCTCGGCCACCTCGGCGGTGCTCACCCTCGGCGACGCGGGCATGTCGCTGCGCAACGACCGCCCGGACGGCACGCCGGGGGAGCGATCCGGCCTGCGCGGCCTCGGTGAGCGGCTCGCGGCCATCGGCGCGACTCTGGACGTGACCGCGTCCCCCGAGCAGTTTATCCTCGAAATCCATTGGGAGAACAAATGATTCCGGTGTTCCTCGCCGACGATGAAACGCTCGTCCGGGCCGCACTGGCAACCATGCTCGATCTGGAGGCCGACCTCGAGGTGATCGAACACGTCGGCTCCGGCGAGGAACTGCTCGCCGCGTGGCGCCGGCGTAGCGAGCGCGGCGAGCCGATCGCGGTGGCGGTCATCGACCTGCAGATGCCCGGCATCGACGGCATCGAGACCGCCGTCGAACTGCAGCGGCTCACCCCCGGCGCGGGCACGCTGATCGTCACCAGCCACGGTCGCCCCGGCTACCTCAAACGCGCGCTCGCCGCCGGTGTGCGCGGCTTCCTGCCGAAGACCACCTCGGCGGCGACCCTGGCCGAGGTGATCCGCACCGTGCACCGCGGCGGCCGATACGTCGACCCGGAGCTGGCCGCCGAAGCCATCAGCGCCGGCGACACCGTGCTCACCGCCCGCGAAGCCGACGTGCTCGAATACGCCATCGACGGCGCGTCCGTCGAAGACATCGCCCGTCGCGCCCACCTCTCGCCCGGCACCACCCGCAACTACCTGTCCTCGGCCATGGCCAAACTCGGCGTCGCCAACCGCTACGAGGCCGCGCTCAAGGCGCGGGAGAAGGGCTGGATCTAACGCAGGCCGGAGAAGTCGCGCAGGGTGACGTGGTTGCGGTCGGCGCAGCTGCCGAGCGAGTGATCGGGATGCAGGCCGAGGTACTGGCGGCGGGTGCGGGTGCTCCAGCTGCGGGCGGCGTCGGCGCGGGTCTTGTAGAAGTTCGCCGTGTACCCGCCCTCGTAAATGCGCAGCAGCAGGTAACCGCCTGGGTACTCCTTGACCGCCGCGACCTCGAGGAACTCGACCTCGATGCCGATGTTGGGGCGGCTGCGGCGATTTCGGTGCGTGTGGCCGCTGTGATGGAGGAAGACGCCCGGTGCGCTGCGGTAGAGGGCGTGCAGCGCGGCGGCGTTCGACGGGTCGAGGACGAAGCCGGGCCCGCCCGGATTGCTCACCGCCGCATGCGATGTCACCGGGTGGTGGCCGAAGATCAGGGTCGGCCGGTGCGGGTCGGCGGACAGGATCTCGCGGAGTCGATCCCGTTGCGGGGCAACAATAGTGCCGCCGGCGCCGGTCAGCCGGGTGGTGTCGAGCCCGATCAGGCGCAATCCGCCGACGTGATGTTCGACCAGTCGCTGACGGCCGTGGAACACCGCGCCCCAGTGGTCGCGGGTGTGGCCGCGTACTTGCTCGGGCTTGTCGTGATTGCCGCGGCAGACGAAGTAGTCCCGGCCCAGCACGCCCCAGCGGTCCAATCGTGCACGCACCGCCAGTGATTGGTCGCGCGTGCCGCTGTCGGTGAGGTCCCCGGCGATGATCAGGTGATCGGCGGCGCGGTCCGGGCTGCGCACATCGTCGAGCAGGGCGTCCAGCATGATCTCCGGGTATTGCGCGGTGTCGTGGCGGAACCCGGTCGGCAGACCGCTGACCACGAGTCCGCTGGTGCGTTCCCCGTAGTGCACGTCGTTGGCGAGTGCGATGGTGCGCAGCAGCCTGCCCGGTGGGGGTGTCGCGGTGGTGAATGTGCCGGTGGATTCCGGGGTTCCGGATCGGCGGGTCACCAGGGTGCGAGCGGGAACGGCGCGGCGTCCGTTCGAGTACGCCTCGAACCGGTAGGCGCGGCCCGGTTCCAGTCCGGTGATTTCCGCGTAATGATATGCGGTGCAACGAGAATCGAGGTGATAGAGCCGGGCGGGCGCCGGACTGTCCGCCGGTGCGAGACGAACCTCGGTGTCGGTGGGGACCGGGCGCTGGCGTCCCGACCGATCGCGGACCCGGGTGGTCCAGGTCAGGATCGCGGACCGGTCGGTCACGGTGACCAGTTCGAGGTCCGAGGCGGTTATCGAATCGCGTTGTGCCCGAGTCGAATCGGTGCTGATCAGGGTGATCCGCGGGCGCGGGTAGAACGGTGTCCGCACCGTTACCGCCGCCGCGCCCACCGCGATGTTGGCCAGCCAGGCTGTTCTGAGCCGTGGATCGAGCATGGGGATCTCCGTCCGCCGCTACCCGTCGAACGTTACGGTCAGCAGTTGAACGCGTCGTGTGCTGGCACCGTCGCTGAAGTGGCCTTATTGCGACGAAGGTGGGTGACGCAGGACCAGTGGCAGGTAAACCTCGTCCACGATGCCGACGATCACTTCCTCCTCGACCGGATCGCCGAACAGCAGGAAATGGTTGCGCAACAGGTCGGGCGCGACGGTCGCCCGGCGGGAGTCAAGGATAGCGCGATCCACCTCGCCGCGTTCGACGGCCCGTTCCAGGATCGTGTGGATCGTCGCGGGCCCGGCCTTGTGTACATGTTCGCGGATGAGGCGGCCCAGTTCGGGATCGCGGGTCAGCTCGGCGAGCAGGCCGCGCATGATGCCGCCGAACGGCGAGGCCATCTTCGCGGCCATCTGGCGCAACAGGGCGATGACGTCGGCGCGCAGTTCGCCGGTGTCGGGGATCTCGACGTCGGAGCTGCCGCCCAATGTGCAGGCGTCCACCACTAATTCGGCGCGGCCGGCCCAGCGGCGATAGAGCACGGTTTTGCTGGTGCGGGCCCGGACCGCGATCCGGTCCATGGTGAGCGCGGCATAGCCGACCTCGGCGAGCTCGTCCAGTGTCGCGGTGAGGATGGCATGCTCCAATTCCTCACCGCGCCTGCGTGTGCCCTTACGGTAGTCGGCCGCCGCGTCGACGGATTGCTGGACTTTCACTGGCGGCCTGGCTCCTGAAAAACGTTGCGTTGCTTGGGAAGACACTCTAATCTAAAAATAGAGTACTAAGAGTATCTTACGATCTCGAGGGGACCGATGACCGACACTGTTGTGACACCCCGAACCGACAACGCTCCCGCCTTTCCGAGCGACCGCACCTGCCCTTATCGACTGCCCGAGCAGTACACGCGGCTGCGCGACGAGGAGCCCTCGCTGCGCAAGGTGACGCTTTTCGACGGAGCCCAAGCCTGGGTGGTCACCAAACATGAGACCGCCCGCGCCCTGCTCGCCGATCCGCGCTTGTCGTCGGATCGCACGCACGCGAACTTTCCCGCCCTTTCGCCGCGCTTCCGCGTTTTCCAGGAGACCAAACCCGCGTTCATCAGCCTGGATCCGCCGGAGCACAGTGCGCAGCGGCGCCTGCTGATCAGTGAGTTCACGCTGAAACGGGTCAAGGCCATGCGCGCCGACATCGAACGGATCGTGCACGGTTTCATCGACGACATGCTCGCCGCGGGTCCGCCCGCCGATCTGGTGAGCCAGTTCGCGCTGCCCGTGCCGTCCATGGTGATCTGCCGGCTGCTCGGCGTGCCGTACGAAGACCACGAGCAATTCCAGGACGCCAGCCGCCGCCTGGTGCAGTCGACCACCGGCGAGGCCGCGATCGCCGCGCGTAACGATCTCGGCGTCTACCTGGACGGGCTGATCACCCGGTCGCAAGCCGAGCCGGGCCCCGGCCTGCTGTCCAGTCTGGTCGCGGATCAGTTGGCGCACGGCGAGATCGACCGCGAGGACCTCATTGCCTCCTCGATCCTGCTGCTCGTCGCCGGCCACGAGACCACCGCGTCGATGACCTCGCTGTCGGTGATCACCCTGCTCGAACATCCGGACCAGCACGCCGCCCTGCGCGCCGACCCCACGCTGATTTCGAGTGCGGTGGAAGAACTTCTGCGTTACCTCGCCATCGCCGACATCGCGGGCGGCCGTTTCGCCAAGGCCGATATCGAGATCGACGGTCAGGTGATCAAGGCGGGCGAGGGTGTGCTCGTCTCCAATTCCATTGCCAACCGCGATGCTTCGGTCTTCGCCGAGCCCGACACGTTCGACGTGCACCGCTCCGCCCGGCACCACATCGCCTTCGGCTACGGCGTCCACCAATGCCTTGGCCAGAACCTGGCCCGCCTGGAACTGGAGATCATCCTCAGCGCGCTCTTCGAGCGCATCCCGACCCTGCGCCTGGCCGTCCCCACCGATCAACTCACCTTGCGCCCCGGCTCCACGATCCAAGGCGTGAACGAACTCCCGGTCACCTGGTAACCGACCACGAAAGAAGCCCGCATATGCGCGTATCCGCCGACCGCACCGTCTGCATAGGCGCAGGCCTCTGCGCCCTGACCGCCCCCACCGTCTTCGACCAAGACGACAACGACGGCCTAGTCAAGATCCTCACCCCCACCCCCGGCCCCAGCACCACCCCCCAGGTCCGCGAAGCAGCCGACATCTGCCCCTCCGGCGCCGTCACCTTCACCGAGTAGCGACCAGCCGGGCCGCCTCGTCAGATCGAGCCGTAGCCGATGACGAGGCGACCCGGCTGTCTTCGCTCGCTTCTGCCTGCGTTTGTGATGGGGACCAGGTGGGGCCGGGGGCGGGCGGTCAGGTGTCCCAAGGAATGAGGGAAGGGTGGGTGGGGGTGGTGGGAGCGGGTTAGCGTCTGCGCTCATCAGGGACTGCACGGAGTGGCGGAGGTGCCGCGTGGGTGATCGCATGGTCCGGGGGGCGGCGGTGGCGGTCGTGTGGTGTGTGGTGGCGGGGTTGGCCGGTAGCGGGGCGGTGGGCGGTGCGCGAGCGGAACCGGTTATGCCGGAGCCTGTTTCGGCGCCGGACGGCTCGTATGTGGTGAGTTCGGTCGAGGGTCGGGCGGGTGTCGATCTGACTGTCTACTCGGCGTTGATGGGGCGGCCGGTTGTGCTGAAAGTGTTTCGTGCGCCGGATGATTCGACGCCCGCGCCGACGCTGTATCTGCTCAACGGGTCCGACGGCGGCGCCGACAAGAACTGGGCGGATGCGACCGATGTCGCGGAGTTCTTCGCGGACAAGCAGGTCAACGTCGTTATTCCGTTCGGGGGAGGGGGCAGCTACTTCACCGATTGGCGCGCCGACGACCCGGCGCTGGGCACCCAGCGGTGGGCCACCTTCCTCACTCGCGAGTTGCCGCCGATCATCGACGCCACGTTGAAGACCACGGGCGCCAACGCCATCGCGGGGATCTCGATGTCGGGAACCGCGGTCTTTCAGCTGGCGTTGACCGCGCCCGGGGTGTATCGCGCGATCGGTTCGTACAGCGGCTGTGTGCGAACCAGCGACCCGCGCGGTCAGGCCGTGGTCAACGCCGTCGTCACCAGCCAGCAGGGCAATACGGTCAACATGTGGGGGCCGCCGGGCGATCCGGCGTGGGCCGCCAACGACCCCTACCTGCATGCCGAGAAGTTGCGCGGCACAGCGATATACGTGGCCAGCGGGAACGGCAGACCCGGACCCTTCGATACTGTCGACGGCGTCCACGGCGATCTGGTGCAACTGGCCTATCAGTACCTGTTCGGCGCCCCGCTGGAGGCCATCGCGCACGTGTGCACGCAGCAACTCCGGGATCGGTTGCGGGAGCTGGATATTCCCGCGACGGTCGACCTGCGATCGACCGGCACGCATTCCTGGGGGTACTGGCAGCAGGACCTGCACAACTCGTGGCCGATCTTCAGCGCGGCCCTGAATCGGTGACTGAGCCCACGACCCGAGACCGTTGGGAGAACTCTGATGTCGGATAGTGCCCTCGGCACCCACCTGCCCGGTGCGCCCGCGGACGGCGGAATCGACGCGTGGCTCGCGTTCACCGGCTGTCTCATCGCGGTTTTCATGCAGATGATCGACGTGACCATCGTGAACACCGCGCTGCCGAGCCTCACCGCCGACCTGGTCGCCTCGCCGTCGCAACAGCTGCTCGTGGTGTCCGGATATTCGCTCGCCTTCGCGTGCACCCTGCTCACCGCCGCCCGCATCGGCGCCATCCGCGGCCGCCGCGTCGTCTTCCTGGTCTCCGTGGTCGCCTTCACCGCGATCTCGGTGTGGTGTGGCATATCGAGCAGCGCAATGGAATTGGTGATCGCGCGCATCTTCCAGGGGGCCGCGGGCGCCGGGATGGCCGCGCAGACCATCGCGATCCTCATCGCCAGCTTCCCGCCGAATCGCCACCAGCAGGTGTTCGCCCTGTACGGCGCGACCGCGGGCTTCGCGGGCATGCTCGGCCCGATCGTCGGCGGGGCGCTCGTCACGGCCGATATCGCCGGACTCGGCTGGCATTCGGTGTTCCTGATGAACCTGCCGATCGGCCTGCTCGCCTTCGCGCTCGGCTTCCGCTACCTGCGCCTCGGCCGCCCGGTGAGCCGAGACCGGCTCGACCTCGGCGGCGTCGCGCTGTCCACCGTGAGCCTGTTCGCGCTGCTCGCCGCGCTCGCCGACATCCAGCAGAACGGCTGGCGCCCAGGGCGTTTCGGCGTGATTGCCGCGTCGCTGGCGGTGGGTGCGATATTCGTCGGCTACGAGCGCAGGCTGACTCGACGCGGCGGCAGCCCCCTGGTTCGCCTGGATCTGTTCGCCAACCGTGGTTTCGCCCTCGGCTCCGGACTGGTGGCGAGCTTCTTCGGCCTGTTCACCGCGTTCGTGTTCACCGTGTCGATCACCCTCCAGGACGAACTGCACTTCTCCCCGCTGCGCACCGGCATCGCGATGACGCCGTTCGCCCTTGGCGCGGGTGCGGGCGCGCTCACCTCGCCGTTCCTGGTAAGGCGCTGGGGGGTCAAGGTACTCGCGGCCGGCATCGCCGGGTACGGCGGTTGCGTCGCGATCGGCGCGGGCTATCTGTATCTGACCAACGGGAACGTGAACCTTGCCCTTGCCCTCGGCCCGGTCTTCATCGCGGGCCTCGGCGTCGGCCTGTTCGGCGTGCAACTCCAGCCGCTGATGCTTGCCGGCCTGCGCGAACGCCAGATGGCCGAGGCATCCGGCCAGCTGCCCACCATCGAACAGATCGGCAACGCGGTCGGCCTCGCCCTGTTGAGCGTGGTGTTCTTCCGCGCGCACACGCTGGGCGGCAGCGTGCTCATGTTGTCCGCCATCGCCATCGGCGCGATGGCGATGGCGCTACCGACCCTCGCCCTGCCGGACCCCGCCGAGCGGCTCAGGTGATCAAGTGCGGTCCGCCCAGCGCCGACGACAACGGCGCCTCGCCGCCCTGCGGCCCGATGAGCAACTGCTTGAGGATCTTTCCGGTCTCGCCGCGCGGCAGCGTGGCGAGAAAGGTGACGTCGCGCGGCACCGAGAAACGGCTCAGCCGATGCCGGATGTAGGACCGGATCATGTCCGAATCCAGCCCGGACCCTTCGCGTTTCACCACGAACGCGGCGAGCCGCTGACCGAATTCCTGATCCGGAACGCCGACCACCGCCACCTCGCTGACCTGCGGCAGGTGCGCGAGCGCCTCCTCGACCGGGCGCGGGAAGACGTTCTCGCCGCCGGAAATGATCATCTCGTCGTCCCGGCCGGCGATGAACAACCGGCCCGCCACATCGAGATAGCCGAGGTCGCCGGTGTCGAGCATGCCGTCGGCCTCGGTCGGCGGCGCGGAGTTCACGTATCCGTCGAACAGCATGTGATTGCCGACGAAGATGTGCCCGGTGACGCCCACCGGAACCGGGCGCTGATCCGGGCCGAGCACCGCGACCCTGGTGCCGAGCGGCGGCCTGCCCGCCGTGGTCGGCGCGGTCCGCAGGTCGTCCGGGGTGGCGATGGTGGCCCAGGAGACCTCGGTGGAACCGTAGACGTTGTAGAGGATGTCGCCGTAGGCGTCCATGAAGTCCAGCACCGTCGCCCCGGCCAGCGGCGCACCGCAGCTGACCACGGCCCGCAGGCTCGACGTGTCGTACCGGGCCCGCACCCCCGCGGGGAGATCCAGGATGCGCTTCACCATGGTCGGCACGACGATCATGCTGGCGACCCGGTGCTCGGCCACCAGCCGCAGACAGTCCTCGGCGTCGAATCGCTCGGGCAGCACCACCGTCGCGCGCAGCGGTGTGCTGATCTGCAACCCGGCCAGACCCCAGGTGTGGAACAGCGGCGCGGGGATGAGCATGGGCTCCGCGATCGGCAACGGAATCCGCGACAGCAGGGCCGCGATGGTGCCGAAACCCTTGGGCTGCGGGCGGCGCGCACCCTTCGGCGTGCCGCTGGTGCCCGAGGTCAGCACGATCAGCCTGCCCGCGCGGGTCGGCAGCCGAAAACGCTCCTCGCCCTTGGCGATCAGCTCATCGATGGTGACCCGGCCGGGCGCTACGTGGCGCCCGTCGGTATTGAAACGCGGCAGATCCGCGTGCAGGTAGTGCACCAACTGCTCGAGGTCGCCGTCGACGAACAGCGCGGCGAGCCGGTGCCGCTGCACGATGTCCTCGATCTGCCTACCGGACAGCCCGACATTCAACAGCGCGACGTCGACGCCGAGTTTCCCTGCGGCGACCATGCATTCGACCATCCCGGCGTGGTTGCGCGCGAGCAGTCCGATCGTGTCGCCGAAGCCGAGGTCGAGCTTCGCCATGGCGCCGGCCAGCGCACTGGTGCGCGTGTGCATCTCGGCGAAGGTGCGGGTGCCGTAGTCGTCGATGACGGCGATCCGGTCCGGTGTGTGCGCCGCCGCGGTCGCGTAACCGCCGGCCAGGTTGAAGCCCCATTTCGCCAGGGACCGCGCCTGTTTGACGCCGGTCGCGAAGTTCGCGGTCCGGCCGACGCCGACGGTGACCATCTGCTTGGCCACGCTGACCTGCCGCCGGACCGGGGAATTCTCCGCGTTGATCACGGTCGAGGTCCGCGCGCCGCGGATGACGTCGACCGCGCGCTTCAGCCCGGCATTGACCCACGCCACCACGGCGGCGTTGGATCCGCCCGCGATGGCCGGATGCAGTCGGCCCGGCGCGAACACGGTGACGGTGACCTTGGTGCGCTCCTCGTCGCCGCGCAGCCGGACCGACACGAAGCTGCCGGTACCTGGGCACTGCAATTCGAAGCTCTCGTACCAGCGCCACACCGTCAGCAGCAGCTGATGGGTGCGGATACCGGAGGCGGCGGTGCCGATGCGCACCTGCGCGATCCGGCTGTCCGGGCGGGCTTCCACCAGCTCACAGGCGCCGATTCCGGCGAACAGCCGCGGGTAGGTCTGCGGCTCGAGCAGCAGATCCCACAGCGCTTTACGGGCGACCGCGAAGTCCGCCCCCACATCGATGATGTCGGTAACCAACTCATGCACTTCTCGTCGGCCGGTTCGAACAGCTCGGGGGCCGGCGGGTGCCCCTCGACCACGGGTCACCCGGCTGGCAGCACCAGCGCCGGCGACCTGCAATCGATCTCAGTATGCGGCGCGACGGCGCAGTTGCTCACCATTTACTCCTACCTTGTGCGCTGCCCAACCGGGCGGGCACCCGGATGTGAATTCGCCCAAAGTGCACCGGGATTCCGGCGCTACCGGCCGGCCTGCCAGCGGGCCAGTCGCTGCCCGATCTCGGTGACCGGCGGTTCCCGGTAGAGCCATTCGCGGGCGATCCGGTGCCAGTTGTTGGTGGTCTCGATCTGCCCCAGCGCGGCGAAGGTGAACAGGTCGGCCCGGCGGGAGAACACATGCTCGGCGGGCAGCCGCTGCCGGCGCATGCCGCGGAACTCGGCGGCGCGCGGATCGATGGCGAGAATCAATGCGCCGGTAGCCAATTCGGGGGTGATGGTGATTTCCTCGTCGCCGAGGTGCCAGCCGGCGGCCGCCCAGACGTAGTCCAGGACTTCCGCCGCGGCCACGCCGGACGCCGGATCCATGATGTCGTGGCGCAGCCACAGGTCGTACAGATCGTCGGCCCGGTTCTCGCTCGCGGCTTGCAGGCACGCCCGCTCGAACTCCACGTGCACCGGGTTCATGCTGTGGTACAGGCCGAAATCCACGAAACCGAGCCGGCCGTCGCCGGCCAGCATGATGTTGCCCGGATGCGGGTCACCGCAGAATTCGAAGTCGGTGAACAGGGCGCTGATGTAGAAGCGGTAGATCAGCTCGCCGATGTGATCGCGGTCCGCGCTCGGCAGCTCCCGGATCTGTTGGTACGGCTTGCCTTCGAGGAACTCGGTCACGAGAACGTTTGGGCCGCAATGCGCTTCGATGCTGTCCGGCACCGTGACGAACGGATGATCGCGGTAGCGCGCGGCCACCCGATGCTGGGTCTGCCCCTCGCGGACGTAGTCGAGTTCGCTGCCGATATTGCGCGCGATCTCGTCGAGCACCTCCGCGTCGGCCGCGCTCGGCAGCATGGACTTCCAGAGCTTGCTGAACAGCGCCAGGTTCCGCATGTCCGCCTCGACGGCGTCGTCCACGCCCGGGTACTTGACCTTCACCGCGACCGCGCGTCCATCGTGCAACCTGGCCCGATACACCTGACCGATGGACGCCGCGGCGATCGCGGTCTCGTCGAACTCGGCGAACACGCGGGCCATCGGCCCGAGGTCGCCCTCGAGCACCGTGCGCATCGCCGGGAACGCCACGGCCGGCGCCTGATCCCGCAGCTCGGCCAGCTTGACCCGGAACATCTCCCGATGGGCCTCCGGCAGCAGGTCGACGTCGAGCACCGACAGCATCTGGCCCAGTTTCATCGCCGCGCCCTTGAGCCCGCCGAGCACGGTGACAAGTTGTTGTGCCGCTTGCAAAGTCGACCGTTCGGACAGCCGCTGCCGGGCCTGCTCGGTGCGGCCGATCATGGACAGCCGGGTGCCGACGCCGCGCACCGCCTGGCCCGCGGCCAGCCGGCCGAGTTTGCCGCCGCGCGCGAGGCGACCCTTCGGTACTCGATCGCCCACTGTCGCACCTCCATTGGCGAACCTGCCGCGTGATGGCACCCACTCTTGCATACTCGAGCCGGACTAAACTGAGCAAAGCTCATTTTCGAGCACGAGCAGGCAAGGAGTACCCGATGCCGCCGAAAGCCGCCGGGCAGCGCCGTCGTCCGACCCAGGAACGGGCCAAGGCCACCCGCGAACACATCCTGGACACCGCCGCGCAGCTGTTCGGCGAACGCGGCATCGCCAACACCTCGACCAACCGGATCGCGACCGCGGCCGGGGTGAGCATCGGCACCGTCTACCGGTACTTCACCGATCGCTCGGTCATGGTCGAGGAACTGCTGCGCCGCCTGCTGGAGAACATCGAACGCCGCTTCTCCCAGCGCGTATTCGGCCTCGGGGAGAAGCCGAGCGCGGAGGTGATCTACGGAATCCTGGAGGTCATCGCCGACGAACTGGTGGAAAACGCGCTGCTGGTGCGGGCGCTGGTGGCCGGCGTGCAGTTCTACAACAGCGGCATCCCCGAGTTCGAGCCCCGGCTGCGGCTGCTGGTGAAGGTGCTGGTGATCCAGATCCTCGGCCCCGGCGACGACCACGAGTACGACGTGATGACGTTCGTGCTGATCAACACCGGTTTCGCGGCGGTGCTGCGGGCCACCGCGCTGGAGGTGGACGCCCGGGCGCGGGCGGAGTCGCTGCAGATGACCGCCCGGATGATGGCGGCCTGGGTCGACACCGAGATCAGGGCCGTCAAAAAGTGAGCACCCCGCTAGGTAGTCCCTCGCTTTACTTCACCCGAACTCCGCGCGGATTTACTGATTCCGCTGGTAACGGGCACTTGACCCGGCTGTAACTCGGCGGGCAAAGAGGAGTAGAAGGTGAGCGCTGGCTCGGTTTACCGTTGCTTCCAAGTGCAAAGGCAAGGAGGCCACCGGTGACGATCGAAAGTCTCGACCGACCCGAGCTCGGTGCGCTCGGGCGACAGATTTCTTTGTCGGCGCGGGATATCGACGCGCTGACCCGAACCGTGATCGACCATGTCGCGGCGGCCGGGCCGTTCTCCGGCGCCGCGTTGCACGGCGAAGTCAAGATCGTCGTGCGGATCTGCCTCGACTGGCTGATCCATCGGTTGAACGGTCACCCCGGGCCCGCGGGCACCGACAGCCTGGAGGCCGCGGCGGCGACCTGCGCGCATGCCGGAATCCCCATCGACACGGTGCTGCGCGCGGTCAACGAGGCGTTCAAGGCCGGACTCGACCTGGTCGCCCGGCCGGAGCCCGCGGACACGGTCGGGGTCGTCACCGGGATCGGGCGGGTGGTCGAGCTGTCCAAGCTGGTCACCGGCGCGGTGAGCAAGGCCTACGTGCGGGAGTACAAGGCCGACGCGGCCGAGCAGCAGACCGCGACGCACAATCTGACCTCCGCGTTGCTCGGCGGTCATCCGCCGGCGCACGACTTGCTGGTTGCCGCAGAGTATTTCGTGCTCGCCCTGGCGTTGCCCGCGCATCCTGACGAAGACCGGCCCGGGCTCGATCGGCAGGTCGTCGCCCGGCGCAAACTACGCAGGCTGCAATCGGCGCTCGCGGCGCTGCTCGACGGCGAGGCGCTGTCGTTGCTTTCCGTCGACGGGGGCACCGTGCTCGTGCCGTGTACCGCGAGCACCGATGCCGAACTCGACGGGCTGGTACAGGGTTTGGCCGAGGCGGCGCGGGTGCCGATCACCGCGACCGTGGTCAACGCGCGGCCCGACGAGGTGCCGACCGCGGCTCGGCAGGCGCACGAACTCCTCGATACCGCGCAACGGATGGGGCTGGATCCCGGCCTGCACCGATTCGCCGAATTGGCTTTGCAGCACCAGCTGAGCCGCCCCGGGATCGCCCGTGAGGTGCTCGGCAACCATCTCACGCCGCTGGATGACCATCCGGAACTGCGCGACACCTTGCAGATCTACATCGACGCCGATCTGAGCCGGTTGCGCGCGGCCGAACGCCTCGGGGTGCACCCGAACACGGTCGATTACCGGTTGCGGCGCATCGGCGAGCTGACCGGGTTCGACCCGGCCAGGGCCAGCGGATTGTGGTACCTGCGTTCGGCATTGATCGCCCGCCGGCTTGCCTGATCCCGCCGGACCTTAGGCAACTGTGCCAAAACGACCGGCCCGACGGCTGTGAGCTATCCAGTTCCGTGCTGTGCGCGGGCGGTGCCCGCCCGGTGATCGTTAGCGTCGTAGCCGAACTGAATTCGGTCACCGGCCGGCAGGAGGACATGTGCGTACTGCGTTCCGCGACCCCGTGATTCCCGACGGCGAGAAGTCGGTGTACGCCATCGGTGTCGCCGATCAGGTGCAGTCGTTCGAGCTGACGAGCGTGGTGACGCGAGCCGGGCACGACTATCGCTCGACCGTCGAACTCCGTGCGCGCGACGGGAATCCGACGATCACCGTCGAGCAGCGGTTCCGTCGGGCCGGCGGGTGGTTGCGTGCGGCGGACTATCGGGCCGAGACGCGCTCGCAGGACACCGTGGTGTCGCGCGAGGAGGCGCATTTCCTCGATACCACGCACCTCCAATTGGGTAGCGGCGTAGGCCCTTTCCCGCCCGACGTGGTGCCGTTCGCCGGGGCGCTGACCCTGCTGCGCGGTTTGGATTTCGCCGAGGGAGCCGCGACCTCCCTGGACCTGTGGCTGGCCTTCTCCGTGCATTGGCCGGTCACGGCCCGAGTGCTGAAGCAGACCACCGTAGACGTCCCCGCCGGCCGATTACCCAGCTGGCCGGTACAGCTACGACCCGGCTTCGCACACGTGAACAGCCTGCTGGACAAGATGGTCGGCGGCTTCATCCCCTCCGCCATCGCCTACTTCGAAACCGACCTCCCACATCGCCTGGTGCAGCTCAGCTTCCCGACCGAACCGACCACCGCCCCGCGCGGACTGATGGAACTGCTTGCCTAGCAACGCATCCCGGTTCAATCGGAGCGGACGATACCGAGCAGGAGTTCTGGAAGGTCGGTCATGATCCCGCTGACGCCCGCTGCCACGAGCCGGCGGAGATCATCGCCTGGCGCGTCGGGCCTGATATCTTCGTACAGGGTGTCGGCACAGGTCCACACCGGCCTCCCGAGCTCGAGCACCGCGCGCACGAGCCGGTCACCCTCTCGATCCTCGGTAAGCATCCACGACGGCCAGAGTCGAATGAAATCCGCTCCCGCATCGATGAATTCGTCGATCACACGCCGATCTGGCGGCGCATCCGAACGTCCGGGCACCAAGGCGAGTGCACGCAGCCGCGAATCGAACTGCTTGAACGCTCGTAGGTCGGTGACAGTGCGCGGGCCGACGATCACTTCGCGCGACGCGGAGAACTCGGCGGTCGACTCCACCACCTCTGCGATCGCGTCGACCGGGCAATCCTTGATATCGAGCAACAACTGGATTCGACTGTGCTGCGCTACTTCCAGCACCTCCCGATAGGTCGGCACCCGTTCCCCGCCGAATTCCGAACCGGCATAGGATCCGGCGTCGAGCGCCTTGACCTCCGCAAGCGTCAGTTCGGCAACCCGCCCTCGACCATCGGTCGTGCGATCCACCGTGTCGTCGTGCAGCACGACCAACTGCCCGTCGGCAGTCACTCGGAGATCGAGCTCGATACCGTCCACACCGAGCGCGATCGCTCCCCGAAACGCCGCCAAGGTGTTCTCCGGCAGTCCAGGCGCCAGGCCACGATGCGCGATGACCGTGACCTCGCGCGATTCGCTCGCTCGCACCATCCGGTGATTGTGTCACGGCCCACGGTCGGCGGCGAGGAGTCGCCGAACCGCGCGCCGACCGTCCGGGCCACGGGCCGATAATCGGTCGTGCTCCGCACGTCCCGGTTGCTACCGTGCAGCCATGAAGGTCGATTCCCGAATGGCTGCCGCGGCCGCGCGAGCTCTCCGCTCGCCGGTCGCTGCCGCTTGACCTTCTTCCCCTGCCGGCGACCGGAAACGGTCCGCCGGTGTGCGTCGGTCTCATCGCCGAATGTGCCATGCGGTCGTTCCCGGTCGATTCCCATCGATGGAGCAACCACCATGATCACGACAGACCAGACCGTTCGGCTCTTCCTCGACTTCTTCCGCGAACGCGGACACGAACTCACCCCGGGCGGATCGCTCATTCCGTCGCCGGGGGACCCGGTGCTGTTCACCACCTCCGGAATGCACCCGTTGACCCCGTACCTGAGGGGCCGCCCGCACCCGCTCGGCTCGCGGCTCACCGGGCGGCAGCGGTGCCTGCGCACCACCGATCTCGACGAGATCGGCGACGACACCCACCTCACCGTGTTCGACATGCTCGGGTCGTGGTCACTCGGCGACTACGGCGGTCCGCAGAGCCTGCGCTGGGGATTCGAACTGCTGCGCGACGGCTTCGGCGTCGATCCCGGCCGGATGCACGCCACGGTGTTCGGCGGTGACGATCAGGTCGAGCCGGACCACGAATCCTGGCGCACGTGGGCGGAGTTGGGTTTACCGGTCGAGCCGACCACGGACGAGAACTGGTGGTCCAACGGCCCCACCGGACTGTGCGGACCCGACTCCGAGATCTTCGTCTGGACCGGGGGCGAAATGCCGCGGGGCACACCGACATCCGACGATCGGTGGGTAGAGGTGTGGAACCACGTCATGATGCGCTACGTCCGCCATTCGGACGGCAGTCTCGAATCGATGCGCCGACCGTGCGTCGACACCGGCTTGGGCCTGGAACGGCTGGTGAGAATTCTGCGGAATACGCGGTCCGTCTTCGAGATCGACGTGTTCCAGCCCTGGCGGACCGCCCTGCCCCGACTCTGGCATCCGCTGGAGGAACGATCGCTGCGGCTGCTGTCGGATCATCTGCGCTCGAGCATCGTCATCCTCGGGGACGGCGTCACGCCGTCCCCGTCCGGTCGCGGTTACGTCCTGCGCCGCCTGGTCCGCCGCACACTGACCACGCTGTGGCGCGACGATCCGGCCCGAACCCTGTCCGACCTGCCGATCGAGCTGGTGCGGCACGCGCTCGCGCATTTCCGGCAATCCATTGATCCGCACGAGGTGCGCACCCTCCTGCTCGACGAGGAACACAGATTCGGCGAGCTGCTCCAGCGTGGACGAAAGGTGCTGTCCCGCAGTCGTTTCACCGGGCCGCTGACCGACGACGACTACCGCTACCTGCACGACACGCACGGCTTGCCCCGCGACCTCGTGGTGTACCTGAACACCGAAACCGGTGCCGGCTGACCGATCAGTGCCTCGCCCCCGAGGCGGCCCATGATGGAATTGGCGCATGGACGAGATCATCTTCCGATCCGCGACGATCGATGACCTTTCCGCGCTGGTGACGATGCTCGCCGACGACGCCCTCGGCAGCGTCCGCGAGTCCACGGACGATCTCAGCCCGTATCGCGCGGCCTTCACCGAGATCGACAACGATCCGCGCCAGGAATTGGTGGTCGCCGAACACCGCGGCGCCGTGGTGGGCACCGCGCAACTGAGCATCCTGCCCGGACTGGCCCGCCGGGGGGCCGTCCGGGCTCAGATCGAGGCGGTGCGGGTCGACCGGCCGCTGCGCGGCAACGGACTCGGCTCGCGACTGATCGAGGAATGTATCCGCCGCGCTCGCGAACGCGGTTGCGCCCTGGTGCAATTGACCTCACACGGCAGCCGGACCGAGGCCCACCGCTTCTACGGCAAGCTCGGCTTCGAACCCAGCCACGTCGGTTTCAAACTGACGCTCACCGAAACCGCGACGCCGTCCTGATTTCGCCGCGTCGCCGGTGCCGGTGAGAATGGCTCCATGGTCGACATTGTGCTGGTCCGGGGTGACATCACCGAGCAAGCGGTGGACGCGGTGGTGAATGCCGCGAATTCGTCATTGCTCGGTGGCGGAGGCGTGGACGGGGCGATTCATCGCAAGGGAGGCCCGGCGATCCTCGACGCTTGCCGCGATCTGCGGGCCTCGCATTACGGGAAGGGGCTGGCCACCGGGAAGGCGGTCGCGACGACGGGTGGGAATTTGCCCGCGCGGTGGGTGATTCACACGGTTGGGCCGGTGTGGTCGGCGCAGGATGATCGGTCGGCGTTGCTGGCGTCCTGCTATCGCGAATCATTGCGGGTGGCAGACGAATTGGGCGCGGAGACGGTGGCTTTCCCGGCTATTTCCACCGGGATCTTCCGCTGGCCGATCGATGACGGTGCCCGGATCGCGATCGAGACTGTGCGGGCCGCGGATACGGCGGTGCGGGAGGTGCGTTTCGTCCTGTTCGGCGCGGCGGCGTATGACGCCTTCGCGGCGGCGGTGTGAATTCTGTGCAGCCGCTACGCGGCGTGCTCTCTTCTGCTCGAACAGGGTTTCCGGCCAAGCAAATTCGGTACACTCGCAGATGGTGAAAAGGGGGCGGAAGTCACCTCTGTCCGGCCGATCGACGCACCCGGATTCTTTCATCGACCGCAGCTTCGACACCCTATTCCGAGTACAGGGGAACGATTATGAGCATCAGCGAACAGATCAGCGCCGGCGAACTGGACAATCTCACCTTTCACGGCAAGCTCGAGAACGGGCACCTGGTGCCAGGCGGCCTCCTCGGCGACCAAGCCGCGATCGACGACATCGAGGTCGGCATCTACGTGCTGGAGAAGGACGGCACGCTGATCGCCTGCAACAAGACCGCGATCGGCGCCTGGGGCCGCACTCCCGAACTCGGCGCGAGCGAGAAGTACTGCGGCGCCTATCGTCTGCGTTACCCCTCCGGTGAGGTCATGCCGCACGAGGCGGCCCCGCCGTCGGTGGTGATCAACAACGGCGGCACCGTCCGCAACGCCGACGTCATCTGCGAACAGCCCGACGGTTTCCGGCTGCTCGCGCTGGTGAACGTCTTCCCGATCCGCGACGAGTCCGACGAGGTCGTCGGCGCGGTGAACATCTTCCGCCACAACACCACCAAGACCGTGCCCGGCCTGCTGGAGTCCGCCGGCGCCAGCTGAGCAGCACGTGCGCAGCGCCTCGCTCGCGGGAATCTCCGATCGAGCGAGGCGCTGTGCCGCGTTCAGGAGCCGAGCTCCCGCCCGCCGGCCACCGAGGTGAATACCGCCCGCAAGGTCTGGATGTAGCGTTCGACGGAGTCGTGGGCCACCGGCGTGTCCGGAAAGATGACGCTCAACGAGGTTTCCGCGGGCATCCGGTTGATCCAGAGGAGCACCTCCTCGGAGGCGGCGCGGTTGGCGTAGATGCCGCCGTGCACCAGGTCGAAGAATTCGTGCCCGGCGAAGTCGCGGGCGTCCACGTAGGAGATCATCGGGGTCGCCCAGCCCTGGCGCACGTTCAGATCGGTGTCGGCCGGTAGCAGTTCCAAAACGCGGTGAAATGACGTGGGCGCCAGCCGGATTCCGTTCTCGTAGGCGCGCTGTGCGACCGGCGCCACGCGCTCGAAGGAGCTGGCCGCGATCGGCAGGGCGACCGGCACCAGGGTGACATACCAACCCACCGAGGCGCGTTCGGCGGCGGATGTCCTGGTGCTGATCGGGGTCATGCCGAAGTAGTAGTCGCTGCCGGTGAGTTCGGCCTCGGCCAGCGCCGCGGCGGCGAAGATGCCCCCGACGAATTCCGCGCCGTGTGCGCGGCATACCCGTTCGAATCGGCGGGCGTCGGCCTCGGTGAGCAGGGTGACGGTGCGGTGCGCGCTGCGGTTGTAGCCGTCCGATCGCTTGCCGAGATCCAAGGGGAACGACGGCAATTCGCCGTCGTTGCCGCGGATCAGCTCCAGCCACTTCCGGACCCCGGCGGAGGTGAGCGTCAGCTGAGCGGTGTGTTCGCGCTCCGCCGTGCAGTATTCGAGATAGCTGGCGGCGGGCTCCAGGACCTCACCGAAGCTCCACGCCTCCCGCGCGTACAGGTAGGCCAGGTCCGAGCAGGACAGGTACTGCCCGAGCCCGTCGGTGTGCAGATGATCCACCGCGAGATAGACGGTGGTCGACTCGCCGTGCGCGATCGCGCCGAAGGAGAAGCAATCCCATTGGAACGGACCGGGGGTCGTCTTCTGCACGTGCTCCCGGATCGCCTCGGCGTCGTCGAACTCACCCCAGTCGATCGGGGCGAAGTCCACCACCTCCGCGTCGACCAGGTGCCGCACGACCGTGCCGGCGGAGTCGATGCCGAACCAGGTTCGAAAGGTGTCGTGGCGCACCAGGAATGCGTTGACAGCGCGGGTCATCGCGGCCTGATCGAGATCGCCCATCGGGATCTCGACGGTCACCAGGCACAGGCCCGAGTAGCGAAAGTCGGCCGCCGCGTGCCGATCCGCCAGCCGCAGATATTCCTCCTGCTGGTGTGACGGCGGGGCGGGATGCACCGGGGCGGTGGCGGCGCGCGCCACCGCCTCCGGGGTGGCGGTCCAGGTCACCAACCGTCCCGGCGCCGGGTTCCACTCGTCGATCAGCCCCAGATCGATCACAGCGCGCCCACCGGCTCGGAAATCGGTTGCGGCTTACCCGGTTCGGCGGCGAGCACGAGTTCGGCCACCTTCGGGCCTGCCTGTTCCAGGCTGAACGAGCGACCCATCTGCATCGACATCAGGTCGATGCCGAGAGACTTGGTGACCCGCGCCCCGAGTTCCACCGCCATGAGCGAATCCAGGCCGAGTTCGGGGACCGGCACCGTCATGTCGATCGAGTCGACCGGCACCCCCATCACCACGGCGAGTTCCGCGGCCATCTTGCGGGCGATGAACGGTCCCCGCTTGTTGTCCTCCAGTGCGACCAATTCGGCACGCAGCCTGGCCAATTCGGAGGTGTCCTTCGCCGACGCCTTGGCCAGCTCGATCGTGCGGCCGGTGCGGGCCAGCTGCGGGAAGGTGCCGGTGAGCTTGGCCCAGTCGGTGGGGATGATCGCCGCCCTGGTGTCGGCCAGGCGCAGGGTCTGCTCCAGATACGCGGTGGCGTCGGACATGTCGATCGGCCCGAAACCGACCAGGTCGAGGTATTTGGTGGCCGTCGCGTCGGCGGCCATCCCGCCCGTCGCCCCGGAGAGGTGACCCCACCCGACGCACAGCGCCCGCTCGCCGGCCCTGGTCCATTCCTCGGCCAGCGCCTCGACCGCGACATTGGCCGCGCAGTAGTTGTATTGGCCGTAGATGCCGTACATCGAGCCGCCGGAGGAGTACAGCACGAACATGTCCAGCCGGATGCCCGCGTCGCCGACCGCGCGACGCAGTGCGCGCGCACCGTGCACCTTCGGCCGGTACACCTGCGCCAGCTGGTCGTGCGCCATGAGCTCGATCCGGTTGTCCGACACCGAGCCCGCCGCGTGGAACACCCCGCGCAGCGGGTGCCCGGCGGTGTGCGCGCGGGCGACCACCGCGGCCACGGCGTCGGCGTCGGTCACGTCGACCAGCTCCTCGATCACCTCGACCCCGACGGTCCGCCACGCCTCGAGCTGCCGCCGTGCCGTCTCGGTGGTCGCACCGCCGCGACCGAGCAGCACCAGCCTGCGCGCCCCACGCAGCACCAGCCAGCGCCCGGTGGCCAGGCCGAAGCCGCCGAACCCGCCGGTGACGAGATAGGTTGCGTCGCCGTGGATCTCGATGTCCGGCAGATAGGGCCGAACCGGTGGTTCCGGTGCGTCGATGCGCAGCGCGATCCGGGTGAGCCCGGCGGAGCGGATCACCTCCTCGAAAGCGGTTCCCACGTCCTCGGTCTCGAACATCCGGTACGGCAGCGGCCGGTACACGCCGGCCAGCACGTTCTCGTACACCCGGTGCAGCAGACCGGCCAGCCGCTCTGGCCGGATCGCCACCAAGCGGTCGAGATCCATCGAGTAGTAGGCCACGTTCTTGTCGAAGTTGGCCAGCTCCAACAGCCCGCCGGTGTAGATGTCGGCCTTGCCGACCTCGACGATGCGGCCGAATTCGGCGACGGCAGTGAAGTTCTGGCGCAGGATCTCACCCGGCGCGCTGCTGAGCACGACCTCGACGCCGACCCCGTCGGTGAGCGCGAGCACCTC
This sequence comes from Nocardia sp. NPDC056564, assembly GCF_042793755.1. Lineage (NCBI taxonomy): Bacteria > Bacillati > Actinomycetota > Actinomycetes > Mycobacteriales > Nocardiaceae > Nocardia > Nocardia sp. NPDC056564. Next base: position 90,770 of record NZ_JBHTUR010000006.1, read on the forward strand.
GTCGACGAAGTCGAGCGACCGCGAGTTGATCGCGTGGTCGGCGCCGAGTTCCAGGATGTGCCGCCGCCGTTCGTCGGTGCCGGCCGTGCCGATGATCCGCGCGCCGCGCGCCTTGGCGACCTGGATGGCGGCGGTGCCGACGCCGCCCGCCGCACCGTGGATCAGCACCGTCTCGCCGGGCTCGAGCCGGGCCAGCTCCAACAGTCCGTACTCGGCCGTGGCGAAAGCGATGGCGCTGGTGCAGTATCCGGGATCGGTGTCGGCGGGCAGCGGGATCACCAGCTGCCGATCGATGAGCGCGTAGCGCCGCATCATGCCCTTGGCCGCGACCGCCACCAGGTCGCCGACGACGATATCCTCGATGCCCTCGCCGACCCGCACCACGGTGCCGACGCCCTCCATCCCTGGCACGGTGCCGAAATAGGTCGGTGCCAGTTCGCGCTCGCCGAGCAGGCCGATCACCTTGAGCGGGTCCTTGTAGTTGAGCCCGATCGCCTGCATGCGCACCTCGACCTGGCCGGGGCCGGGTGGCCGGCGCGGGCACTCGCGCCAGGCCAGCGCCGACAGCAGGCGGGTGCGGGGGAGTTCGAGCTCGAAGTTGGCCTCCGGGTCGGTGAGCGGCGCCGCGGTGTCGTGCGCGGCCAAGCGGTCGGGCAGCGGCTTGGTCACCACCGGCGCCCAGCGCTGACCGTCGCGCAACAGGACCTCGTCGGCGTTGTCGTACGAGAATGCCCCTGGCACAACAAGTTCCGTGATCAGGTCGGCGATGGCGGTGTCGGGCTCCACGTCGATCAGGCGCCAGCGCAAGGGCGTCTGCTCGTTCAACAGCACGCGTCGCGCCCCGGCCAGCGCGGACTGCCGGGAGTCCGGCGCGATCGTGCTGTCCGGCAACGCGAATGCCCGCTCGGTGATCAGGGTGGCGTGCACCGAACCGTCGCCGAAGACCGTCTGCGGCGTCTGCGCGTCCGTCTGCGGGTTCGCGAATCCGTGGATGGCGACGGCGATCCGCTTCAAGGTCCACAGGTCCGTCAGATCATCGGCGCCCGCACCGGCCACCACGCAGACGTGGAGTCGCGTGGTTTCCGCCGTCCTGGCCTGCCGCAGCACCTCGACCAGGTCGGTTTCGAGTTCCGCCGCCGGATCGACGAGGAACCGCCGGGCATCCGGGACCGCGGCGGCCAATTGCTCGGCCCGGGCGGTGTTCCCGAGGGCGACCACGACCAAGGTCGCCGAGCCCGGGTCGGGCAGGGCGGCCGGATCGATGGGGTCGCACTGCCGGATGGTCTCGCGATAGTAGAACTCGGCCATCCGATGCAGCGGATCGTCGCCGGGCTTCAGCGCGCCGATCTGCAACCCGGTCAACCGCAGCACCAGGTTGTGCTCGGCGTCCACGACGTCGACATCGGCCCGCAGCCGCGCCTTCGGATCGCGCCGGGCGACCACGGTCGCCCGCTCGGGAATCGGCGCGAGCAGCCGCACCGCGGCCACCCCGACCGGCACCATGACCCCCTCGTTGATCCGTTCGTCGGCGAAAAGCATTGCCGCGGTTTGCATTGCCGCGTCCACCACCGCCGGGTGCGCGAGATGGCCGGAGTCCGCGGCGATCGTGCCGTCGACCGTCGCCACCGCCACGTCCCGACCGACCCGCACCGACGTCACGCGGCGGAACGCCGGCCCATATTGCAGGCCAGCCGCGGTCAGCCCCGCGTAGAACATCTCCGGATCGATGTCGACGCCGACGTCGATCGTGGGCACCGTGGCCTTCGTGGGCGAGTGGCTGCCGGTCAGGGTGCGGCCGTGGGCGTGCACGGTCCACGCGGTGCCGGTCGCGTTGCGCGAGCGGATCAGGAAGCGGCCGCTGGACTCCTCGATGCTCAACGCCATGAGCGGCACGTCCGGCGCGGCCATGATCAACGGTGCGACGAAGCGAACCTGTTCCAGCGCAACGCGTTTGACGCCGAGGCGGGTCGCCGTCGCGCTGAGCGCGGCGTCCAGGTACGCGGCGCCCGGCATGATCCGCACCCCGTTGACCACGTGATCGGCCAGCCAGGGCAGCAGTTCGGAACCGACCTGTAGCAGCCAGTCCGGGCGTCCCTCGACGTCCGGATCGCCGAGCATGGCGTAGCTGTCCGGTGTGCCGAGCCGGGCCTGCTCGAACAGCGGGAGCGTCGAATGCAGTCGCGTCCGCTGCCACGGATAGCGCGGCAGCGGCACATGCGCGGTGACGGGTCCGTCGTCCGGGAACAACTGATCCGGCTCCAGCACCCCGGCACTGTAGAGGCCGATGAGCGTGCGCCGGACGCTCGCGGAATCGGGCTGCTTGCGATCCAAGGTCGGCACCGTGGTGCCGTGCACATCCGCGTCCACCAAAGCCTCGCGAATGTTCCCGGACAGCACCGGATGCGGGCCGATCTCCAGGAAGACCCGGCTGCCCGCGCCGATCGCCTCGGTCACGGCGTCGTGGAATCGCACCGGCTGCCGGACGTTCGCGCACCAGTACTCGGCATCCCAGTCGGCCGTGGTGACGAGGCCGCCGGTGACGGTCGAATACAGCGGCACGCTCGGCGGCCGCGGCGCGAGATCGGCCAGTTCGGTGCGCAGGGCATCCAGGATCGGATCCATCAGCCGGCTGTGATACGGCACCTCCACCCGCAGCCTGCGGGCGAAAGCCGCCTCCTCGGTGAGCTTTTCGGCGATCTCGTCCAATCGGTCCGGATCGCCCGACAGGGTGAGCGAGGTAGCGCTGTTGATCGCGGCGATGTCCACGCGCGGGTCGTCCGCGATCAGCTCGCGGGCTCGATCGAGCGGTAACCCGACGGCGAGCATGCCGCCCGATCCGGCGGTCGTCGCCTGCAACCTGGCCCGGTGATAGGCGACGCGGACCGCCTCGCGCAGGGTCAGCATCCCGCTGACATACGCCGCCGACACCTCGCCCACGCTGTGGCCGACGATCGCGGCGGGCGAGATCCCGTACTGGGCCAGCTCACTCACCAATGCCACCTGGACGAGGAAGTTGGCCGGCTGGGCCACCTCGGTACTCGTCACCCGCGACTCGGCCTCCGGTTGCCGCAGCGCGTCGATGATCGACCACTGCGCGAGCTTGCCGAACTCGGCATCGACCTGCGCCGCGGTCTCGGCAAATGCGCCACCGGCACAGAGCAACTCACGCGCCATGCCCCACCACTGGGGCCCCATGCCGGAGAACACGAAGACCGGCTCCGCGGCGCGCGAGGCGACGGTACGCACCGCGTCGCGACCCTCGCCCGCGGCGAATTGCCGCAGTTCGCGCAGCATCTCGTCGGTCGTGCCGACCAGTACGCCGGTGCGAAACGGGTGGTGCGCCAGCCGGGTCCACGCGGCCTCGGCCAGCCGCTCCGGGTCGGCGCCCGCCCCGATCAGCTCGGCGAAGCGACCGGCGATCGCCCGGGCGGCGCCGGTGCTGCGTGCGGACAGGGGCAGGATCCCGAGGTGGCGCGCGGGCTCGGTGGCCGCCGCCCGCGGCCCGCGATACTCCTGCAGAATCGCGTGGCCGTTGGTGCCGCCGTAGCCGAAACCGTTGACCGCGATGGTCATCGGGTCGGCGTCCGGTGGTAGCGGTTCGGCGTCCACCTGGATGTGCAGGCCGAGTTCGTCGAGCGGGATGTCCGGATTCGGCTTGTCGAGCCACCCCTGCGGCGGAATCACCCGGTGCTGAATCGCCAACGCCGCCTTGATCACGCTGGCGATCCCCGCCGCGGCCTCGGTATGCCCGAGCGTCGCCTTGACCGAGCCGACGCCGAGCGAACTCCGCCGTCCGGCCGGGGCGCCGAAAGCCCGTCCGAGCGCGCGTAATTCGACCGGATCGCCGACCAGGGTGCCGGTGCCGTGTGCCTCGACGTAGGTGATCGCCTCCGGGGTCAGCCCGGCGCGGGCGCAGACCGTGCGGGCCAGCGACTCCTGCGACTCGGCGTTCGGCACGGTGATCGCCGTGGTACGCCCGTCCTGATTGGCCCCGGTGGCCTTGACCACGGCGTAGATCCGATCACCGTCGCGTACCGCGTCATCGAGCCGCTTCAACACCACCATGCCCGCGCCCTCGCCGCGGCCGTAACCGTCGGCGGCGGCATCGAAGGACTTGCACCGGCCGTCGGCGGCGAGGAAGCTGCCCTTGCACATCAGCACGAAGGTCTCCGGTTGCAGCATGACATTCACGCCGCCGGCCAGCGCGATGTGACAGTCGTCGTGCTCCAGCGCCTGACAGGCCAGGTGGAAGGCGACCAGCGACGACGAGCACGCGGTGTCGACGGTGAGCGCGGGCCCGGTCAGATTGAGCGCGTAGGCGATTCGGTTGGACAGCATGGTGTACGACGCACTCGCCGGGGTGTGCATGTCGGTGTGGAACAGCGCGGGCCCGACCACCCCGATCACCGACTGATCCACCACGAATCCGCCGACGTACACGCCGACCGGCGCGCCAGCGGCCCGCCCGGCGACCCCCGCGTCGTCGAGCGCCTCCCAGGTCACCTCGAGCAACAGGCGCTGTTGTGGATCGAGCACGGTCGCCTCGCGCGCCGAGATGCCGAAGAAGTCCGGGTCGAACTCCCACGGATCGGTCGTCATGAACGCGCCGTGCTTGGTGTAGCTGCGGCCGGGGGTGCGTGGCTCCGGATCGTAGTACCGGCGGTAATCCCAGCGGTCCGGCGGGATCTCGACGACGCCGTCCCGTTTGTCGAGGACGAAATCCCAGAACGTATCCGGCGAGTCGATGCCGCCCGCATATCGACACCCGATACCGACAATAGCGATATCCGACACGTAGGCCCTCCAATACGGTCGTTCTGCGCCGCCGCACGAATCGGCGATGCGTAAAACAAAGTTCAGCACAATAGGCACACCGGGCTCGATCGTATCGACGCGATAACCGGCGCCCGGAAATTCTGGAGATCGCCGCACAGGGACCGGCGGTCGTCTGTGAAATGTCCTGATTCAGCGCCCTTTACGACGACGCCCTGCGCTGATCCGGTGTCTGAACTGGGGCTATAGGTACAGTTCACAGCCCGTCCGGTGCGCCAGTTGTGCGCTGTCGGAATCTCCGATGACGGCCGTTCGGGCCGTGGTGGCCCTTGGTACGTTCCAGGCTGTTCGCCGGACGCCACCGAGCGTCGAGCAATTCAAGGCACGGATTAGGAGCGGCCGTTGTTCGCGGATTTTGCGCAGTGGGCGGAGGTGGTCGTCCGGCGGCGATTCGCGGTCCTCGGAATTGTTGTCCTCATCCTGTCCGCGCTCGGTGGGTACGGCCTCGGACTCGGTGCCGAATTGAGTTCGCGCGGGTGGGACGATCCCGGATCGGAATCCGCGCAGGCGACCCGATTGCGGGACGAGGCATTCGGTCGTGACCCCAGCGGTGACCTCATCCTGCTGTTCCACGCGCCGCCCGGCACGACGATCGACGATCCGCACTTCGGCACGCGGATAGCCGACTATCTGAATGATCTCCCGCAGCGCTTCCCGGACGAGATCGCGAAGATCAACGGCGCCTACTGGCCGACCGCGACCGGCCTGGCGCTGCCGGATCTGTTCGGCTCCAAGGATCGACGGCACGCGTTCGCCTCCGTCGCGGTGCGCGGCGGGGACGACACCGCGCTGCTGCGCAATTACGGCAAGGTCGCTGACCGCTTGACCATCCCGGGGGTCGACATGGAGGTCGCGGGCGGCCAGGCGGTCGCGGGCGCGCTCAACGACACCATGGTCGGTGATCAACGGCGGATGGAGCTGATCGCCGTCCCGGTCGTCGCGGTGCTGCTGTTCTTCCTCTTCGGCGGGGTCGTCGCGGCGGCGCTGCCGCTCATCGTCGGCGGACTGACCGTGGTCGCCGCGTGGGGGGTCATCCGCGCGATCACCACCGTGACGGAGGTCAATTCGTTTGTCTCGCCGGTGGTGTCGATGATCGGGCTCGGCTTGGCCATCGACTACGGACTGTTCCTGGTGAGCCGATTCCGCGACGAGCTCGCCGACGGTCACGAGGTGGCGGAGGCGGTGCGCCGGGCGGTGACGACCGCAGGCCGGACCGTGGTGTTCTCGGCGACCATCGTGGTCGTCGCTGCGGCGGGCGTTCTGCTGTTCCCGCAGGGGTTCCTGAAGTCGTTCGCCTACGGCGCGATGGTCACCGTCGCGGTGGCCGCGCTGACCTCGATCACGGTGCTGCCCGCGCTGCTCGCGGTGGTCGGGCGCCGGGTGGATGCGTTCGGTGTCGACTGGTTCCGCCGGACCCGCTCCGCCGACGACGTACGGGACAACGTGTGGGGACGTATCGCGGCCGCGGTCATGAAAAGGCCACTGGCGGTAGTGATCCCGGTGTGCGCCGGGCTACTGCTGCTCATCGCGCCGATACAGCACGTCGGTTTCGGTGGTATCACCGAGCGTTTCCTGCCACCGGACAACCCCACCCGATCGGCACAGCAGCACTTCGACGAGATCTTCCCGCTGCGGCGGATCGATCCGGTGCAGCTGGTCCTGGTCACCTACCGTAGCGCCGATATCGATGCCGTTGTCGCGCAAGCGAATCACGCTCCCGGGCTGGCCGCGCCGTTCCCCGCCCCGATGCAGGGCGTGCAGCCGTTCGTCTACGCCACCGACACCGTGCTGACCGGTCCGGACACCGCGGACGCAACCATCGACTACCTGCGATCGATGGAATTGCCCAAGGGGACAACGCTGTTGGTCGGCGGCGACCCCGCGGCGAAGCGCGACAGCATCGACGCGCTGCTCGACCGGCTGCCGCTGATGCTGACGCTGGTCTTCCTCGCCACGACCGCCCTGCTGGTGCTGACCTTCGGCTCGCTGGTGCTGCCGCTGCAGGCCGCGGTGCTGAACCTGCTCGGGCTCGGTGCCACCATCGGCGTGCTGACCTGGATATTCGTCGAAGGACACGGCGCGGACGTGCTCGGTTTCACGCCGCAGCCGATCATGCCGCTGATCCTGATGCTGATCGTCTCGGTGATCTACGGCCTGTCCACCGATTACGAGGTGTTCTTGCTCGCGCGCATCGTCGAGGCCTATAGGGCAGGTGAATCCACCGCCGAGGCGATTCGCATCGGCGTGGCCCGCACCGGTCGGATAATCACCGCCGCCGCCGCGATTCTCATCGTGGTAACCGGCGTCTTCGCCCTTTCCGATCTGCTGATGATGCAATACATCGCGCTCGGCATGGTGACCGCCTTATGTATCGACGCGACGGTGCTGCGCCTGCTGCTCGTCCCCGCCACCATGAAACTGCTCGGTGACGCGTGCTGGTGGGCGCCGAACTGGGTGCGTCGCCTGCACCGGAACGCTGTTGCCCGGGAGCCGGTGCTGTCCCGTGCCGGGCCGGCCGCTGACTGAAGCGGAGGCGAAATCAGTTGCGTCCAAACGCATATCGATACCTTCGCGCGCCCCGCCGCGTATCATCGGGGGCAGGCTCGTCGGTGCTCGACCTGAGTCGGGAGAAGTCGTCGGTGCCCGATTGTCGGCTCGGCGCAAGGTGATCCGGGCCACGGAGAGTCAGGCAACCGGCGGGCATAATGGCGGCATAACAGCCGGGCGACGGTCGTAATATTCTGGTAAACGTCTGAACAAAATTGAACGATCAGAACGCCTTTCCGGCGAGGCCCCGAAACCATAAGTCCCGCAGATTTCGGGCACGCCCGGGAGAGTTCGCGTAGCGACGCGGTGACATTGCCGGATCGATTCTGAGCGCCACGCGCGAGTCGGCCCGCCGCTCAGATCTAGTAAAAGCAACCGGGCGGTTGGTAGTAAGTAAATCCGCAGCGCCGGGCCGCGATTCGCGGGGATTTCGGGGGCGTCGACCGTGGCCCGGCGACCCCGTCCGTCGAGTGCGCAGCCGCGCTTGCTGACGCCGTCGATCGTGACCGATACCGCGCTCGCATTGGCGCTCGCGTCCCCTCGGCGCCAACGGATTACGCCCGCTGAAAACCCCACCCTGACGTAGGGTCATACTTGTGAGTATTCAATACTCAGCGGTATTGCGGGGGGTCAGGACCGGTGCTAGCTTTCCACTCATCCAGGGGTAAGTCGGTCGAAGATGCTCGAATCCCGGGACTTCCCTCCGTCTGAGCAAGGGCTGAAGCGTGCGCCAAATGCAGGAAAACGGGTCATCGGTAGAGCAGCGAATCCGGATCTGGCTGACCGGCCGGATCGCTGCGATCATGGATGTCGACGCCGCCACCGTCGACACCGAAACCAGCTTTGCCACATACGGTCTCACCTCCGCCGACGTCGTCGGCCTGTCCGGCGAGCTGGAGGAGATGCTGGGCCGCAAGCTCCCCGAGACGCTGCTGTACGAGCATCCGTCGATCGGTCGGCTCGCCTGCGCGCTGGCCGCTCCGCAAGCCGCACCGGAGGCGCTGCCCGAGGCGCTTGACGAAACGCCGGACCACCGCGACGATCCGCTCTGCGTCGCCGGTCTGGCCTGTCGCTTTCCCGGCGGTGCGAATACCCCGGAGCAGTTCTGGCAGAACCTGATCGACGGTGTCGACGCCAGCGCCGAGGTGCCCGCGCAGCGCTGGGACGCGCACTCGTTCTACGATCCCGATCCCTATGCGCCGGGCACCGCGTACACCACCCGCGGTGCGTTCGTCGACGACATCGCCGGCTTCGACGCGAAGTTCTTCGGCATCTCGCCCCGCGAGGCGCTTCGGCTGGATCCGCAGCAGCGCATGCTGCTCGAGGTGGCGTGGTCGGCACTCGAGGACGCGGGCATTCCGGCGGACCGGATCCGCGGCAGCCGCACCGGCGTGTTCGTCGGCATGATGGCGACGAGCCAGTACGCGAACGTGCTGACCGATCGGGGCGGACCGGCGATGCTGGACGACCCCTACGTCGGTCTCGGCACCTCGCCCAGCGTGCTGGCCGGGCGGGTCTCCTATCTGCTCGACCTGCGCGGCCCGAGCCTGGTGCTGGACACCGCCTGCTCGTCGTCGCTGGTCGCGCTGCATCTCGCGATGGCGAGCGTGCGCAACGGCGAGTGCGACCGCGCGATCGTGGCCGGCGTCAGTGCCATCGTGCATCCGGACATGTTCCGGCAGGCGTGCAAGATGCGCATGCTGGCGGTCGACGGGCGCTGCAAGACCTTCGACGCCGCGGCCGACGGGTTCCTGATCGGCGAGGGATGTGGCGCGGTCGTGATCGAACGGCTGAGCACCGCACGGCTGCACCATCATCGGGTCCAGGCGATCCTGCGCGGATCGGCGGTCAACCAGGACGGCATGAGCAACGGGCTCACCGCGCCCAACGGGGCCGCCCAGGTCGACGTCATCCGCGCGGCCCAGCGCCGCGCGGGCGTCCGGCCGGACGAGGTGGACTTCGTCGAAGCGCACGGCTCGGGCACACCGCTGGGGGATGCCATCGAAATCGGCGGCCTCACCGAGGTTTTCGGCGGTACGGAGCGGGCATCGGGTCCCTTGGCGGTGGGCGCGGTCAAGACCAATGTCGGCCACCTCACCGGCGCCGCCGGAATGGCCGGGTTGATCAAGACCATCCTGGCCCTCGGCCACCGGATGATTCCGCCGAATCTGCATCTGCGCGAACGGAATCCGTCGATCGACTGGACGGCGGCCCCGGTCCGGCTGCCGGACGGGCCGACGGCTTGGCCGTCCCGGGACACCGCCCCGATCGCGGGCGTCAGCTCGTTCGGCTGGTCCGGGACCAATGCGCACATCGTGCTCGAGGCGCCGCCCGAAGCGCAACCGGCACCGGATGATTCCGCTCCGGGCCGGTGGTATGTCGCACCCCTCTCCGCGCGCACGCCGACCGCGCTGGCCGCGAGCGCCAGGGAGTTGGCGAATCACCTTCGGACACACGGTGATCTCGCGCCCGCCGAACTCGCCTACACCGCGCAGTTCGGGCGCAGCGCGCTGGAGCATCGCACCGCCGTCGCGTTCCGATCGATCGCGGAGGCCGCGGACCAGCTCGACGCGGTCGGCACGAAGGTGCCGACCGCCCTGGTGCAGCGCGGTGCGGCGGCCGAGGTGAGCTTCGTGTTCCCCGGCACCGGTGACCAGTTCGTCGGCATGGGCCGCGGACTCTACGACACCGACGCCAGTTTCCGGGCCGCCCTCGACGCCTGCGCGGAGCTGGCGATCCCGTTGCTCGGCACCGACTTCCGGACCGTGCTGTTCGCCGAGGCGGACGCGGAGCAATCGGATCTGCTGTCCGCCTTCGGGCGCGGCGGCGCCGCCGCCGATTCGCCCTTGACCAGCCGGACCGAGCTGGCGCACGCCGCGGTGTTCGGACTGGACTATGCCGCGGCGCAGATGTGGCGCGCGCGGGGCATCGAGCCTGCGGCGTTGATCGGGTACAGCCTCGGCGAGTACGCGGCCGCCTGTGTCGCCGGCGTCTTCGCGCTAGAAGCCGTGGTGCCCCTGGTCATTCGACGCGCGCAGCTGGTCGCCGAGTCGGAGCCGGGCGTGATGCTCACCGTGGGTGACAGCGTCGAGCGCCTGTCCGGCTACCTGAACTCCGAGCTGTCACTGGCTGCGGTGAACAGTCCGTCGGCCTTCGTGGTCGCCGGCCGCGAGGCGGCGATCGCCCGGCTCGAGGCGGTGCTCGCGGCCGAGGAGATCGTCTGCCGCCGGGTGCCGACGAGCCGGGCCATGCATTCGCATCTGCTGCGGCCGCTGCGTGACCGGTTCACCGCGATGCTGGCCGAGGTCGAGCTGAAAGCGCCCGCGCTGCCGCTGATCTCGAATGTCACCGGCACCTGGATGACCGCGGAACAGGCCCAGGACGCCGGGTACTGGGTGGACCACATGTGCTCCACGGTCCGGTTCACCGACGGCATCCGTACCCTCGCCGGCGGCCACCCCGGTGTCGTCCTCGACCTCGGCGCGGGCCAGACCGGCAGCCTGGTGCGGCAGTCGCTGACCGGCCACGCGGACGACACCATGGTGCTGCCGACCCTGCGCGCGTCGGCGATGCGCGAGCCCGAGCCCGCGCTGATCGCCCGCACCACCGGCCGGATGTGGACGCGCGGCGTGCCGGTCGACTGGCGCGCCGAGGGCGGCATCGTGCACCTGCCGACCTACCCGTTCGAACACGTGGAGTACTGGCCGGACGCGGCGGACGGGCACCAGGTCGAGCGCGCGGCCGCCCCGAAGCAGCCGAGCACGAACACCGGATTTGCTGTCCTGCAACCCTATTGGGAGCCGGAGCTGCCGACCGGCGGCAGCGTCGCCGGTCCGCATCTGATCTTCGCCGATCGCCACGGCCCGGGAATCCGGCTGGCGGATCGGATGCGCCGCGTGCTGGCTCCGTCCACCCGGGTCGTCACGGTCGTTCCCGGCACCGCCTTCGGCAAGATCGACGAATCGACCTACGCGATCCGGCGTGACGAATCCGGCGACTATGTGCGACTGCTGGACACGCTGGCCGCCGACGGCGCGCTGCCGCGGGTCGTCACCCACCTCTGGTCGGTCACCGGGCCGTGCCCGGACCCACGCTCGCCGGAGCGCGTGGCCGAGCACCAGCGGATCGGTTTCGACAGCGTGGTCGCGCTCGGAAACGCGCTGGGCAGCAAGGTGATTCATGGCGTGCGGCTGATCGTGGTGACCGATTACGCCGAGCTCGTCGACGGCGACGACCACCTGCACCCCGGCAAGGCGACCATCCAGGGGCCCGCGCTGACGCTGCCGCAGGAGTATCCGGGCCTGGCCGTGCGCACGGTCGATCTCGAGCCGTCCGCCGACGACGGCGCCGAATGGGACATGCTCGCCATGCACCTGCTCAGCGAGGTGCGCTGGCCGGGCACGGCGACGTCGGTCGCCTATCGCGCCGCGAAACGCTGCGTCAAGCGCTTCCGCCCCGCGGCCCTGCCGGACCGGCCGCTCGGATTCCGGGCCGGCGGCACGTATGTGATCACCGGCGGACTCGGCAAGATCGGTCTCCAGCTGGCGCGGCACATCGTCGGCGAACAACCGGACGTGAACGTGGTGCTGCTCGGACGCACCGGGCTCCCGGCCGACCCGGAGCCGGCGTCGCAGGACGCGGAGCGCACGCGGGTCGTCGCCGAACTGGCCGCGACCGGCGCCCGAATTCTCGTGCTCGCCGCGGATCTCGGCGATCCCGACGCCCTGCGCGCCGCATTCGAGCTGGCCGAGCGACAGTGCGGATCGATCAACGGTGTCGTGCACGCGGCCGGGCTGACCAGCCCGGAGACCTTCGCGACCGCGAACAAGCTGACCCCCGAACTGATCGCGCCGCACTTCGGCCCGAAGGTCTACGGCACCGTCGCCCTCGCCGAGGCCCTGGACGGCCACGCGGACCTGGAGTTCGTGCTGCTGATGTCGTCGATGTCGGCGATCCTCGGCGGCCTCGGCTTCACCGCCTACTCGGCGGCCAACGCGTTCCAGGACCGGTTCGTCGATTCCGCGGAGCTGCCGGTCCCGGCCGCGTGGCGGTCCGCGTGCTGGGACACCTGGCAGGCCACCGCGGCGGGCGAAGCCGTGGCCGGCGTTGGTGATTCGCTCAACCGCTACTCGATGACCACCGAGCAGGGCCTGGCGACGCTCGATCGGCTGCTGGCCGGCGCGCCGAGCCGGGTGATCGTCTCGGCGGGCGAGCTGACCGGTCGGATCGCCGCCTGGGTGCCCGGTCGCGATCCATTCCGAGGTGTGCCGGAGATGGGGGAGCGGCGTCCCGGCGACGCCGAATCGGCCGATCGCCCACACGCTTTCGCCGGCGAGGCGGTCGGCCTGCAGGAGTACCAGCGCAGGCTCGCCGCGCTGTGGCGGACCGCGCTCGGTGTCGACCAGGTCGACCTGTACGACAACTTCTTCGAACTCGGCGGCAATTCGCTGGTCGGCCTGCAATTGGTGAACGCCATCCAGAAGGAGTTCGGCGTCACGGTGCCCACGCTGGCCCTGTTCGAGGCGCCGACCGTGGCCGACATGGCCGCCTATCTGCTGCCGGACGCCCCGGCGCAATCGCTGCCGGAGACCACCGTCGCGAACGCGCCGGTTCCGGTGTCCGACGGCCTGGTTCGGCGTGACGGCACGCTGGTCGAGGACATCGCCATCGTCGGCATGGCGGGGCGCTTCCCCGGCGCGAACTCGGTCGACCAGTTCTGGCAGAACGTGCGTGACGGCGTCGAGTCGATCAGCTTCTTCAGCCCGGAGGAACTGATCGAGGCCGGCGTGCCCGCGGAGGTGGTCAATCAGCCCGGCTACGTCCGTGCCCGCCCGGTGCTGGACAACATCGAGGACTTCGATGCCGAGTTCTTCGGCTTCACGCCGTTCGACGCCCGGCTGACCGATCCGCAGCAGCGGCTGTTCCTGGAGGTGGTCTGGGAGTCGCTGGAGAACGCCGGGTACGCGCCGCGGTCGATCGGCAAGCCGGTCGGCGTCTTCGGCGGCGCGAACATCAGCACCTATCTGCTGCGCCGGATCTCGCAGGATCCCGACATCATCGACATGATCAACGACTACCAGCTGGTGATCAGCAACGACAAGGACTCGCTGACCACCGCGGCCTCGTACAAGCTCAACCTGCGCGGGCCCGCCGTCTCGGTGCAGACGTTCTGCTCCACCGGACTGGTCGCGGTGCACCTGGCCTGCCGCAGCCTGATCGGCGGCGAGTGCGACATGGCGGTCGCGGGCGGCGTCTCGGTCCGGGTGCCGGACAAGGTCGGCCATCTGTTCCAGGAGGGCGGCATGGAGAGCCCCGACGGCCACATCCGCACCTTCGACGCCAAGGCCAAGGGCGCGCTGTTCGGCGACGGCGCCTCGGTGCTGGTGCTCAAGCGGCTGTCCGACGCACTGGCGGACGGCGATTCGATCACCGCGGTGATCAAGGGCTCGGCGATCAACAACGACGGCTCGCAGAAGGTCGGCTTCACCGCCCCCAGCATCAAGGGACAGGCCGAGGTGGTGGCCAAGGCGCTGAGCGTCGCCGGCGTCGACGCGAACAGCGTCGGTCTCATCGAGGCGCACGGCACCGCAACGGAATTGGGCGATCCGATCGAGGTGGCCGCGCTCACCCGCGCGTTCGGCGACACCGAGCGCAAGCAGTACTGCGCGATCGGCTCGGTGAAGACCAACATCGGCCACCTGGACCGGGCGGCCGGCTCGACCGGGCTGATCAAGGCCGCGCTCGCGGTGCGCGACGGCGTCATTCCGGCGTCGCTGCACTACGAATCGCCGAACCCGGAGATCGACTTCGAGCGCAGCCCGTTCTATGTGAGCACCGCGTCCACGCCGTGGCAGCCCGCCGGGTCGCCGCGCCGGGCCGGGGTGAACTCGCTCGGCATGGGCGGCACCAACGCCCACGTCGTGGTGGAACAGCCGCCGGTGCAACAGTATTCGAAAGACGACGGACGGCCGAACGTGCTCGTGCTCTCGGCCCGCACCAAACTGGCGCTCGACGCCGTGACGAAGAACCTGCGCGCGCATATGGACGAGCATCCGGAGCAGTCCCTCGCCGATGTCGCCTACACCTTGCAGGTGGGCCGGGAACGTTTCGAGCACCGCAGGGCGGTGGTGGTCACCGATCGGCTGGACGCGCTCGACGTGCTCGACGCGGCGCGGCCGGATCGGTTGGTGGACAACCGCGATCGGTCCAACAACCGGCCGGTCGGCCTTCTCTTCGCGGGCGTAGCGGACGCCCGGCCGGATGTCGCCGCCGATCTCTACGCCGGTGGCGGAGTCTTCGCGAAGACGGTGGACGCCTGCGCGGAGCTGGTGCAGCCGTTGACCGGACGCGACATTCGCGACGTGCTGCTCGACGTCGACCGATCACACACCGCGGGCGGATCGCCGAGCGGACTGCCGCACGCCTGCGTGTTCGTCGTGGAATTCGCGCTCGCTCAGCAGCTTTCGGCGTGGGGACTGCGTCCCCAGGTCATGCTCGGCCGCGAGATCGGCGAGCTGGTGGCGATCTGCCTGGCCGGCATGATCGGCCTGCCGGACGCGCTGGCGCTGGTCATCGAACGGGCCAGGCTGCTCGACGAGGCGGGCACCGACCCTGCGGCACTCGACCGAGTTGCCCGGGGCCTCGCCGATTGGGCCGCCCGGCAGTTGAATCCGGCCGAACCGACCGTTCGCTGCGTCTCGACCGTCACCGGAACCGGGCTCGCCGCGCGGGACCTCATCGACCCGGAGTACTGGGCCGGACACGTCCGCGGACCGGTCGCCTTCGCCGCGGCCGCCGACGAGATCCTGGCCGAGCCGGAGCGACTCCTGCTCGAGCTCGGACCGGCCGGCTCGCTCGGCGATCCGATCGCCGAGCGGTGCCCCGCGGAACGCCGACGGATGATCGTCGCCACCGCACCGGCCCGGACCGATCCCACGACCGGCACGGCGCGGCTGGCCGAGACGCTGGCGGCGCTGTGGGTCAACGGCGTCGCGCTCGACTGGAAGTCGGTTCACGACGCACCCCGTCGGCGAATCGCCTTGCCCACCTACGCGTTTCAGCGGCAGCGCTACTGGATCGAGGAACGCCCCGCCGGCGCCGCGCGGGACGGCGGCGTCAGCACCGCCGACGTCGCCCGCGATCCGGCTCGCGCCCTCGCCACCCTGGCCCGCCGGCCGGCCGGCGAGTGGTTCGCCATCCCGGCGTGGCACCAGTCCGCGCCGACCGCCGCGGATCCGGTTCGGGTGGACGGCACGTGGCTGCTGCTCACCGATGTCTCCGTGCGCGCCATGGAACTGGCCGAGTCGATCACGGCCGCGGGCGGATCGGTGGTGTCGGTGACGGCGGGCGTGGAGTTCGCCCGGTCCGGTGACGGTTCGTTCACCGTCGCGCCGGCGTCGACCGCGGACTACCTCGCGTTGCTGTCCGAACTGGTCGCGGAAGGCTCGGTCCCGCACCGGATCGTGCACCTGTGGTCGGGCACCGAGGACGGTGCGCCCGCCGACGTGAACCGGTCCTTCCACAGCCTGCTGGCCCTGGCGAAGGCGGTCGCCGAGACCGGGCTCGGCGACGTCGGCCTGGACATCGTCACCACGGGCGCGTTCGATGCCACGGCCGCCGACCGGGTGGATCCCTACCAGGCCATGGTCACCGGTCCGCTCAAGGTGATTCCGCTGGAGTATCCGGCGGTGCGCGTGCGGCACATCGACATCGGCGCGGGTGAGCTGAACGCCGACCTGGTGCTGCGCGAATTGTGCACCGCCACCGCCGATGCGCAGGTGGCGCTGCGCGGACGCCGCCGGCTGATCCCGCATTTCGAACAGCTCGCCGCGCCCACCGTCCCCGCGCCGGAACAGGTCCTGAGCGAGCGCGGCGTGTACCTGATCACCGGTGGTCTCGGCGGCGTCGGACTCGCCATGGCGCACCGGCTCGCCGAACATGTCCGGGCACGGCTCGTGCTGGTCGGCCGGACCGGTCTGCCGGACGAGTCCACCTGGGACGATCTGCTGGCCGACGACGCCACCCCGGCCGAACTCGCCCGGCGCATCCTCGAGGTGCGTGCGCTGGTCGGGGCGGGCGCGGAGGTGCTGGTGCTGGCCGCCGACGTGTCGAGCCGGGTGGACATGCGCAAGGTGGTCGACGCGACGCTGGCCAGATTCGGTCACATCGACGGCGTGCTGCACGCCGCGGGCCGCCCGGGTCAGGGGCTGATGCAGTTCAAGACCGACGAGCAGATCGCCGAGGTGTTCGCCGCGAAGGTCGCGGGCACGGACGTGCTGCGCGACGTGCTCGCCGGCGTCGACCTGGACTTCCTGCTGCTGTTCTCCTCGATCGCCGCGCTCACCGGCGGCGGCCCCGGCCAGATCGACTACTGCGCGGCCAACGCCTATCTGGACGCGGTCGCCCATGCGAGCGGTGACGCCTACCGGGTGATCTCGATCAACTGGGGCGACTGGCAGTGGAACGGCTGGGACGACGCCCTGGCCGGACTCGACTCGGGCGCCATCGAATTCCTGCGCGCGAACCGGGCCAGGATCGGCATCGACTTCGACGACGGGTGGGAGTCGATCCTGCGCGTGCTCGCGCTGGACGAGCCGCAGGTCTCGGTGTCCACCCAGGAGATGAACACCCTGGTCGCGGTGACCGCGGCGCTGAGCGTAGCCACCCTGGCCGGGGCCAGCGGGCGGCCGCGCGGGCAGAAGCATCCGCGACCGGATCTGGGCATGCCGCTGGTGGCTCCGGACACGGACCTGACCCGGGCCATCGCGGAGATCTGGCAGGACGCGCTCGGTCTGCTCGAGGTCGGCGTGCACGACAACTTCTTCGAACTCGGCGGCAACTCGCTGCTCGGCGTCGACCTGGTGACGACCATGCGCAATCGGCTGCAGCTGCCCGCGTTGCCGCCGCATGTGCTGTACGAGGCGCCGACCATCGCCGATCTCGCCGAGTTCATCGACGACGCGGGGGACAGCTCCGCCGAAGCGGCCGGCGCGGGCACCGACCGGGGCGCGTTGCGCCGGGAAGCCCTGATGAATCGGCGGCGCAATGGATAGCCGCCACGAGCCGCCGCCGTTCGCCGTCGCGATCGTCGGCATGGCGGGCCGGTTCCCCGACGCGGAGGATGTCGACGCGTTCTGGCACAACCTGCAGCAGGGCCGGACGGCCATCCGGCAGCACAGTCCGTCGGCGGCCGTGCTGCGCGCGGCCGGTGCGGACGGGGCCGGACCGGTCACCGCGGGCGTCCTCGGCGACGCGGAGTGCTTCGACGCCGGGTTCTTCGGGGTCGATCCGGGGGAGGCGCTGATCACCGATCCGCAGCATCGCCTGTTCCTCGAATGTGTCTGGACCGCCTTGGAATCCGCGGGCTACGACCCGGGCAACTCCGGGGTCACGACCGGGCTGTTCGGCGGCTCGTGCTTTCCCACCTATCTGCTCGGCCTGCTGGCGCAGCGACCGGACCTGGTCGCCGAGCACGGGCTGATGCCGATCACCGTGGCGAACGACTGCGACTCGCTGACCTCGTGGGTGGCCTACAAACTGAACCTGCGCGGCCCGACGATGACGGTGCGGACCTTCTCGTCGAGTTCGCTGGTCGCGGTGCATCAGGCCGCCCAGAGCCTGCTGTCCGGTGAGTGCGATCTCGCCGTCGCCGGTGCGGCGGCGGTGAAGTTCCCGCAGGCGATCACCTATCCCGGCGTGAGTTCGCCCAGCGGGGTGTGCCGTGCCCTGGATGTCGGCGCGGACGGCTCGATCGTCGGCAACGCGGTGGCGGCGGTGGTGCTCAAGCGCGCGGCGGACGCCATCCGCGACGGCGACCACGTGCACGCGCTGATTCTCGGCTCGGCCACCAACACCGACGGATCGCGCCGGGCCTCGTACACCGCGCCCGGCGTCGCGGGCAAGACGGCCGTCGTCGCCGAGGCGCTGGCCAACGCCGATGTGCGGGCAGGCAGCCTCGGCTACCTGGAGGCGCACGCGATGGGAACCAAGCTGGGCGACGAGGTCGAGATCGCCTCGCTGGCAAAGATATTCGGCTCGGCCAAGGCGTCGCAGCCGTGCTTCGTCGGGTCGGTCGCGGCGAACGTCGGTCACCTGGACGCGGCCTCCGGCATCGTCGGCCTGATCAAGGCCGCGCTGGTGCTCGAGCACGGTCGCCTGGTCCCGCAACCGAACTTCCGTGCGCCCAACGCGGCGCTGCGGGCCTGCGCGAATCTCGCGGTCTCCGCGCAGGGCGGGGAGTGGAAGGGCGACGGGCCGCGCCGGGCCGGGGTGAGCTCGTTCGGCCTCGGCGGGGTGAACGCGCACGTCGTGCTCCAGGAGCCGCCCGCGGTGCAGGCCGGGTTGCCGACCGGCGAGCCGGAGTTGGTCGTCCTGTCCGCTCGTACGCCGCAGGCGTTGACGAAAATGACTGCGCGCCTGCGTGACTGGGTGGAGCGGCGGCCGACGGCGTCGATCCCCGACCTCGCCCATACGCTGCGGGTGGGCCGGCCGGAGTTCCGCTACCGGCGGGCCGTGGTCGCGGCGAACCATCGCGAGTTGCTGTCCGCGCTCGATGCTGCGGCGCCCGTCATCGCCGCCGACGCCACCCGGTCGCGGCTGGCCGCCGCGGGGGCGGCCTGGGTCGACGGCGGCACGCTGGCCGACGTGACCGGAAACGCCGCGGCGCGCCGAATCCCATTACCCACCTATCCGTTCGAACGCACCAGCTTCGCACTGTAACCCTCCGCTGCGCGCTGGTTGACCACCAATCCATTTCGGCAATGGCGCCTACTCGATCGAAAGCAGCAGGTATGAAACAAATAGGAGTTGTCGGGGCCGGCATCATGGGCACCGGGCTAGCCCAGGATCTCGCGGCACACGGCCTGGACGTGGTGCTGGTCGACAATTCGCCGGACCAGCTGGCGAAGGCCGAGGAGGAGGTGGCGCGGTTCTACCGCACCGGCCGGCTCTTCGGTAAGGAGACCGACCGTTTCGGCGACATGACCGAGAAGGTCACCTACACCACGGATGTGGAGCTGCTCGGCTCCGCCGAATTCGTCATCGAGAACATCACCGAGAACTGGGATCTGAAGGCGCGGGTATATCCGGAACTGGATCGGATCTGCGCGCCGCAAACGGTATTCGCCGCGAACACCTCGTGCATTCCGATCACCAAGATCGCGTCGCTGACCGGTCGCCCGGATCGGGTGGTCGGCATGCACTTCATGAACCCGGTGCCGATGAAGCCGACGGTCGAGGTCATCCGCGGCTTCCACACCTCCGAGGCGACCATCGAGGTCGCCGGGAACCTGTTGAGCAGCATGGAAAAGCACGGCATCGTGGTGAAGGACATGCCCGGCTTCGTGTCCAACCGGGTGCTCATGCTCACCGTCAACGAGGCCATCTTCCTGCTGCAGGACGACGTCGCCTCGGCCGCGGACGTCGACGAGATATTCCGGTCCTGCTTCGGCCATGCCTCCGGTCCGCTGGAGACCGCCGACCTGATCGGTCTGGACACAATACTTCTGAGCATCGAAGGGTTGTACGAGTTCTATGCCGACAGCAAATACCGGCCATGCCCGCTGCTGAGAAAGATGGTCTACGCGGGATTGCACGGACGGAAGACCGGCCAGGGTTTCTACACCTACTCCTGAGCTATTGGACGCCACTACCGAACGAAACAACTGGGAGATCGCACATCATGTTCACCGACGCACGCACGGAAATCCGTAACTTCACCGCCCGCCGCTTTCCCGACGGCATGATCGCCGACGACCGGGACATCTTCGAAAGCGGTTTCGTCAATTCGCTGTTCGCGATGGAACTGGTCATGTTCATCGAGAAGAACATCGGCGACCGCATTCCGAACGACGAGGTCCGGCTGGACAACTTCCGCACGATCGACTCGATGACCGCGCTGGTCTCCCGGCTGCTGGCCCGGACCGCGACGCCGGCGGAGAGGTCGGCATGACCCTGGTCGCCGGCCTCGAGCCGGACCTGGCCGACCGGCACACCAGGGCGGGTTTCCGCGCCGTGGTCGACCGCGTCGTCGTGCCGCACGCCGCCGAGTTCGACCGGGTCAGCCGGGTCCGGGCCGACGTGCTGCACGAGTTCGGCGCACACGGGTTCTGGGGCGCGGTGCTGCCCGAGCGGGCCGGCGGCACCGGCCGGGGTATGCGGATGTTCGCCGAGCTGCACGAGGAGGTCGGCCGCGGCTGCTCCTCGATGCGCAGCCTGCTCACCGTGCACAGCATGGCGCTGTACGCGTTGGATCGCTGGGGTAGCCCGGCTCTGCGCGAACAATGGTCGGCGGCAATGGTTTCCGGCAAACGCCTCGGTGCGTTCTGCCTGACCGAACCGCACGCGGGCAGCGACTTCACCGCGTTGCGCACCTTCGCCGCCCGCGACGGCGACGGGTACCTGCTCAACGGGCACAAGCTGTGGGTCACCGGCGGGCAACTGGCCGATGTGTTCCTGGTCTTCGCCCGCACCGACAAGGGACCGTCCGCGTTCTTCGTGTCGGCGGATCAGCCGGGAGTGCACCAGATCGCCGTGCCCGAGATCATGGGCACCCGCGGCAGCCAACTGGCCGAGATCACCTTCGAGGATTGCCACGTCGGCCCCGACGCGCTCCTCGGCGCCGAGGGGATGGGTCTGGCGCTCGCCACGAATGTGCTCGACATCGGCCGGTTCAGCGTCGCCGCCGGCTCGGTCGGCATCCTGCAGGCATGTCTGGAAGCCTGTGTGAGCTACGCGAATTCGCGCACCCAGGGCGGGGCGCTGCTGCGCGAGCATCAGCTGATCCAGCAGATGATCTCGACCATGGCGACCAGCACCAGGGCGGCCAGGCTGCTGGTCTGGCAGGCTGGGTTGTTGAAGGACCAGGGCGACCCCGACACCATCATGGCCACCTGCATCGCCAAACAGTTCGCCGCGACCGGTGCGGTGGCCGCCGCGAACGACGCGGTGCAGTTGCACGGCGCGCTCGGATGCAGCGACGCCTACCCCGTCGCCCGCTACCTGCGCGACGCCAAGGTCATGGAAATCATCGAGGGCAGCACGCAATTGCAGCACGTGCTCATTTCCGCCGACGCGTGCCAGAACCGGGCCCGCATCGTTCCGATCGATGAACAGTAACTCGCAAAGGACACCCGGATGAGTGCACAGAGCGCACCGGAATCGACGCGCACGTCAACGATCAAATGCGTAGTGTGGGACCTGGACCACACACTGTGGGAGGGCATCCTGCTCGAGGACGGCGACCAGGTGCGGCTGCGGCCGGAGGTGGTCGACACGATCGTCACCCTGGACCAGCGGGGGATCCTGCATTCGGTCGCCAGCCGCAACGACTACGAGACCACCATGGCCAAGCTCACCGAACTCGGTGTCGCACAATACTTCCTGTACCCACAGATCGGCTGGGACGCCAAGTCCGAGGCGGTGGCCAAGATCGCGACATCGCTGAACATCGGCATCGACGCGCTGGCGTTCGTCGACGACCAGCCGTTCGAACGCGAGGAGGTCGCGTTCGCGCACCCCGGCGTGCTGTGCATCGACGCCGTGCACGCGGGCGAGCTCGCGTCCCGGCCGGAATTCACGCCGAAGTACATCACCGAGGACTCCGCCGCCCGCCGGGCCATGTACCTCGCGAGCATCGACCGGACCAAGGCCGAGGCGGAGTTCACCGGGAACAGTGAGAAGTTTCTGGCCACCCTCGGCATGGAGTTCACCATCAGCCGTGCGCAGCGCAAGGACCTCGGCCGCGCCGAGGAGCTGGTGGTCCGGACGAATCAGCTGAATTCCACCGGCATCATGTACTCGGCGCAGGAGCTGGCCGACCGAAGCGATTCGGATCGGCACCTGCTGCTGATGGCCGAGTTGACGGACGTCTACGGCACGTACGGCCAAATCGGGCTCGCCTCGGTGGAATTGGGCGAGCGCGAATGGAAGCTCGAGCTGCTGCTGATGTCGTGCCGGGTGATGTCGCGCGGGGTGGGCACGGTGTTGCTCAACCACACGGTCCGACTGGCGCAACGGAACGGTGCCCGCCTGATCGCCGAGTTCGTGCCGACGGGACGCAACCGGATCATGTACGTCACTTACCGTTTCGCGGGTTTCGAGGAACTCGGCGAGCGGGACGGCGTGCAGCTGCTCGGTGCTCCGCTGGCGGCGCCGCCCGAGCCGCCGGAGTACCTGAAGCTCGTCACCGGCCCGGGGGTGTAGGGATGTCGACCGCCGTGACGTCGCCGTGGGTGCCCTATCCCGCGCCGGCGACGCCCGCGGGGCAGGTGACGCTGTATTGCCTGCCGCACGCGGGGGCGGGCGCGTCCGGGTTTCTCGACTGGCGCCGCGCGCTGCCGCCGGAGATCTCGGTGGTGCCCCTGCAACCGCCGGGACGGGAAATGCGGTTCAGGGACCGGCCGTTCGAGGATGTGCATCCGCTGGTCGACGACCTGCTCGAGGCGATGAGGGGGCAGTGGCGTACGCCGTTCGCGCTGTTCGGGCACAGCATGGGCGCGCTCATCGCCTACGAGCTGGCCCGCAGGCTGTGCGCGGAGGGGCACCCGAGGCCCACGCATCTGTTCGTCTCGGGCAGGCGGGCGCCGCAGGTCCCCGCGCAGGTGCCGCTCATCCACGAGGCGGACGAGGCCGAATTCGCCGACGTCGTAAGGAGTCTCGGCGGAACGCCCGAACAGGTGCTGGCGGACGACACGCTGCGGGCGAATCTGTTCACGCTGCTGCGTGCGGATTTCGCGGTGAACGAGACCTACCGGTACCGGCCGGGCCCGCCGCTCGACCTGCCGGTCACGGTGTTCGGCGGCACCGCGGATCCGAAGGTATCGCCGAGTGAGCTGTCGGGGTGGCGCGACTGCACCGCCGGGCCGGTCGGCGTGCGGCTCGTCGCGGGCGGCCATTTCTTCGTCGTCTCGCAAAGAGCAAGTGTGCTCGACCATATCGCGCGCAAACTGATTCGGGCCGAAACCGCTCGAGCCGAACCTCTCGACCGCTCCAGGAGTGCCACGCAATGACTATCGAACTGCAAAACACCGGCCGCGCAAGCCGAGTCGACGATCCGGACTGCGCCGCCGCCACCACGCTGGTCGAGCTGCTGACCGCCAGGGCGCTGCGGCAACCCGACGACACCAGGTTCATCTTCCTCGGCGACGGTGAGAACGAGACGTCGACGCTGACCTACGCCGCGGTCGACACCGCCGCGCGCGCCATCGCCGCCCGGCTCGGTACCGTTGCGCGCCAAGGCGATCGGGCGCTGCTGCTGTACGCGCCCGGCCTGGACTTCGTCGAGGCGTTCTACGGCTGCCTCTACGCGGGCATCATCGCGGTGCCGGTCGCGCCGCCGCAGATCAGCAAGCTGGAGAGCTCATTGGCCCGGCTGGCCGCCATCCGGGCCAACGCCGGCGCGCAGCTGATGCTGACCACCTCCGACATCGCGGCCCAATTGGCCGCGATCCCAGCCGGATTCGAGGGATTCGCCGGACTGGAGACCCTCGCCACCGACACCATCGACCGCGGCGCGGCGACCGCTATCGAGTTGCCGGCGATCGCGGCCGATTCGGTGGCCTATCTGCAGTACTCCTCGGGCTCGACCGGTCAGCCGAAGGGCGTCGTGCTCACCCACCGCAATGTGCTGAGCAACAACGCGCTGGTGCGCGACAACGCCGAGCTCAGCAGGCAGAGCTGGGGCGTGTCCTGGTTGCCGACCTATCACGACATGGGCCTGCTCTCCGCGGTCACGCAGCCGATCTTCAGCGACTCCACCATCGTCAAGATGTCGCCGCTGTCGTTCGTCCAGCAGCCGGTCCGCTGGATCGCCGCGCTGGCCAAGTATCGGGCGGTGATCACCGCCGCACCGAACTTCGCCTACGCGCTTGCGGTGCAGCGGGTTTCGGCCGAGCGGGTGGCCCAGTTCGATCTGTCGCACCTGAAGATCGCGCTGTGCGGCGCGGAGCCCATCCGCCCCGCCGCCATGGCCAAGTTTGCCGCGCACTTCGCCCCCGCCGGGCTGGACGCGCGCTCGTTGTTCCCCTGCTACGGCCTCGCCGAGGCGACGCTGTTCGTCACCGGCGGTCCGCTGGGCAGCGGCGTGCGCACACTGAAGGCGGATCCGGAACAGCTGGCCGCGCACCGCTTCGTACCGGACGAGGCCGACGGGCGCGAGATCGTGTCGAGCGGCCGGACCAACGCCGGGTTCACCATGGCGATCGTCGACCCCGAGACGCTGCGCACCCCGCCCGACGGGCAGATCGGCGAGATCTGCATTGCCGGAGACAGTGTCGGCCAAGGCTATTGGGCGGCACCCGAGCTGTCGGCGGAGTCGTTCGGTGTCCGGCTCCCCGACCGCGACGGGAGTTTCCTGCGGACCGGCGATCTCGGCTTCCTGCTCGACGACGAGCTGTACGTGACCGGCAGGCTGAAGGATCTGATCATCGTCGACGGGCACAACCACTATCCGACGGACATCGAGGCGACGGTGATGGCCAGTCACGACGCGCTCCGGCTGGACCGGTGCGTCGCCTTCCAGGTCGACGGTGCGGCGAACGCGGGGATCGTGGTGGTGGCCGAGATCGATCGAGGCTGGCAGGTGGTGGACGACGTCGACGACAACGCGGCCGGGGTCAAGCAGGTTCGCGCGAGCGAGATCGACCGGGCCGTCCGGGCCGCGGTCGGGGAGAAGCACGGGCTGCGGCCCAGCGACGTCGTGCTCGTCGAAGCGAGCACGCTTCCGCTGACCTCCAGTGGAAAGCTGCAACGTTACGCGGCGAAGGCGACCTACACCGGCGGCGGCTTCACGACGCTGGGCTGACGTCTTCCCCGTCCGGGGCGCAGGCCAGCTGCAGGATGCGGCCGAACAGATCGCTCTGCACTGTGCCCTGGTCGGGGATCTCCTCGATGGACAACCCGTTCGACAGCGCGAGCGCGACGATCCCCATCTCGTAGGGGCTGATCCGCAGGGTCAGGTTGCGCCGCAACGCTTCTGCCTCGACGAAGTCGGCGATGGTCTGGCGCAGCTGGCGGCGCAGCGCGCGGAACTGCTCGGCGATCCGCGGATCGCGGACTACGCGTAACCAGAATTCGACGAACAGGATCTGCCAGTCCTGCTCGGAAACCAGCGCGTCGTTGATCTGCCTGCCGATCGCCGCGGCCGGATGGGTGCCGCCGGCATCGTCCATCGACCGCTCCAGCGCGGTCTTCGCGGCGGCGATCCGGCCGATCACCTGCTCCTCGAGCAACGCGAAGAACAGCTCGTCCTTGCTCGAAAACCGGGAATACACCGCACCTTTGGTGAAGCCGGCGGCCGCGGCGACCTCGTCGAGGCTGGTCCGATCGAAGCCGTTGCGGGCGAACTCGGCCGCCGCGGCGGCCAGGATCCGGCTGCGCATCTCCGCGGAACTCAATCGACGCCGAATTTCCGGTCGTGGCATTGACACCAACCTCCTGCCAGTCGATACTCGTTGGTATCGAATACTGGCGAGAATCGTACCACCGGCGCACGAAACGTCAGATGGGGATCATATGCCGTCACCAGTCCGGGGCCACGCAGCACCGGTGCGGGTGCTATTGACCGAAGTGTCCAGCCTTACCGCCCGCGAGTTGCTTTCCGTGCTCGGCCCGGCGGGGTATCACCTGGAAGCGTTGTCCGCCAATGGCTTTGCCCTCGGCCGCTGGAGCGTGTGGCTGGACCGGGTGCACCGCGGCCCGGCCGCGGGCGCCGATCCCGAGGGATTCGCCAGGGCGCTGGCCGCGGTGACCCGGGCGCGCGCGTTCGATGCCGTGCTGTCGACGCACGAGGATGTGGTGCTGTTCGCGGACCGGCCTGCGCTGTTCCCGGCCGACCTGCCGTTGGCGATCCCGCCGGCGGCGAGCGTGGCGCGCGTGGCGAGCAAGCTCGAATTCGCCCGGCTCGCCGACGATCTCGGCCTGCCGCAACCCGACTGGGTGCGGCTGACCGAGGACCGGCAGTCGTTCGACTACCCCTACTACGTCAAGGCCGCGTTCGGCACCGCGGGCAACGGCGTGCGCCTGGTGACCGACGATCGCAGCCGGGCACGGGCGCCGCGCGATCTCGCGCAGCGCGGCCCGCTGCTCGCGCAACGGCTCGCCCACGGCGAGTACGCGCAGGTGCAGGGCATGTTCGAGCACGGCAGGCTGGCCGCCGTGCACACCTCCGAGCAGCGGGCGACCGGGATCGGCGGCAGCGCGGCGGCGCGGGTCAGCGTCGATCACGAGTTGCCGCGCAAGCACATCGCGTTGCTCGGTGACGCGCTGGCCTGGCACGGCGGGCTGACCATGGACTACTTCCACGAGGACGGCGTGCCGCAGTACATCGAGTGCAATCCGCGCACGGTCGAACCGTTCAACGCGGCCGCCAGCGGTGTCGACCTGCCGGTGCTGGGCGTCCGGCTGGCGCGCGGAGACAGCCTGCCCGCCGGAACGCAGATCGGCAGGCCGGGAGTGCGCACGCACAGTCTGGCCGCGATCAGTCTCGGCGTCGCCGCCGCGACGGGCCGGCGGCGCGCGGTGCTCGGTGAACTGAGGGCGGCGCTGGCCAAGCGCGGGACGTACCGGGACAGCACCGAGGCGCTGACCCCGCCTGCCGATCCGCTGAGCCTGTTGCCGCTGGCCGTGATCGTCGCGGGCGTGCTGCTGCGCCCGCGACTGGCCGACACCCTCGCCGCCCGAGCGGTGCGCAACTACGCGGTCCTGCCCGCTCGCCGCGACGCCGATCCGACTCATCCTTAGGAGCACGCTTATGGCCCGCCTGCTGTACACCCTCGGCGCATCGTGTTTCCGGCGTCGGTGGGCCGTCGTGTCGGGGTGGCTGCTCCTGCTGATCGCGACGGGTGTGCTCGCGCTGCTGCACGGCGGCACGCCGACCAACACCTTCGTCGTCCCCGGCACGGAGGCGCAGTCGAGCATCGAGTTGATCAAAACCCGGATGCCGCAGGCCAATGCGGGGGGAGCGACCGCGCGGGTGGCGATACAGGCGCCGACAGGGGAGCGGGTGACGAGCCCCGCGGGCGCGGGCGCGATCGGTCAGGCGGTCGGCGCGATCGGTGCGCTCGATCATGTCGCGTCCGTGCGCAGCCCGCTCGATCCGCAGAACCGGGGAATCTCGCTCGACGGGCGGGTCGCCATGCTGGTGGTGACCTACGACATCACCTCCGGCGAGCTGACCGCCGCGGACCGGACCGGGCTGGATCGGGCGGTGGCGCCGCTGCGCGACGCCGGTCTGGTCGTCGAGATCGGCGGCACCGCACGGGAAGAGCCGATACCGACGTCCCCGCTCGAATTGATCGGGCTGGTCATCGCGCTGGTGATCCTCACCGCGACCTTCCGCGCCGTGCTGGTGGCGGGGGTGAACATGCTGACCGCGATCGTCGGCGTCGGCGTCGTCACCTTCGTCATCATGGTGACCAGTTCGGTCGTCGAATTGCACCTGACCGCACCGGTTCTCGCGACGATGATCGGCCTCGCGGTGGGCATCGACTACGCCCTGCTGATCCTGTCCCGGTATCGAGCGGAGCTGGCCGGCGGCCCCACCCGCGCGGAGGCGGCGGGCCGCAGCGTGGCGACCGCGGGCAGCGCCGTCGTGGTCGCCGGGGCCACGGTGTTGATCGCGCTGGCCAGCCTGGCCGTGGTCGGGATTCCGTTCCTCAGCGGGATGGGCTTGGCGGCGTCGATCGCGGTCGCGGTCGCGGTGCTGGTCGCGCTGACCCTGGTACCCGCGCTGCTCGGTATCGCGGACGGGCGGATCTCCCCGAATGTGCTGCCGGACGCGACATCTCGCGGCCGGGACGGGCGCTGGATTCGGTTCGTCCACCGTTTTCCGGTGGCGGTCATCGTGGTCTGTGTGGGGCTGCTCGGCCTGCTCGCGGTGCCGATCGGCAGCATGGCCACCGGGTTGCCCAACGATGAAACGACGCCGCCGAGCTTCGGACGGCACCGGGCCGCCGATATTCTCACCTCCGGGTTCGTCGCGGGGGTCAACGGCCCGCTGATCGTCTGCGTCGATCTGGACCAGGCCGCCGATCCGGTGCACGCGAGTTCGCGGATCGCGCAACGACTTCAGACGCTGCCCGGCGTGGTCGCGGTGTTGCCGCCGCAGTTCGACGCCGGGAACGATCTGTCGATCATCACGGTGATCCCGGCGACCGGGCCGTCCAGCCGGGCCACCAGGGATCTGGTCGACCGGATTCGGGGCACCGCGCCGGAGGCGCTGGCGGACAGCGGCGCTCGGGTCTCGGTCACCGGGGATGTCGCCCTGGCGATCGATACGTCCAGGAAGCTCGGGGATTCGCTGCCGATCTATCTGTCCATCGTCGTCGCGTTGACGCTGGTGCTGCTCACCGTGTTCTTCCGCTCGATATTCGTGCCGCTGATCGCGGCGGCCGGCTTCCTGCTGACGGTGGGCGCGGCGCTGGGCTGTGCGACGGCGGTGATCCAATGGGGTTGGCTGGCCGCGGTATTCAGCGTCGACCAGCCGGGGCCGCTGATCTGCGTGCTGCCGATCCTGGTCACCGGTGTCCTCTACGGGCTGGCCATGGACTATCAGGTGTTCCTGACCACCCGGATCAGCGAGGAACGACGCGGCGGCGCAGCGCCCGCCCCGGCGGTGACCAGTGGCTACTCGCGTAGTGCGCGGGTCATCGTGGCCGCCGCGGCCATCATGGTCGCCGTGTTCGGCGGGTTCGCGTGGTCCCAGGACCAGATCGTGCAGGCCCTCGGATTCACGCTCGCCGTCGGCGTCCTGATCGACGCGTTCGTCGTCCGGCTCACCCTGGTGCCCGCGGCCATCCTGGTCCTCGGCCGCTCGGCCTGGTGGCTCCCGAACCGCCTCACCCGCCTACTCCCCGAACTCGACCTCGAGGGTTCACATTTCGACCACCGAGCAGCGACGGCCGCCCATTTCGTCCACGTGGCCGAGGTCGAACAGAAGGTGTCCAGGAAGTCGGGCAGTTCGGATTCGTAACGCTGCCGGTCGATCTGCGCGGAATGGCGACCTGGAATGCACGCGTGATAATAATGCGGTGCACACAATGTTCAGGTGTGCCGCCATGAAGCGCCGGGAATATCCGTAGTTGCGTTGGCACGGAGCAGAGCGGCACCGGATCCTGCGTCGACTCGACCGATGACATGCAGATCGAGACCGGCCTGAGCGCACTGCTGGGACAGTGTGCTCACCGCGTCCCCGTCGACCGTAACGGCAAGTTCGAAGTCGACGGAGTCGCCGAAGACCAGGTCGAGCACATCGACGTTCAAGCGCGTGGCGGCCCGGCGTACAGCGTCGTCGATCGGCAGACGGTTCTCTTCGACGACGACGGACACCCCGCTGGCATGAGCGAGGGTCTCGACCGCGCCTTTGAGGCCGTCGGAGGTGTCGATGCAGGCGGTGACCGCGGGGTTGCGTGCGAAGATTCGGCCGTGTGTCACTCGGGGAGTGACGCGCTGCCACTTTGCCAGCAGGGCGGAGTATTCGTCGCGAGCGATATCGTCGCCATTGTTGGCGAGCTTCATAGCGCTGCCCGCGAGTCCGGTCGGCCCGGTGACACAGAGCACCTGGTCTGGTCTGGCGCCCGTCCGCGTGAGCAAGTTCGCGGGCTCCACGACGCCGAACGCACTGGCCGACAGGATGATTCTTTCGGCACTACCTATGTCGCCGCCGACATTGAGCGCTCCGGCAGACCTGGCGCCGTCTCGTATTCCTTCGATCAGTTCGGTGAAATCGCTGTCACGGAGGTCCTTGGGATATCGTACGACCGACAGGAGTCCGAGCGGGATCGCGCCCATTGCCGCCACGTCACTGATGTTGGCACCGGCGAGGTACCAGCCGATGTCGTAGTTTGTAATGAACCCTTTCTCGTAAAGACTGAACTTGGGACCGCGAACATAATCTGTTCCGGCAACCAGAATTTGGGAACCATCGAGGCGGAACGCCGCGCAGTCGTCTTGTGCGCCGGCGCCCAGTAGCAGCTTCGCCCTCGCTCCGTTGGCAAGGTCGGCACTCAGCGCCTCTGCGCCCATCGCCGGCACGATAATTTCAGCGATCTTGGACGGCTCGTCGAGTGGAGTTTCCGACCTCAACGCCTGCATGGTCACAGCATTGCTCCTTTAGCGGCGGCGCCAACCGCCCAGCACTGTAATGTCT
Source organism: Nocardia sp. NPDC056564 (assembly GCF_042793755.1). Taxonomy (NCBI): domain Bacteria; kingdom Bacillati; phylum Actinomycetota; class Actinomycetes; order Mycobacteriales; family Nocardiaceae; genus Nocardia; species Nocardia sp. NPDC056564. The sequence goes on from NZ_JBHTUR010000006.1 coordinate 121,293, forward strand.
GATGGAAGATCTCGCGTCGAACTACGACCGCCCAGTCGCATTCTTCGGACGGCACTGAGATGCTCGCTCCAGCAACCACTCTGAGATATTGGCTGATCATGCGTTGCTGGGTTCGGGCGACAAAGAATCGTTTCCCGTCTGCGGCAAGATAGTACGGAGACTCATCGATGCACAAATCGGCGACTTCCTGCCAACCGTCCAGTAGGGACAGCGGCAACCCGTCGCTGACCATCCGTCCGATTATTGGTTCCAAAGCGAGCGGAAGTATATGTAGATGGGCGTGACTGATACACGTGGTCGGCATCGTCGGCGTCGATCCGTGCTCGAGCACGGTGAAGTCGCCGAAAATGTCCGCATATCTGTTCAGGAACCTTTCCAGAAACACTCGGAAGTCAGATTGGGGATCGGCTAGCGTTTGCGCGGCGCTGTAATAGTGCCTGCGCGGACAGGCCAGCACGTGTCCGACGACCAGGGGAGACAGGTCGACGATCGCCACGCTGTCGGCGGTCTCGGCCAAGTGCCGTCGGACGATCGGAAAATACGTGCGAGAGAACTCGGTATCCGCGGCCCCGGAAAACTCCGCGCACAGATCCGATCTGTCACAGGTTCCAGCTGTCCCCACCCGACGAGGGTAACAGCAGATTGTCGATTGTGTCGGCGAAAAGTGTTGGGCGCTATGGGAATTGACAAGTCATGTGGCCGCGTGTCGTAGCTGTGGAGCAAACAGTCCGGTCGCCCTGTGGCGCCGGTCACTTCCACTGGGGTAGCATTCGCGCCCGCGCGTGTGGGTAGAGGTTGCCAGGTGCTCGGAGATTGGTGGGTAGGGAAGATGAGATCGAGGACCGCCACTGCTTGGGACAAGGGGATCGCGACGGTGGCGCTGGCGACGCTGGGCGCAAAGAGTCAAGGTTTCCCTGAGCAGTCGCTATGGGATGACCTCACAGGCCATCTCCCCGGATTGATACCGGCGTTACTGATCGTTGCGGCGGTCTTCACATTGGGACCCTTCGCCGCGCGAGCGCAGCGAAGTCTGGTGCATCAGCGCACCCAACTCGAACGCGAGGTATTGGTGCAGTTCGGCAGAATGATCCGTGAGGCCGACCGGGTGATCGTCGGATTTCGATTCGAGGATCTCGGCTTGCATGCGTGGCAGGTGAAACGGTCGGGGTGGTTCCTCGGGACGAAGCGACTCAGGCGGGTCGCGACGTATCGGTTGGGCGGGAATGTTGTTCTGCGCAAGTTCGAGCCGAAGCTCGGGCAGGGGGTCGTCGGCATGTGCTGGGAGCAGAATACCGAGACGTCGTTCGACGTAGAAGAACTGGCCGGGCGAGTGACAACCGAGGCCGACTTCAATTCTGTGCGGGCAATGGGCGGAGAAGCGGCGGTGATGGGATTGAATTGGGATGAATTTTTGCGGGTTCGCCACCGGGGTGCGGTTTTCGCTTCGCCGATCCGTGACGACAATCACGACTTTCGTGGCTGCTTGAGCCTCGATGCCAAAGGGCAGTACGCGGTACTCGCGTCTTCGGAGGTGCCGGAGTTGTTGAACGAGTTGGCGTTACGGATGCAGGCACACGGATTCGAAGAGATGTGATATGGACCGGGACACTCTCGCTTGGTATGAACGATTCGCCGAACACTACATAGCGCGAACCGATTCGTTCGAGTTCTTCGACGGTCTTGAACAGGATTTGTTGGCGTTTGCCCACCTGTTGCGCAGCGATGCGGTCGTCGTCGACCTCGGCTCAGGTGCTGGTCGGGATGCGCGGCTGATCTCCGAGGCGGGGCATACGGTGATCGCGGTGGATGCCAGCCTTGCGCTGCTCCGGCGATGCGTCGGCGCCGCAGGCCCTGCGGAACGAGTTCGCGGTATCAATGCCGACCTGCTGGCACTGCCATTGGCGGCGTGCACGATCGGTGGGATATGGGCCTGTGGGAGTTTGCTGCATCTGCGAAAAGAGCAGATCCCTCCAGTTCTACTGCAGTGCTTCGAGATGCTGCTCCCGGGTGCTCCGATCGGTGTGAGCATGAAGGAAGGAGTCGGCAGCGAGCGCCGTGCGGACGGAAGGCTCTTCACTTACACCAGTAAGCAGGAGCTGACCGATTGGTTGTCGGCGGCCGGGTTCGAGCGAATCGTGGTGACGGGACCCTCCCGAAGCGAATGGCTTTTGGCGATCGCGATCAAGCCGGCGAGCGGCTAACTCCACGAGTCCGGGTCGCAGTCGGGGAATACGTGCCGAATTCCCCCGCGCGGATCCGGAACATCTCCATGCCAACGTGGGATTATGTGCATATGTAGGTGCGGCACTGTGCGGCCGGCGGCTGATCCGTCGTTGACGCCTATCGTGAATCCATCGGGTCGATACAGGGTGGTCAACGTATCGCGCATCGATTGCGCCAGGATGTGTAGATCCCGCGTTTCCCTTTCATTCATGTCGAAGAACGAAAGAATATGGCGGAACGGAACTATTTCGACATGCCCGAGACTGGCGGGGAAGTTGTCCCAGCGGGCGTACATGGTGCCGCGCCGTCGCACGACGGTGTTCACCGAAGGATCTGCGTGACGACAGAACAAGCACGCCGGGTCTCGAGTAGGCGAATCACTCAGTGGCATCGAATAATCCGACCGTACGGATTCATATGGGCTGTCTAACGGCAGCAGCATCTGTTGCGGCGAGAGCGGGCCCATGATAACCGCGGGATCGGAACTCGGCATGGCTGACGTCCTACCGTCTGGGGTTTCGATGATGGCAAAGCGTAGCAGGGGAGCGTTTGGTGGATGGCGACTCCCAACCGGACCCCGCCGTCCTGTTTTCGGGGCAAGACGTGACTGCGAATCTACAATTCGTCTGTGGGAATTCAACCACGTCGCGTTCCCGGCCGCCTCGTCGTCGCGATTGACGGAGGAGTCGCCACGGGTAAGTCCTCAGTGTGCACCGCTGTGTCGCAACGACTTCAGCTCCCCTACTTTAACGCGGGGTTGCTGTATCGGGCACTTGCACTGTGGTGTGTCCGTCAGCGAATCGCGCTCGACAATGCCGGCGGCGTGACGGAGACCGCTGCGCGGACCTATCCTGTCGGTGTGTCGCTGGACCGTGGCATCACCGCGATCTCGTTGGCGGGCCGGGATGTATCGGATCAGCTGAAGACCTCCACCGTGAGTCGCGCGGTGTCCGCGGTTGCTCGCCACGCGGAGGTGCGTGCGGCCATGAACGCACGCCAGCGGGAAATCGTGCGTTACGCCGAATCGACCTACGGCGGAGTCGTTATCGATGGTCGCGATACAACCACCGTTGTCGTGCCGGACGCCGACGTCAAAATACTGCTCATCGCCGACGCGCAAGCGCGAGCACTGCGGGTCCGCACGGGCGAAGGGGCCGGTGCCGCGGCCGAACGGGACGCGGCTGATGCGGCAGTCAGTGACTTCCTGCAACCACGACCCGACGTGACCGTGCTGGACACCAGCGACCTCGACCTCGGCGAACTCGTCACGCGGGTGCTCTGCCACGTCTTTCGAGCAACCTCGGGATAGGTTGTTCGCCGCTGCGGTGACGTCGGCACGGCTCTGTCGCCATCGCGAGAAACACCGGCTGGTTGCGAACTTCGCGAGCTAGGGTGTCGTTCGCTCGCGTCGGGGTATCGCCGGAACGTGACTTTCGATTTGACACCGACGGCGGCGCAGCATGACTTGGCGCGGCGGGCGCATGAGTTCGCGGAGGGGTGTATTCGGCCGGTGGCGGCGGAGTATGACCGGGCGCAGGAGTTTCCGTGGCCGGTGCTGGAGGAGGCGGCGGAGCGGGGGTTCTATAGTCCGCTGTTCTATCGGGATCTGATCGGGGATCCGACGGGGTTGTCGCTGCCGATGTTCATGGAGGAGTTGTTCTGGGGTTGTGCGGGCATCGGATTGGCGATCGTGATGCCCGCGCTGGCCCTGTCGGCGATCGGGCAGGCCGCCACGCCGGAGCAGATGTTGCGCTGGGCGCCCGAGTGTTTCGGCACGCCGGGAGATCTGAAGCTCGCGGCGCTCGCGATCTCCGAGCCGGAGGGCGGCAGCGATGTGCGTAATCTGCGCACGCGGGCGGTGCGCGACGGGGACGACTGGATCATCGACGGGCACAAGATGTGGATCGGCAACGGCGGCATCGCCACCGTGCACGTGGTGAACGCGGTCGTGGACGAGGAACTGGGGCATCGCGGTCAGGCCCTGTTCGTAGTGCCCGGCGGCACACCGGGATTGGAGCTGGTGCGCAAGCTCGACAAACTGGGCTGCCGGGCCTCGCACACCGCGGAGTTGAAGTTCGACCGCGTCCGGGTGCCGATGGAGAACCTGCTTGGCGGCGTGGACAAGCTCGAACACACGCTGGCCGAACGACGCGATGCCGTCCGCAGCGGCGGCCGGTCCGGTTCGGTCACCCTCGGCACGTTCGAACAGACCCGGCCGATGGTCGCCGCGCAGGCACTCGGAATCGCCAGGGCCGCACTGGAATACATGACCGGCTACGCGAAGCGACGGGAAGCCTTCGGCGCGCCGATCCTGGACAACCAGGGCATCGCGTTCCCGATCGCCGACCTGGCCACCCAGATCGACGCCGCCCGGCTGCTGACCTGGCGCGCGTCCTGGATGGCCGCCAACGGCGTGCCATTCGAGCGCGGCGAAGGCTCGATGTCGAAGCTGGCCGCCAGCGAGGTGGCCGTGCGGGCCACCGAACGCGCGATCCAGACCCTCGGCGGCTGGGGGTATATCAGCGACCATCCGGTGGCGAAGTGGTATCGGGATGCCAAGCTGTACACCATTTTCGAAGGCACCAGCGAGATCCAGCGCGTCGTCATCTCGCACGCGCTCGGTGCGGCCGAAGGCAGGCCACCGTTGCATGTCGACCTGGAACCCTCGGGTGGCCCATTGAACAAGGTATTCGGTCGTGGCACCGAAGCCAGAAGCAAAGCCGCCGCAGCGGCGTTGACCATGCGCGACCGCGTCCCGGGCCCGATCATGAAGGCCGCGTTGAAGTTTCTCCGCCCACCCCGCTGATCGCCGAGAAGACAACTCAGGCCGGCCCGCTGGGGCCGGCCTGAGTTGTCCTGTGCGGGAAGCTCGATCAGCTGAGGTCGAAGCGATCGTTGTTGACGACCTTGACCCACGCCGCGACGAAGTCGTCGACGAACTTCGCCCCGGAGTCCTGCTGGGCGTAGACCTCGGCGATCGCGCGCAGCACCGAGTGCGAGCCGAAGACGAGGTCGTTGGCGGTCGCGGTCCAGGTGGTGTTACCGGTGCGGTCGTAACCCTGGTACACGTTCTCCGCCGACTCCGAGGCCTTCCACTCGGTGTTCTGGTCGAGCAGGTTGACGAAGAAGTCGTTCGTCAAGGTACCCGGGCGGTCGGTGAATACGCCGTGCTCGGTGCCGCCGTAGTTGGCGCCGAGGGCGCGCAGGCCGCCGATCAGCACGGTCAGTTCCGGCGCGGTCACGTCGAGCAGGTACGCCCGCTCCAGCAGCAGCCGCTCCAGCGGAGCCTTCTCGCCGGCCCGCACGTAGTTGCGGAAACCGTCGGCCCGCGGTTCGAGCACCGCGAACGACTCCACGTCGGTGTTCTCCTGCGTCGCGTCAGTGCGACCGGGCGCGAACGGGACCGTGACCTCGTGGCCCGCGTCCTTGGCCGCCTTCTCCACCGCCGCGGAACCCGCGAGGATGATCAGGTCGGCCAGCGAGACCTTCTTGCCACCGGACGCGGAGCCGTTGAAGTCCTGCTGGATCTGCTCCAGCACGGGCAGCACCTTGGCCAGTTCGGCGGGCTCGTTGACCTCCCAGCTCCGCTGCGGCTCGAGCCGGATGCGGGCGCCGTTGGCGCCGCCGCGCTTGTCCGTGCTGCGGAAGCTCGCCGCCGACGACCACGCGGTCTTGACCAGCTGCGGAACCGACAGGCCGGACTCGAGCACCTTGCTCTTCAGCGCCGCGATGTCCTGCTCGTCGATCAGCGCGTGATCGACCGCAGGCACCGGGTCCTGCCACAGCTGCGGCTCCGGCACCCACGGCCCGAGGTAGCGGCTGACCGGGCCCATGTCCCGGTGCAACAGCTTGTACCAGGCCTTGGCGAACGCCTCGGACAGCTCCTCCGGGTGCTCCAGCCAGCGCTGGGTGATCTCCCGGTAGATCGGATCCTCGCGCAGGGCCAGGTCCGAGGTGAGCATGGTCGGGGTGCGGCCGGGACCGCCGAACGGATCGGGGATGGTCCCCGCGCCCGCGTCGTCCTTCGGCTTCCACTGCCACGCGCCGGCGGGGCTCTTGGTCAGCTCCCACTCGTAGCCGTACAGGTTCTGCAGGAAGCCGTTGCCCCACTGGGTCGGGGTCGACGTCCAGACGACCTCGAGCCCGCTGGTGATGGCGTCCTTGCCCTTGCCGGTGCCGTAGGCGCTCTTCCAGCCCAGGCCCTGCTGCTCGATCGGCGCGCCCTCGGGCTCGGCGCCGACCAGGTCGGGGTTGCCCGCGCCGTGCGTCTTGCCGAAGCTGTGCCCGCCGACGATCAGCGCGGCGGTCTCCTCGTCGTTCATCGCCATGCGGCCGAACGTTTCCCGGATGTCGCGCGCGGAGGCCACCGGATCGGGCTGACCGTTCGGGCCCTCCGGGTTCACGTAGATCAGGCCCATCTGCACGGCCCCGAGCGGGCCGGACAGTTCCCGGTCGCCGCTGTAGCGCTCGTCGCCGAGCCAGGTGTCCTCCGGACCCCAGAAGATCTCCTCCGGCTCCCAGATGTCGGGGCGGCCGAAGCCGAAGCCGAAGGTCTGGAAGCCCATCGAGTCGAGCGCGACGTTGCCGGCGAACACCAGCAGGTCGGCCCAGGAGATCTTGTTGCCGTACTTCTGCTTGACCGGCCACAGCAGCCTGCGCGCCTTGTCCAGGTTCGCGTTGTCCGGCCAGCTGTTGAGCGGCGCGAACCGCTGCGCGCCCTGACCGCCACCGCCGCGGCCGTCGGCGATCCGGTAGGTGCCGGCCGCGTGCCAGCTCATCCGGATGAACAGGCCGCCGTAGTTGCCGTAGTCGGCCGGCCACCAGTCCTGCGAATCGGTCAGCACCGCCGCCACATCGGCCTTGAGCGCCTCGACATCGAGCTTGGCGAACTCCGCGGCGTAGTCGAAGTCCGCGCCGAGCGGGTTGCCCTTCGGCGAATGGGCGTGCAGCACCGACACGTCGATCTGCTCCGGCCACCAGTCGGAGTTGGTGTGCGGGCGCTGGTCGGTCTTGACCGTGGGGGACGGGATCGCCGGGTTCTCGCTCTCGCTTTCGCTGCGAGTCTCGGTGTCGGGATTGGGCGGGCGGCTGTCGGAGGTCACGACATTCCTTCCTGAATTGTGATGCGGGCTGAGATCAGGGACGGACGGCGGCGGCCTGTGCGGCCGCACAATCGGGGCATAAGCCCCAGTAGATGACCTCGGCCTCGTCGATCACGAAGCCGCTGTCATCGGACGCGGTCAAGCAGGGTGCCTCGCCGATCGCGCAGTCGACGTCGGCGATGGCCCCGCAGGTACGGCAGACGACGTGATGGTGGTTGTCGCCGATCCGCGTCTCATAGCGGGCCACCAGGCCGGACGGCTGGATGCACCGGATCAGGCCTGCGGCGGTGAGGGTGTGCAGCGAGTCGTAGACCGCCTGGTGCGAGACCGCGGACAGGCGGGCGCGCACGGCGCGGATGATCGAATCCGTGTCGGCGTGCGGATGTTCGTGCACCGCGCTCAACACCGCGACCCGCGGCGCGGTCACGCGCAACGAAACTCCGCGCAGCATCTGCTGGAATTCGGTGGCCGTTGGCACGCCTGAAGTCTTGCCGGTCTTCTGGAATGAGTCAAGCATTGACATCGGCGGGCTCGGCGCCGATGCTGACCGGTCGCTCTTGTGTGCGAACGCGGACGCGGGTACGTTTGCGGACAGGTTCAGACACGAGCCAACGGTAGCCGGTGTCTCGAGCATGCCCGCTTCGGCGGGGCCCGGGTCGGGGCTACACCCGATCACGCTGCGCGGCAAGCCCGTTCGGCGCTGACCCGGAGCGTTGTGCATGGCGAATCAAGTGAGTCCGCGGCGGCCGCGAATGTCCCGACGACTGCTCTCACACAACCACCCACCAGCCAGGTCCGGCGTGTTCTCGCATGGGCAGCTGCGTATTCGGGGCGAGACGCCGCGGCCGGGCCTGCGCCTGCTGTCCGTGATCGGTGAACTCGACCTGGCCACCGCGCCGATGCTGGATCGCGTCGTGCGCGACAGTGAATGCGCCGCCGCGGTCGTGGTGGACATGAGCGAGGTGGCCTTCCTCGGCTTCGCCGGGGTCGACGTGCTGGTGCGCGCCGCCGAGCGAGCGGACGACGGCTGGCGCCGGTTCGCGGTGGTGGTGTCGACCCGGCCGACCCAACGGGCGTTCGATCTGACCGATGCCTACGCGCGGGTGGGATGCTATCCCCGGTTGGACATGGCGTTACGGGCGGTCGCCGAGTAGCCCGTCCGCTGCCCGGCGCTATCTTGCGCCGCCCCAACACTTCTGGCAGGTTCGGAGGTGGTCTCTGCGCGTCGCCGCGAGGTGGGCAATCGGCGGCGCCGGACCGGCCCGGTGGCAGCGTCCCTGTCTGTCGGCGGATCCGACGAATGGTGAGGACACCATGGACTCTGCGCTTATTTCGGTAGGTTTGCCGCTGGTTCTGATCGTGATCATGTTCGGGCTCGGGCTCTCGCTCACCGTCGCGGACTTCACTCGAATCGCGAAGAATCCCAAGGCCGTTGCCATCGCGCTGGGCTGCCAGCTGGTGGTGCTGCCGTCGATGGCGTTCGGATTGGTGCTGCTGTTCGATCCGTCGCCGGTGCTCGCGATCGGGGTGATGCTGCTCGCCGCGTCGCCGGGCGGGACGGCGGCTAACCTGTTCAGCCACCTCTTCCACGGGGACGTCGCGCTGAATGTGTCGCTCACGGCGGTCAATTCGGTGATCGCGGTGGGCACCGTGCCGCTGATCACCAACGTCGCCATCGACTACTTCGACCCCGACGGCGCGGCCACGGTGGGGTTGCAGTTCGGCAAGGTCGTTCAGGTGTTCTCGATCGTGCTGATCCCGGTCGTGCTCGGCATGCTGGTCCGGCGCTGGTCGCCGAGCTTCGCGGACCGGATGGACAAGCCGGTGCGCATCGGCTCCGCGCTCACGCTGACGCTGGTGATCAGTGCCACGATCATCGACCAGCGCGCCGACATCGTCCCGTACGTCCGGGCGATCGGCGTGGCGATGATCCTGTTCTGCGCGATCAGCCTGACCGTCGGCTATCTCGTCCCGCGGGTGCTCGGCGTCGAGGGCCGCCAGGCGATCGCCTGCTCGATGGAGGTCGGCATCCACAACGGCGTCATCGCCATCACCATCGCCATCAGCGTCCTGGACAGCACCGAAATGGCCATCCCCGCAGCGGTTTACGGTGTCGCGATCTTCCCGCTCGCGGCCGCCTTCGGCTGGCTGGTCACCCGCCGCAACCCTCGCCCCGATCCTCCCGATGTTCCCGCAGCGGCCGGATTCGGCCCGGCGGCAGGCAGTCTCGAAGACGACTCGAACCCGCGAACAGACGGTGCCCGGTGATGGAAATACTCGTCCTGGGTCCGGTGGTGGTGCGCGCCGACGGCGCGGTGCTCGCGGTGGACCGTCCGCTGGAACGGGCGGCGCTGGTCTGTCTCGCGCTCGGCCGGGGGCTGCCCGTGCCGGACAGCAGGCTGGCGGCCGGTCTGTGGGGTGACGAGGTCAGGGGGCGTCCGATGGAACGTCTCTGGAGTGCCGTCTCGCGCCTGCGCGCGACCCTGGGGGCGCACGCCGACGTGGTCGAACGGACCGCCGCGGGCTATCGGTGCACGGCGACCATGCCGGATCTGCTCGCCGCCGAGTCGGCGTCCGCCCGGGTGCGGGCCGCGGAGCTGACCGGCGATCATGCGACGGTCCGGGCGGAAGCCGCTGCGGCGCTTGGCTACTGGCGCGGGCAGACGCTGGCGGACGTGCGGTCCGCGCCGTTGGTGATCGCCGAGGCGCGCCGGCTGGACGCCTGGCGTCTGGAACTCGCCATCGCCGGTCTCGCCGCCGCCGTCGAATCCGGCGATGGCGACGAGGTGGTGATCGAGTTGTCCCGGCTGGTCGCCGCGCACCCGGTGCACGAGACGCTGGGCCGGCTGTACGCCCTCGCCCTCTATCGGTCCGGACGCCAAGCCGACGCGTTGAGCAGCCTCGACCGGCTGCGCCGGACGGTGACCGACCGGCTCGGGGTCGCGGTGACCCCGGAGACCGCCACGCTGGAGCAGCGGATGCTCCGCCACGACCCGCTGCTGCATCCGTCGCCGACGCGCTGCGCGACCCGGCTGGCCGCTGCCGAAACCAGCACCGCCGCCGACGTTCCCGGGCCGCTGACCTCCTTTCTGGGGCGGGAGCGGGAGATGCCCGGGCTGCTGCGTCAGCTGACCGGGCCCGCGCCGGTCACGCTCACCGGCGGCCCCGGATGCGGCAAGTCACGGTTGGCCCTGGAAGCCGCCCGGGTGGTGGCGCGTGGCGGTCGCCGGGTGGTCACCGTCCAGCTGGCCGCGGTGCGGCAGGGCGATCTGGTGGGGCAGGCCATCGCCGGCGCGGCCGGCGTCGACGCCGCGCCGGGCGACGAAATACCGTTGCTGGCCGCCGAATTGGACGGTGCGCTGCTGCTGATCGACAACGCGGAGCATCTGGCCGAGGCGGTGGCCGGCATCGTCGCCGCGCTGACCGCGGCCGCGCCTGCGCTCACCCCGCTGATCACCTCCCAGCGGCCGCTCGGGTGTCCCGGGGAGATCGTCCAGCTGGTCAGCGCCCTGGACCGGCGCGCGAGTCTCACGCTGTTCGCCGATCGGGCCGAGATCGCCCTCGACGAGTCCGTCCAAGCCGACGTGGTCGCGATCTGCGCGGCGGTCGATTGGCTGCCGCTCGGCATCGAGCTGGCCGCCGGCCTCACCCGCACGCTGTCGCTGAGCCAGCTCGCGAAACGCATCGTGGACACCCTGCGACTGCTGGTCGGCGGCACCAGGGACGGCAGCAGCAACCGGCACACCTCGCTGCGCATGGCCCTGGACTGCAGCTACCAGATCCTCGATCCGGCAACGCAATCCGTGCTACGCGGGATCGGGGTCTTCGCCGGTGGCTTCCCGCCGGCCGCGGTCGCCGCGGTGCTGCCCGCCGACCTCGACCAGGACCGGATCACGGCCGCCCTGGCCGAGCTGGAACACCGCAACCTGATCACGGTGCTGACCGACGGCACGTATCGGCGGTGCCTGCTGCTCGAGACCGTCCGCGGCTACGCGCAGAGTCAGCTCGCGGCCGAGGGCGAGATCGCCGCCGCGCGTGCGCGACACGCGCAATGGTGCCTCGATCACGTGCGTGCCGCCGCCGAGACGCACGGCGACGGCAGTGCGGAGGGGGCCGCGGCCGTCTTCGCCGAGTGGCCCAACATCGCCGAGGCGCTGGATCGGGCTCCCGGCACGCCCGCCGCCGCCACCGCGGTGCGGCTGGCGATCGCCATGCACCGGCCGTGGTTGATGCGCTCCTGGTACGCGCAAGCCGGTCACTATTACGGTCCGCTGTTGACCGGCGCCGATATCCCGCCGACCGATCGCGCGGAAGCGTTGAGCCGCTGGGCCTTTCACTGGATGATGATCGGAAAGCTGGACGAGGCAGCCGATCTGCTCGACGAGGCGGCGGCCCTGATCGACCCGTCCGACAGCGGGCTGGTGGCCATCTCGGTGTACTACTGCCGCGGCTGCATCGACGTCGAACGCGCACGCTACCGGCAGGCGATCCGCACCCTGCTCACCGCGGCGGAGTACGCGCGCCGGGCGGGGAATCTCCAGCGCGAATCCGCGTGCATCGATGCCTGCGCCTCGGCCCAATTGTTCGCCGGTGACGCGCGATCGGCGGTGGAGAACTATCGGCGGGCCGCGGACATCGACCGTGCCGAGGGCGACGAGCACGGCCTGGCCCGCGGTCTCAGCAATCTGGCCAAGGCGTTGCTCGGCGTGGGGCAGATGGCCGAGGCCCTGGCGTGCGCCGCCGAGTCCGACGGCTACGCCAAGCGTTTCGACGACAGCCACATCCTCGCCCTGACCGAGCAGGTGCGCGCCGGGGTCGCCGCGGCCGCAGGCGATCTCGACGCCGCCGAGGTGCACTGCCGCACCGCGCTCAGCCTCATGGGCGAGGAGATCGGCACGGCCGAGATAGATCTCGCGGATGTGCTGATCGAGCGCGGCGCGCTGGACGAGGCGCGCGAGCTGCTGGATCGCGTCCTCGATGACTCCGCCCCCGGACAGACCACCTGGCTGGCCGCCCTCCCGGTGTCGGCCGCGCTGGTCTGGGCGCAGGGCGATGTCGCGGCGGCGGCCACCCTGGTCGACGAGACGACGGCCGCACACGCCGCCTCCGGATTCGGCTGGCCGCGATACGTCGACCGGCTGGACGCTGTCCGTCGCCGCCTGGCCGACCGTCAGCCGTCCGCGCAGTGAACTCGGATGCCGTACGGGGTCAGGAGAATTGGAAGGCCTCGGCGTCGGGCCTGCGGGTGGCGCGCCAGTAGCTGGTGCCGGTGCCGGGCCAGGACTGGCGGTTGCGTCCGGTGTGGTCGAGGAACCAGCTGTGGCAGCCGCCGGAGACCCATACGGACCGGTCGAGCTTGCTGTGCAGCCAGTCGTTGAAGTCGCGCTGCACGGTGTCGTGCACCTCGAGCCGCGTCGATCCCCGATCATCCATCAGCTGAAGGCATTTCACGATGTAGCGCACCTGGGATTCGATCAGGAACAGGATCGATTGCGCGCCGCCGCCGGAGTTCGGGCCCATGATCATGAAGAAGTTCGGGAAGCCGGCCACGGTCATGCCGAGGTAGGCCTGCATGCCGTCGCGCCAGGCGTCCTGGATGGTGAGCCCGTCGCGGCCGACGATATGTTCGGTGGCGCAACGGTTGTCGGTGGAGAAGCCGGTGCCGAGCACGACCACGTCCGCCTCGTGCAGCTCGCCGTCGGCGGTGCGGATGCCGGTCTCGGTGAACTCCTCGATGCCCGCGGTCACCAGGTCCACGTCGGGCCTGGCCAGCGACGGAAAGAAGTCGCCGGAGAACAGGATTCGCTTGCAGCCGAAGGTATAGGTGGGGGTGAGCTTGGCGCGCAGCTCGGGGTCGGGAACCTGCTTCTTCAGATGGTGCAGGGCCATTCGTTTCAGCAGGAAGTTCCAGCGGGGATGGAAGTAGCCGTAGACCGGCGCCTCGTGCAGCCAGAACGCGGCATTGCGATAGACCTTCATCGCGCCGGGAAAGAGTTTGAACAGGCGTTGCTCGACCCCGGTGACCGGGCGATCCATTTTCGGCAGCACCCAGTGCGGGTTGCGCTGATATACCTCGACATGCGCTGCGGCATCGGCGATGTGCGGCACCAGCTGGATGCCGCTGGCCCCGGTGCCGATCACCGCGACCCGTTTGCCGGTCAGGTCCACCGAGTGATCCCAGCGCGCGGAGTGGAACACCGGACCGGTGAACTTCTCCCGCCCCTTGAACTCCGGGATGTGCGGCTGGTGCAGCGCGCCGTGCGCGGCGATCACCGCGCGCGGCCGGTACTCCTCGCCGTCCGCGGTGCGGACCACCCACCGGTCGCTGCCGTCGTCGAATTCATAGGACACCGCCTCGGACTGGAAGCGGATATATGGTTCGAGTTCGTAGTCCTTGACCACGCGCCGGATGTAATCGAGAATCTCCGGCTGCTCGGCATACATCCGGGTCCAGTCGGTATTGGGCGCAAACGAATACGAATACATCATCGACATGATGTCGCAGGCGCAGCCCGGATAGGTGTTGTCCCGCCACACGCCGCCGACGCCGTCGGCCTTCTCCAGCACGACGAAATTCCGCTCGCCGGATTCCAGCAGTTTGATCGCCATCCCGACCCCGGCCAATCCGGTGCCGACGATGAGGACGTTCGGCTGCTCCGGGCTCACGTTGTCGCTCGATGCCATCGATTCCCTCTCACTGCTCAACACGTCTCGGCAGCCGGTGCGCTGTGCTGCCGATGCCCACACGGGTCGCCCTCGACCAAAAAGCAAATTGCCAGCGAATGATTCGGCAACGAGCACCGACACGATTACACCACAATAGAACGCACGACGTACAGAAAAATGTTCATGCGCGTGCATGCGGGGGACCGGCGTTCACACCGCCAATCGGTTGCCCGGCTCGGCGAGCCCGGCCGGGTCGCCGGCCTTGCGGGCAGGCTTGGGCGCGGGCACGGTGATGGCGCCCGACCTGACCATGCCGGAGGTGAATCGCCGGGTGCTGATGGGTGTCCGGCGATCGGTGCCGAGCCCGGCGGTGTGGATGAGCGATTTCGTCGGCTGCCACAGTCGCAGCAGCGTCTGCTCGTCCGGCACATCGGCCCCGCGGGCGGCCGGTTCGCCCGCCGGTTCGCCGCCGGCGTCGGTGAGCCGCTTGGCCGCCAGGAACAGTTCGGCGACCATCCTGAGGTCCTCCTGATCGTCCTCCTCGACCGTGTTCTCGATCAGGTCGTCGATCGTATTCGGCAGCGGCAGTACATATCTGGCGACGATCTCGGCCGCGTCGTGGATCTCCATCCGCCGCCGGTGCAGCCGCTCCTGCGGCGAGACATTCCAGTTGTCCGCCCGTTTGAGCTGGAAGACGACCTGCGGCGCGGCCGAGGTCAGATCCCGCCAGAGCGGGTACATCCGGCGGGCGGCGCGGGATTCGCGGTCCAGGCGCAGCTGCTGCACGACGGCCTGGACCGCGGACGGCACGTACACCGTGACCAGCGCGGCGAAGACGAACAGCCCCGGCTCGCCGGAGGCGAATCCGTCGGCGACGAGCGCGTAGGTATTGCGGGTGAACGCGTTACCCGCGCCCACCGCGTCCAGCACGACCGAGACCGCCATCATGCACACGGGCAGCGAGCTGGCCACCCCGAAGCAGACCAGGGCGGCGACCGTGATCCGCTCCCACAGCGAGGTCGTCCGCCACACCGTGCCGCGGACCTTCAGTATGTAGTAGTAACCCGAGACTATAACGGGCAGAGCGGAATACAGCCCGATGTAGATGCCGTATCGCCAGCCGCCGTACTCGGCGACGGAGGTCATGCCCTGGCTGCGGGCGGGCGCGCTGAGAAACACGAAGGCCAGGCCGATCACCGCCGAGATCCCGATGACGATCTTGAACTGGGAGCGGTAGCGCACCGGTCCGTTCTCGTGCAGCAGCGCCATCCCGAGCCCGCAGGCCCAGGCGGTCACGGTCAGCCAGTGCCAGGTGTCGAACACCGTGGGCAGGCCGCCGGGCGCGATTTTCGCCACCTGGCGGGCGACGACCGGTTCGCGCAGCAGCGCCGCCGCCGAGTCGAAGCCGAGCAGGGTGTTGATCATTCGCCCGAAGACGGAGGTGTGCAGGGTCAGCGCGAGCCGAATCAGCGTGATGACAACGATGAACACCGTGGCGGAGATGGTGATCCCGGCGGGCAGATGATCATGTGGCCACATGCGCTACAGCTCTTTCAACATCGGGTCGCGCCGTGGGCCGACGGTCCTGGCGCGGAAGCCGATCAGGGTCGCCAGCAGCTCGGCCTCGTACTCCTCGATGGAGGCGTAGCTGGACGCCCCGCGCGCGGCCCGCACGGTGGAGAGGTCGATTTCGTGATTCAGCGCCACTCCGCTCGTCAGCGTCGACCACTCCACCGCGGAGAGCGACGTGTCCTGTCCGTGGTCGAGCAACATATGGCTGACCTCGTGCAAAGCTACGTGCAGTTCGACCGCGGGATCGGAGGATTGCCGAAGAAAGATCACGTCGTAGCCTTTGCAGGCGAGCCACAGGCCACACAGTCCGACCGGCGCGGTCGGCGGCAGCAGCAGGCGAACGATCCGCCGCCCGCGGGTGCGCTCGACCGAGGCGATGAACTCCTCGATGGTCCAGTCGGCAGGCAGTTCCAGGCTGTCGACCACGGCCTGCAGTCGGGCACGCGTGGAGATCTTGCCTCGGGTGGGCTTCCATCCGAGGCCAGAGACCTTGCGGCGGAACAGTTTCAACATTTCACCAGCCCCCTCGTCCGAACGAGGCGATCCGCGCCGGTGAGATCCGGCTCGTCGGCATAAACGCTGGTCCGAGCTGCTGCGACAAGGCCGGTGGAATGCGGATCGTCTGCGTTCACGATTTCCTCCCCCGAGCACCTGGAGATCACACCTAGTTATCGCGCGCAACAGCGGCATCGTTGCCGCCGGCGCAATGTTGTTCGTCGAAGTCATCCGCTCAGCGGGGAGCGCGACATTCTCCATTGTCCGGATAACCTCAGTGACCCGCATGTCGACACAGGTCGCCTCGTGACAGTCGACTTGCCGGGCTGGCTTATACCCTACCTGTCACCCGGACTTCACGTAGCCGTAGTTTTCCCGTCATGGCCCCTAGATTACGCCCTTGACCTGCTCGTATGTGGAGGATTGGCAAGTCTGGAATGACTTCAAGTCGAATGTTGAAAGAGCAAGTCCCCGAGCGAATTTCAGCCCGCGTCCGGGCTCGTGCGGGGGCACTCGGCGGCACCCGCCGGCCTGGCTGAGCTGGGGCGCGGGGGACACCGACCGGTATGTGACACGTGCTCGAATTATGTTGTGTCTCAAACACTGTCGGAGACACGGCGGAAACACCGCGTCAGAGAATGTCGTCTCCGTCGGCATCGGGGCCGGAAGGTCCGGGCTCGGCGGTGTTCTGCAGGGCCTGCAGCAGCCGGTCGATCGCTGTCTTGGGGAAGATCAGCTGATAGCCCTCGGTGTGGCTGCGCGCCCGCTTCAATTCGATGCCGAGGCGGTCGAGTTCGGTGACCAGATCCACGACCGAGCGATGCTTGCGGGTCAGGTTCTGCAGCGCGCTGACGCCGCTCTCCACATCGTCGTCGTCCAGCGGGGCCGCGGGTGCGGGCGGCTCGGCGGCGGGCGGCATGAGCACGCCGCCGTGGTAGAGGGCCGAGGTCGCGCTCCCGGCCGGCAGACCGAGCGCCTCTAGCGCACGGTTGTACTTCGCCTCGGTGGTCGCGCTGATCGTGTCCACCTGCCCGCTCTCGATGCGGGACTGGACATTACGCGTCGGACCGCCCAGGTCGTGGATGTGCTGGTGGGTTACCAGATCATCGGGAAGATTTCGCTGCCGGAACGCCTTCAGCTGCCGTCCGAACCGCTGTCCAGCCGACTCGACTTTATTACGCTTCACGGTCTCGCTGGCGCCCAATTCGTCGCCCATGGGAAGGATCGTACCACTTGTTTGCGCAGGGATGGTCATCGTGCCCACGCATCACCACTCATGCATGGTCGCAATAGCAAGATCATGCCCTTACGGCACGCTCTGGGTCGCAGTATCGTCCACGACGATGCGCATCAGCGGCCTATGGACGCACACGGATGCACACGAATGTGTTGACATGACTGGTTGTGGTCGTTAAATTCGGTACATGAGTGCGGATCTGGGCACTAGGCGTGAGGTGGGCACCGATCATGTGGAAGTTCAGCGCGGTTAGAACGACTTCCAGCGCCATGATGCCTGCCCGCGCTCACCGGTCCAGCCGGCTCATAGCCGATGACTCGCCGCTTGCTCGGGGCTCGAACGGCCCGGCCCGACCGCCGAGGTCTCGTTCGAAGGGGGCCGACATCGCAGTCGGCAATAAGGGGAGTGCCGTGTTCCTCGAGGGGGGAACATGACCGTCCGCACAATATCGGCAACCGGTCGGAAACTCGACAATCAAATCAGCCTGCTCGATATCGCCTCGCTCGTGCGAGCGATGCCGCGGTTGCGCGCATCGCCACGCTGAGCGGGACTGGTCGATACGGATCCTGATCGACTCGCGGGCAACAACTTCGACGTTGCCCGCGGTGTCGATAGATGTGTGTTCACAAACGAAGGTAATGCGATGGATTCTGTGCACAGCTCCTCGAATGAGGCCGAATCGACCGCTCACGAGGGCATTGCCATCGTGGGAATCGGTTGCCGATTCCCCGGGCAAGTTGCCGATGTAGGCGATTTCTGGCAACTCTTGCTGGACGAACGGGATGCCGTTCGAGAGGTCCCGGAGGATCGGTGGACAGGCGCCGCCTTCTACGATCGCGACGCGGCGCGACCCGGTCACCTGCGCACCCGCGACGGCGGCTATCTCGACGACGTCTCCTCCTTCGATGCCCAGTTCTTCGGCATCACCCCGCACGAGGCCGCGCGGATCGACCCGCAGCAGCGCCTGTTCCTGGAGACCACCTGGGAAGCGTTGCAGGACGCGGGAATTGTGCCCGAAGACCTCGCGGGCACGAAAACCGCTGTCTACGCGGGTGTTTCGGGCCACGACTACGGCATCATCCAGCTGAACCCGGAGAACCGGTACCTCATCGGCGGTCACACGATGACCGGTGTCACCAATTGCATTGTGGCCAATCGTGTCTCGTACCTGCTCGATCTGCGCGGCCCGAGCATGACGGTGGACACCGCCTGCTCGTCCTCGCTGATCGCGATCCACCTCGCCTGTCGCAGCATCCGCTCCGGCGAGGCATCGATGGCGCTGGTCGGCGGCGTCAGCACGCTGCTCATCCCCGAGGCGACCATCGGCTTCAGTCAGGGCACCTTCCTGTCGCCGAACGGTCGCTCGAAGTCGTTCAGCGACACCGGCGACGGATACATCCGCAGCGAGGGCTCGGGCACCATCGTGCTCAAGAAGCTGTCCGCGGCCGTCGCCGACGGTGACCGCATCTACGCGGTGATCCGGGGCAGCGCGACCAACCAGGACGGCCGCACCAACGGCATGACCGTGCCGAGCGAGGACGCGCAGGCGCAGATGATCGCCGACGCCTGCCGCGACGCCGGCGTGGTGCCGTCCGATATCGGCTTCGTCGAGGCGCACGGCACCGGCACCGCGGTCGGCGACCCGATCGAGGCGCGCGCGCTCGGCAAGGCGCTCGGCATCGGCCGAAATGGCAACGGCCCCTGCATCGTCGGTGCGGTGAAGTCGAACCTCGGCCACCTCGAGTCGGCCGCGGGCATCGCCGGCGTGATCAAGGCGTGCCTGGTTCTGCAGAACGGGGTGATCCCGGCGAACCTGCACGGGGCCGTGCCGAACCACGAAATCCCGTTCGCTGAGCTGGGTCTCGAGCTTGCGCAGTCCCGGCGGCAGTGGCCGGACGGCCGCCCGCGCCTGGCCGGCGTGAACTCCTTCGGCTTCGGCGGTTCCAACGCGCACGTGATCCTGGAGGGCGCGCCGGAGGCGAGCGCGCAGCCGCAGCCCGACACCGCGAAAGCGGAGCGGGACAACGGTATCGAGCAAACGCCGGTGCTGTTCACGCTGAGCGCGAAGACCAAGGACGCGCTGCGCGCCTACGCCGACAGCTATGCCGACTTCCTGGAGGAGTCGACCCTCGCGCTGCCCACGATCGCGGCCGCCCAGGCCACGTCGCGGGCGCACTACGACCATCGCCTCGCCGTGACCGCCGCGTCCACCGGCGAACTGCGCGACACGCTGCGCGAGGTGGCCCGCGGCTCGGCCCCCGAGACCGTCCGCACCGGCGTGAAAGCGCCTGCCGCGCAGGACATCGCGTTCGTCTTCTCCGGCCAGGGTCCGCAGTGGTGGGGCATGGCGCGCGAGCTGCTCGCGACCAACGAGGTGTTCCGGCAGACGGTGCAGCGCATCGACGCCGAACTGGGCAAGTACGCCGACTGGACCGTGTCCGAGGAACTCGCGCGCGACGAGGCCGACAGCCGGATCGGCGAAACCTTCATCGCCCAGCCCGCCGTCTTCGCGGTGCAGTTGGGTCTGGCCGCGGTGTGGCAGAGCTGGGGCATCGTCCCGGCCGCCGTGGTCGGTCACAGCATCGGCGAGGTCGCGGCCGCGTACGTCTCGGGCGCGCTGTCGTTCGAGGACGCGGTGCGGGTCATCTTCCACCGCAGCCGGGTGCAGCAGCAGGCGTCGGGCAAGGGCAAGATGCTCGCCGTCGGCCTGCCGCTCGCCGAGGTCGAGCGACGGGTCGCCGGCTACACCGGACGAGTCGCCATCGCGGCGCTCAACGGCCCGGAATCCGTTGCCCTGGCCGGTGATCCGGACGCCCTCGAAGAGATCGAGCGGGAGCTGAGCGCGGAGAAGATCTTCGCCCGCATGCTTCAGGTCAGCGTGGCCTTCCACAGCCACCACATGGATCCGCTGAAGGACGAGCTGATCTCCTCGCTGGACGGCCTCACCTCCGGCCCGGCCACCGTTCCGATGTACTCCACGGTCTCCGCGGACATCGTGCCGACCGGCGGGCTCGACGCCGAATACTGGTGGCACAACGTGCGCGAGCCGGTGAAGTTCGCGCCGACCATCGATCGCCTGATCGAGGACCAGCACCTGGCGTTCATCGAACTGGGCCCGCACCCGATCCACGCCACCGCCATCGGCGAGCTGCTCGAGCAGCGCCACGTCGAGGGTCTGGCGGTCCCGTCGCTGCACCGCAAGCAGAGCGACCGGGCCACCCTGCTGTCCTCGCTGGCCGCGCTGTACGTGGCCGGATTCGAGCCCGCGTGGGCCACCCTGTTCGCCGGGATCGACGAGCGCGCGCAACTGCCGTTCTACCCGTGGCAGCGCGAAACCTACTGGCTGGAATCGGCGACGGCGCGGGAGCGGCGCTTCCCGCCGCTGAGCCACCCGCTGGTCGGCGAGCAGGGCCGGGTCGCGGACGAGCCGGACAAGCACGTCTGGGAGATCGTGCTCGACCCGGACCGCTTCCCCTGGCTCGACGATCACCGCGTGCAGGGCCCCATCGTCTTCCCGGGCGCGGCCTACCTGGACATGGTGCTCGGCTGCGCGCAGGACGCGTTCGGCGCCGGCCTGTACACGCTCGAGGAGGTCGAGTTCCGGCGCGCGCTGTTCGTCTTCGACGACCGCCCGGCGCCCGTCGTGCAGGTCGTGCTGACCCAGTCGATGCACTACTCGGTGTTCAGCCGCCAGGACGGCGACAAGGACTGGACGCTGCATTCGGTCGGCACCCTGCGCCGCGGCGCGCCCGACACCGAACTCCCGGTGCCCTTCGCCGACCTGGAGGCGGAGTGCCCGTTCGAGATCGAGCCCGCGAAGGTCTTCGCGAAGCTCCGCAACAACGGCCTGATGCTCGGCCCGACGTTCAAGGCGATCACCAAGCTCGGGTACGCGGAACTCAAGTCGCTCGGGCGGATCGACACCCCGGCCGCCCTCGCGGACGAGGCGCCCCGGCACGCCATCCACCCGGCGGTCCTCGACTCCTGCTTCCAGTCGCTGTCCATCTCCATGGGCAACGACCCGAACAGCGAGGACAAGACGCTCTACCTGCCGGTCGAGGTCAAGCGGCTCAGCTTCTACGCCAAGGCCAAGGGCCGCGTGTACTGCTACGGGCGCGCGCAAGTCAGCGACGACATTGCGTACTGCCACGGTGATCTGTGGATCGTCAACGAGGACGGGACGCTCGTAGCGGAACTCGAAGGATTCCGGGGCAAGTCGATCACCACGACCGCCGACGACGGCGACGCCCTGTTGCAGTGGCTCTACGAATTCCGCTGGCACCCGGAGCGGATGCGGACCAAGACCCGCACCCCCGCCGAGTTCCTGCCCGCGCCGGCGGACCTCGACGCCGCCGTCACCCCGCTGGTGGACGAGCTGCGGGACTGGTCGGTCAACCGCGATTACCACGCGGTCGCCGAGGCGGAGATGAACGAGCTGTGCATCGGCTACGTGACCGAGGCGTTCTACAAGCTCGGCATGCAGTTCACGGTGGGCCGCACCTTCGGGCTCGACGAGCTGGTGGCCGAGATGGGGGTGGCGGACAAGCACCGCCGGTATCTGGCCCGCCTGCTGGAACTGCTCGCGCAGCACGGAATCGTCGAAAAGGACGGCGAGGCATGGCGGTTGCTGGTGGTGCCCGCCCGGGTCGATACCGCGGCCATGCTCGCCGAGCTGCGCACGAAGTACCCGGACAAGTACGAGCCCGAACTCGCGGTCCTGCGCCGCTGCGGCACCGAGCAGGACGCGGTGCTGCGCGACGACGTCAACCCGATCGAGCTGATCTTCCCGGAGGACGAATTCCAGTCGGTCGCCGACCTCTACGGCCCGTCGTTCTCCTTCGGCAAGGCGAACCGGATCGTCAGCAAGGTGGTCGCGGAGTGTGTGCGCGATCTGCCGAGCGACCGTCCCATCCGGGTGCTGGAGATCGGTGCGGGTACCGGCGGCACCACGCCGTACGTGCTCGCCGAATTGCCCGCCGACCGCGCGGAATACGTGTACTCCGACATCACGCACCTGTTCCTCGGTAAGGCGCGGCACCGGTTCAGCGAATACGACTTCATCGACTACCGGGTGCTCGACATCGAGAAGGACATCGAGGAGCAGGGTTTCGGCCTGCACTACTACGACATCGTCGTGGCCTCGAACGTCGTGCACGCCACCCCGAGCCTGGCGGCCACCCTGGCGAACGCGAAGCGCCTGCTGACCTCCAACGGCCTGCTGCTGGTGGTCGAGGCGACGGTGCCGCCGCACTGGGTCGACCTGACCTTCGGCATGACCGAGGGCTGGTGGGCGTTCGCCGACCACGACCTGCGCCCGGACTACCCGCTGATGCGGGAGGCGACCTGGCGCGAGTTCCTGCCGACCGTCGGTTTCGAAGGCGTGCAGATCTTCTCGGACATGGCCACGCCGGAGGAGACCGGTAACTCGGTGATCCTGGCCCGGGCCGAGGCCGTCGAGCTGGAGCCGCACCAGCCGCGCATCGCGCAGGCGCCCTGGGTGGTGCTCGCGGACGCCGACGGTGTCGGCGACGGCTATGCCGCGCTGCTGTCGGAGGCCGGCGCGTCCGGCGTGATCGTCACCCGCGGTGACGAATTCGAGCAGGTCGATGCCCGCAACTTCCGGGTGCGCGCCAACAGCAGCGCGGATCTGCAGCGGGTGCTCGAGCAGGTGCGGACCGCCGAGGGCGACGTGGCCGGCGTCCTGCACCTGTGGAATCTCGATTTCGCCGAGGCCGAACTCACCACCGCGGCGCTGCCCGCGATCGAGTCCGACGGGGCCTACAGCGTGATCGCGCTGGCCCAGGCGGTCGAGGAGCTGGAGTGGACCCAGGCGCCGCGGTTGTGGATCGCGACCTCCGGCGCCCACGTCCTGGATCGAGCGGAACGCGTTGCGCTGAGCCAGGTTCCGAGCTGGGGCATCCTGCGGGTGCTGTTGAGCGAGCACAGCAGCCTGCGGGCGAAGATCTTCGACTTCGATCCGGCCGCCCCCGCCGCCCAGCGGGCCGCCCAGCTGTTCGACGAGCTGCTGCACGTGGACACGGCCGACGAAGAGATCGCGTTCCGTGGCGACACCCGCTTCATCGACCGCCTCGAGCACGTCTCGCTGGCCGAGTTCGAGGCCTCGGTCGCGATCCCGGCCCGCGTCTCCGACGACACCCCGTTCGCGTTGGCGGTGCCCACCGAGCCCGGGGTCGAGCAGCTGCGCTACGAACGGCAGGAACTGCCCTTCCTCGATCGGGGTGAGGTGGCCATCCGGCCGCTGGCCACCGGCCTGAACTTCCGCGACATCATGCTGACCCTCGGAATGCTCTCGGCCGGTGCGACATTCGGCGGGTTCTACGAGAACAACCTCGGCGTGGAATGCGCGGGCATCGTCACCCAGGTCGGACCGGACGTGGACGGGCTGGCGCCGGGTGACCGGGTGGTCGCCTTCGCCCGCGGCTGCTTCGGCAACCTGGTGGTGGCCGACGCCCGGCGGGTCTACCCCGCGCCGGAGAAGCTGTCCGATGTCGAGGCGGCGACGCTGCCGATGGCCTACTTGACCGCGTGGTACGCGCTGGTCGAGGTGGGCAGGCTGCGGGCGGGTGACCGGGTGCTGGTGCACGCGGCCGCAGGCGGTGTCGGACTGGCGGCGGTGCACATCGCCCAATCCCTCGGTGCGACCGTGGTCGCCACCGCGGGCAGCGAGGAGAAGCGGGACTACCTGCGCTCGCTCGGCGTGGCGGATGTCTTCGACTCGCGTTCGCTCGACTTCGCCCAGGAGATCAAGCAGCGCTACGACGGCGTCGACCTGGTGCTGAATTCGCTTCAGGGCGAGACGATTCCGAAGAGCCTCGAGCTGCTCCGCCCGCGCGGACGCTTCCTCGAGATCGGCAAGAAGGACATCTACGACAACTACAAGCTGGGCCTGAAGCCGTTCGGCAACAACCTGAGCTACTCCGCGATCGACATCGATCGACTGCTGGAGGAAGACCCGGCGCTGTGCCGCGAGGCGATGACCAAGGTGCTCGAGGCCGTATCCGCGGGGACGCTGCCCGCTCTGCCGCACACCGACTTCGACGCCACCGAGGTGGCCGCCGCGTTCCGGTACATGGTGACGGCCAAGCAGATCGGCAAGATCGTCGTCGAGTACCAGCCCGACACCGAGCTGCTGATTCACCCGACCTCCAGCGGTGACGACGTGGTCGATGCCGAGGGCACCTACCTGATCACCGGTGGTTACACCGGTTTCGGCCTGCGGACCGCGGAGTGGCTGGTGGAGAAGGGCGCCCGCACGGTCGTGCTGGTCGGCCGGCGCGCGCAGATCGACGAGGAGAACGAGGAGCCGATCGAGGCGATGCGGACCCTCGGGGTCAACGTGGTGCTCGAACGCGCCGACGTCTCGATCGAGGCCGAGGTGGTCGGGCTGCTCGAACGGATCGCGGAACTGCCACCGCTGCGTGGGATCTACCACGCCGCGATGGTGCTCACCGACGGCCCGCTGGCCGGCATGACCGAGGCGGACTTCCTGCGCACCGTGCAGCCCAAGGTGGACGGCGCCTGGCACCTGCACAACCACACGCGGGACCTCGATCTCGACGCGTTCGTCATGTTCTCCTCGATGAGCTGGAACGTCGGCACCCCCGGTCAGGCGAATTACGCTGCGGCCAACGGCTTCCTGGAGGCCCTGGCCACCCATCGCCGTGAGCTCGGACTGCCTGCGCTGACGATCAACTGGGGTGCGATGGCCGAGGTCGGGTTCGTCGCGCGCAACAAGCTCGACACCCTGGCCCGGCTCGGGTGGACACCGATCTCGCCGGATCACGCGCTCGACTTCATCGGCCGCTGCCTGGCCCAGGGGGTCACCAGCACCAGCGTGTTCGGCGTCAACTGGGCGAAGATGAACCAGGTCATGCCGATCATTCGCAGCTCGCCGCGGCTGGCCCACCTGGCCCTGGCCGACAGCGTCGGCGCGGCCAGCACGGGTGGCACCGAGGGGCTGCGGGCCGAACTGCTCGAGCTCGACGAGGCCGCGCGGCAGCCACGCCTGGTGGAGGCGCTCTCGCAGCAGATCTCGCGGATCTTCGACATGCCGATCGACCGGCTGGCACACGATGTCGCGCTGACCGACCTGGGCATGGACTCGCTGATGGCGGGCCAGATCCGCAACGCGCTGGCCAAGCACCTGGATATCGACTTCCCGACCATGGGCCTGATGCGCGGACCGACGCTCGTCGAGCTCGCCGCGGAGGTCCTGGCCCAGGTGTTCGGTGACGGGTCGGCGATGATCGCGGCGGCGGCGGAAACGGCGGGCACGCAACGCTGGATCCATACCGTGAAGGGACGGTCCAGCACGGCCTCGCTGCGGGTGTTCGCGCTCCCGTTCGTCGGCGGTGGCGCCTCGGTGTTCACGCCGTGGCCGAACTTCCTGCCGGACACCGTCGAGGTGGTCGGCATCCAGTACCCGGGCCGCGAGGACCGGGTGAACGAGGTGCCGATCGACTCGATGCCCGCGTTCATCGAGGAGCTGGCCGATGCCATGCTGCCGCACCTGGACCGCACCTTCGCGATCTACGGGCACAGCATGGGCAGCCTGCTCGCCTACGAGCTCACCAAGTACCTCGAGCAGAACTACGCCGAAGTCCCGCTGAAGCTGATCATCGGTGGCTGGCCGTCGCCGGCGCTGGTGGAAAGCTACGTGCGCAACCTCAAGCACATTCGCGACGGGTTCGACATGGATCGCGAATCCGACAGCCGGGTGCTGGAAGTGTTGCGGGACAACGACCTGCTCGCGATACCGGTAGCGGACGAGGCATCGGTCAAGCCGATGATGCCTGCGGTCCGGGCGGACCTGAAGATGCTCGGCGACTACCGCTTCGAACACGGTGTCGCGCTGCGGGCGCCGATCACGGTCCTGCGCGGCGCCGACGACCATCTGTTCGAGGTTGATCAGCTCCAAGGCTGGGAGAAGCTGACCAGCGGCAGGTTCGAGCTCACCACCGTGCCGGGTGGCCACCTGTTCATCCAGAACCCCAGTGCACAGGTGATGCGGACGATCGCCGACGAACTGTCCGCCGAGGACAGTTTCCCGACCTTCACCAGCCTCGTGATCGAGGACTGAGCAAGTAGCTCGAACGGAGAAAAATGATGAAACCGGTCGAACGTTACGACGTAGTGGTTTGCGGTGGCGGCCTGGCGGGGTTGACCCTG
This sequence comes from Nocardia sp. NPDC056564, assembly GCF_042793755.1. NCBI lineage: Bacteria > Bacillati > Actinomycetota > Actinomycetes > Mycobacteriales > Nocardiaceae > Nocardia > Nocardia sp. NPDC056564. The sequence goes on from NZ_JBHTUR010000006.1 coordinate 147,777, forward strand.
TCCCGGCAGCTGAAGCGGACCATGCCCGACCTCACGGTGCTGGTGCTGGAGCGGACCGCGGGTGACATTCCCGACGGCGCCTACAAGGTGGGGGAGGCGACCGTCGAGGGCGGCGCGCACTACTTCACCGAACAGCTCGGCCTCACCGGGTATTTCAACAAGCAGCACCTGCACAAGCTCGGGCTTCGCCTGTTCTTCGGCGACCAGCACGGTCCGTTCGAGGCGCGGCCCGAGATCGGTGCGCGACGGTTCCCCCGGGTGCCGTCCTACCAGGTGGACCGCGGCATCTTCGAGCGCGATCTGCGCCACGGCGCCAAGGATCTCGGCATCGACCTGGTCGAGCAGGCCAAGGTCACCGATGTCGAACTGGCCGACGGCGACGACGATCACGTCGTGCACTACGAGGCCGGCGGGCTCGAGCACACGGTCCGGGCGCGCTTCGTCGCCGATGCCTCGGGGCGGCACAAGCTGATCCAGCGCAAGCTCGGCCTCGGTGCACCGAGTCCACACAAGATCAACGCGGCCTGGTGGCGGCTCAAGGGCGAGTACGACGTCGAGGTGATGGCGCAGGCGAAGAGCCCCACCTGGCAGCCGAAAACCCAAGAGCGCCGGTGGTTTTCCACCAACCACCTGATGGGCACCGGGTACTGGGTGTGGATGATCCCGCTGTCCTCGGGCAACACGAGCATCGGCATCGTCACCGACGAGTCGATCCATCCGTTCCGGACCTACTCGACCGAAACCAAAGCCAAGCAATGGATTGCCGAGCACGAGCCGACGCTGGCCAAGTTCACCGAGAACGCCGAACTGCTCGACTTCCTGGTGCTGCGCAACGCGAGTTACGCTTCGACCCAGGTGTTTTCGCACAACCGGTGGGCCTGCGTCGGTGAGGCGGCGGTCTTCCTGGACGCGTTCTACAGCCCGGGTTCGGACTACATCGCCTACACCAACACCATCACCACGCGGATGATCGAGCTGGACCGCAAGGGGCAGCTGACCGAGGACGTCGCGCAGACCTACAACCGGCTGCTGCTCGACGACCTCTGGCCCAACTACCTGGCCATGTACAACGGCAACTACCCGATCTTCGGGCACGCGCCCGCCATGTTCACCAAGGTCATGTGGGACACCTCGTTCTACTGGGCGCTGCCGTCGCAGATGCTGTTCCGCGGCTTGCTCAAGAGCCCGGACGCGGCGGCGGAGTTCCATCCGATCGCGTCCAGGTTCCACGGCATCCAGACCCGGATGCAGTCGAACCTGCGCGCCTTCGCGGCCCAGGCCCCGCAGCCGGACAAGTATCTGTTCGTCGAGTACAGCAAGGTGCCGATCTGCGCGCAGCTGCACCTGGACCTGCTGACCGACAAGACCGCCGAGCAGACCTTCCGGGACATGCGGCGCAACGTCGATCGGCTGGAGTCCTGGGCGGACTCGTTCGAGCGGGAGATCGCCGCCCGGATCGAGCTGCCCGTCCGGGCACCGGCCGAGCCTGCCTTGCAGGCGTCCGCGCAATAACCAACCAGGAGAAGGAACTTGACGCAGTTCGAGGACAGAGTAGCGATCGTTACCGGCGGCAGCCGTGGTATCGGTAAGGCGCTGTCTCTCGCGTTGGCGAGCAGGGGCACGGCGGTGGTCGTCGCGGCGAAGACGATGGAAAGCGGCGGCCGCCTGCCGGGCAGTGTGCCGGACACGGTCCGGGAGATCGAGGCGCTCGGCGGACGGGCACTGGGACTCCGGTGCGACGTCCGGTCCGACGCGGACCTGAACAACGTCGTCGATCGGACGATCGCGGAGTTCGGCCGGGTCGATTTCCTGGTCAACAATGCCGGCGCGATGTGGATCCAGGCGGTCGAAGCCACCCCGCAGAAGCGGTTCGACCTGGTGATGGACATCAACTCGCGCGCGCCGTTCCTGCTCGCGCACTACTGCCTTCCGCATATGCGGCAACGGGAGTGGGGCCACATCGTCAACCTGAGTCCGCCGCTGGACCCGGCCGTGACCGAGCATGTCGGCGGCAAGGTCGCCTACATGGCGTCCAAGCTGAACGCCACCATGCTCGCGCTCGGCCTGGCCCAGGAACTGGCGGGGTCGGGCATCGCGTGCAACGCCATCTGGACGCGCACGCTCATCGGCACGCTGGCGACGCAGAACCTCGGCATCGGCAGCCCGCAGGACTGGCGCACCGAGGACATCGTCGTCGACGCCATTCTCGCTGTGCTGGAACAGGATCCGGCCAAGTTTACCGGCAATGCCCTGGTCGACGACGAGATCCTCGCGCGCTACCAGGGCGTCGAGGATCTGTCGCGATACCGGGTCGTCCCCGATCGGGAGCCGACTCCGATGACCTGGGAGCGCTGGGACCGTCTCGCCGACCAAGCGCGGGAAAAGTACTTCGCCGCAATGACGGCCGCGAAACCGTCCGGCCCGGCGAACCTCTCGGAGGGCGCATAGCGTGTCGCTGACGCATCGAATCCAGTCGTACGGAACCCTCGCCCGGGGCCTGCTCGAAGGCTCCGGGTCCCACCGCACGCTGGCCGTCGAGCTAGAGCGCAGAAGCAGGCAGGCCGCTCACGCGGCGCGCCCGTTCCTGCTCTATGAGGACCAGCAATTCGACTACGCGCAGGCCAATCGCATCGTCAACCGGATCGCCCACGCCTACCGGGCCGCGGGCGTCCGCAAGGGCGACACCCTCGCCCTGCTGATGGAGAACCGGCCCGAGTTCGTCTGGCACTACCTGGCCGCGGGCAAGCTCGGCGTCGTCGCGGCGCTGGTGAATACCCGGGCCAGGGGCGACGGGCTCGCGCACGCCATCTCGGTGTGCGGTGCGAACCACATGATCATCGGGTCGGAGTGCCTGCCCGCGTTCCTCGCGGTCCGGAATCGGCTGGCGCCCGGGCTGATCGAGCGCTGCCTGGTGGACGAGGACCGGAAGGTGCCCGCCGGGGACGCCGCCGGCCTGCTCCGGTTCGTGCAGAGCGCGACGTCCACCGATCCGGTCGAGACCGGCACGCACGCGCTCAGCGACACCGGCGCCTACATCTTCACCAGCGGCACGACCGGCCTGCCCAAGGCCGCGGTGATGAGCTACCAGCGGCTGACCACCGTCGGCCGGGTCACCGGCGCGCTCGCCTGGCGGCTGGAACCGGGCGACGTCGTCTACAACTGCCTGCCGCTGTTCCACACCAACGCCCTGGTGATCGCGCTGTCGAGCGTGCTCGCGCACGGCGCCACGCTGGCCCTCGGGCGGCGGTTCTCCGCGGGGACGTTCTGGCACGACATCCACCGCTTCGAGGCGACCGGCTTCAACTACATCGGCGAGATGTGCCGCTACCTGGTCAACACGCCGGCCGACGATCGCGAGCGCGGGCATCGGGTGCGGGTGATGGTCGGGCAGGGGTTGCAGGCCGATATCTGGACCGCGATGCAGACCCGGTTCGAGATACCGCGCATCGTCGAGATGTACGCGTCCACCGAGGGCAATATCGCCACGATCAACCTGAGCGGGGAAGTCGGGTCGGTCGGCAAGCTGCGGCTGGGTGGCAAGCTGGCGAAATGGGACTTCGAGCGCGACGACTTCGTGCGCGAGGCAGGCCGGCTGGTTCCGTGCGGGCCGGGGGAGACCGGGGTGCTGCTCGGGCCGATCCGGAAGCGGACGCCGTTCGGCGGTTATCGCGACGAAAAGGCCACGCGCGCCAAGGTTGTCACGAACGCCTTCCGCGAGGGTGACGCGCTCTACAACACCGGCGACGTGTTCCGCATCGACGCCAAGCAGAACCTGTTCTTCGTGGATCGCCTGGGTGACACGTTCCGGTACAAGGGCGAGAATGTGTCCACCACCGAGGTGCAGGAACAGCTTGTCCGGTGGCCGGGCATCGCGGCCGCCAGCGTGTACGGCGTCGAGATACCCGGGCGCGAAGGCCGCGCGGGGATGGCGGCCATCGTGCTCGCCGACGGTGCTCGATTCGACGGCGAGGCGCTGGCCGCGCACCTCGACGCGGCGCTGCCGCCCTACGCCCGGCCGGTCTTCATCCGGGTCCGGCCCACGCTGGAAACGACGGCGACGCTGAAACTGGCCAAGCTGGCGTTGCAACGCGACGGTTTCGCGTTGCGCGACGGGGAACCGATCTATGTGCGGGACGCGGGCGAGCGGGTCTATCAGGAGCTCACACCGGAGCGCTACGCGGCCATCGCCCTGGACAAGGAGGCGGCCATGACGTCAGAAGGAACTAAGCGGTTATGACATTGGAACCACTGGTCATTCACCGGTCCGGCACCGGCCCGCCGATCGTGCTGGTGCACGGCGGCATGCCCGCGGCGATGACCTGGGCGGCACAGCAGCAGCTCGCGCAGAACTGGACGCTGATCGTGCCGAATCGCCGCGGCTTCCCGCCGAGTCCGCCCGCGCCCTGGCAGGACTTCCTCGCGGACGCGGACGATGTGGCGGAGCTGATCAAGGAAATCCCCGGCGGCGCGCATCTCATCGGCTTCTCCTACGGCGGGCTGAGCGCGGTCCTCGCGGCCGAGCGGCTGCCCCACCTGGTCCGGTCGCTGACCGTGATCGAGGCCCCGTTCTGGGTCGCGGCGCCCGACGACGAATCCGTGCGCGCGCTGGCGCTGCTGTCCGATCGGTTCGCCGAGCACCCGGAGGACGCCGACGCGGAGGCGGAGTTCTTCGCGGTGTCCGGGGTCGACCCGAGCATGCTCGCCAATGTCGGCGACGACGTAAGGCACGCACTGGAATTCGGCCGCAAGCTGCGTTCCCCGCGGGAGGCCACGCCGCGGTTCGAGACGATCACCGAGGCGGGCGTGCCGACGCTGATTTTTTCCGGCGATCACAACCCCGCGCTCGAGCAAGTGTGCGATGGTCTCGCCACGCTGCTCGACGCGGAGCGCGTGCATTTGCCGGGTGCCGGACATGCCGTCCAGCACGCGCCTGGTTTCAACACGATGTGGGAATCATTTCTGAGCGCCGCGGAACAGAGCCGCGGCAACGGAGGAGGCACAGATGAGCGATGAGGCCACGATCACAGGGAACGACGAGGTCCTTGACTACACGATCGAGCTCTTTCGCAGCTTTACCCCGCCCGGCGTGACCCTCCAACTGCCTCCGCCCTCGGCGAAGGACATGGACATGCAGTTCGAAGAGTATGTGCCGAACAAGTCGCTGACCGCGACGGCCGCGGCGCCGCCGAGCTACGCGAACGCGGTCGGCATCGTGCAGGGCGGCTTCATCTCCGCGATGTTCGACAACCTGATCGGCCCGCTCAGCTACCTGACCGCGCGCGGCCCGACGACGACGCTGGAACTGACCACGCACTTCATGCGCGCGATCTTCCCCGGGCAGCGGCTGCGGCTGACCGCGACCGTGCGCAAACCGGGCCGAACGGCCATCTACATCGACGCCGAGGCGCATACCGAGGACAACAAGCTGGTGGCGATCGCACGGTCCACCGTGCAGGTACTACCGATTCCCGCCCAGTAGCCGACGGTCCACCTTCGCTCCGGCGAAGGTGGACGTCTTCGACCTCAGCGAGGTTTGCCGATGCCCTCTTTGCTCGAAATCACCGCACATTTCTTCTTGCAGGTCGCGTTCATCCTGGTGACCTGCCGCCTGCTCTGGCCGGTGTTCCGCCGCCTCGGGCAGGTCCAGGTGGTGGCCATCATGGCCGCCGGGTTCGTCCTCGGGCCATCGGTATTGGGCGCCATCTGGCCGTCCGCGCAGGAGTGGTTGTTCCCCACCACATTGAAGGTCGGCACCACCTCGATCACCCATCCGAACCTGACCGCCATCTATGTCGTCGGCCAGCTCGGCCTGGTGCTGTACATGTTCCTGGTCGGCGCCTCGTTCAAGCTGGATATCCTCCGGTCGCATCTGGGCAAGGCCGGCGCGACCTCGTTCGCCGGCATCGGTGTGCCGTTGGTGCTCGGCGGCCTGGTCGGCTGGTGGATGGTCGCCCAGGGGGACTACTTCACCGACAAGGTCGGCAACGTGCAGGGCGCGTTGTTCGTCGCGTCGGCGGTCGCGATCACCGCATTCCCGATGCTGGCCTGGATCATTCACGCCTCGGGTCTGCTGAACACCAGGCTCGGCACCATGTCGCTGTCGTGTGCGGCGTTCGACGATGCCTGCGCCTGGGTGCTGCTGGCCACGGTGGTCGCCACGACCAAGGACAGCATGTCCGGTGCGTTCCTCGCGATCTTCGGCGGGCTGGGCTACCTGCTCTTCATGACCTTCGTCGCGCGGCGCTTCCTGACCCGATTGAATACGTGGACGCCGCGCGGCGGCGATACCGAACGCACGGGCGGCATGGCGGTCACGCCGTTGGTCGTCGTGCTGATGGTGGTGCTGGTCGGCAGCTGGTTCACCGACTATGTCGGCATCTACTCGGTCTTCGGCGCCTTCGTGGCCGGCGCGGTGATGCCGCGGGGCGAGTTCCTCGACACCATCCGCGATCGGTTCGAACCGTTGGTCGCCTACCTGCTGCTGCCCGGATTCTTCATCTACTCCGGGCTCAACACCAAGCTCAGCCTCATCTTCGAGCCGAAGGTGCTCGCGGTGGCGGCGATCGTGATGGTGGTGTCGTTCGCGGGCAAGTTCGGCGCGATCGGACTCGCGGCGCGGTGGCAGGGCATGAGCTGGCGCGAGGCGGGCGCGATGGGTTCCCTGGCGAACGCCCGCGGGCTGATGGAGCTGATCCTGCTCAATATCGGCCTGACCGCGGGCCTGATCACCGGCCAGCTCTACACGATCCTCGCGCTGATGGCGATCGTCACGACCTTCGTCGCCACCCCGGTCATGCGGCTGTTCGAGCGCAGCGGCTGGAAGGAGGGGCTGGTCTTCGGGCCGTCGGGTGAGGAACACCGGACTCCCGGCGACAATCGAACCCCGGAAGAACGTCGAACTCCGGGGAAGGTGCTGGAAGTCTCTGGTGTCGACGCGACCGACGGCCCGCCATGACGATCGGGTTCGGATCGATTCAGGAAGAGCAGCTCCGCAACGGCCGTGGCCGCCGGATCGAGTTGCGCAGTCCCGGTGTGGTCCAGCCCCGGACGCTGCTGGTTGCCTCCGATCTACCGTTCGCCAGAACGGATTTCGAGGACGCGGTGGCGGTCAGCGAGAGTTTCGCGCTGGCGGGAACCTGCGCCTGGCCCGAGGTGGTGGACCGGGCCGTGCGCTGGCGCCCGGACGTGGTGGTGCTCGACGCCTCGGCGGGACGCCTGGACGGGCTGGCCGAGACGGTGGCCCGGCTGCGCGAATTGGCGCAGGCGCCGATGATCACGCTGCTAGTGGATCACGGTGCGGCCAAGGCGGATATCGATCAGGTCGACGCCGTGGTGGCGCTCGACCGCGGGGTGCCCGCGGTGCTGGAGGTGCTCGAGGTGCTGATCTCGGGCGCGGTGCTGGCGATGGCGCCGCAGCCGGATCGGGTGCACGGCGACGTGAGCGTGGACTACGACGTGCGGCAGTGCCTTTCGCCCCGCGTGCGGCCCCGCATGGCCAAGGATTACGAAGTGCGGCAGCGGCTTTCGACGCTGACCAAGCGGGAGCGGGAGATCCTGCGGCTGGTGGTCGACGGGCTGTCCAATCGCGAGGTCGGTTCCCGGCTCTACATCAGCCCGGAGACGGTGAAGGAATACGTCAGTCGCATCCTGGCCAAGCTGAAGGTGACCAGCCGGATCGAGGCCGCCGTGGCCGCGGTCCGCGCGGAGTTCGACAATGGCGATTGGTAGGCGGCTACCTCGGCGCGGCCGCGACCGAGCGGATGGCCTCGGTCACGGCGGCCAGGGCCATCAGGCGCACCAGGTCGACCTCGGCGGTGACGGGTCCGGTTGCGGCAGCGATGAATCCGTCGCCGTCGAAGCGGCCGTGCGGCGGGGTGAGGGCGCGCGACAAACCGTCGTGCGCGCCCTGCGCCACGATGTGGCAGCCGACCTTGTCCAGCCGGGCGTTGGTGATCACCGTGCCGATCGTCGTGTGCATCCGGGCGGCGGGATCGACCAGGTCCCTGCGGGTGACCGAGTCCAGGGTGATCTCCGCGATGCCGTCGTCGATGTCGCCGAACGCGTTGACCACGCACAGCGCGCCGACGACGAGCTCGCCGCTGCGGCGCTCGACGTAGGCGAGCCCGCCGGGCCTGCGCTGCGCCGCGCCGCGCCAGTGCGCGGTGTACGCCCCGGTGCCTGCCCCGATGCGGCCGTTGAGCAGCTGCTCACCGGCGCTGGCGCGCGCGGCGGCATAACCACGTTCGGCGGTCGGCCGCGCCTTCGGGTCGCCCGCGCTCAGATCGAACAGCGCCATCGCGGGCACGATCGGCACCTTGCCGCCCGGGGTCGGGATGCCGCGGCCGATCTCCTCCAGGTAGCGCATGACGCCGTCGGCGGCGGCAAGACCGAAGGCCGAGCCGCCGGTCAGGACGACCGCGTCGATGCAGGGCACGGTCTTGTCCGGGGCCAGCACGTCGGTTTCGCGGCTGGCCGGCGCGCCGCCGCGCATCTCGCAGGAGGCGACCGTCCACTCCGGCAGGATCAGGACGGTACAGCCGGTTTCCCCGTGCGGATCGGTCCAGTGGCCGACCCGCACGCCGGGAATGCTTATCGTCATACCCACCTCGGTTCAGGAATTCTCGTTCGCGATCACGACGAAGAAGTCGTCCGTCGTGGTCGGGAAGCCCATGCGCCGCACATCGGTCGGCAGCGGCTGGTAGTCGAACAGTTGCCGCTCGTTGTAGGCGAACAACTCCGTGCCCGTTCGTCCAGCGGAGTAGATCGAGACGCTCTTCGTCCAGGCCGCCTCGCTCGGATCGGCTACCGGAAAACGCGCGACATTCTTGTACCGATCCGCGTCGTCGGTGTTGCGGTAGGGCGGCCGGATGGCCGAATTCGCGTCGGCGGTCCAGTGCTCGTCCCCGTAGTCGGCCGCGGCGGCGGTGAAAACCGACAGCCACGGGCCCCACGAGGTCAATATCTCGGACGGTGTGCGACTGCTCTCCGCGCGGGTCTGCAATTGCTTGCCGAATTCGTCGTTCGTGGTGAGCACGTGCGGCCGGTCCGCGGGCAGGGGAGTCGCGGTGACGGAATCACGGCCGTCGAACGCGACCACGAACGCGTCGCGCGCGTCGGCGACCACGAGCTGGAATGCGGGCAGTTGCCGCGAGCTGTCCAGCGCGGGCAGCAAGTCCTTTTCGAACAGTTCGACGGCGTGCCGGGCGGAATCGGCGGTCGCGCCGTCGATCGGCAGCCCGCTCGGCGCGGTGAATTCATTGTCGGCGAGTGCGTTGTCGTCCCAGCCCGCCGAGCAGAGACGGCAATAGACGCCGGTGCGGCGATTGAATGCGAGCCAGGTTCCGCCGTCGATGTCGAGCCCGCCCTCGACGTCGGCAACCGCCGGGTTGTTCGCGGCTTGGATCGTGAATACGCGTTCGCGCAGATAGGGGTTCACCCGCCAATGCGGGCCGTAGGAAAAACGGTGCTCCAGCCCGAGTTTCCGGGCCGCCTCGAAACCGTGCGGCCGATAGATCGACTGATCTCTGGCTTCGACGGCGACGAATCGCTCATGCTGTCGGTCGAGCAGAAACATACAAGTGCACATTGTATTTCCGTTTCACGTTCCCTGAGTGTCGTTCAGGGTCAAGGATATGTTGTCGATGAGCCTGGTATTGCCGATGTGCGCCGCGACGAGGAGCCGGGCCGGACCGGATTCCGGCGCGGGTCCGAGTTCGGGGTCGCGCAATTCGAGATATTCGACGTCGATCCCGGCGGCGGAATCGAGGACCGCGCGGGCGGCGGCCAGCACCGCGGCGCCGCCGGCCGGACCCGACCGCGCACCGGCCCGCAGCGCCGTCGGCAGGGCGACGGCGGTTTCCCGCTCGGCCGGGGCGAGATACCGGTTGCGCGAGGACAGGGCCAGACCGTCCGGCTCGCGCACGGTCGGGACACCGACGACGCGGATGCCGAAGTTCAGGTCCCGCACCATCTGCTGGATCAAAATCAGCTGCTGATAGTCCTTTTCGCCGAAGTAGGCCACGGTCGGCTCGACGATCTGCAGCAACTTCGCGACCACGGTCAGCATGCCGCCGAACAGCACGGGCCGGGTCGCGCCGCAGAGTTGGGTGCCGAGCGGGCCCGGCACCACGGTCGTGCGCGGGCCCTCCGGATACATGCCCGCGGGCGATGGTGCGAACACCGAACGCACGCCGGCCTCGCGGAGTAGGGCGAGGTCGGCATCCAGCGTCCGCGGATATTTGTCCAAATCCTCGTCTGCCCCGAATTGTAATGGGTTGACAAATATCGAGACAATGACCTCGGATTTGCTTTCCCGGGCCTGCTCTACCAATGCGAGATGGCCGTCGTGCAGGGCGCCCATTGTGGGCACGAGGGCAACGTCTCGACCGCTGTTCCGCAGTGCGAGCGATACACTGGACATTGCCGCGGGATCATGATGAACAGCCAATGCGTGGTCCGCATAATTGCTGTCGCTGCGTCGCTCCAAGATTCTCCCTTCTGATTGTTCGAAACGTGCTCCGGCAGCTGACACGGGGGTATGGATGAACCACTCCGACCGTACCCGAACAAGGCCGTCGGCGCATCGGTTCGGAACATGATGAATAGTTTGTTGATGAATCATCATTTGGCCTTTCAGACAAACTCGGGACTGTTGCCTGAGGTGCGCTGGCCGTGTTATCGTTCCTAACGGAAGAAACACTATCGGCGGCCCAGAGGAGGGCCCTGGCGGCCCGGCAGTCTCCTCGCGGGAATTAGACGGGTGCTCATGGTTACACAAGCGGAAACAAACGCCGGGAAACCGGTCGGCGACAATGCGGCCGATCCGAGTCCGACCGAAATCGAATTCGAGCAGTGGCGCGCGCTGAGCGCGGGCACGGGTGCGGAATTCTACGATGGTGTGCTAGCCGACGACGCGGTGCTGGCCGTGCCGTCCCCGCACTCCTCGCTCTCGCGGCAGATCGCCTTGAACGCGGTCGCGGGCGCGCCGCCGATCGAAACGTATCAAATACTCGAATTCCATGAACGGCCACTCGGTCCGGACGGTTATATCGTCTTCTATGAAATGTATCAGAAGCGGGTAGGGCTGGACGGAATATATGCCGCTATTTCTACGGTGTATATCCGCCGGGATAATCGCTGGCAGATGCAATATCATCAGCAGACGCCGATCAACCGCGGATCGGGCGAGCAGCGATGAGCCGCGAATTCGATGTCCTGATATTGGGCTCCGGGCTCTCCGGCAGTTCGTTGTCGCTGTGTCTGCAAGCGGCCGGATTGCGTACCTGCCTGGTCGATCCGAAACCGCACCCGCGCTTCGCCATCGGTGAATCGACGATTCCGAACACCTCGAAGCTCTACAAACTGATGAGCATCAAATACCGGGTGCCGGAACTGGCCGTGCTCTCCTCGTTCGACAACCTCATCGGGTCGGTCGGCACCTGCGGCATGAAGAACAACTTCGGCTTCGTCTATCACGAGCCCGGCGGCATCGCCGATCGCGTGCACCAGTTCCCGCTGTCGGAAATCGTGGAGACCGAATCGCACCTCTACCGGGCCGACGTCGACCACTGGCTGGCGCTGCGGGCCGTCGACTACGGCGCCGTTCTGCTGGAGGGCGTCGGCACCCGCAACCTCGACATCACCGAGCAGGGCGTGCGCTTCGAAGGCGATGAGGGCACCGAGATCTCGGCCGAATACGTCGTCGACGCGGGCGGGCGCAACTCGCCGCTCGCCGCGGCGCTCGGCCTGCGCACCACGGAAGGCCTTCGGACCCAATCGAAGTCGATCTTCACCCACATGACCGGCGTGATCCCGTTCGACGAGATCACCGCCGTGCACGGGCCGCGCGAATGGCACACGGGCACACTGCATCACGTCTTCGACGGCGGCTGGATGTGGGTGATCCCGTTCGACAACAACGCGAAATCGACCAACCCGCTGTGCAGCGTCGGCATCACCTGGCGCATCGACGACGGCGACGAGCGGCCGATCGCGAACCCGCAGCAGGCCTTCGACGATTTCCTGGCGACCTACCCGGAGATCGGCAAGCAGTTCGAACGGGCCGAGAACGAGCGCGACTGGATCAGCGCGGGCAGGTTGCAGTACTCCTCCACGCAGACCGTCGGCGATCGCTGGTGCCTCACCTCGAACGCGGCCGGCTTCATCGATCCGCTGTTCTCCCGCGGCATGCAGAACACGGCCGTGGTGGTGGATCGCCTGGCCGAGCGGCTGATCGAGCAGTTCGAGGGCGGGTTCACGCCCAAGACCTTCGACGACATCGAACATATGCAGTCCAGTCTGATCGAGGAGAACGACTTCATCGTCGGCAACGCCTTCCGGTCGTTCACCGACTATCGGCTCTGGAACGCGTGGTTCCGGGTGTGGCAGGTCAATCAGGTGACCGGCACCATGCGCACCGAGAGCAGGCTGCGCCAGGTCACCGAGCTGGCCGCGGCGCGCGGCGCCGGAACCGATCCGCTGCCGAAGGCCGACGCGGCGCCGGGCGCGGGGCTGGACGGCTTCATCGATGCGTTCTACCTGAAGTCCGATCGCATCATGGAGTCCTACTGGAACAAGGAAACCAGCCTGGAAACCGCGGTGGCGGAATTCGAAAAGCTGTTCGCCGACGTCGATTTCCTGCCGCCGTCGTTCGGTTTGACGGATCTGTCGCAGCCCTACTTCGACATCGATATGGACAAAGTGGCGAGCGCGATCGCGTGGGCGCGCGAGGCTCGGCCGGGCATCCGCGAGCTCTACCTCGGCGGACTCCCGGCCGCGGAGAGTTAGGTGGATATGAATGGTGTAGCGGTGTCGTCGTACAGCGACCGGGTGGCGACGGCCGTCACCGGATCGCTGAAAGGCCTGCTCCGATTCGACCGCACCATGGTGACGGCACTGGACGGTCTGGAACGCGACGAAACCGACCAGCCCATCGTGGTCGTCCTGCGCGCCTATATGTATCTGCTCGGTGGCGTCCGGCCGCCGGCCGACGTGGTCGAGGCGCTGCGCCGCATCGATTCGACCCAGGTATCCGTGCTGGAATCGGCGCACCTCGACGCGATCCGGCACCTGCTGCACGGCGCCTACGGTCAGGCGGGGGACACGCTGCTGGCGATCTCCCGGCAATTCCCGGCCGACGAACTCGCCTTGGCCGCCGGACATCAGGTCGATTTCCTCACCGGCGCGACCGAAACGCTGCTGTCCCGCCTGGCCGGCAGCCCGCTGCTGACCGAGGGCGCCGCGGAGAACTTCCCGTACCTGCTGGCGATGCTCGCCTTCGCCTATGGCGAGAACCACCAATTCGCCGAGGCGTACACGGCCGGTAGCCGAGCGTTGGCCCTCGCCCCGGACGACAACCCGTGGGCGGTGCACGCCTGTGCGCACGCACTGTTCGAGTCGCGGGACAATCACGCCGTCGCCGAGCTGCTGTCCTCGACTCGCAGCCGGTGGAACTCCGAAAGCTGCCTGCTGCGAACGCATCTCAGCTGGCATCACGCGCTGAACTCGATGGCCGAAGCCGATCACGACGCGCTGGCCGGGCTCACCGCCGAGGTCACCCGGGTGCTGGAAACCGAGTGCTCGGCCATGCAATTCTGTGACGCCGTCTCGCTGCTGTGGCGCCTGCGGCTGGCCGGTATCGCGGGCCCGGACGACTTCGCGGCCGTGGCCGACAAGGCCCTGGAAATCCGCGGCGCCTCCAACTCGGCATTCGTCGATCTGCATGTCCTGCTTGCCGTCATCGGCGCCGATCTGCACGATCTGGCCGCCCGGCTGGCGCAGGAGATCGGCGCGGACGCGACGGATACCGCGGCACATCTGATCGGCACCCGTCGCACCGCCGTCGGGGTGGCCGAGAGTTTCTCGTACTACTGCCGATCGAACCCCGAGGAGGCCGCGCGGCGACTGATCTCGGTCCTGCCCGCGGTGGTCGGGGTCGGCGGCAGCATGGTTCAACGCGATCTCGCGCTGGAACTACTGCTCACCTGCGATCACGGCCGCGGATCGGACCTGCTGATTCCCGCCGAGGTCGGTCTCGACAGACGTCCACTGGTGACGTACCTACGCTCGCGATAGGAATGATCGAACGACATGGTTAACGCATCGTCTCCCATCTGCACCGACATCCTCACCGGCCCGGCCGCCTGGCGGAGCAGCGACTACACCGACCAGGACCAGTGGACGACGCCGCTGACCCCGGATGATGTGAGCGAGTTGTTCGCGGCGTTACGGCACAGCAGGCAGACCGGCAAGGAACTCGGCGACATCACCCGCGCGGACTTTCCGCTCGATCGCCTCGCCACCAAACTGGCGGCGGTGTCCCGCGAGCTCGTCGACGGCCGCGGATTCGTGGTGCTGCGCGGATTTCCGATCGCGTCCGAACTCGCGCGCTCCGATATCGAACTCATGTACTGGGGGCTGTGCGCGCATCTCGGGCCCGCGGTGACCCAGAACGGTCTGGGCGAAATCATGGTGCCGGTCAAGAACTACGGCAACGGCGGACTGCTGAACGCCTCCACCCGCGGTTACCAGACCAGCGAAGCGCTGCCGTTCCACACCGACAGCTCCGACATCGTCGGACTGCTGTGCCTGCGTTCCTCGGGCAAGGGCGGCGACAGCAGCATCACCAGTTCGGTGACCATCCACAACGAACTGCTCCGTCATCATCGGGAGCTGCTCGGCCTGTACTACGCCGGCTTCTATTACGACCGGCGCGACGAGCAGGCCGACGGCGAGCGGCCGTACTACCGCAATTCCGTGTATGCCTGGCACGAGGGCAGGCTCACCTGCCGGTATTACGTCCGGCATTTCATCGAGTCGGCCGCCGAGCGTTTCGATCTGGATCTGTCCACGGTGGAACGGCTGGCGCTCAAAACCTTTGAATCGATCGCCGACCGGCCCGAACACAAGGTCACCATGCAGATTCGGCCCGGTGATATACAATTCCTCAACAATAATGTCGTCGTGCACGCCCGCACCGCCTTTGTCGACACCGATCAGGTCGCCCGGGAGTTGTTGCGGGTCTGGCTCAACCCATTCGGCGCGCCCGCCGCGCCTCCCGGACATGCTACGTTCCGGGAAGGTATGCCGCAGAAGCAGATTCGCTGAACCGACGGCGCCGGACGGCGCCCGCTCGCTCGTTCATCCCCGCACCGAGATCAGGAGTACCGAATTGCAGTCTCGTCATATGTCTCGTCGCACCCGCCGGGGTGTGCTGTGAGGCGCGGTCGTTCGCTTGCTGTTGTCGCGCTGGCCGTTACGGTCGGCCTATGGAGCGTCGCGTGCGGGACCGGCGGTGAGGTCGGAACGGAGGCGAGCAATACCACCCAGTCGGCGACGCCGCCGGACGATCAGCTGAACCTGAACGGCACCGCGAACGTCCGCTTCGCGCTGGAGCCGGTCAGCCTGAACACCTTCACCACGGCGGGCGTCGCGCTCGATCAGGCGTTGCTGGACAACGTCTATCAGGGCATGGTGACGGTCGACGGAAACGCCAAGGACAAGATCGTGCCCGCGCTGGCCACCTCGTGGGACCAGTCGCCGGACGGCCTGACCTACACCTTTCACCTGGTGCAGAACGCGAAGTTCCACGACGGCGCGCCGCTGACCTCGGCGGACGTCGTGTGGTCGTTGCAGCAGGTGACCGCGCCGGGCTCGAAGTCGTTGCGCGCGCAGGACTTCACCGCCGTGGCCGATGTGTCGGCACCGGACCCGGCCACGGTGACCATCCGGTTGAAGCAGCGCGACACCAACCTGCTGTGGAATCTGACCCAGCGCGGCGGCATCGTCTACAAGACCGGCACCGACTTCGCCGCGCTGGACGGCGCGGACAACGGTTCCGGGCCGTTCCGGGTGACCCAGTGGAACCGTGGCTCCACCCTCACCCTGTCCAGGGTGGACGGCTACTGGGGTCCCGCGCCGAAGGTGGCGAAGGTGGTGTTCCACTACATCATCGACGCCAATACCGCCAACAACGCGGAGCTGACCGGCCAGATCGACATCCAGACCGCGACCGACCCGACGCTGCTGTCGGCGTTCACCGGTAACGACAAATTCGACATCCTGCGCGGCAACAGCACCGACGAATACACCCTCGCGTTCAACGAGGCCAACCCGATCTTCGCGAATCCGGATGTGCGCCACGCGATTCGACAGGCGCTGGACAAGAAGGCGATCATCAAGGCGGTCGGCGCAGGCATCCAGATCAGTGGCCCGGTGCCGCCGCAGGACCCCTGGTACGAGGACCTCACCTCGATCGACCAGTACAATCCGGACAACGCGAAGAAGCTGCTCGCGGCCGCGGGCTACGGCAACGGCCTGACGCTGACGCTGGAGTTCCCGAACCACTACGTCGTCGCGCTGAGCGACATCCTGGTCTCCAACCTGAAGGACGTCGGCATCACGCTCAACGTCCGCTCGGTGGAATTCCAGACCTGGCTGTCGAAGGTGTACAAGAATCACGACTACGAGCTCAGCGTGGTCAATCACGCGGAAGCGCACGACGTGAACAACTACGCCCGCGCCGACTACTACTTCGGTTACAACAACCCGCAGGTCCAGCAGTGGTACAAGGACGCGCTGACCGCGGAGACCGAGGACGCCCGCAACGCGCTGCTGAAGAAGATGACCCGGCAGATCTCCGAGGACGCGCCCTGCGATTGGTTGTTCCTGGTCGAACTGAATACGGTGGTACGCAAGGGTATCTACGGAGTCCCGCAGCACGAGACCAACAACCGGTTCCCGGCGACCAAGCTTGCGGTGGCCAAGTGACGGAGGTGTTTTGCTCTGGTATCTGATCCAGCGAGCCGGGCTGTTCCTGGTGTCGCTTGCGGTGGCGAGCGTGCTCATCTTCGGGATGCTGCGCTTGCTGCCCGGCGATGTCGCGGCCACCGTCGCCGGCTTGCAGGCGACACCGGAGCAGATCGCGGCCATCCGGACCGACCTCGGCCTGGATCGGTCGCTGCCCGCGCAGTACCTGTCCTGGATCGGCGGGGTGTTCAACGGTGACTTCGGTCATTCACAGCTGAACGGAACGTCGGTCGGCGCCGAACTGGAGCAGAAGCTGGCCGTCACCGGCCCGCTGATCGTCGGATCACTGCTGATCGCACTGGGTCTGGCGATCCCGCTCGGCACCTGGGCGGCCGTGCGGCATCGCAGCCGGACCGGCGAGGCGGCCAACGCGCTGTCCCAGCTCGGCATCGCGGTGCCGGGTCTGTGGCTGGCCATGCTGTTGATCCTGGTGTTCGCGGTGGAGCTGAAACTTCTCCCGGCACAGGGCTTTCCGGCCGATCGCTGGGCCGACCCCGGCGCCGCGATCCGCAGCCTGATCCTGCCGTGCGTGACGCTGGGCATCTCCGAGGGCGCGGTGTTGTTCCGCTTCGTGCGCTCGGCGATCCTCGGCGTGCTGTATTCGGAGTATCTGCGGACCGCGCGGGCCAAGGGACTCACCCGGACCCAGGCGTTGGTGCGGCACGGTTTTCGCAATGCCGCGCCCTCGGTGGTGTCGATCCTCGGGCTGCAATTCGCGGTCCTGATCGTCGGGGCCGTGGTGATCGAGCGGGTGTTCACCCTGCCGGGCGTGGGCAGCATGCTGCTCTCCGATGTGGCGAACCGGGACCTGGTGAAGGTCCAGGGCGAGGTGCTGCTGATCGTCAGCGCGGTGCTGGCCATCGGCTTCGCCGTCGACATCGTGCACCGGCTCATCGACCCGCGGCTGGAGGCCACGCTGTGATTCACGCCGTCAACCGACCCAAATGGCTGCGCAGGCGGCGTGCGGTGCAGGTCGCGCTCGGCGCGCTGATCCGGCGGCCGAGCGGGATCTTCGGCCTCGCCGTGGTCGGCACGCTGGTGGTCGCCAGCCTGATCGCGCTGTGCTGGACGCCGTACGACCCGCAGGCGACCAATCCGAGCAAGGCGTGGTTGCTGCCGTTCAGCGACGGCCACCTGCTCGGCACCGACCGGGTCGGGCACGACGTGTTCAGCCAGTTGCTGGCCGGCGCCTGGCAGACGCTCGCGGTGGCGCTGGTGGTCGCGGCGATCGCGGGCACGCTCGGCCTGATCCTGGCGCTGGGCGCGCAGCTGACGCCGCACGCGGTCGGCTCGGTGGTGGTGCAGCTGATCGACATCATGATCGCGTTCCCGGCGCTGCTGCTGGCGATGGTGCTCGCGGCGGTCTACGGCGGATCGATGCTGACCGTGGCGGTGGCCATCGGCATCAGCTCGGGCGTCGCGGTGGCGCGGGTGGCGCGCGGTGAGGTAGCTCGGGTACTGACCAGCGATTTCGTGCTCGCCGCGCGGGCGGCGGGCGCGTCCACCGCGCGGATCGTGCGCAAACACCTGCTGCCCGCGATCGCGCCGACGTTGATCGTGCAGCTGTCCTGGGTGATGGCCCTGGCCGTGCTCGCCGAGGCGGCGCTGACCTACCTCGGGTACGGCAGCTCGCCGTCCGCGCCGTCCTGGGGCGGCATCCTGCGCGCACAACAGGACTACATCAAGGTGCGGCCGCTGCTCGTGGTGTGGCCGGGCCTGGCGGTGGCGCTCACCGTGCTCGGCTTCAATCTGCTGGGTGACGCCCTGCGCAGCGTCACCGATCCGCGGCTGCGCAAAGGGGTGCCGACGCCATGACGCTGCTGCGAGTGACCGACCTGACGGTCGAGATCGACGGCCGGGTCCTGCTGGACAAGGTCGGCTTCGGGGTCGAGGCCGGCGCCCGGCTCGGGCTGATCGGCGTCTCCGGATCCGGCAAATCCCTGCTCGCCCTGGCGATCATGGGCCTGCTGCCGGAGGAGGCGCGGGTGCGCGGCAGCATCCTGCTCGACGGCGTCGAGCTGCTCGGGCGCAGCGACCGCGCGCTGTCGAAGATCCGCGGCAGCCGGATGGCCATGGTGTTCCAGGAACCGCTGTCGGCGTTGAATCCGCTGATGCGGGTGGGCAGGCAGATCGCGGAACCGCTTCGGCTGCACCAGGGTATGGGCCGGCGGCAGGCGCTGGCCGCGGCGACCGAGCTGGCCGCCCGGGTCGGGCTGCCGGATCCGGCGAACATCGTGCGCGCCTTTCCCCATCAGCTCTCGGGCGGGCAGCGCCAGCGGGTCGGCATCGCGATGGCCCTGGCCGCGAAGCCCGCGCTGCTGATCGCGGACGAACCGACGACGGCCCTGGATGTCACGGTGCAGGCCGAAATCCTCGCGCTGCTCGCGGATTTGGTGGACGAGGAAGGCTCGGCGCTGCTGTTCGTCACGCACGACCTCGCCGTGCTGGCACAGGTGACGCGGCGCGTGCTGGTGCTGGGGAAGGGGCAGGTGCTCGAAGACGGCGACCTGACCGAGATCCTGCACGGGTCCAGCGACCCGTATCTGCGTACGCTGCTGGATGTGGCGCGGGCCACGTCGTTCCGGCGGGCGAGCACGCTCGGCGTCGACAGCGGTTCTCCGGAGGTGGTGTCGTGATCCTGCTCGAGGCAACGGGTTTGCGCCGGTCGTTCCGGCTGCCGCGGACCAGCCTGCGGCACGCGCCGCCGATCCGGCATGCGGTGCGCGAGGTCAGCCTGTCCCTCGCCGAAAGCAGTCACCTGGGCATCGTCGGCGAATCCGGTTCCGGGAAGTCGACGTTGCTGCGGTTGCTGCTCGCTCTCGATCGGCCGGACGCGGGGCAGGTCCGATATCAGGGCAAGCCGGTGGCCGGTCGCGATCTGGCCTGGTTCCGCCGGGAAGTGCAGGTGGTGCTGCAAGATCCGCTGAGTTCGCTGGATCCGCGGATGATCGTCGGCGATTCGATCGCCGAACCCCTGGAGTGCCTGCGAATTCCGGGCAGTCACGACTATCGGGTGGCCGAGCTGCTGGTCGCGGTCGGGCTGGAACCCGATGCGGCGCTGCGGTATCCGCACGAGTTCTCCGGCGGACAGCGGCAGCGCATCGCGATCGCCCGCGCGCTGGCGCCGAATCCGAAGGTGCTCGTCGGTGACGAACCGTTTTCCGCCCTGGACGCGTCCACCCGGGCCCAGATCATCGAGCTGCTGCGGGATCTGGTGCAGCGGTTCGGGCTGTCGTTGATCCTGGTCTCGCACGACGTCGGCGTCGTCCAGCAGCTGTGCGATCAGCTGCTGGTGATGAAGGACGGGGAGATCGTCGAGCGTGGCGCCACCGAGACGGTGCTCGAACATCCGGAGCATCCGTACACGCGGGCCCTGCTCGACGCGGTTCCCGTGTTGCCCTTCTGAATTCGCCGGTCAGGGCAGCGCGGTGAGCACGATCCGGGCACCGCGGGCGGGCACGTTGGTGATGTTGCGGACCCGTCCGCGCTCCGGCTCGCCGGGCAGCGTGAGCTGATAGCGCGTCAGCACTGCACGCAGCACCACGGCGCCCTCCATCAAGGAGAACCCCGCCCCGATGCAGCGGCGAACCCCGCCGCCGAACGGCAGCCAGGTGTTCGGCGCGACCGAGCCGTCCAGGAAGCGGTCCGGTCGAAAGCGTTCCGGCGCCGGGTGATTCGCCGGATTCTGGTGCGCGAGCACGATCGAGGTGGACACCCTGGTGTCGCGGGGCAGCGATACCCCGCCGATCGTCATGTCCCTGGTCAGCTGCCGCTGCACCCGGCCGATCACCATGCGGTGGCGCAGGGCCTCCTTCACCACCGCCTCCAGGTACTTGTCGTCCCCGTCCCTGGCCGCCTGCCTGGCCCGCTCCTGCACCTGCGGCGCGGCGGCCAGCTCGTGCAGCGCCCACGACAGCGCCGACGCGGTGGTCTCGTGCCCGGCGAGCAGCAGCGTGACCAACTGGTCGCGCAGCTCCGCGTCGCTGAGCGGTTCGGTGGCGGGGTCGTTGCCGGAGCCGACCGCGAGCAGCCGGGACAGCACGTCGGCGCGCTGATCGATCTCCGGATGGGCCCGGCGGCCGGCGATCTCGGCGTAGAGCAGCTCGTCGATGCCGGTCAGCGTGGCGCTGAACCGCTGCCACGGCCCGAAGCGTTGCAGCCACGGCCATTTCCAGCCGAGCAGCACCACCGGACTGATATCGGTGACCCGGCGCAGCTGCGGGGTCAGCGCGTCCCGGCGCCGCTCGTCGGCGACGCCGAAGACCACCTGGGTGATCACGTCGAGCGTGAGCTCCTCCATGCGGCCGAGGATGTGCTCGGTCGTCCCGGCGCGCCACCGCTCCACCTGCGTCTTGGCGATGTCCTCGACCAGCGCGCGATAGCCGCTCAGCGCCGCGTTGTTGAACGCGGGCAGCAGCAGCCTGCGCGCGCGGGCGTGTTCGCTGCCGTCGGTCAGCAGCACCGAATGCTCGCCCATGATCATCGCGAGTTCCCGATACGCCTCGCCCGCATGCAGATCCGCCGGGTCGGAGGCGAAGATCTCCTTGATGTGCTCCGGCCGGGAGAACACCACGATCCGCGCCGGATACGGGGGCAACAGCCGCACGGTGAACACATCCCCGAAGCGCCGCGCCTGCGCGCCAAGGAACTGGGCATGCCGCTTGGTGTGCAAGACGGTCTGCAGCAGTCGCGGTAGCCGCGGGGCCGGTGGGTAAGTGCCGGTCATGGGGTGGTCCTTTCCGCCGGGTCGTGCTGGAGCCGTTCCGTCGCCGGCGCGCGCCGCCCGAGGACCTCGATCACGAGGAGGGCGACCGCACTGAGTGTCGCGGCGGCGATCGGAAGGGCGAAGGGACTGAACAGCGCCAGGGTGATGCCGCCGGCGATGCTGCCGAGGGTGACGCCCAGGTAGGTGGAGGACGAATTGAGCGCGAGCACCTGGGTCGCCGAATCCGGTGCGGCGTCGAGCAGCATCGTCTGCATGGCGGGGGTGTTCCAGTAGAGGGAGAACGACCACACCAGCGTCAGCGCCACCAGCACCACCATCGGGATGGGGGCGAAGGTGGTCAGGACGGCGAAGGCGATCATGGTGCTGAGGAACAGCCCGAAGCCGATGCGCAGCGCCGTCGACGCGCCCTTCTTGTCCACGTAGATGCCGCCGGCCACCGAACCGATCAGACCGGCGGTACCCGCCACCGCGAACAGCAGACCGCGCTGGCGCAGTGACGAATTCGAGAAGTCGGCGGCGAACGGGCCGAAGTAGGTGAACATCATCAGCGCGCCGCCGAGCAGGATCGTGTTGCCCAGCAACACCGTCAGCACGGGCCTGCTGGACAGCGCCGCGAGATGCGTTCGGGCCGAGACCAACTCGCCCGGCACCCGCAGCTGCCCGCGCACGCAGAACAACAGCGCCATCGACAGCACGCTCAATCCGGCGAAGGCGACGAAGTTGCCCCGCCAGCTGAAGACGCTGGCGCAGAGCGTGCCGAACGGGACGCCGACCGCGAGCGCGCCGACGATGCCGGTGGACACGATGCCGATGTAGGCGCTGCGCTTCTCCGGTGGGGCCAGCGTGGGCGCGAGCGCGAACATCGCGGGCAGGCACGCGGCCGCCGCCCCCGCGGCGATCACCCGCAGGATCATCAACTGCCAGAACGAATCGACCACGGCGGCGAGCAGATTCGCGATGGTGAACACGACCGAGGCGCCGACGAAGACGCCGAGCCTGCTGCGCCGGGCGGAGGCGAACGCGATCAGTGGCGCGCCGAGCACCAGCACCAGCGAGTAGGCCGAAACCAGCTGGCCCGCCGTGGATTCGGAGATGCCCAGGTCGGCGGCGAGTTCCGGGAGCACGCCCGCGATCATGTAATCGTCGGTGTAGAAGACGAATACGGCGAAGGTGATCGCTATCAACCAGAACGGCATCGGGCCTCCAGTGGGACGGGTGGTCAGGGAATCAGGTAGTCCGTGGCGATCGTCCGCGGGTCGAGGCACAGGGACCGCTCCCGCATCGTCGGCGCGGCGTGGGTGCCCGCGGTGAAGATCGCCGCCCAATCTCGGTGATACAGCGGATCCCCGTCCCACGGCCGCCAGGCGATGTGCGGGGTGAGTGTGACCCGCCCCTTGGCGGCCCAGGGGCGCAACAACTCCGCGCGGTCATCGGTCTCGACGTCGGTGGTGAGCCTGCCGGTGCCCGCGGCCAGCCAGCGCAGCAGCGCGTCGGCGTCGACGGGGGACGATCGCGCCGGATTGATCAGGTGACCGTCCAGGCGCAGACAGCGCAGCAGCGCGTCATCGATGAAGCCGGTGACCTCGGGCAGTCCGGGCAGCGCGACCACCATCAGGTGGGCGAACCGGTTCGGCAGGCGGTCGAGCGGCGCCGCCTCGGTGCTGCCGAAGGGATGCGCGGTGCGCGAACGCGGACGGACCACGGTCACGGTGGCACCGAGTCCGGCCAGCGTCGCCGCGACGGTGTGGCCGAACGCCCCGTACCCGACCACGAGGGCGGCGCGCCGGTGGAAGGGCTTCGGTACCTCCTCGAACGTGTCCCTGGCACAGTGCAGTACGTGCTGGGCGATCACATACTCCGACAGCGACGGCGCATAGGCCCGCGCGCTTCTGGTCACGAGATTGTTCCGCGCGAGCTCGGGGATGTGCGGGTAGCTGGGCCCGGACGAGACCAGGTGCACCCAGGAATCCGTGGTCGCGGCCGCGGTTTCGGCCAGCTCGGCGTCGGTGAGGTCGTGCGCGGCGAGCGCGATCATCGTGTGCGCGAGCACCGTTCCCGCCGCGGCCGGTTCGACGCGCACCCCGAGCCCGCGCAGTTCGTCGGCGACGGCGGCCGCGTCGGTGGAGGCGCCGAGACAGTAGAGCGTCGTCGGATCCACCGTGACGGCGCCCATCAGCGTTCGCTGGTCAACGCCAAGGGAACTCGGATATGTCCGTGCAGGACAATCGAATCCCGCCATTGCCGGCCCGGCAGCAGCCGGGCGTCCGGGTACGCGGAGAGGAAGCTGCCGACCGCGACCTGCCCCTGTACCTTCGCCAACGACGCGCCGAGGCACCGGTGCACGCCGGTGGAGAAGCTCATACTCGTTCGCGCCGCGACGTTTTCGACGTCGAGCCGGCCCGGATTCGGATAGGCGCGCGCGTCGTGATTGACCGCGCCCACCCAGATCAGGGCCCCGGTGCCGGGCGCGACGACCCGGTGGCCGATCTTGGTCTCCACCCGCGCGGTGCGATGGGTGAGCTGGATGGGGGAGTCGTAGCGGAGCAGCTCCTCGAACCAGGGGTCGGTCAGGCGTCCGTCGGCGAGCACCTCGGTGCCGAGTCCGTGTTCCAGCACCGTGACGATGGAATTCGCGATGAAACTGACCGTGGTCTCGAAGCCGGCCGCGAAGACGAACCCGACCAGGGTCAGCAGCTCGGCGAAGGTGAGTTCGCCGCCGGCGTGCATCCGGACGCAGTCCTTGAGGAACCCGTCCTGGAGCATGTCCGGGTCCTTGGTGCAGTCCTCGACGAACTTGGTGAACTTGCGCGCCTCGGTCATCCCGCGCCGGTATTCCGGGAAGGTGATGCCGACATCGAGCAGCTTTGCGCCGTGTCCGCCGAGCGAGTCGAGCATGTCGTCGCCGAGATCGGGGATGCCGAGAAAGTCGGAGATGACCCGGATCGGGATCTTGCGGGCGAAATCCGCGACCAGGTCGATGTTCTCGCGGCCGTCGAGTTCGGCGAGCACCGCGTCGGTGTGCTTGGTGATGATGTCGACCGAGCCGGTCACCGCGCGGTGGGTGAACATCGGGAAGACCAGCTTGCGCAGCCGGGTGTGCTCGGGCGGATCCATGAAGACCAGGGCGGGGGCGTCCAGCGCGATGGGCACCGACCGCTTGGTCAGCCAGCGGTAGAACCCGGCGGTCGGCGGAATCGCAACGGGCTGGTCCGCCGACCAGTCGTTGCTGCGCAGGATCTCCTCGCTCTCTTCGTATCCGGTGATCACCAGGCCGGCCGCGCTGTCGTGCACGCCGGCCGACGCGCCGATCTTCGTCAGGGTCGCCCGGTATGGGTCGCCCTTGGCCGGTGGCCGGAGGAAGAGCCGGCCGACGTCGTCGGCGTCACCCAGCATCGAGTCGGGCAGCAGGCGGAGCGGGCCGTGTAGTAGGAACCAGCGAACAGGATCAGTGACCACCGAGTTCACGGAGGACAACGTCGACACCCCCTTGGCGTTGCATTGCGGCATAGAAGTTCGCGCGCTCGAACCGGAACAGCGCGGCCTGTTTGTGCGGCAGATCGATCTCGCCGAGCTCGTGGCCGTCCACCACCTTGCACACGCTCCGATTCAGCGTGCGTACCAGCTGATTCGCGGCGGACGGGTCCGAGATCACGCCGGTGCACTCCGGATAGGTCTCGAACAGGCCGGCGATGAGCGCGACCCAGAACGGCAGGGCGTAGCCGAAGTAGTCGGGTTCGCCGATGCAGCCGTGCATGCCCATATCGTGTTCGGGCGTGTCGTAGTAGTCGGCGACCACGTCGAGCGCGGCGAAGTACAGCTCGGCGTACCCGCCGTGCCTGCCGTCCTGGCCGACGAGGAAGGGCCGGGTCTTGTTGTCGGAGAACTGGAATTCGATCTCGTCCTGCCAGCCGGCCCGGTCCCAGTCCTTGTGCATCGCGAACTCGACGTGCGGTCGCGCCATCCACTCGACCACCTGGTCGATCTCGGCCGGGGTGTCCGGCGTGACCGGGGTGAGCTCCCACGGCGGCGGCAGCGTCGGCGCCTTCCACTCCTGGAAGGCGAAGTCGGTCAACGGTTTCCCGTGCCGCCGGGACCGATCGATGGGCCTGCGCTCACTCGCCACTCACGGCACCTCGTTCGCGGTGGCCAGCAGTTCGAGCGCGGCCAGTACGGCGTCGGTGCGGCCGGTGAGCCGCGCGCGTCCGCCGAGCCGGATGCGGTCGAAGGTGGCTTCGACGTTATGGTTTTCGATGAGTTCGGCGCCGGCGATCGGCTGGCCGACGCGCCACATCCAGCCGCCGGAGGCGTCGGCGTCGGCCTTCGGTTCGTCCCAGCCGAGCCCGGCCTGCACCCGGAGATTGAGCAGTTCCAGATCGATGCCGGTGATGATCCTGGACTGGAACGGGACCTCGCCGCCGGATGCCCGCGCACACACCTCGCTGACCACGACGTCCTCGAAAGCGCCACCGCTGGACAAGTATTCGACGTGCGCGGTGAATGTGCCGTCGAGGCCGAGGGCGGTGCACGTCCGGATCGCCAGGTCGGCCAGCTTCGCCTCGGTCGCCGGGTCGGTCCTGGCCGAGCCGGAGCCGCCGCCGCGGGTGAGATCGAGCAGCGAGCGGATGTAGAGCCCCGAGAACAGATGCGTCACAGTGCCGTTCACGACGAGCACTTCGGAATGGTATTGCGGGCCGTCGAGTAGTCGTTCCACCAGATCGTCGCTCAGCGCGGTGAGATCGACGGCGCCGAACCGTTCGGTCCGGATGCCGCGCAGGTTGGCCTCGGCGGCGGGTTTGACGATCACCAGCTCGTCGTCGGCGAATCCGGTGCAGCCGCCCGCCTTTTCGACGCTGCCGCCGGCGATGATCAGGGTCTCCGGGACCGGGATGCCGGCCGCCTCCAGGGTGCGGCGCATGACGCCCTTGTGCCGGTAGTTCTCCAGCGAGCCCGCGGGGATGGGTGTCGGCAGGCCCAGATCGCCGCACAGCCGTGCGGCGACACCGAGCAGGTACTCGTCATTGGTGACGATCGCGGTGGTCGCGGCCGGGATCAGCGACGCCCACTCGTCGATGTCGGCGATTCGTTCGTCGCCGATATCGTGCAGTGCCACATCGCCTTCGCGGATCAGCGGTACCTCGCCGGTGCGCAGAATCCGTAGTTCGGCGCCGGTGGCCGTGACGGCCGAGCCGAACTCGGCCAGCCCGACCGTGCCGAGCGACTGTTTCGCCTGTAACAGGACCACCGTTGCGCGATCACCTGATGACAACACGCCTCCATGCCTCTAGGTGCTGGTCCACGCGCTGGCAGCCGGTGACGATGGCTTCCGGATCGCGCGCCAGCGAGATTCGGATCAGATCGGTGCCGAGTTTCGGCTGGGCCCAGTAGAACAGCTCGCCGGGCAGCACGTGCACCCCGATCTCACCGAGTTCGGTGTAGAGCGCGCTGGCCTCGACGCCTTCCGGCAGCCGGAATGTATCGACGGAGATCCTGGATTCAGGATAGGCCGGTGCCAGGTTGATGTGGTCGCGGGCCAGGGTGCGGTTGCTCTGGATGCCGCCGCGCAGCCGGTCGTAGCCGCCGTGCCGGCCGTCCTCGGCGAACAATTCGACGATTCGCAGGATGAACGGCGACGCGGAGAGCATGTGGTCGGAGTACATCCGGGCGAGCGGGAGCGGGTTGCCCGCGTTCCAGTTCAGGAAACCGGCCTTCAATTCCTGTAGGGGCCACAGCTTTCCGGTGTCCTCGATGGTCGCCCAGTCGAGGTCGTACTGACCGAGCACGGCGTACATGTCGTACTGGGCGCGCAGATCCTGTGCGCGGAAGCAGGAGTCGATGACCAGCACGGTGTCGCGGTCGGCGCACGCGGCGGCGATCTGGTGCAGGCGATCGGCGTCGATGACGGTGCCCGTCGGATTGTTCGGCGAGACGGTGAACAGCACGCCGTGCGCGGGGATCACGTCTTCGAGTGTGCCGCAGGCCAATTCGGACTCGGCCACCGCGTGGATGGACAGCCCGTGACCGGCCAGCAGGTCGTGCAGGTTGTCGAACGTCGGCTCCACCATCGCCACTCGGCGGTCGGCGAGGCGAATCGCCTTGCCGATCATGTCGATCGCGGTCGAGGAGGAGTAGCAGCTGCGGAAGACGACGTCGTCGGCCAGCGCGCCGTGCTGCCCGATCGAGGACAGGAACGCGGTGCGCGCACTCCGCTCGACCACGTCCACCGGGAGCTTGCGCGTCTGCGCGAAGACCTCCGGGAAGCCGGCCACGATCTCGGATTGACTGCTGGACAACGACATTCGTGGATGACCGTCGGACAGGTTGACCCCGTCGACCAGCGCCTTGACTTCCAGGTCGGTGATGTTATCTGGCATGCAAACGACCATCCTGTTGCGTCTTGGTCCGCCGGGCGGCAGCGGCCATGGTCATGATTTCGAAGATCACCGCGACGCCGAGGTGCGCGGTGATGTCGGCGGAGTCGTACGGCGGCGAGATCTCGACCAGCGATACCGTGCGGATATCCGGCAGGTCGAGCTCGCGCAGCAGCCGCAGCGCGAACGCCGAGGAGGGCCCGCCGACCTCGGGGGTGCCGGTGCCGGGGGCGCACGACGGATCGACGAAGTCGATGTCGAAGGTCAGTGCGACCGGATTCGACCCGACCCTGTCCCGCACGATCCGGCCGAGTTCGCGCGGGCCGATGTCCAGCGCGTCCTCGCAGTGGATCACGGTGAAACCGAGGCCGTCGTCGGCCAGGTCCTCCCGGGGCACGCTGCCGCGCATGCCGATCTGGATGCTGGTCGTCGGATCGATCAGGCCTTCCTCGGCGGCGCGGCGATACACCGTGCCGTGGAAGTGCTTCATGCCGAAGTAGTTGTCCAGCACGTCTCGGTGCGCGTCCAGCTGCACCAGCGACAGCGGCCCGTGTTTGCGTGCGGCCGCGCGTAATTCGGCGATCGCCAGGCTGTGGTCGCCGCCAACCAGGATCGGCAGCGCGCCGACCTCGTGCACCGCGCTGACGCTGCTCTCGATCAGCTCGAGGGTTTGCAGGTGGTAGCCGGGCACGATGTGCACATCGCCGCCGTCGACGACGGTGAGCAGGTCGGTGATGACCAGGTCGCGTTCCCGGCTGCCCAGCCGGCCCAGCGTGCTCGCCGAGCGGACCGCCTCCGGCCCGAAGCGGGCGCCGCTGCGATAGCCGGTCGCACCGTCGATCGGCACGCCGAGGATGACGGCGTGCACCCCGTCCTCGGCGGTCAGCTCCCGGACCGGCCGGTAGGGCAGGCGGAAGAAGGTCCGCGGCCCCGAGCTCAGCCGGGAGACCGCCTGGCTGTCGGTATAGTCAGTCATCTCGGTTTTCCTTGGCCCGCAACAGCATTGCGGTCACGATCCCGGTCTCGTCCAGGCCGGGGGTGTCGACGTCGTCCACCACCACCTCGAGTCCCGCGCTGTCGTAGAGGTCCGTCCAGTACTGCTTGGGCGCCAGGCGCTGGTCGGTGAACGGGTGCAGCAGGAAATAGTGGTTGTAGTAGTTGGTGCGGTGCGGGTCGCGCATCTTCTCCGCGTCGTCCCAGCAGTAGTCGATATCGATGACCAGCAGTTCGATGCCGGGGTTGTTGTCGAACAACGTCCGCAGGAACCTGCGCACGCCGTTCTCGCCCTCCTGGCCGAGGATTTCGTGGATGACGAAGCTGATGATGCCGAAGTCGTAGTGCGCGTCGGTCTGCTCGAGATGGCCGATCGCGTCCGCGTTGACGATCTCGATCCGGTCGGCGTGCACCGACCCGGCGACGAATTCCACCGCGGCCGCGGCGCCCTCGGGGCTCGGCTCGATGCCGGTGAGCCGCATGTCCGCGTACTTCTCGGCCAGCGTGGTCAGGAAGATGCCGCTGCCGCAGCCGAGGTCGATGCCGCTGCGATAGCTCTTGCCCCGCTGGTCGAGCACCCGGTACATCAGCGGTATCGCGTCGTGCACACTGATCTCGCAGCTGCCGACGCCGACCATGCGGCCGTCGCGCGGCACCGCGGCGGGGTCGGCGAAGCCGCGGCCGATATCCAGGAAGGTCCGGCCGTAGCCGCCGATCATCATTTGATACCAGCCGCGCGCCTCCCAGATCCGCACGAGCTTGTCGGTGGCCCGATCGTTGTCGATGTAGCCCGCCGTGCGCAGGAACAGTTGCAGCGCTTCGACCCGCTCGGGCGTCGTGACCACCGACTCCAGCGCTTTGCGCGCCGAGACCTCGTTCACCACGATCTGTTCCAGCACACCGTGTTCGATCAGGTTGTACAGCACGGCCGACTGCACGTATCCGCTGAACGGCTCCAGCGCTTCGATCAGGCGATTCCGGTTAAGCATGTCGTTCATACCTCTCTTTCGGTCGGTGCTCCGCCGGTCAGCCAGCGGCGAGCCGATCGGGATCACCGACGAAGGCCAGCTCGTATTTGTTCTGTCGATATCCGTAGGCGCCCGAGGAAAGGTTGGTGAACAACGTCCAATCGGAGAGCTGCGGTGCGGCCGGAACGAGGCCGTGCTGCGTCGTACGCCCGGGTTTGGGGCAGATCAGGTCCAGCCCGGCGACCTGCGCGAGCAGCGTCGAGGCGCCCTCGATGCGCTCGGTGAAGTTGCCGATGCCCTGCAGCAGCAGGCTGCGCTCGGCGGCCCAGAAGCCGTAGCGTTCGTCGAAACCGGCCGAGTCGAGCGCGGCGCGGAAATCGCGTTCGGTGCTCTCCGCGAAGCGACGCAGTTTCGCCAGCACCACCGCGGGTTCCTTGACCGAGGTCCGGCCGCCGTCGAGCACGCGTTGCGCCAGCGCGTAGTACATCTCGGCCTTGGCGGCCATCCGGGCGAGGGCCTGGATCCAGGCGGGATGGGTCATGCCGGTGCCCGCCCGCAGCGTGTTGCAGCGGTCGATGGATCCATCGATGAAGACGCGCGAGTTGGGCACGAAGGCGTGGTCCAGCTCGATGATGGCGTCCTGTTCGTCGAGTGCGTCGATGGACTGGTCCGGCAGCTCGTGCGCGCCGCGGAAGCCGGGCCGGGAGTGCACGGTGACGCCGCTGCCGTCGGGCTCGATGGCGACGCAGAGCGCGGTGTAATCCTCGGCCGGGGTCAGCTGGCGGTAGGGGTAGATCAGCAGCACGTCGGAATAGAGCGCGAGCGTCGCGAGCTGTTTGAAACCGCTCAGGTAAATACCGTCGGCATCCCTGGCCACTACTTTGAGTAGGTGGTCTTCGGAAATGCGCCCGCGTTCGGAAATGTCGGAGATCGCGTGGGTGAGGATCCAATTGCCGGCGCGGCATTCGCGGTGGAACTCGCGGACGGCGTCCGCGCCGTCGCCGAAATGGTCGGCATTGGCGGCCCAGGCGGAGACGATGCCGGCCAGGAAGTCCGGGCTGCGTCCGAGCAACCCGCCGCTGAAGGTCGCGAATCGGCGTAACTGGCCGGCGTACTCCAGGAATTGCTCACGCGTTTCCGGTGGCGTCCAGATGCAGTCCCAGAACAATTTCATATCCGGATTGGTGCGCAAGCCGTCCAGCGTTTTCGCGAACGGCGTATCGGTGCGCTCCGCGAAGGTGGCCGAAATGCTTTCGGTGGAGCAGCTGATCTGCTGAGTTTCCACGGGATATCCTTAGTCCTGCGACCTGGCGGTCGGAAATGTAGCGGCGCGCGACTTCGGTCGGAAACTGCTGGTGGCGTTGGTGTTTGAGCGTCCGAGTAATCGGCTGACTACCCCCGGGTAAAGTTCAGGCAATGTCGACCTCTGATCAATTAATTCGAATTCATAACACCTCGGCTTCAGGATGGGCAAACCTGTAGCCCACCCCGCCTTCAAGGTAGCCGACCTACCGGTGTGTAACCATTGAAGTACCTGTGACGCTGCTCACATCGTAGCATTTCGCGATTTCTCGCCGACGGGTCGTTCCGCTTTATCTTAATGGCAGCGGACGGCCGGTTTGTAAACCCCCCGATCGGGGGGATCGAATTCGATGAGTAGCCCCCTTATTGGGGGGTTGCAGATCTGGTCGACAACGAGAGAATGTGACCTGGAGTGAGCTAGCAGCATACCCTTTCCCAAACGACCCTTAGTCAAATTTGTGCAGGTCGGTAGTATGCGGTGAGCGGCGTTGCGAGGTGGGTGTGTCGGTGCTAGATTCGGGGCCACCGGGGGCCGAGTTGTCCCTGATCGCATTCAGGCCGTGACCCCGATGTCTGAAGGGCGGTATTGGTGGAGACGAATCGGGTGGGGTCCGGTGGCTTCGATCGGCGAACGATCGAGGAATGGGTGGCAGAAAAGATAAGCCAGATCATCGGAATGAATCCGGCGGCTATCGATCGCACCACCACCTTTGCCGCATACGGTCTGACCTCGGCGGATGCCGTCGGGCTTTCGGGTGAGCTGGAGGAGTGGCTGGGCCGGAGCCTGCCGGAGACGTTGCTCTACGAGCATCCGACGGTCGAGCAATTGAGTGCCGCGCTGGTCGGCACGGACGCGCGAATAGACACTGCCGCAGCGGAATTCGGCGAGCTCGCGCAGACGGTCGCACCGATATCCGGGGTGCGCGCACCGGATTCCGACGACCACGCGGTGGGCATCGCGGGCATGGCCTGCCGGTTCCCCGGTGGGGCGAACACGCCGCAATTGTTCTGGCGCAACCTCGCCGACGGCATCGATGCCGCGGCCGACGTGCCCCGGCAACGCTGGGACGCACAGCAATTCTTCGACCCCGATCCCTATTCCCCGGAGACGACCTACACGACCAAGGGCGCGTTCGTCGACGATCTCGCCGGGTTCGACGCCCAGTTCTTCGGCATCTCGCCGCGCGAGGCGGTCCGGATGGACCCGCAGCAGCGGATGCTGCTGGAGACGGTGTGGGCGGCGCTCGAGGACGCCGCCATCCCGGCGGAGCAGATCCGGGGGAGCCGCACCGGGGTGTTCGTCGGCATGATGGCCGACGGGCGGTATGCGAACGTGCTGGTCGACCACCGCGGCCACGGTGAATTGGACGACCCGTACGTCGGCCTCGGGAGCGCGTCCAGCGTCGCGGCCGGGCGGCTGTCCTATCTGCTCGACCTGCGCGGGCCGAGCCTGGTGGTCGACACCGCCTGTTCGTCGTCGCTGGTGGCATTGCACTTGGCGATCAACAGCATTCGCAACGGAGAGTGCGATCGCGCCGTGGTCGCCGGGGTCAGCGCGATCGTGCATCCCGACACCTACCAGCAGGCCTGCAAGATGCGAATGCTCGCCGCCGACGGCCGGTGCAAGACGTTCGACGCGGCGGCGGACGGGTTCCTGCTCGGTGAAGGGTGCGGCGCGGTCGTCGTCGAACGGCTCGCCGACGCGCGGGCTCGCCGGCACCGGATGCTCGCGGTGGTGCGCGGATCGGCGGTCAACCAGGACGGCATGAGCAACGGGCTCACCGCGCCGAACCGCGCCGCGCAGGTCGCCGTCCTGCGCGCGGCCCAGCAGAACGCCGGAATCGGCGCGGACAGCATCGATTTCGTCGAGGCGCACGGCTCGGGCACCCAGCTCGGGGACGCGATCGAAATCGGCGCGCTGACCGAGGTTTTCGGTGCCGCGAGGGCGCAGGCGCGTCCGCTGTACGTGGGTGCGGTGAAGACGAACGTCGGTCACCTCACCGGGGCCGCCGGCATGGCCGGGTTGATCAAGACCGTGCTCGCGCTGAACCGGGGGACCATTCCGCGGAATCTGCATCTGCGGGAACCGAATCCGGCGATCGACTGGACCGCCGGTCCGGTTCGGTTGCCGCACGAGAACATTCCGTGGCCGCGCGAGGCGCAGCGGACCGCCACCGCGGGGGTCAGCTCGTTCGGCTGGTCGGGGACCAACGCGCATGTCATCGTGTCCGCGCCGCCGCTCGACCCGACCGAACCGAATTCCGCGCAGCAGTGGCACATTCTGCCGTTGTCGGCGCGCTCGCCGGAGGCGTTGACCGACACCGCGCACGCGATCTCGGAGTACCTACGCAGCCATCCGCGACTCGCGCCGGCCGACGTGGCCGCCACCTTGCAGACCGGGCGCGACGCCATGCCCTGCCGCACGGCGATCCCGTTCCGGTCACTGCTGGACGCCGCCGAGGCACTCGACGAGGTCGGGCGCCGGGTGCCGGTCGCGACGGTACCGCGGGGGCCGCGGCCGACCGTGCGATTCGTGTTGCCGGGCACCGGCGATCAGTTCGCCGGGATGGGCCGCGACCTGTACCGATCGCACCGGGTGTTCCGCTCCGCGATCGATCAGTGTGCCGAGATCGCGGCCGAGTCGCTGGGCATGGACCTGCGCACGGCACTGTATTCGGATGCGGCACCGGCGGCGTCGGATCCGTTCGCCGCTCTGCGTAGCGGTGCGACCGCGGCCGGCGAGCTGGTCACCCGGATCGACCTGGCGCACGCGGTGGTCTTCGCGCTGAGCTATGCCGCGGCACGGATGTGGCAGAGCTACGGGGTCGAACCGAGCGGCCTGCTCGGCTACAGCCTCGGCGAGTACTCCGCCGCCTGCGTGGCCGGTGTGTTCCCGGTCGAGGTCGCATTACCGCTGGTGGTTCGGCGCGCGCAGCTGGTCGCCGAGGCCGAAGCCGGCGCGATGCTCACGGTCGCGGCGCCTGCGGACCGCGTCGCGGAGTATCTCGGCCCGCACCTGTCCCGCGCCGCGATCAACAGCCCGAACACGATCGTGGTCGCCGGTACCGAGGAGGCGATCGCCGGGCTGGAGCAGCGCCTCGCCGCGGACGAGATCGCCGCGCGCCGGGTGCCGACCACCCGCGCCATGCACTCGCCGCTGCTGGATCCGTTGCGGGAGCGGCTGATCGAGTTGTTCGCGGACATCGAACCGCGCGCGCCGCGCATTCCGTTCGTGTCCAACCTGACCGGCACCTGGATCACCGACGCACAGGCGCGGGATCCGCGCTACTGGGCGGATCAGATGTGTTCGACGGTCGAGTTCGCCGAGGGGGTGTACACGCTCGCCGAATCGGACCCGTGCGTGGTGATCGATCTCGGCGCCGGTCAGCTGGCCAGCCTGGTCAGTCAGACGCTGGCGCGGTCCGGCGGGGCCGCGGCGCAGCCGACCTTGCGCGGCTCCGCGACGCGCGATCCGGACGAGATGATCGTTGCCCGCACGCTCGGCCGCCTGTGGGCCGGCGGTGTGGACGTGGACTGGTCGCGCATCGGCTCGCCGGGCATGTCGGTGTCGCTGCCGACGTATTCGTTCAAGCACCAGCAGTTCTGGCCGGAACCGGGGAAGGCCCGGCCCGGCCCGGTCAGGGCGCTCGCCCCGGCGGCCACCGGCGCACCGGAAGTCCTCGAACCGCAGTGGATCACGGTTGCGGCCGCCGCGGATTCCGCGGACCGGCAGGGCCCCTACCTCGTCTTCACCGATCCCGACAGCTGCGGTGCCGAACTGGCCCGGCATCTGGCCAAGATCCTGGACGGCGTCGACTGGGTATCCGTCGCTCCGGGAACCGAATTCGGCGTCTCCGGCGCGGACGGCTACCGCGTCCGGCCCGACCGGCCGGCCGACTACGCGGACCTGGTTGCCGCGCTGGCCGATCGGGACCTGTTGCCGCGCACCGTTGTTCATCTGTGGTCGGTGAACGGCCCGAACGCCGACCCGCGCGCCGGTGTGGCGGCGCATCGGCGTCTCGGGTTCGACAGCTTGATGGCACTGGCCGGGCAGCTGGGCCGCCATGCCATCGACGGCTGCCGGATACTGGTCGTCACCGACCACGCACAGATCGTCGATGCCGAGGACGATCTGCATCCGGGCAAGACCACCGTGACCGGTCCCGCGCTGACCGCCGGACAGGAATACCCTGGCCTGGCCGTGCGTACCCTCGACCTGGTCACCCCGGTCGACGATGCGGACGTTTCGTGGGACGAGCTGGCCGAAGCCGTTGTCGCCGAGACTGATTGGCCGGGCACCGACACCGCGATCGCTCGCCGCGGCCGGCGCAGGCTGGTGCGGCGCTTCCGGCCGCTGACCCTGGACGCACCCACGCCATACGTGCGTGCCGGCGGCGTCTACGTCATCACCGGCGGCACCGGAAGTATCGGACTCCAGGCCGCGGCGCACCTGGCCGCCGCGGCGGCCGAGGTGAAGCTGGTCCTGCTCGCCAGGACGCCGCTGCCGGATCTCGACGACGCGGAATCGCTCGCCGCGGCGGACGAGGCGTCCCTGGCGAAGGCGACCGCCGTGCGTGCGCTGATCGAAGCCGGCGCCGAGGTAATGGTGCAGTCCTGCGACATCGGTGATCGAGCGGCCACCGCCGCGGCAATCGCGAACGCGCGCAAACGATTCGGCCCGATCGACGGCGTGATCCACGCCGCCGGCGTGCTGTCGCCGGACGCGTTCACCACGATCGCCGAGACCTCCCCGGAGATCAGCGCGGCCCACTTCCGTGCCAAGGTCGACGGCACCATCGCGGTGGCCGACGCGCTCCGCGGCGAGCGCCCCGACTTCGTCGTCCTGCTGTCCTCGATGTCGGCGGTACTCGGCGGCATCGGCTTCGCGGCCTACGCCGCCGCCAACGCGTTCCAGGACCAATTCGCCGCGACGCGCGGCCTGCCCGGCGGGTCCGCCTGGCGCTCCGCCTGCTGGGACACCTGGCAGGCGACCGTCCGGCGCGGCGACCACCCCGGCGTAGCCGAATCGCTGGACAAGTACTCGTTCGCCGCCGCGGACGCGCTCGCCGTGCTCGACCGGCTCATCGCGGGCGGCCCGCGCCGCGCGGTGGTCTCCGCGGGTCAGTTGCACCAGCGCCTCGACGCCTGGGTCGGCGGCGGCGATCCGTTGCGCGCGAACACCTCCGCGGCCCCGGAGGCCACCGCCGAGCCACCCGAGCGCACCGTCGAGGACTACCGGCGCCGCCTCGCCGAGCTCTGGCAGCAGGCCCTCGGCGTCGACCAGGTCGGCCCGCACGACAACTTCTTCGAGGCCGGCGGCAATTCGCTGGTCGGCCTGCAACTGATCAACTCGATCAAACAGCAGTTCCGCGCCGTCATCCCGACGGTGGCGCTGTTCGAGGCGCCGACGATCGCCGACATGGCCGACTACCTGCTCGCGGCGGCCACAGCCGAAAGGAAGGCACGGACATGAAACTCGTCGGAGTGATCGGGGCCGGCGTCATGGGCACCGGCCTCGCCCAATCCCTTGCGGCGCACGGGATCTCGGTCGTGCTCGTGGACCGCTCGCGCGAACAGCTCGACCGGGCCGAGAGCGAGGTGGTCCGATACGCCCGCACCGGGCGGCTGTTCGGTCACGACACCGAGAAGTACGGGGACCTGACCCAGCGGGTCACCTACACCACCGATCTCGGTGAGGCGGCCCCGGCGGAGTTCGTCATCGAGAACATCACCGAGAACTGGGCGCTGAAGGCCGAGATCTATCCGGAGCTGGACCGGATCTGTTCGCCCGAAACGGTATTCGCGGCCAACACCTCGTGCATCCCGATCACCAAGATCGGCGGGGCGACCAACCGCCCGGACCGGGTGATCGGCATGCACTTCATGAACCCGGTGCCGATGAAATCCACCGTCGAGGTGATCCGCGGCTGGCATACCTCCGAGACCACCATCGCCACCGCGATGCAGTTGCTCGCCGACCTGGACAAGCGCGGCATCCTGGTCAACGACATGCCCGGCTTCGTGTCCAATCGCGTGTTGATGCTGATGGTCAACGAGGCGATATTCCTGGTGCAGGACGGGGTCGCCGCGGCGGCGGAGGTCGACGAGATCTTCCGGTCCTGCTTCGGGCACGCGTCGGGGCCGCTGGAGACGGCGGACCTGATCGGGCTCGACACCATCCTCTACAGCATCGAGGGCCTCCAGGAGTTCTACGGAGACAGCAAGTATCGCCCGTGCCCGCTGCTGAAGAAGATGGTGGACGCCGGACTACACGGCCGGAAAACCGGCCAGGGCTTCTTCTCGTACACATAGGGAGAGGGCTCGTACCACCGAACCAAGTGCCCCCTAATCGACAGGATCGCAGTTATGTTCTCCGATGCCCGTGCCGAACTTCGTGCATTCGTCGCCAAGCGGTTCCCCGACGGGAAGCTGCAGGACGACCACGACATCTTCGAAAGCGGCTTCGTCAACTCGCTGTTCGCGATGGAACTGGTCATGTTCATCGAGCAGAACCTCGATGCCCGGATTCCCAACGACGAACTGACGCTGGACAACTTCCGCACCGTGGACGTGATGACCGAGCTGGTCGGCAGGCTCGGCGACGGTCGTGGCACGGTCACCGAGGTGGCCTGATGGCCGTGCGGACCGAGGTGCGCCACGACTGGTCGCGGGCGGCGATGGCCGCCTTCGTCGACGAGGTGGTCGCGCCGCGGGCGGCCGAATTCGATCGCGCGGCGCGGATCGACCCGATCATGGTGACCGAGTTCGCCGAGCGTGGGCTGTGGGGTGCGGTGCTGCCCGCGGCCGACGGCGGGACCGGTGCGGGCATGATCGCGCTGGCCCGGGCGCACGAGGAGGTGGGCCGCGGGTGCTCGGCCCTGCGCAGCCTGCTGACCGTGCACTCCATGGCGTTGTACGCGCTGGATCGGTGGGGGACCGAGACGGCGAAGCGGCGGTGGCGGGCCGATATGGTCACCGGCGCCGCGCTCGGCGCGTTCTGCCTCACCGAGCCCGAGGCGGGCAGCGATTTCGCCGCGGTGCGGGCCACGGCCGAGCGGGACGGTGACGAGTGGGTCATCGACGGCCACAAG
Organism: Nocardia sp. NPDC056564; assembly: GCF_042793755.1. Classification (NCBI taxonomy): domain Bacteria; kingdom Bacillati; phylum Actinomycetota; class Actinomycetes; order Mycobacteriales; family Nocardiaceae; genus Nocardia; species Nocardia sp. NPDC056564. The sequence goes on from NZ_JBHTUR010000006.1 coordinate 186,031, forward strand.
CTGTGGGTCACCGGTGGCCAGCTGGCCGACGTGCTGCTCGTGTTCGCCCGCACCGAGCGCGGGCCCGCCGCGTTCCTGGTCGACGCCGCGAGCCCCGGGATCCGCCGAATTCCGGTGTCGCACATCACCGGAACGCGCGGTAGCCAGGTCGCGGAGATCGTCTTCGAGCGCTGCCGGGTCGGGGCCGACGCGATCATCGGGCCCGAGGGCATGGGGCTGGCCATCGCGACGGGGGTGCTCGACATCGGCCGGTTCAGCGTCGCGGCCGGGTGTGTCGGCATCCTGCAGGCGTGCCTGCAGGCGTGCGTGAGCTACGCCAACGCGCGGCACCAGGGCGGGGCGCTGCTGCGCGAACACCAACTCGTGCAACAGATGATCTCCACGATGGCGACGAACACGCGTGCGGCCCGGTTGCTGGTTCGCGAGGCCGCACAGCTGAAGGATGCCGGTAGTCCGGACACCATCATGTCGACCTGTATCGCCAAACAATTCGCCGCCACCGCCGCGGTCGCCGCCGCCAACGACGCCGTGCAACTGCACGGCGCGCGGGGATGCAGCGACGAGTATCCGGTCGGCCGGTATCTGCGCGACGCGAAGGTGATGGAGATCATCGAGGGCAGCACCCAGATGCAACACGTGCTCATCGCTACCGACGCCTGCCGCAATCAGGCTCGGGTCGTCGAGGTCGATTGATCAGGGAGGGCAGGGAATCCGATGACAGCAGACGAGCGTGCACGTCCGCGCTACATCAAGTGCGTGGTCTGGGATCTGGACCACACGCTGTGGGACGGGATCCTGCTGGAGAACGCCGCGGTCACCGAGCTCAAGCCGGGCATCCGGGAAACCATCGTCGCGCTGGACGAGCGCGGCATCCTGCATTCCATCGCCAGCCGCAACGATCCGGAGATCGCCGTTGCCAAGCTCACCGAACTGGGGATCGCCGAGTACTTCCTGCATCCGCAGATCGGCTGGGACAACAAATCCGCCTCGGTCGCGACGATCGCCGAGCGGCTGAATATCGGCATCGATACCCTGGCGTTCGTCGATGATCAGGCGCTGGAGCGGGACGAGGTCCGGTTCGCCCATCCCGAGGTGCTCTGCGTCGACGCGGAGGAGGCGGCGGGGCTGGCGGACCGGCCGGAATTCCAGCCGAGGCACGTGACGGCGGATTCGCGGGTACGACGGCACATGTACCGGGCGAGCATCGAACGGTCGACGGCCGAGGATCAGTTCTCCGGGACGAACGACGAGTTCCTGGCCACGCTGGACATGCGGTTCACCATCGGTCCGGCAGGCCCGGCCGACATCGGTCGCGCCGAGGAGCTGGTCGTGCGGACCAATCAGCTGAACTCGACCGGGGTGATGTACTCGGCGGAAGAGCTTGCCGCGCATGCGGATTCCGATGATCATGTGCTGCTGATGGCCGAGCTGGAAGACAAGTACGGGACCTACGGGCAGGTCGGCTTGGCGCTGGCGCAACGCGGTGCCGAGCAGTGGCGGCTCAAGCTGCTGCTGATGTCGTGCCGGGTGATCTCGCGCGGAGTGGGGACGGTATTGCTGAATCATGTGGTCCGGCTGGCGCAGGCCGACGGTGCGCGGCTGGTCGCGGAATACGTGCCGACCGAACGGAATCGGATCATGTACATCACGTATCGATTCGCCGGTTTCACCGAGATCGGTGAGCAGGACGGCATCACGTTGCTGGCCGCGTCGCCGGCGCCGCCACCGCCGCCACCCGCCTACCTCACGGTGCGCACGCTCGCCGCGGAGCACCGGCGATGAACGCGCCCGCGATCGACGCGCGTAAATGGATGCCGTACCCGCCGCCCGGCGGCGCGGTGACGACCCTGTATTGCCTGCCGCACGCCGGGGCCGGCGCGTCGACCTACCTGCCGTGGCGTAAGCAGTTGCAGCCCGAGGTGGACGTGGTGCCGCTGCAACCGCCCGGGCGCGAACTGCGGATGCGCGACGAGCCGTTCGAGAATCTCGGACCGCTGCTCGACGACCTGCTTGCTGTGCTGGACGGCGCGTGGCGCGAGCCGTTCGTGCTGTTCGGGCACAGCCTGGGCGCCCTGGTCGCGTACGAGCTGGCCCGCAGGCTCAGCGCGGGGGCGGGCCCACGGCCCGCGCACCTGATCGTGTCCGGACGGCGCGCGCCGGACAAGCCGTCGCGGCTGCCGTGGGTGCGCATGGCCTCCGACGCGACGCTGCTGGAGATCGTGTACCGCCTCGGTGGCACGCCGGAGGAGGTGCTCGACGACCCGCAGATGCGTGCGCAGGTACTGGACTTGATGCGGGCGGACCTCGGGGTCGACCAGACCTATCGATACGAGCCGGAGCCGCGGCTGGACGTGCCGATCACCGTGCTCAGCGGCAGCTCTGACACGCACGTGTCCATGGCCGAACTCGAGCCGTGGACCGCGTGCGGTTCGGCCGGGGTCGACATCCGGCTGGTGCCGGGCGGGCATTTCTTCCCGATCACCCACCGGGACACCGTGCTCCGGCGGGTGCGGCACTGCGTGCTCGGCTCGTGCTGAGCGGCGACACCGCCCCGCGCCGGACGATCGCGCCCGACGGTGTCGCGCTGTGGTGGTTCGGGCTGAGCGGAAAGTGTTCCCCCGCTGATCGTCTGGTGCTGTCGGCCGCGGAGCTGGCGCGCAGCGACCGATTCGATACCGACGCGTTCGCCGCCGACTACATTCGCGTCCGCGCGACCGTGCGGCGCGTGCTGTCCGCGTATGTGGGAAGTCCGCCCGCGGAGCTGGTTTTCTCGGTGGGGGAGCACGGCAAGCCGGGTTTGGCCTGCGCGGCACCGGCGTTCAACCTCACGCACACCGCCGGGCTGGCCGTCATCGCCATCGCGGGGTCCGGCTCGATCGGGGTCGACGCCGAATCGCTGGACGCCTATTTCGATCTGGCCGGATTGGCGCCGCGGGTGCTGACCCCGCGCGAGGTGGAACGGGTCGGCGCGGACGCAGGCCGGTTCCTGCACCACTGGGTGGCCAAGGAGAGCTACCTCAAATGGCTGGGCAGTGGGCTGACGGTCTCGCCCGACACGATCGAGCTGAGCGTCGATCCGGCTGGGCGCGAGCAGGTTTCGGGCGTCGACGGCGTCGATCTGCCCGCGCGATACGTCCATCATTTCGGCCTCGGCACCCGGTACGTCGGGGCCGTCGTCGGCGACCGGGTGCCCCGTCGTTATCCGCTGCGCCCGGCCGAATCAGCCAGTGCCGGATCGACTGTGCGGCACCGGACGTCAGGAGTGCAACCATGACAACCTATTTCGCGGACGAACCCGCCACCCTCGCGGCCATGCTCACTGCCAGGGCCGCCGCCACGCCGGACGAGGTGCGTTTCCAGCACCTCGGTGACGGCGACGAGGTCACCGCGACCATGACGTTCCCGCAGCTGGATCGCGCGGCCCGGGCGGTGGCCGCGCATCTGGCATCGGTGGCCAGGCCGGGGGAGCGGGCGTTGTTGCTCTACGCGCCCGGCCTGGAATTCGTGGTCGGCTTCTACGGATGCCTCTATGCCGGCGTGATCGCCGTGCCGGTCGCGCCGCCGCAGCCGAACAAGCTGACGGACAGTCTCGCCCGGCTGGCGTCCATCACCGGCAACTCCGGTGCGCGGCTGCTGCTCACCAGTGCCGATATCGAGCCGCTGCTCGCGCCGGTGCTCGCGACGGCCGAGGGGTTCGCGGGCCTGCGCACGGTGGTGACGGACCGCGTCGACCTGTCCGCGGCCGATGGCTACCGCGATCCGGGCATCACGGGTGACACCATCGCCCATCTGCAGTACTCGTCCGGCTCGACCGGGGAACCGAAGGGGGTCGCGCTCACCCACGGGAATGTGCTCGCCAATCTCCGGCTGGTCACCGGGCAGATCGGCGCGGGCGTCGGCGTGGCCTGGTTGCCGACGTTCCACGACATGGGTCTGCTGAGCATGGTCACCTATCCGGTGTACAGCGACTCGACCGTGATCAGTATGTCGCCCTTGGCCTTTGTGCAGCGACCGGCCCGCTGGATCGCGGCGATGTCCCGGTTCGGCGCGACCCATACCGTCGCACCGAACTTCTCCTTCGCCCTCTGTGTGCGGCGAGTGTCCGCCGAACAGGTCGCGGGCTACGACCTGTCCCGGCTGCGCGTGGCGCTCTGCGGCGCCGAACCCGTTCGTGCGGATACCATGGCGTCGTTCGCCGATCACTTCCGCCCGTCCGGCTTCGACGCGCACAGCCTGTTCCCCTGCTACGGACTCGCCGAGGCCACGCTTCTGGTGACCGGCGGACCCCGGGGCAGCGGGCTCACCACCGTCGACGTGGATCCGACCGCACTCGCCAAGGGCCGGGTGGAGCCGGTGTCGAGCGGCGGCCGCCGCCTGGTCGCCAGCGGTGAACTCAACGACGCCTACGAATTCGTGCTCACCGACCCCGAAACGAACACCCCGCTGCCGGACGGCCAGGTCGGCGAGATCTGCTTGCGCGGCAACAGCATCGGCGTCGGGTACTGGGACGCACCGGAGGCGACCGAACACACCTTCGCCGCCACCATCACCGGCCGGGACGGTCGCTTCCTGCGCACGGGCGACCTCGGATTCGTGCACGAGGGACAGCTCTACGTCACCGGCCGACGCAAAGACCTCATCATCGTCGACGGCTACAACCACTACCCGTCCGACCTCGAAGCCGCCGCGATGGACTCCCATCCCGCGCTGCGCCCCGACCGCTGCGTGGCCTTCCAGGTGCTCGACCACGATGAACCGGCCCTGGTTCTCGTCGCCGAGCTGAACCGGGACCGAGCCGCCGAGGAGGTGGACAGGGGCGAGATCGTTACCGCCGTGCGCCGAGCGGTGGGCGAGCACAACGGATTACGGCTCGACGACGTCGTTCTGGTGACCTCGGGTTCGATTCCCCTGACCTCCAGCGGCAAAGTCCGCAGATACCTCGTCCGCGAGCAGTATCGCGACGGCGCCCTGACCGAGCTGCCCTGAGTCAGCTGCCGCGGGCCGGCCGCCGGGGCGCGGCATCCTCGGCTTCGACATCCGGCGTACCCCGGCGATCGTCGGTCGAATCGAATTATGCTGGTGGGTCACGTGTTTCGATCAACGATGATTGAGGAAAAATGGCCGAGATCCGATGTGGGCAGACGGTCCGTGACTACGACGAACTGCGGGTGCGGGTGGCGCGGGTGGCCGGCGGGCTGGCCGGACAGGGCATTGTGGCCGGCGATCGGGTGGCGATCTACCTGCACAACGACGTCGCGTTCGTCGAGGCCAGTCTCGGGGCGGGGCTGCTCGGCGCGATACCGGTGCCGGTGAACTGGCATTGGCAGGACGCCGAACTCGCCTTCCTGCTCGACGACAGCGGCAGCCGGGTCATCTTCGCCCACACCGATCTGGTCCCGACCGTCGAGGCCGTCGCCGGCGACCGGACCGTGATCGAGGTGCGCCGGGAATCCGCGCCGGCGACCGGCCGTCACCTCGACTACGAGGACTGGCTCGCCGCGCAGCAGCCGTGGGCCGAACCGCCCACGCAGGCACCGCAATCGATGATCTACACCTCGGGCACCACCGGGCGGCCGAAGGGCATCATCCGGGATTCGACCACGCCCGAACAGAGCCAGGCCCTCGCCCGGCTGGTATTCGGCACGTTCGGTCTGGAGCCAGGGATGCGCACCCTGGTTCCCGCGCCGATCTACCACACCGCGCCCAACGTGCACTGTCTCGTCAGTGCCGCGGCCGGCATCGACCTCACGATCATGCCGAGGTTCGATCCCGAGGAACTGCTGCGACTGATCGAAGCCCACCGCATCGATCACTTCCAGGCCGTCCCGACGATGTTCGTCCGCCTGCTGCGCCTGCCCGAGCCGGTCCGCCACCGCTACGACCTGTCCTCGCTGAAGGTGATCGTGCACGCCGCGGCTCCGTGCCCACCGGAGATCAAGCGCCGCATCATCGATTGGCTCGGACCGATCGTGCGCGAATACTACGGCGGTTCCGAAACCGGCGGCTGCGTCGCCTGCGACAGCAAGCAGTGGCTCGACCATCCCGGCACGGTCGGCGCGCCGATCGCGGACGCGGCGATCCGCATCTACTCCGAGGCCGGCGACCTGCTGCCCGCGGGCGAGTCCGGCCGGATCTACCTGCGACCGCCGACGGGCTGGCCGAACTTCACCTACCACCGGAACCCGGGCAAGCGGGCCGACATGGAACGCGACGGCTTCCTGGACATCGGCGACATCGGTTACCTGGACCACGACGGCTTCCTCTACCTCAACGACCGCAGCACCGACATGATCATCTCCGGCGGCGTCAACATCTATCCCGCCGAGATCGAGGCCTGCCTGCTCGAACTGCCCGGCGTCCGGGACGCGGCGGTATTCGGCGTCCCCGACAGCGATCTCGGCGAGGCGGTCGCCGCCCACGTCGAGGCCGCGGGCGTCACCGCCGAGGCGGTGCGCCACCACATCCGGGCCAACCTGGCCGGCTACAAGGTGCCGAAAGTCGTTGTCTTCGATGACAATCTGCCCCGCGAGGACACCGGAAAGCTGTTCAAACGCAGGATTCGCGCGCAGTACTGGCCCTGACCGCCGCTCAGATCCCGGCCGTGACCAGCCAGGCGCGCGAGCCGAACCAGACGCCGTCGCCGGTGTGGTGTGCGGTCATGATCGCGCGGAGGCGATCGAGTGCCCGCTCGGTTTCGGCGGCGTCGAACTCGCTGAGCAGCTCACCCGCCATGCGCAAGGCGAGCACGGAATCGACACCGGCCTCGGGATCCGTGCCGTAGTAGACCGGCTCGGAGGCGTCGGTGACCTCGACGCCGGTGAATCCGGCCGCGGTGAGCACGCGCCGTGCCACCTCCGGGTCGGCGAGGGAGAACGCGCCGCCCTCGGGAGCGGCGATCGGTGCGCCTGCCAGCGCCGTGCGGATCGCGACGGCCCATTCCTGCTGACCACCGTCCTGCCACACCAGCTGCACCAGGCGCGCACCTGGCCGCAACGCGCGGCCGATATTGGTGAACGCCGCGACCGGATCGGCGAAGAACATGGTGCCGAATCGGCTGACGGCGAGGTCGAACTGGTCCGGCGGGAACGGATGGGTTTGCGCGTCCGCCTGTTCGAAGCGCACGTTGTCGACGTCCTCGGCGGCGCTGAGCTGAACCGCGGTCGCCAGCATCGTGGTCGAGATGTCCACCCCGAGCGCGCCGCCCCGATGCGCGAGCCGGGCGGCGTCGCGGGTGATCTGCCCGGTGCCGCAACCGATGTCGAGCACCTGGTCATCGGGTTTCACCTCGATCGCCGCGCGCAACCGCCGATGGTAATGACGCAGCTCCGCGTCGTAATCGAAGGCGTTGTTCGAGACCGGTACGTCGGGATTCGCGCTATCGACCATGCGCACATCCTGGCAGTAGTGCCGACAGTGTGCAGCCGGAACCACCGCCGCCGTAGTCTCGCTACGGAAAACGGGCAAATGGGAGATCGGATCGACGATGGACGCTGAGGTGGTGCGAGGCAGTGGCGGATATCCGCTCGCCTACTACCGGGAGAAGAGCAGGCGGGATCTCCGCTGGGCGGACGATCTGTGCCTCGCCGAGGGGGCGTCGCCCGCCGATGCGGCGGCCCGCATCATGGCGGATCTGGCGGGTTGGGGCGCGACGGCGGAGGCATCGCTGAGCGCGCACCTGGTCGAGCGCGGCGCGAGGGTGCGGCACGCGTACGACACCTACACCTTCGGACTGCGCGAGCCCGCGCGTCCACTCGCGCGAATTCGATTTCCGCGGAACCTGTCTCCGCGCCCCGCCGGTGCCATCGACCCGGAGCTGTTGCGCGCCACCCATGCCGCCGCATACCCGCCGGGTCACCCGGACCACCGCACGGGCATGTTCGACGAGCTGCGAGCGCTGATGTCGGGCACCCTGATGGGCCCGCTGCTGCCCGCCAGCGCGGTGCTGATCGATAGCGACCGCGGCGTAGGTATCGCCGCGGTACTCGTCCAGGACCGTCCCGGCAGCCCGCCGGCGGAAGGCCCGTGGATCTCGGAGGTGTTCCGTGATCCCGCGCCCGCCTACCGCGGCGTCGGCGCCCTTCTGCTTCGCCACGTCCTGTGGTCGTCCGCGGCGGCGGGGTTGCCTGCTCTCGGGCTGGCGGCCACGGCCGGAAACCGCGCCGCGCAGCTGTACGAGAACATCGGATTCGTCCGCACCGCGCGCCGGGTCGACCTACTTCTCTGACCGGCCCATGGCCGCCACCGCGACCGTTCTTGCGGCGCAGGCAATTACCGCGGCTCGCCGGTCGGCCAGCTGGTCGGCGGAGACAACGACCTGATTGCGCCGCCGGACACGCACCGGCAAATCTCCTGGAATTGCCCTGACCTGCGGCTACAGTTTGGCGTACGGCACAAACAACAGGCGGGAGCTGACGGATGTGGGCGGTCGTCGACAGGTGGTACGCCGGTAGGTACGAGGGCTTCGGGGTCCTGATCACCGAGGACTGCGAGGAAGTTGTCGCACGAGATCCGGTGGTGGACAGCGACATTCCGTTGAAGGCGGGCGATCGCGTGCTGATCGACTACCTCTCCGGCGCCGACGGCGCGGGCACGATGAAGCTGGTCAAGGTCCAGTAGGAGTCATCCCATCGTCCTACGCTGGTGTGGTGTTCGACTCGCAAACCTTCGATCTGGCACCGTACGCGGACTTCGCCGACCTGCCCGCGCAGGTCCGGCGCACGTATTGCAGCTGGCACGACGCCAGCTGGCGGTCGCTGCTCGTGCAGACCTTCGACCACGCCACCGAGGCCGAGCACATCGCGTTGCCCGCAGTGGCCGACCTGCACCTCGTGCTGTGCGTCGCGGGCGATGCGGTCATGCGGACCCGCGCGGACGAGAACTCGGTGCGCCGCTGGGTCCCTGGCACGCTGGAACTCATGGTGCCCGGCCGGGCGAGCGTGGTCGGCTATCGCGGGGCGTCCGCATTGCGCACCGTCCAGGTGCACATTCCGTCGGCCACCGTTGATCGGGTCGCGGCGCAGGCGGGCCGCCCGCGTCCGGACTTCGAGGCGCTGGCGGCCAGGTTGCGGACCGGCGACGCGCTCGCCGAACAGCTGGTGCGCGCGCTGCCCGGCGTCGAACCGGAGAACGATCTCTATGCCGAGAGCGCCGCGACGTTCCTGGTCGCGCACCTGCTCACCGAGGGTAAGCCGGACCGCCTTGCCGGTCCCGAGCATGCCGCGGTCCGGGCCGCCACCGCCATCATGCGCGACCGGCTGGCGGAACCGCTGACGCTGTCCGACATCGCCGCCGAACTGCACCTGAGCGTGTTCCACTTCATCCGGGTCTTCCGGGCCGCGACCGGCGAGACGCCGCACCGCTACCTCACCCGGCTGCGCATCGAGCACGCGCGGCGGTTGCTGTCCGGCACCACGCTCACCGTCGAACAGATCGCCGCCCGTTGCGGTTTCGCCAGTCCCGGCGCGCTGTCCACGACGTTTCTGCGGCACGTCGGCGTCCGGCCATCGGTCTATCGCAGCAGGAACTGATCGATGTCCGGCAATCCCGCACCTGGTCTCCGGCTCGCCGCCTGTCTAGTTTCGAAGCGGCGCAGCAATTCTCGCGCCCGGGACCGGTGCAGGCAGTGAACGAAAGGATCTCCCGCCATGCAGTGCTATGACGTGACCGCGACCTCGGCCGCCTCGTCGGCCGACATCTGGCGCCTGCTCATCGACGCCCGCACCTGGCCCGACTGGTCGACCGTCGACGCGCTCGACACCGAGCGCTCCAGCGGCCTCGATCCCGACGGCCGCGATCGGGTCGGCACGGTCCGCGCGTTCCGCACCGGGCGAATCGTGACCGCCGAGCGGCTGATCGGCCTCGACGAGGAGAAACGCCTCACCTATGAGGACGAGTTCAACTGGGCCATCCGGGACTACCAGGCCGTCGTCGACCTGGTGCCGGCGGCGAACGGCGGCACCACCATTCACTGGTACGGAACCTACACCGCCCGTTGGGGATTGGGCTGGCTGATGCGCACGGTCATGCGTCGCACCATGCAGCGCATGGCGGACGGACTGGCCGCGCACGCCACCGTACAGTCCTCCGGTAGCAAGACCCCGTAGCCGCGGCACCGGGAATGCCTCCGATCCGGGCTATTGCGCAGGTATCCGGTACCGGTAGTCTGGGCAACGTCCGAGCTCGGTCGCGTTCAGCGTGGTGAGGAACCTCATGCCATCGAATTTCGCTCTCAAGACAATGAATACGGCACACCGGGTGCTGCTGAAGGTCAGCTGCGGGAAGCTGGGCAACGACTTCGGCGGGATGCCGTCGGTCGAGCTCGTGACCACCGGCCGCAAGTCGGGACGTCAGCACGCGGTGATGCTCACCGCGCCGATCGTCGACGGCGACACCTACGTCGTGGTGGCCTCCCGCGGCGGGGATCCGACGCATCCGGCCTGGTTCCTGAACCTGCGGGACAACCCGAACGTCCTGGTCTCGGTGCGCAGCGGACCGCGCGTGCCGATGATCGCCAAGGTCGCCGACGCCGCGGAGCGGGCGGCGCTGTGGCCGCGGGTGACCGCCGCGCAGAAGGTGTACGCCGGTTACCAGGAGAAGACCACGCGCGAGATCCCGCTGGTGCTGCTGAGCCCGGCCGCGGATCCCGCGTCGAACTGATCGTCGTCGACGGGCGGTCTCACTCCGGCGGTCGCCGCAGGTATCTGCCCGACAGCCGGTAGACGAGCACGACGCCGACCAGATTGGCGACCAGCGTCAGCACGCCCTGCTCGCCGAGCCACAGCCAGGCCCGCGATCCGGACGTGTGCGGGTCGAACACGCTCTGGATCACGCTGTTCCAGGAGGCGTGCAGCACGACGGCAGGCCAGATGCTGCCGGTGTCGAGCCGGAGCCGGGCGAACACGTACGACACCACCGTCACCTGAGCCACGAAGAGCGCGGCGATCACCGGCACCGATCCGCCGTTGCCGGTGAGGTAGCTGCCACCGAGGATCAACGGCAGATGCCAAGCGGCCCAGATCAATCCGCTGACCATGATCGGCTGCGGCACGCCCGCGTCGATCAGCCGGGTGAGCAGATACCCGCGCCAGCCGAGTTCCTCGCCCAGCGCGAACACCATCCCGATCGCCGTGCCCAGCCCGAGGCCGACGAGGAGTTCGCCGCCGAAGGCGATCCAGCCGGTGGCGGCGCCCGCGGGGGAGGTGTAATCGGCCAGCCCGCTCGCCCAGCCCGCGCCGTAGGCGGCTGCCGCGACGGCCACCGGATAGCCGAGCCCGATCAGCAACGCCCACCAGGTGCGCCTGCCACCGAGGCGCAGCGAGATATCGCCGAAGCCTTCCCGCAAGACCAGCCTGCTGATCAGCCCGGCCACGCCGGGCGCCCACATCAGCAACAGGATCGCGATCTCGTTCCGCGCGATCACCGCGTAAATCATGGCGGGCGCGGACAATACGACCAACCCGACCAGGAAGACGCCCACCCCGCGCCGCGCCGTCCGACGCCGATCCGCGGCCTGCGTCGGCAGATCTGTGTGCCGCCCAAGTGTCATGCGGGCACAGTAGGCGGCACCGGCGGGCCCGGTCGTCACCCCGGAGGCCGGTATTCGCCTCCGGGACAACCCTGACACCCGCTCAGGCGATCAGCTTTTCCCGCTTCAACCAGTCATAGGCCACATCGGCCGGATCCTCGCCGTCGATGTCGACGCGACCGTTGAGCTCCTGCATCAGCTGATCGGTGAGATGCTCGGAGATGGTCCCGAGCAGGGGCCGCAGCTGCGGGTACCGATCGAGGATCGCGCCGCGCACCACGGCGGTGCCGCTGTAGGGCAGGAAGAACTTCTTGTCATCATCGAGGACAACGAGATTCAGGTTCTTGACCCGCCCGTCGGTGGTGTACACCATGCCGAAATTGCACGGCGCGCCCTTGGCCGTCGCGGTGTAGACGACCCCGGCGTCCATCCGGGTGACGTTCCCCGACGGGACGCCATTCGGATCGTTATAGGGCACACCGTATTTCTGTAGCATCGGAATGAAACCATCGGAGCGACTGAAGAATTCGTCGTCGACGCAGAAGGTCCGATCGGGCACCGGCAGCTTCGCCACGTCCGAGAGCGACTTCACCCGCAACCGTTCGGCATTCGGCGTCGACGTGGCGAATGCGTAGGTGTCGTTGAAGTTCGCCGGCGGCAGCCACTCCAGATCGTGATCGCGTTTCTCGACCGCGTTCACGCGCTGCCAGAGTTCCTTCGGGTCCGCGATCGTCTCGGTCTCGTTGTGGTAGTTGACCCACCCGGTGCCGGTGTACTCCCACAGGATATCGGCGTCGCCGTTGAGCTGGGCTTGGCGCGAGGAGGCCGAACCCGGTGCGCCCGTGAGGTCTTTCACCTCGGCGCCCGCCGCCGCCAGATAGGTCGCGGTGATCTTGCCCAGCAGCACGCCCTCGGTGAAGCTCTTCGAGGTCACGACCAGTTTCGCCCCGTCGAGCGGCTGATCACCGCCGGGGAGGTGAGCCTCGTGGAAGGTCCCGGACGAGCTGACCAGCCCGCACCCGGCCAGCATCGTCACGAGCAGCGTGTAAAGCAGCACGGCGCGTGTCGATTTCATGAGATCCCCCGCGGGGTCGCGGCGAGTTCCACCAGCCGGCCGAGCCAATCGATGATCAACGCGAGCAACCCGACCAGAATCGCCCCGGAGATCAGCAGTTTCGGCAAGAACAGCGTGACCCCGGTGGTGATGAGCGTGCCGAGACTGGTCGCGCCGATGAACGTGCTCAGCGTCGCCGTCCCGACCAGGATCACCAGCGCCGTCCGCACACCGTTCAGAATCACCGGCACCGCCAGCGGCAATTCCACCTGGAACAGCGTGCGGCTGCCCGAATAGCCGATTCCGCGCGACGCCTCGATGGTCCGGTGATCCACCTGCCGCAGCCCGACGATCGTGTTCTGCAGGATCGGCAGGATCGCGTACACCACCAGACCCACGATCGCCGTGCGGAATCCGGTGCCCAGCCAGAAGGTGAACAAGACCAGCAGGCCGACCGCGGGCGCGGCCTGACCGATATTGGCGACGTTCACCGCGATCGGTTCGAGCCGTTTCAGCGCGGGCCGGGTCAGCGCGATGCCCAGCGGGATCGCGACGACGACCACGATCAGCGTGGCCACCACGGTCAGCTTGATGTGCGCGAGGATCGTGGTCTGCAAGTTGTCCCAGCCGAGCGACGCCTGTTCGGTCGGCGTGAACGTCGTCGACCGATACCAGAGCACATACCCGATGCCGATGACCGCGATGATGATCGGTTCGAACCACACGTCGATCGGAACGCGGCGGCTCATGACGGCTCGGCCGATCCGGGCTCCTCGTCGGCCGCCACCACCGGGGTCGGCGCCGGATCCGTTCCGTCGACGTAGGTTTCGTAGGACAGGTCGGCCTCCGCCGAGCGCACCTCGGCGAGCTTGGCCTGGATCGTCTCGGTCACCGAGCCGATGCTGAGCGAGCCGACCACCGCGCCGCGCCCGTCGGTGACCAGGGCCGCGCCCTGGCTCGCGGCGAGCATCGCGTCCAGCGCGTCGTTCAGCGTCGAGGACCGCGCGACCACCGGCAACCGCCGATCGAGGAAGTCCGAGACCTCCGGTTTGGTCGCCACCTCGGTCAGCGACGGCCACGATCGCGGCCGTCCCGCGTCGTCGACCACCACGACCCAGGTGTGCCCGGCCGCCTTCGCCCTGGCGATCACCGCCGGCGCGGACTCGCCGACCTGGGCCGTGATCACCTTGTCGTAGTCGACATCGCGCACCCGCTGCACGGTCAGGTAGGCCAGCTTCGCGCCGGACCCGACGAACTCCTCCACGAACGGCGTGGCCGGATCGGTGAGGATCTCCTCCGGTCGCGCGTACTGCTCGATGTGCCCGCCCTCGGACAGGATGAGCACCTTGTCGCCGAGCTTGGTGGCCTCCTCGAAGTCGTGCGTGACCACCACGATGGTCTTGCCGAGCTCGTGCTGGATCGCGATCAGGCTGTCCTGCAGGCGAACCCGGGTGATCGGGTCGACCGCGCCGAACGGTTCGTCCATCAGCAGCACCGGCGGATCGGCGGCCAGCGCCCGCGCGACACCGACCCGCTGCTGCTGGCCGCCGGACATGTCCTTGGGCAGCCGACCGGCGAACGTGCCCGGATCGAGCCCGACCAGATCGAGCAGGTACTCGGTGCGCTCGGCGATCCGCTGCTTGTCCCACCCGAGCACCCGGGGGATGGCGCCGACATTCTTGGCTACCGTCCAGTGCGGGAACAGGCCCCCGGACTGGATGACATAACCGATCGACTGCCGCAGCTTGTCCGGGTCCTCGCGGGTGACATCGCGGCCGCCGATGAAGATCCGCCCCTCGGACGGCTCGATCAGCCGGTTGATCATCTTCAGCGTGGTCGTCTTGCCGCAGCCGGACGGCCCGACGAACGCGACGATCTCGCCCGCGTCGATCTCCAGGTCCAACCGCTCGACCGCCGCCCTGTCCTGCCCCCGGTACCGCTTGACGACCCCGTCGAGCTTGATCGCCGCGCCGGTAACATTGCGCTCCGCCGCCGGAGCGGGCTGGCTGGTCACGTCAGTCATGACAGTCCCTTTGCGATCGTGAGGCGTCCGAGTAGGACGAGGAGCGCGTCGAACACCAACGCGATGAGGACGATGAGGATGGTGCCGGTCAGGGCCATTTCGATGGCGTTCGCGCCGCCGAGGCGGGACAGCCCGTTGAAGATCAGTGAGCCGAGGCCGGGGCCGAGGACGTAGGCGACGATCGCGGCGACGCCGACGATCATCTGGGTGGACACCCGGATGCCGGTGAGAATCACCGGCCAGGCGATGGGCAATTCGACGGTCAGCAGAATGCGCCAGCGGGAGAACCCGATGCCGCGCGCGGATTCGATCACCGAGGCAGGCACCGACCGCAGGCCGACGATGGCATTGCCGATCACCGGCAACGCGGCGAAGAACGCCAGCATGATGAATGACGGCACCACGCCGAGTCCGAACGGGACCAGCAGCAGCGCGAGCAGGGCGAGCGAGGGAATGGTCAGCGCGACCCGGCTGGAGGTCAGAGTGAGCGAGGACAACAGCGGGAGCCGATAGACCGCCACCGCGACGAGGACCGCGATCACCGTCCCGACCAGCACCGTTTGAAACGCCAGGGAGGCATGCTGATACGTGAGGAACGTCAGGAATTCACCCCGTCCCCGGACGTAATTCCATAGATTCACGCGATTCCCATCGTCAGGTGAAGTCGTTACCTGTTTTGTGCGTAGTCACCGGGCGCGAGCCGTCAAAGAGTAATCGACATCGCGCGTTCGGCTCTGGATGACGCGCGGCGGGTAAATCACCGGATTGCCGATCCGGCGCGTATATTCCCCGCGCTACGGGCGGTCAAACAATATGGTGCGGAGCAACTCACAATGGGTTCGCGGCATCGAATCGGGGTAACGGCACATGGTTTCGCGACGTCGGGAGATCCGACGACGGGAGTTATGCTGCCCCTTTCAGATCGATGGCCGAGTAGTACTCGGCATGGCCGGCGATCACCGTGCTCGGCGAGCCGTCGACGCCGACCGGGATGTTCCCGGCCAGGGTGATGCGGGTCAGCCTGCGGTGTTCGCTGCCGTCGTAGTCGTCGATGGCGTAGTGCTGGGTGGCGTGGTTGTCCCAGATCGCGACGTCGCCCAGCGACCAGTCCCAGCGGGTGGTGTGCTCCAGGCGGGTCACCCGGTCCTGGAACAGCCGGAACAGCGCGTGCGATTCGCTGGTCGACAGGCCGACGATCTGCTTCACGAAGCAGCCGAGCAGCAGGGCGCGTTCGCCGGTCTCCGGGTGCACGTGCACCACGGGGTGCTCGGTCTCGAAGTAGGTGGACTCGAACTCGCGACGGTAGGCCTTGCCGTTCTCGTCCAGGCCCGCCTCGGTCTCGGCGGCGTAGTCGTACTGATTGGTGTGCCGCGCGCGCAGGCTCTCGGCCAGCACCTTCAGCGGTTCCGGCAGTGCGTTGTACGCGGCGACGGTCGAGGCCCAGGTGGTCGAGCCGCCGTAGCTGGGCAGCGCGACCGCGCGCAGGATCGACGCCTTCGGCACCCGGTCGACGAACGTGACATCGGTGTGCCACACATTGGAACGACCGTGCTTCGAGTCGATGGCCAGGCTCTTCACCCCCGCCGAGGTGAGCGTCGGATGCGGGCTGGTCGGGGTGCCGAGCAGCTCCGCGAACTCGTACTGCCCGTCCTCGGTCAGCTGGCGCTGGCCGCGGAAGAAGATCACCTTGTGCTCGTGCAGCGCCGCGCGGATGGTCGCGACGGTCGCCGCGTCCAGGTCGGCGCCCAGCCGGACGCCCTCGATCCGCGCGCCGATGTGCGCGCCGAGCTTGACCACCCGCACGGCGGTATCGGTCTCCGGCAGGTGATCGACGGACATATCCGGGCCTTTCGCTCCAGCCTGATGGTCTCGTCCGACGAAACCATCCCGGATCGGGCCTGGCCAGTATTACGGTCACCCGGATCGAAACGGGCGGCCGCGCGTCGGCGGGCTCAGCCGCCCGAGGCGCGGCGAGCGCGGAATGCCGCTGTCTTCGACCGGTTTTGGCACGCGGTGCTGCAAAAACGCTTGGTCCCGTTGCGTGAGGTGTCCAGGTAGACGCGGTCGCAGTTGCCGGCCGAGCAGACGCCGATCCGGTCGGCGTGCTCGCTGCCGAGCACGAACGCGAGGCCGACCGCGGACGCGGCGGCGATGCCGTCGACCAGCGCGGCGTCGGGTGCGTGGAAGTGCAGGTGCCAGGGGCGGGTGCCGTGCCGGATCAGCGTCGGCCTGGCGCCGTATTCGGTGATCATCGCGTTGACCTGCGCCGCGGCCCGATCCATGTCGTCGTCGGCGACCGCGTCGAACACCGCGCGCAACTGCCCGGCCGCACGGGTCATGCCGTCGGTGTCGCCGGGCTGGACGAGGTAGCCGTACGCCGCCACCACGCTGTTCAACCGTTCGAGCAGCTCGGCCTCGTCGGCCGCCGGGGGATACGGCCTGCCGCGGCGTTCGCCGGGCACGGTGACGTTCACCAGCTCGACCCCGTCCCGGACAACGGCCAACGTGTGACTGTCTAAATGCACTTGATCAGTCACCTCACCTTCGATATTGTCGTTACTGTCGTTGAAGATTATGACAGTAACGGGAGTTGCTATGTCGCTCACACCCACCCTCGCCAAGTCCTGGATCGACCGCTGGGATCGCCAGCAAGAGGGGTACCTGCCCGATCGCGAGACCATGTTCGCGGTCATCGCCGACGCGGTAGCCGCCAATGCCGGGCGGCCGGATCCGCTCGTGCTCGACATCGCCTGCGGGCCCGGTTCGCTCGGCGCCCGCATCCGCGAACGGCTGCCGCGGGCCCGGGTGATCGGTGTCGACGCCGACCCGGTCCTGCTCGAATTGGCGCGTACCGCATACGGATTCGAACTTGTCGACCGCAACCTGGCCGACCCGGCCTGGACCGCCGAGCTGCCCGCCGAGCCGGTCGACGCGATCGTCAGCACCACCGCGCTGCACTGGCTCGACCGGGACCAGCTCGCCGCGTTCTACGCCGAGTCCGCAAAGCTGTTGCGCCCTGGCGGAATTCTGCTCAACGGCGACGACATGGCCACGCAGGCAACGGATATCGACCGTCTGCACGAGGTGCTCGGAACCCGTCAGGTCGAACGCGAAGGCGTCGGCGATCGCGAGGGCTGGGTCGAATGGTGGGCGGCGATCACCGCCGAACCGGAACTGTCCGCCGCCGTCGCCGAGCGCGACCATCGCCGCTGGGAGCATCCGGCCGACAACGGCGTGACCTTCGATCAGCATCTGAACCTATTGCGCGCGGCCGGATTCCGGACCGTCGAGGCGATCTGGCAATACGGCCGCCGACGCATCGTCGCCGCCGTCAACTAGCGGATTAGCTCCGGCGGCGGCGGGTAAGCGCCTCGTGTCAACCATTTATCGGATTGTGTCGGAGGTTGTGGTGTCGGAGCATGAAAGCGGACCCCGCGAGGGCATCGAAGGTGTGGTCGAAGACGTAAAGGGTAAGGCGAAGGAGGCTGCTGGCGTCGTCACTGGAGACGAGAACCTCAAAGGCGAGGGACAAGCACAGCAGGACAAGGCCGAATCCGAACGCGAAGCCGCGCAAAAGGAAGCCGCGGCGGAGAAAGCGCGCGCCGAGGCCAAGATCGACGAGGCGAAACAAGCCGGCTACCAGCACGACCAATAGCCGACCGGACACCCGCACGGCCCGCGTCGGTTTACCGCCGGGCCAGCGGGTTATCCGGCGGGCAGGAGGTGTGATCATGCCGAAGGAATGGACCGCCAAGCAGGAACGTCAGTACGAACACATCCGCGATTCCGAGAAGGCCCAGGGCAACAGCACCCGGGAGGCCGAGGAGATCGCGGCGCGCACGGTCAACAAGATTCGCGCGCAGGCAGGTCAGACCAAGACGGCCAGCCGGACGTCGGTGCAGGACATGACGCCGCAGCGGCGCGCCGGGCTGCGCGCCCATCAGCGCAACGCCCCGACCGGCCCCACCCGCGACCAGCTCTACAACGAGGCCCGCCAGCGCGGCATCGAGGGCCGTTCGAAGATGACCAAGAGCCAGCTGGCCAAGGCGCTGGACGCCAAGAAGAAGAAGTAGACCATTCACCGAGTCGCCGCGCGCGACCGTCGCAGGGCTCGACCCCGGTCGGCCGCAGGGCCGAGCCAGGAAATGAGGTTATCCATGAGCAGCACGTTGGCCGCCACCGTGGACGTCGAGGTACCGGTCCGGACCGCCTACAACCAGTGGACGCAATTCGAGTCGTTCCCCGAATTCATGGAGGGCGTCGAGGCGGTGCGTCAACTCGACGACCGGCACACCCACTGGAAGATCCACGTCGGTCCCGTGACCCGCGAATTCGACGCGACCATCACCGAGCAGCACCCGGACGAGCGGGTCGCCTGGAAATCCGACAACGGCCCGCAGCACGCGGGCGTCATCACCTTCCACCGCCTCGATGACACGCACACCCGGATCACGGCCCAAATGGAGGTCGACCCAGAAGGTTTCGTGGAAACCGCCGCCGACGTCCTCGGTGTGCTGAAGCACCGCGTGCACGGCGATATGCAGCGCTTCAAGCAGTTCATCGAGAGCAGGCACCACGAAACCGGCGCGTGGCGCGGCGATATCGCGCGCCCCGACGCCTGACCGTACGTCCACCGGACCGACGCAAGGAGGTGCCGGCGTGCCGGCAGACAACCAGCAGAGCCCGGAGCGGGTCGTGATCGTCGGCAGCGGATTCGCCGGCTTCACCTGCGCTCGAAAACTGTGTCGCCTGCTCGCCAAGGCCGACCGCGACGTCGAGGTGGTCCTCGTGACGCCCACCGACTACATGCTGTACACGCCGCTGCTGCCGGACGTGGCAGGCGGATTGATCGACCCGAGATTCGTCGTCATCTCGCTGGCCGACGCGTTGCCGCGGGTGCGTTTGGTCGTCGCGCAGGCGGAATCGGTTGACCTGCAACAGAAGACGATCACGGTGACCAGTGAGTACCGCCCGCCGCAGGAACTGTCGTGGGATCGGCTCGTACTCACCCCCGGCTCGGTGACCCGCCTGTTCGATGTGCCGGGCCTGGCCGAGCACGGACGCGGCCTGAAGACGGTCGCCGAGGCGCTGTACCTGCGCGAGCAGTTGCTGCGCCAGCTCGAATTGGCCGACCACGAGGACGATCCCGACGTGCGCAGCGCACGCCGCACCGTCGTGGTGGTCGGCGCGTCCTATGCCGGAACCGAATTGATCGCACAGCTGCGCGCCCTGGCCGACGCCTACGCGCGCCGCCGCGGCTTCGACCCGGCCGAAATCCGTTTCCTGCTGCTGGATATGGCCGATCGGGTGATGCCGGAGGTCGGGGCGAAGCTCGGCGACAAGGCCCTGAATGTGTTGCGCGGGCGTGGAATCGACATCCGGCTGCAGACCTCGCTGAAGGAGATGACCGACCGTCAGGTCGTGCTCACCGACGACACCGTCGTCCCGGCCTACACCGTCGCCTGGGTTACCGGCGTGACCGGCGCGCCGCTGCTGGAAACGCTCGGCCTGCCGCTGGAACGGGGGCGTTTGGTGGTCGACTCGTGCCTCGGCGTGCCCGGTCACCCCGACGTCTTCGCGGGCGGCGACGCGGCGGCCGTGCCGGATCTCGCGGCGCCGGGCAAGATCACCCCGCCGACCGCACAGCACGCGACCCGCCAGGGAAAGGCGCTGGCGCGCAATGTCGCCGCCGGTTTGGGGATCGGCCACGCCGCCCCGTACAAGCATCGCGACCTGGGGCTCGTGGTGGACCTCGGCCCCGGCTTCGCCGTCGCGAACCCGTTGGGCGTGCACCTATCCGGACGGCTGGCCAAGCTCGTGACCCGCGCCTATCACACCTACGCGGTGCCGCGCGGGGTCAACCGCTGGGCGATCTCCCTGACCTACGCCACCACCGCGGTGACGCCGCGTCCGCTCGCGCTGCTCGGGCTGGTCAGCCCGGAGGAGGCCAGTTTCGTTGGCAGCGAGGGGATTCCGAGCAAGTAAGGAGGACACGATGAGCCAGCGCGATATCGTGCACGCACTGCTCGACCGGGCGGGCACCAGCTACGCGGCCGAGGCGGGCATCACCCTCGCCGACCGGCCCGCGCCGCTGTTCCAACTGCTCATGCTCACCGAATTGCTGAGCACCCGCATCACCTCGGATCTCGCCATCGCCGCGACCAGAGAGCTGATCGGCAGCGGATATCGCACCCCGCAGCGGGTCGCCGACGCGGAATGGCAGGAACTCGTCGACGCGCTCGGCCGCGCGCACTACAAACGCTACGACGAAAGCGCGGCGACCAGGCTCGGCGCGAATGCCTCTCTCGTTCTCGACAAATACGACGGCGACCTGCGCAACCTCGCCGCGGCGGCGGAAAAGGATCGTCGGCGCGCGGCGTCGCTGCTGCGTGAATTCCAGGGGATCGGCCCCACCGGCAGCGACATATTCCTGCGCGAGGTGCAGAGCGTATGGACCTGGGCGCGACCGTATTTCGACGAACGCGCCTGCCGGGGCGCCGAACGGGTCCACCTGCCGACCGATGCGCACCGCCTGCTCGGCTTGGTGCCGGACAATCGCGCCGCCGAACTGGCCGCCGCCTTGGTGCGCGTCGCATCCGACGACAAGATCGCCGAGCAGGTCCTCGCCGACGCCCGTTGACCCGGCGGCGCTGTTTCGGCTGCGCCGCGCCGGGAAGGCTATATGGATGAAGGATGTAGCGGAACGTGAAACGAAATGGGAGGTCGACCAGGCATTCACGCTGCCGCCGATCGACGACGTCGGGCCGGGCGGGCAGGTCGAGGAAACGTCGGCCGAGCGCGCGATCCACGACTACCTGACCGCGCAGATCAACACGATCTTCGCCGGTGATGTGGCGCTGCGCCGCGGCGCGGACCCGATTCACGACACTCGCGTCGCGACCCGGCGGCTACGCAGCACGCTGCGGGTCTTCGGCCCGCTGCTGGATCGCGCCGCGATCGAGGGCATCGCGGACGAGCTGAAGTGGTACGCGGGGCTGCTCGGCGAGGTCCGTGACTGTCAGGTGCAGCGCCGCCGCCTGGCCGGCAAGGTCGGTGAGCTGCCGCCGGAACTCGTGCTCGGCCCGGTGGCCGCGCGCATCGAGACGACGCTGCTCGAACGACAGCTGGCGGCCCGCGCCGCGCTGGCCCAGGCCATGGACTCGCCGCGCTACCTGGCTTTGCTCGCCGTGCTGCGCTCGTGGAAGTCGGAGCCGCCGACCACCATTCGGCCGCGCGGGCGCGAACTCGTGCGGCGCGCCCGGCGTGCCGCACGCAAGGCCGACAAGCGGCTGGCCGAGGCGATGCGCACCCGGCGCGACGCGTCCCTGCACCGTGCGCGCAAAGCGGCCAAACGCGCCCGCTACGCCGCCGAGCTGCACAAACCGGTGCGCAAGCGGGCGGAGGCGAAGTCGAACATCAAGTACTACGAGCGGCTTCAGCGGGTGCTCGGCGACCACAACGACGGTGTCGTCTCGGCCGATTTCCTCTGGCGAACCGCGACCGCGGCAGGCACGGCGCAGGGCGAGAACGGATTCACCTACGGCCTGCTCTACGCGAACGAAAAGCATGCGGCCGAGCGCGCGCGAACAGCCGTCGCCGCGCTCGCCGACCGCCGGTAGCGGCATACCGGGTGGCCGGAATGTGCCGTAGCTTCAGTGAAAATGTTGGGAAATATCCAGGCGCCGACGTGATTTGGCTGTGATCCGGCACGGCAGCGGATCCTCGATTTTGTGATACCCGTCTGCTATTGATGCGCCATTGACAACCGGCGCATGGATGCTGAATTCTTTCCGGGTGACGGGGAATGGGCCGAGCCGGCGAAAATCGCCATCGCACGTGTTAGGAGAATTGATGACTTTGCCGCAGTGGCCGGACCAGGACATCACACAGCTACGTGAGGTCGCGGACCGAATCGCGACCCTCATCCAACGCAACACCGAGGGCAGCGGGGGACTGCCGCGTTTCGTCGACGCCCTGCGCCAGAGCGGGCCGATCGCGGAACTGCTGATCGAATACTCGGTCCGCTGGTTCAACGACAGCAATGGCGAGTCGGTTCTGCTCGGACCCGAGTTGTACTGGGTGCTCACCGAAACGGTTCCGGTCGAGGAACAGGTCGCGGCCGGGGAGGGCTTCGGCCAGGCGGGGATGAACTGCCATCCGGTCACCCGCACCCGGCAGATGCTGCTGATCTGCGTGCTGGAGAAGCTGTCGACCCGGCCGTGGCGCCCGGAAACCCCGGAGCAGGCCGCGGCGATGGTCAAGCGGCGCTACAGCGACAACGCGCGACCGGTGTTGCCCACGCGCTCGCCGGAGCCGGTCGGCGTCGAAGGCGTGATCTCGACCGCGCAGTTCCCGTAACGGGTTCGGCGGCGAAAGCCGGTACCGCGCACGGTCATCGCGGCTGATTGCCGGTCCGGCCTCCTCCGGGCGGCGCGAGCGCTATCGTGAATGCGCCCCGCATCTGTCCTGCCGTCGCAATCGAGGTGATGGTTCCATGCGCGCATCCGGTGTCACCGCAGAGATCTTCCGACGGGATATGCGTGAGTTCGCGCGCTTGGCCGAAACCCGTTATGACCCCGTGGTTGTCGACGCGGTGCTGGACGCGCTGGGTGACGGGTGGGCGGACGCCTGGCTGGCCGTGCGCACCACGACGCATCCGGTGCCGGTTCGGCAGGTCAGTGCGCGGTTCATGAATCTGCCGACGGCGGCCGATCCGGTCGGCAAGCTGCGCGCGGCCGGATTGCTCGAGTTCGTCGGGCACCCGATGGAGGAACTGCTGGCCCGGGTGTCGGCCGAGATTCCGGTGGACTGGGGCATCGATCTCGCCGTCGATCGTGGCGTGCAGAAGATCTGGACCGCCTTCCCGGATCTGATCAGCGTGGACCGCATCGTGGGTTTCCCTGGCATGCCTGCCGCTGCGCTGGCGCACGCCCGTTCGCTCACGCGCTGGGGCGGCGGCCACATCGCGCTGATGGCAGTCGATTTCGTCAACCGCACGCTGAATCTGTACTCCCAGATCCTGGCGCCAGGGCAGCTCACCGCGGCCGACATCGCCACGATCCTGCGCGAGCTCGATTTCGTCGCCGCCGACGAGGCCGAGCTGGCCGCGGTGGGCCTGCCCTACACGGTGTACGCGACCTTCGACTGGACCGCGCCGAACGTGCGGCGGATCTGCTTTCCCGCCCGCTACACCGCGGAGAGCTTTCCCTCGATGGATCCGGTGTTGACCCGCTTCGTCGCTGGCGCGCCGTTCGCCGGGCCCGGACCGCGCGGATTCGCGTTCTACGCCGCCTACGGTCCGGCCGAGCGGTACTACAAGGTCCAGGCCGACTACACCTCGGCGGCGCGGCAAAGGCTGCCGGGTGGGGTCGGTGTGCCGCAGTCGCGGTAGCGGTCACGCGCTGGGCGGCGCGACCACGAGTTTCTCCATCCGGCGGATGACGTCGATCTGCGCGGGGTTGTACAGGTCCGCGATGGCGGCGCTGATCGTCCGGCCGGCGAAGTGCGTGCCGTGCGGGGCGTCGGTGATCGGCGCGCGCAGCCGGGGGTGGCCGTCGAGCAGCGTTCGAAACGCGGGTGCCAGCCGCTCGGCCAGCTCGCCGCGGGTCTGTTGATCGGCGTCGGGCGGCAGCCGGTCCAGCTCGAGCACGCCGGGGTCGGCGTAGTAGGCCTCCAGCGTCTCGGCGTACATGCGCAGCGTCGAGGGGCCGAGCACGCGGGCGAGCACGACGAGGAGCGCCCGGTCGGCGTCCGGGATTTCCGCCGCCGTCGCGGCGGCGGCCAGCTCACGCGGCAGATCGGTCGGCGTGGGCTCGCGCATGAGCAACCCGAGTTCGCTCCGAATCCGTTGCAGCCGTTCGATGCTCGCGGCCATCTCCAGGTCCAGCGCGCGCAACTCGGGTTCCGGATGCGCGTCCTCCGCACCCATCTCCGCGATCCGGGTGAGCGAGAAGCCGAGATCCCGCAGGCGTTTGATGCGCAACAGCCGCACCAGGTGGGTGACGCCATAGCTCTTGTAGCCGTTGGCCTTTCGCTCCGGTTCGGCCAGCAGCCCCACGTCGTGATAGTGCCGTACCGCGCGCAGGCTCGTCCCCGCGAGCTCGGCGACCTGACGAGTACTCCACGCCACGACAACCTCCCTGGCTCGGATCCGCCGACACGGCCATGCCGACGCCTCACCAGTCAAGACCATGCCGCTACGACACGGTCAAACTCCGTGGCCATCCGGCCTGGCCGAGGGAATTCAGGGCAGAGTTGGGGGATCACCCCGATACTCGTTTTCGCCGAACCGGATCAGGATCGATCGATCAGCTGATTCGGGGAGGGATCCGATGTTGTCGACCACCGATAAGCGGGCGCGCACCGTGCCGGGCAGATGGACGAATGTGCTTCTGCTGCTGGCCGGTTCGGCCTCGATAGTGTTCACCATCGGCACCGCGCTGCACGCATTCGTGATCGTCAACCGTGACACGCTGACCCACATGATGATCCTGGCCGACGCCGATCCGGCCGGCGCGGAAGGATTCCTCGTTGTCTTCCGCCTGGTCGGGTGCGTCTACCTCATCGGAAACGCCATCGGCATCCTGGCCCTGCGCCGCGGCCCCGCAACCTGGCTGTTCTGGCTCGTGCTCGCCGTGAACGGCACCCAGGCAGCCGGCCTGAAGGCCGTCCCTCCGGAGATGTTCACCGCCGCCCGCGCCGAGTTCGGCTGGCCCGGCACCCTTCCCTCGCTCATCACCGACGGCGGCGCCGCCCTGCTCGCCCTGACCCTCTGCATCGCCTTCGCTGTCACCCGCACCACGTGGGGTCAGGTGCGCCGCTGAGCCTCGCCCCGCGACCGGCGCAGGTGGACACGACGCGGCCGTCGCGTGCGGTGCGCCGGTCGGATAGGGTATGGGCCGAGGGTGCGGCCGCGGGGGTTGATCGGGGCCGCTGAACGTTCATTTTGTGCCAGTTACGGGCGGGCATGCCTGGGCCGGTTGGGGGAGATTCGCCGCGAATCGCCGCACGGACAGGTCGGTGGCCGGCGTACGAGGAGGGTTTCGTGCCATACGCGGTTGTGGGTCTGCTGACGCTTGCGTTGTGGATCTACTGTTTGATCGACATCATCACCTGTCCTGAGGCAGGGATTCGGCATCTGCCGAAGCTGGGCTGGCTGATCATCGTCATCCTGCTGCCGACCATCGGCGCGCTGCTCTGGTTGATCGCGGGTCGCCCGCTCAACGAGACCGGCCCGCGCTCGACCACCAGCTATTCCGAGTACGACCGACCAGGCCGCTACGTCGCCCAGGACCCGGAGGCCGACGCGGAGTTCCTCCGCGGCCTCCGCGAGCGGGCCGAACAACAGCGTGCGGAAGCTCGGCGACAGGAGGCGGCCAGGCAGCGCGACCTGGACCGCAGGCGCGAGCAGGGCGAACAGCTCTAGCCGGGTTCCCCCGCCGGCCGGTCGCGCACGCCGCCGACCCGAACCCGTCCGGCGTCGGGAGCGGGCGAATCGCGGTGCGGCAACCAGATCGCCGCGCAGACCGCGCCGAGCGCGGTGATCGCGGCGGCGGTCCACGCGCCGGCGTGCATGCCGTCGGTGAACGCGCGTTCGGTGGCCCGGATCGCCTGCGCGCCAAGCGGATCGGGCAACCGCGTCGCGACCTCGAGCGCGGAGATCACCGAGCCCTTGCCGTGCTCGGCGAGCCGCGGCGAGATGCCGAGATCATGCCACTGCT
Source organism: Nocardia sp. NPDC056564 (assembly GCF_042793755.1). NCBI lineage: Bacteria > Bacillati > Actinomycetota > Actinomycetes > Mycobacteriales > Nocardiaceae > Nocardia > Nocardia sp. NPDC056564. Next base: position 212,352 of record NZ_JBHTUR010000006.1, read on the forward strand.
CCGCGATGCGCCGGCGAAAGATCGAGCTCAACACCGACCCCATCACCGCGACGCCCAGCGCCACACCGACCTCCCGCGTGGTGTCGTTGACCGCCGACCCGACCCCCGCCTTGTCCGGCGGCACCGTGCTGATCAACGCGTCCGTCGCCGGCCCGGTGGTGAGCGCCAGACCGACCGCGACGATCGACATCGCCAGCACGATCGGCCCGAAATACGGTGCGTCGACCGAGATTACGGTGGTGATGAGGAAACCGGCGCACATGCAGGCCAACCCCGAGGCCACCACGATCTTGTTCCCGATCCGCCGGGTGAGCACGAGCGCGACCGGCGAGACGACCGCGACGCAGAGGGCGAACGGCAACGTCGCCACCCCGGTGCGCAGGGTGCCGTAGCCGCGCACGATCTGGAAGAAGAACATGATCATGAAGACCAGCCCGACCAGTCCGAAGAACGCGGTGGCGATGGCGCCGCACGCCACGGCGAAGCGCGGATTGCCGAAGAGCGAAACATCCAGCAGCGGTGCGGGATTGCGCCGTTCCCAGCCGTAGAACACCGCCAGCAGCACAGCCGCGGTCAGGAATGCGCCGACCGTCGTCCGGCTGGTCCACCCGTGTTCCGGCGCCTCGATAATGGCCCAGACGAACACGGTCAGCCCACTCGCGGCCGTCAGCGCGCCGAGCACATCGAACCGGCCGGGTCGCGGCGTCCGCCATTCCGGCACGACGATCAACGCGGCGACGATCGCGACGGCCGCGACCGGCACCGTGACCAGGAATACCGAGCCCCACCAGAAGTGCGCGAGCAACAACCCGCCGATCAGCGGCCCGAGCGCGATCGAGACCCCGGAGACCCCGGACCAGATTCCGATGGCCAGTGCCTTTTCGCCGCGGTCGGTGAACACCGCCGCGATCACCGCCAAGGTGGTCGGATAGATCAGCGCCGCCGTGACCCCCATCGCCGCCTGCCAGCCGATCAACGGTCCGATTCCGGTGCAGGTCGAGGCCGCCGCCGACGAGACGGCGAAGCCGGCCAGTCCGATCACCATCACCCGCCGATGCCCGTACCGATCCGCGAGATAGCCACCGACCAGAAGCAGCCCCGCGAACGCGAGCACATACGCGTCGACCACCCATTGCAATGCCGTCGTGGTAGCGCCGAGTTGAATGCCGAGCTCCGGCAACGCGATATTGACGATGGTGTTGTCGATCCCGATCACCAGCACCGCCAGGCATACCGTGACCAGGATCAGCCAGCGCGACGACCGTTCCAGTCCCATCATCTGCGACCACCTGATCGTCCGGTATGGATCGGTCCCCGGTCACCCCGACCGGCTGGTCTCACGGAATCGCAGCACCCATGCTATGCGGTATTTGCTGACCATTCGCCGTTTCGGCGATCTGGTGCGGGACTCGGCATCGGGGCGGTCAGGCGGAGGGCCGGCTCCAGCGTCGTGCCAATTCGTCGAGCCGGTCGCGGATTCGCCGGATTCGTTTGTCCGGCGGTGTCTTCCACGCGAACAGCGAGACCGACAGGGGATTCAATCGGGTGCGCGCGGGGTGCGGGGCGTCCGCGCGTTGGAGAATGCCGCCGAGCTCGGGGCCATAGCCGAGATCGACCACGATCTGGTCGGCGCGGTATTCGCTGCGGGCGACGAACGGTCGCGCCGCCAGCGCGGCGATCTCGGGGAGCGAGCGCAACAGCAGGGTCGGCGCGAGGCCGATGATCACCGTGGCCGCCGCGAGCGTCGGGCAGGCGACGAGTATCCGGCTGAACACGGTCCATCCGACTCGGAAAAGCCGAGAACTCCGCTCGGGCATCCGGCGTGCGATCGCGTCGCCGACCGCGACCAGGCCCAGACCCGACAGCAGGGCCCGTTCGATCCACACCACCGGCAGGTTGTAGTGCCGGAAAGTCAACTGCCAGAATGCCGCCCGCCCCTGAACCCGCTGTGCGAGCTGATGCGCGAGCGCCGCCTCCACCTCGCGCGGACGCAGCCGCCGCGGCGCTTCGGGCGGCAGGGTGATCATCCGGCTCGGCACCACGAACTGCCGGTCGGCCTCCTGCACCCACAGCGTGTACGACGCCGCGGAAACCCCGCCCTTGTGCGCGACCTTCTCCCACGCGGAACTCAGCGTGGCCTGCTCGTCATCGGTCGGCTGCCGCACCCGGAATATCCGCGGCAGCCAGCGTCGCGGCGGACTCCGGAAACACACCACACTCCACCCGAAACACACCACGAACCACGCCGCGGGCAACGCACCGGGAACGCCGACGCCGAGCGCGCGGCCGAGCCCGACCAGCAATACCGTCATCAACGCCGCAGACGGTATCGCAGACAACAGCAGCACAATCGATGCCCGTACGCGGTCGGCGTTCGACCGCCGGGCAACTGCAGTTCCGCCTGGGTAATTCGCCTTGGCGATCACTTCGGAGGTCATGCCCGACCGTACAGCGGATTCCGGCCACACCGTTAAACCGCCGGTGACCATCCGGTGGCTCACGGTGTGCCATCAAGTGCCAGGAATCGCCCGATGACCAGGGCCTTCGAGCGGATGTCCGGATTCCTCGGCCGTCGCGCCGGAGGTGTTCGTCTCACTCCGGCCCGGTCCGGCGTCCGTGCTGTCGTCCGTCCCGTAGCGCCTGCGCAGCAGATGGTGCGCGACCGCGAGGACGACGGCGGCGACCACGACGAGTGCGGCGAGGATCGGATCGATGTCCTTCGACAGGCTCGGCGCGGGATCCGGGCGAAGCCGCCAGATAGCAAGGGGGACAGCGTAAGTCGCGGCCAACGCGGCGGCGAACCAGCGCAGTGCGCGCAGCCGCGCGTCCCGCAGCGTGCCGATCAGCGCGATCGCCACCGGGACCACCGCCACCATGGCGAACTGGCCGATGATCAGGACCGGCACCGCCCAGGCCGAGAGGATGACGGACCGAGCGGCGGGATACCCAGCGTGGTCGGTTGCTGCACGCCGCGGTGTGCTGGTGAACATGTGGTTTCTCCTTCGAGCCGGTTAGAGCTGAACGCCGAGCGCCGCGAGCAGCACGTGCGTGTCCGAATTGACCCAGTAGTCGACGATCAGGCCCTGCTCGACGCGCAGAATGTCCGTTCCGGTGAACCGGATCGCGGTGCCCACCGGGGCGCTCGCGCCGGGGAACCCGCCGCCGTAGGTGCCGACGGCGATCCAGCGGAGCGCGAGCTGGTCGCGATCGATGATGGGGCCGACCTCCACGGTGAACACCAGCTCGGTGAACGCCGCGCGGATCTGCGCGATCCACCCGACCAGACCGTCCGGCCCGCGCACCGCGCTCCCGTCGCCGCCGTCCAGTATCGAAGCGTGCACGCCGAAGTCCGGCGCGACGATATCGCCGACCGCCGCGTAGTCGCCGTTCCACAGCGTCAGCCAGTCGGCTACCAGTCGCTGGTCGGCGCGCGCCGTGCTGGCCGGGGTGGTGCTGTTCTGTTCCATGGCGAACCTCAGATCACGTTGTCGGAGTTGCGGTTTCGATAATCCGGGTAGACGCGGTCCGGCCGTTCGAGATAAGTCGCCGATCGCTTTCCCCTGCCGATGAGTTTCGTGCCGACGCCGACGTACTCGCGTCGGTAATTCCTACCTATTACCTAGGGCGTGCTGCCGCCTGCGGCAGCCGTGATGAACGTGCCGAGTACCGGTCGCACGTGTGGCGACCGGGGCGGGGTGGCGCGGGGGCGGTGGGCAGGTCAAGATCGTCGGGTGATCCAGAGGTACTGCGCGGCGCGGCGGGCGTCCGGGCCGAGGGTCGGCGAGGGACGGTCGTGAGCTATCTGGTCGGGCGGTCCGTGGAAACGGCGCGGCTGTTCGCGCTGCTGCAGGAGGCCCGCGAATCCCGCGGTGGGGCGGTGGTCGTGCTGGGGGAGGCCGGCATCGGCAAGAGCTCCCTGTTGGAACACCTGGCCAAAGCATCCTCGGGGTTCATGGTCATGCGCGCCTCCGGCGCGGAGTTCGAAACCGAACTGCCGTATTCGAGCCTGCATCAGCTATGCGCCCCGGTGCTCGAACACCTGGACGCGCTGCCCGCCCCGCATCGCACCGCGCTGCGGATCGCCTTCGGCATGGAGACCGGCACACCCGACCCGTTCCTGGCCGGCGCGGCGGCCCTCGGCCTGCTGGTCGAAACCGATCGACCGCTGCTGTGCCTCGTCGACGACGCGCAATGGCTCGACCATGCCTCGGCGCGCGCGTTGGCCTTCGTGGCGCGCCGGATCGGCGCCGAACGGGTGGCGCTGGTCTTCGCCGCGCGCGAAGCCCGCGCCGCGCTGGAGCAACTGCCGCAGCTGAACGTCGAGCGGCTGAGCGAAGCCGAGGCGCGTTCGGTGCTGATCCGCGAGATGCCCGCCTCGGTGGACGTGCGGGTGCGCGACCGCATCCTGGCCGAGGCCCGCGGCAACCCGCTGGCCTTGGTGGAACTGCCGCGGACCGCGGGCCTGTCCGGCCTGGCCGGCGGTTTCGACCTGCCCGCGCCGCGCGTCGCCGAACGGAGTTTCCGGGCCCGCCTCGCGCAGCTGTCGCCCGAGGTCCGGCTGCTGCTGACGGTGGCCGCCGCCGAACCGGTCGGCGACCCCGGCCTGCTGTGGGCCGCGGCCGCGCGCCTCGGCATCGCGGACGCCGCCGCGGGCGAGGTACCGCTGGTCGAATTCGGCACCCGGATCCGGTTCATTCATCCGCTGGCCCGCTCGGCGGTGTACCACGCGGCGACCGCCGCCGAACGCCGCCGCGCGCACGGCGCGCTGGCCCAGGTGAGCGACCCGGTCGCGGACCCGGACCGGGTCGCCTGGCATCGGGGTCTGGCCAGCGCCGGTCCCGACGAGGCGGTGGCCGCTGCGCTGACCCGGTCGGCGGACCGCGCCAGGGCCCGCGGTGGGCAGGCCGCCGCGGCGGCGTTCCTGGAGCGGGCGGCCGCGCTCACGCTCGACCCCGGCAGTCGAGCCGAGCGGGTACTCGCCGCGGTCGAGGCGAAACTGTCGGTCGGCGACTTCGGCGTCGCGGCGGAACTGCTGTCGACCCTGGACGCCGAGGATCCGCGGGTCGACCTGCTGCGCGGCCGAATCTCGTTCGCCCGCTTCCGCGGTGAGGACCAGCCGACCGATCACCTGCTCCGGGCCGCCGCCAAGCTGGCCGGCCGGGATCCGGTCCGGGCGCGCGAGTGCTACCTGGACGCGATCGAAATGGCCACGCTCACCGGCGGTCTCGCGGCGGTGGTCGACGCCGCCCGCACCGCGCCGCCCGGTCCGGAGCCGCCGACGAGCGCGGACCTCATCCTGGACGGCATGGTCGCGCTGATCACCGAGGGGCATCAGGCCGCCGCGAAGCTGTTGCCCGCCGTCGTTGCCGACGGTGCCGACCCGGCCTGGTCCAGGTGGCCCTCGCTCGGATATCTACTGGCCCTGGAGTTCTGGGCCGGCGAGGCCATGCGCGGCATCGCCACCAGGGTCACCGAGTCCGGTCGCGAACTCGGCTCGTTCCACCTGCTGCCCATCGGCTTGGCCATGCTCGCCACCGTCACCGCGCACGCGGGCGACCTCGGCGCGGCCACCGCGATGATCTCCGAGGAGGAGGCGATCGCGGAGGCCACCGGCGCCGCCCCGCTCGTCTACCCGCGAATCCACCTGGCGGCGTTGCGCGGTAGGCGCGCCGAGGCGGCGGAGCTGTTCGCCGGCGTCGGTCCGCACATGTCCTTGAGCGTGCAATACGCCACCGCCGTCCTGCACAACGGCCTCGCCGACTATCCGGCCGCCCTGCGGGCCGCCGAACGAGCCGTCGCCGCGGGCAGCCTCGGGACGGCGGGCCAGGCGCTACCGGAACTCGTCGAGGCCGCGGTGCGCTGCCACGAATTGCCCACCGCGCGTGCGGCGCTCGCGTCGCTGGCCGATCGGACCGGCGCGGGCGGTCAGCCGTGGGGTCACGGAGTCGAAACGTACGCAAGAGCTTTGGTGAACGATGACGAGGACGCCTACCGAGAAGCCTTGTCGCTGTTGACACCCGGCAATCCCGTCTGGGCCGCCCGCGCCCACCTGATCTACGGCGAATGGCTGCGCCGCCAGGGCCGCCGCCGCGACGCCAGAACCGAACTCCGCCTGGCGCACGAGGCGTTCTCCAGTTTCGGCGCCGAGGCCTTCGCCGGCCGGGCCGCCGCCGAACTCCGCGCCACCGGCGAACAAACCCGCAGCCGATCCACCGACACCGCCGAAACCCTTACCGTGCAGGAGATCCACATCGCCCGCCTGGTGGCCGACGGCGCCACCTCCAAAGAGGTGGCCGCCAAACTCTTCCTGAGCCCGCGCACCGTAGACGCCCACCTACGCAACATCTTCCGCAAACTGAGCATCAACTCCCGCAGGCAACTGCGCGACCTCCCCGCCATCCGATAGCGTCGCCCCCACACTCGCGGCCTGCCCGACCATCGGTCCCGCGAGTGCCGGACCGCGCTGAACCCGCTCCGGTCGGCTAGGGTCGGATGCGCTCTGGCCGACCACTACCCGCGACGGATCCCATGATGATCGAGCTCGTACTCGCTGCGGTTGCCGCGCTGGAGGCCGTCGGTCTGGTGGTGTTGTTCGTGCTGCTGACGCGCAGCCGCCGCGCGTTGGACGAGCTGCGTCGCAAGGTCGACAGCAGGCAGCTGCTGATGATCAGCGGCAAAGAGGCGGTCAGGACCGTCTGGGATACCGCGAATCTGTTGCGCAAGAAGGGCTTCCGTGGCGCGGTGCTCACCTCGATCGAGAATCTGGCGGGCTGGGCGCAGGTTGAACGACCGGACCTGGCCGGGCTCACGCCGGACGGGCACGTGGTGATCATGTTCTCCGACATCGAGGGCTCCACCGCGCTCAATGAACGGCTCGGCGACCAGGCCTGGGTCAAACTGCTCGGCCGCCACGACCGGTTGATCCGCAACTGCGTCACCAAGCACGACGGGCACATCGTGAAGAGCCAGGGCGACGGCTTCATGATCGCGTTCGCCGAGCCCGAGCAGGCGGTGCGCTGCGCGCTCGGCATCCAGGGCGCACTCGGCAACGGGTCCAAACCCATTGGCCGCGAACGTGTCCGGGTGCGCATCGGCATCCACATGGGCAAGTCCGTCCGTCGCGGCGACGACCTGTTCGGCCGCAACGTGGCCATGGCCGCCCGGGTCGCCGGGCAGGCGAACGGCGGGGAGATCCTGATCAGCGAGGCGGTGCGCGAGGCCGTCGCCGACGAACCGGACATCGCGGTGACCGACCGGCGCGACGTCGAACTGAAGGGCCTGCACGGCATCCATCACCTCTACACCGTCGACCGCGCGCGCTCGGCGCAGCGGCCTCGGTAGTCGGCACCGGATCAGCACGAAAGGGTGACCTCGATGCCGGCCCGGTTCGCCCATGCCGAATCATGGACGGGTTCCGCGGGTGGCAGACCGCATCCGGACTCGACGGGCAGGGGCGAGACAGCAGATGGACAGTGGCGAGGATCGGGACGAGCGGGAGCCGTCGCCGAGAATGACCGGCTGGACGGTAGCGCTGATCTGTGTGGCGATCGTGGCCGGTGGCGTGATCGTCGGCGGGTTGCTGCACAGCCGGGAACCGGAGCTGACCACCGCGCCGGTGGTTCCGTCGACGACCACGGCTCCGCCTGAGGTCGACAGTTCCTACATCACTCCGCCGGTCGTGTACCCCGTGGACATCCCGGGGTGCGCGGTGGTCGAGCCGCCCAGTTCGGGTCCGTTCCGGTCGTTCATGGCGGTGGAACCTCGGGACTACGACAACCCTGCCTATCCGTGGTTCTCCGCCGCCAAAGCGGTGGCGATGTCGCAAGCGCTGCGCGACGCGCTCCCGGATGCGGTGGATGTCGGGTTCGCGCCGGTCGAGGATTCGCTGCTGTTCGGGCCGATCTTCGATCCGCCCACCGATTCCGGCGACAGGGAGGTCGCTGCGGGCTGGACCACGGCCCACGGGCCGCTGCTTCGGGACGGCAAGCCTGGGCAGCTGACGGTGTCGGTGAAGCAGTCCGGTGCTCCGGTTCCGCCCTGTGTGGCAGGGGATCTCGATGAACGCCGTCGTCTCGCCGACGGCACGACCGTCGACGTGCACGACACCTGGAGCGAGAGCCGCGGGGTTCGCATGTTGTCGCGGTCCGCGCACGCGTACCTGCCCGACGGCACCGTCGCCACCGCCAGCGCGACCGATGACCGCACCGACGGCAGCGGCCATTCCGGCACGGTGCCGCTGTCCGTCGACGATCTCGCCGCGGTCGCCACTGCTGCCGGACTCCGCGTCACCGCACCGGTGCCACCGGGCACCCCGGGTGTGCCGGAGACCTGTCACGGCGCTTCGGATGGCAGCGGCACGATCGACGCGGCCGCCGCCCACCGGCTGGATGCGGTGCTGGCGGGCATCCCGTTGGCCGGCCTCACCTTCGATCGGCCCCTCGGCCAGCTGCGACCGTCGGAGTTCGGCGCCGGCGGGGTGTGCCAGGCCGTGCGGGTGACTACCCCCGGTCGGCAATCGTTGCTGAGCATCGCGGTCTCCGTGGGACAGCGAGTTCCGGAGACCGTTGCTTCCGGGCCCGCCGGTGACCGCGTCCGGTTTCGGCAACTGCCGGACGGAGCGGTGGCGGAGAGCCGGGAGTCCCGGTCGACGAAGTACGCGAACGAAGCAGGCGCGCAGCCCATTCCGGAGATCGACCGCACCGTCACGGTCACCCGCCGGTCGGGCACCCAGGTCCGGGTGAGCTCCTCCGCCGAAGGTGGCGCCGACGCATTGCCGCTCGATCAGTTGGAGGCAATCGCCACCGACCCGGGCCTCGAGCTGCGCTGATGTCATCCATCCCTGGCCTGCGCGGCCTGATTCTCGCGGCCACCGCGGCGGTGATCACCAGTGCCGGAGCGGTTTTCGTCCTGATCCAGCCGGACGACACGACGCGCAAGATCACCGGCACCGTCGACGCGGCGCCCGGACTCGCCTGGTCGGTCGCCGCCGCCACCGACGGGAACGCGCAGGCGGAGTTCCGTAATCCGGTGGGCGGTACCGAGTTCGATATCGGCAGTTCGGGATTCGTTGATGCCGGTGACACCCTGGTCACCGTGATCGGCACCGCTCATGGCGGTATGGCCCTGCGGGATCCGACGATGGTCGGTATCGATGCGACGACCGGCGCGGTGCGCTGGCGCACGCCCGCCGCGGACCTGGGTGGTTGCGGTAGCGTCCCCGTCGACGGGCGCCTCGTGTGCTTCGCCGCCCCGGCCACCGGTCGAGGTGCCCTGGTCGGGTACGACGTCGACAGTGGCGAGATCACCCGGACGCCAACGGATTGGCTGGTTTTCGCGCTCGCGACCACCGCCGATCGGGTGTATGTCGCCGAGGGCGATGTCGAATCCGACGACGTCCGAGTGCATGCCGGAACCCTCGCCCGGCCCGAGGCGACCTGGTCCCGCGCGTTCCCCATGGGCGCCTCCTGGGAGGACGTCTCGACCGACGCGCTGGATGTGGCCCACGGCCAAGGCCTGCTCACGCTCGGCGGCCAGGTCGCGGGATTCGACCTCGGCACCGGCGAGCCCACCTGGACCGCGGACCTCACCGGCTGTGGCGGCACCGAGGCAACGAGCCCGGCGCTCGTCGTCCGGACCGCCGCCGACTGCTCCGGTCACGGGATCACCGGCACCGACCTGCTCGACCGGACCGGACGCGTGGTGGCGGCCAGCGATATCCCGGCGACCCACTCGCTGTCGCTCGACCGACCCGCCGACGACACCATCCCCGTCCTGCTCGGCGACGGCGCTCGCGATCGCCACACCGGAACGCTGGTGTGGACCAATCCGGACCTGGTCGCCATCAACGGCACCGCGATCGCCGTCCTGGGCGACGTCGCGCTGCTCCGAGATGACTTCGCGCACAAGATGTCCGGTCTGGACATGCGTACCGGACGCCGGCTGTGGCAGATCGATACCCAGCGTTCCGGCACCGCGGACGCCTGGGACGGACACGTCGTCATCCTCTCCGACGCCACCGGCCTCTGGGCGCTCGATCCGAAGACCGGCACGACGAGGTGGGACATCCCATACCGCGCCGTGCACGACACACCCGAAGCCATCACCGGCGGTGGGCAATTGGGCGCGCGCGGCAACGGCCGCTACGTCTACGCCAGCCCCCATACGATGATCGGCCTGCGCCCCATCGACTATCGATAGGTGTAGCCGCGGTGTGGACCGTGTCGATGGTTGGCGGAGCCGGTTTGCGGCACAGGGTATTCGGGTGAGACTGGCGACGTGAACGAGACCTGGACGGACTGGGGCGGCGTCGTGCTGGCCGCGATCGCCGCGATACCGATCGCCGCGGTCGCGGCGTGGTGGCTCGCGCGGCGCCGCGGCCGGCGCGCGGCGTGGTGCGAGGTCGGCATCGTGGTGGGCACCGCGCCATGGCTGTGGATGATCCTCACGCCCAAGGGAACCGGGCGCTCCCTGAACCTCGTCCCGCTGCGCGACCTCGCCGAGCAGTTGGCCGAGCATCGAGTCGTCGAACAGTTCGGTGGAAACCTACTGGTCTTCGCCGCGCTGGGCTTCCTGCTGCCGATCCGCCTGCCCTGGTTCGCTCGTCCGTCGCGCGTCCTGCTGGCCGGCGCGGCCGCCTCGATCGTCGTCGAGACCCTGCAATTCACCCTCGCGATCGGCCGCCACTCGTCGGTCGACGACGTTCTGCTGAACGCCGCCGGCGCCCTGCTCGCGAGTCTCCTCTCGCGATCGTGGTGGGCGCGGCGCGACGCGGCGTCGCCCTGCCTCACGACATCTCCCGATCGACCATCGCGGCCATAGCCGACGCACGCAGCGCCGGTGTCATGGTGGTCCGGATCAGGTCCGCGGCCCGGCGGAACTCCGCCGACTGCGTCTCCGCGGTCCTGGTCGCCGTGCTGGCGAGGAACGTCGAGTCGATGCTCGCAACGTGATTGGCGATCCGCTGGGTCTCCGGGATGCCCAACCCGGCCGCGATCGTCAACGCCGCCTTCCAGCGCTGCCGGGCCACCGAGAAGCGCGCCGAGCAGTAGTGCACCGTGGCGATCGCGTCGTTGGCCAGCACCTCCTCGTACGGCGACCCGGACGCGTAGGCGATGTGCAGCGCCCGCTCGTACTGTGCGAGCGCTTCTCGATACTGCCCCTTTCGGCGATGCACGTCGCCGATCCCGAGATGCGTGCAGCACTTGAGGATCAGGTCGTTGTTCCGGTCGGCCCGCGCCGACGCGGTCCGGAATCCGTCCAGCGCCAGATCGAACTGCTTGAGCGCGCAGTACACATTGCCGACGCGGATCGAGAAGTAGTTGTGGAACAACGTATTCGACGGCATCGGCGACAGCGCCTTGCGCGCGTCCTCTAGGTGGGCGAGGGCATCGTCGTAGCGGCTGATCCGCATGTCGGTGTCGCTCAGCCGCATCAGCGCACAGGCCCGCAGATACGGATCGCCGGTCTCGTCCGAGACGCCTACCGCCTGGCGCAGGTAGTCGAACGCGTCGTCGTAGTAACCCATCCGCTCGTGCACCTGCCCCAAGCCCTGTAACGCGTAGCCCTCCATGAACTTGTCGCCGCTCCACCGCGACAACGACAGTGCCTGGTGGTATCCCATCAGCGCATCGCGATACCGGCCCTGCCGGAAGTAGACCAACCCGCTGTGGTGCATAGCCCTTGCGGCACTGGCATAGTCGTTCATGCCGTGGGCCAGCCGCAGCGCGTCGTCGAGCACCACCAGGGCCTGCCGGCAGTGCCGCATCCGCCACAGCGTGTACCCGAGATTGACCAGCATGCGGCACTCCTCGGCCTGCTCGCCGCTGTCGCGCGCGACCTCGACCGCGTCGAAGTGCAGCGTGATGGCGTCATCGGAGCATCGGAGTCCGGTCACGTAGGGCCACCAGAGGATTTCGGAGAACAGCCGCGTGTAATCGGACCACCGCCCCCTGGTCGCTTCGCGTGCAATAGCGAGCAGATTCAGTCGTTCGCTGTGCAACCAAGCCACGCACTCCTGATGACCGGCGAGCGTGGGTGTCGGTGTTTCCGGCATCGGCAGGTCGGCGATGCGGCTCGTTCGATCGGGCAGAATCCGGCTGCCCACCGCCCAGGCGCAATACCGGTAGTAGTCGAACAGCCGGGTCAACGCGGCGCCGTATTCGGGATCCGACGCCTGCGTCAGGGTCGCGGCATAATCCCGCACCAGGTTGTGGAACCGGTACCGTTCGGGCACCACCTGTTCCAGCAGATGAACATCGACCAGCGCTTCGAGCAACTGCTCGGCGGCAGCTATCCCGATGTCGGCAAGAGCGGCAGTGGCATAGGTGTCGAAATCACGACCGGGGTGCAATCCGAGCAGCCGGAACGCGGTTTGCTGATCTACCGGCAAATCATGGAAGCTGGCCGAAAGCGCGGCCGCCACACTGCGCGAGCCCGCGGACAGGTGGTCGAGTCGATTGGTGGGTTGCCGCAGTCGCTCGGCCAGCCGATCGATCGGCCAGACTGGTCGTGCCCGCAGTCGGCCGGCCGCGATTCGGATCGCCAGTGGAAGGTATCCGCACAGTCGAACTGTTTCCTGCACCGCGTCGGGTTCGGCCATTGCTCGGTCGTCGTTGACGATGGTGGTGAACAACGTGGTTGCGTCGGTGCGTGAGAGCACGTCGAGGGAAAGTGTGGTGGCGACCTCTAATTCGACCAGTCTGCGTCGACTGGTGATCAACACCAGGCAACTGGGCGTACCGGGCAGTAGCGGCCGAATCTGGTCGGCATCGGCGACATTGTCCAATACCAGCAATGCCGCCCTGGTCGCGATCTCGGTGCGCCACAACGCCGCTCGCGCGTCCAGATCGGGCGGTATCGACTCGCTCGGCACGCCCAGCGCGCGCAACAGTCGCTCCAGCGCCACCATCGGATCGAGGGGCGTGCTGTCCGCGGCGTGTCCGTGCAGGTCCAGATACAGCTGGGCGTCCGGAAAGCGGCCGCTGAGCTGGTGTGCCGCATGGATGGCCAGCGTCGTCTTGCCCACGCCCGCCATCCCGTCGATGGCCTTGATCAGCACGGTCGGACGGACCGCCGCCGGCGGTATGTCGGTGAGCAGCCGCGCCATCTCGCCCTCGCGCCCGGTGAAGTCCGCGATATCGCCGGGCAACTGGTTCCGGCTGGCCACCACGTCGGGGCGCGGCTCGGTATTGCCGCTCAGGACCGTCGAGTCGGTAGCGGAAACGCCGTCCGCGGGCGGGTCCTGGGGCGGAAGCTGGTCCAGCCCGGTGAAATCCGCGACGCTGTAGACGGATTCATTCCGGCCGGCTCGCGTCCTGGTGGCCTCGGGCGGCGGCTCGATCTCGTCGCGCAGGATCCGACGATGCAGCTCACGCAGCTCGCGTCCGGGCTCGATCCCGATCTCGTCGGCGAGCCTGCGCTGCGCGTCCTGGAAGACCATCAGCGCCTCGGCCTGCCTGCCGCAGTGGTAGAGGCCGAGCATGAGCAGCGTGCGGAACCGCTCTTGCAGCGGATAGGAACTGACCAGCGGCGCGAGTTCGGCCACCGCCTCGGCGTGCTGGCCGCGCGCGAGCTTGATTCCCGCGCGGTGCTCGAGCGCCGCCAGATACCGCTCCTGCAACCTGCGGCGCTCGGCCTCGATGGTCGGTCCGGCCAGGCCGCTGAACGGCTCACCTCGCCACAGCGCGAGCGCGGCATCGGTGTGCGAGGCCGCCGCGGCCAGGTCGCTGTCGCGCCGGCAGCGCTCGGCCGTCGCGATCAGCCGGTCGAACGCGACGTGGTCCGACAGCGACGGGTCGCCGTGCAGCACGTAGCCGGTATCCGCGCGGACCAGTGCGGGTTCGGCGACCCGGCGGCGCGGCGCGAGGACCCGGCGCAGGCGGCTGACGTAGGTCTGTACACCGTTGCGCGCGTCGCTCGGCGGGTGTTCGCCCCACACCCCGTCGATAATGGCATTCACCGAAACTGGACGGTTCATTTCCAACAGGAGGGCCGCAAGGACCGCCTGTTGTTTCGCTGGACCCAACTCGATTTCACGGTCATCACACCATGCCGTGAACGAGCCGAGCACGCCGTATCTGATCTGTGTTTGCGCCATGGACAAGCCCTCCTGAACCATGTGCTGCCAGCGCTGAGCATAGGTGGCGCAGGACGTGTCACATGCCGGATCGGGCGATAGTTACCACTTTGACCAGTCATTTACGCACTAGTACAGCGTCAGTTATGCAGACTGCGACATCCTGATCGGGTGTGCGACAGCATGATTCGGGGGATACGAGTTCATCGGCGGTCGACCGGCTGTCCGGTGTGCCGCCGTGCGCCCGATCATGGGCAAGCGTCCAGTTGGTGTATCGAGCAAACGGTGCACCAACTGGACCGCTGTTGTGTCGTGCTGCCGCGGGTCGCGGACGGGGTTGGCGCTCACGGGGATTCGGGGTGTGCGGTGTCGTCGGGCGATGGGTGTGCGGGTGGTCGGTGGCACCGAGAGCTATGTCCCTCGGTAACCAGATCGGTACCGCCCGGCACAGGTGATAAGCGAGGGAGTTTGCCATGCAATCCGGTAACAAATCACTGCTGCGCAGTCTGACTTCTATTCAAAAGGAATTGTGGATAGCGCACGAGCTGGCGGATATTCCCAACAATTGCATCGTCTACATAGACATTCGCGCCGACCTGGATCCCGGCCAGTTTCTCGCCGCGGCTCGGCGGGCATTCGGTGAATCGGAGTCGCTGACCGTGAATTTCGTTCGCGGCGCCGACGGGCCGATGCAGGTCGAACGGGATATCGCCGACTGGGCGCCGGTCTATCTGGATCTCACGGAAAAGCCGGATCCGCTGGCCGCCGCGCTGGACTACATGGCCAGGGAGCGCGAGGTCGGTTTCGATCTGGAGCACGACGCGCTGCTGAGCGTCGCGTTGCTCGAGGTCGGCGCCGCGCACTACATCCTGTCGATGTGCTTCGCCCACATCATCATGGACGGCGTCGGCGTCGCCTCCTGGGCGCAGCGGGTGCTCGACGTCTATTGCGCGACGAGTGCCGGAAAACCCATCGCGCCAACCGGATTCGCGCATATCGATGACATCATCGACAGCGACCACGCGTACCGCCGCAGCCGGGAGGCGGCCGACCGCGCCTACTGGTGCAGTCGGATCCCCGCCGGGATCGACCCGCTGCGCCTGCCCGGCAGCGCCGAGCCCGGCACCGAGCCGGGACGAATCGGCTGCACCCACGGCTTTTCCGGCGCGGAGCTGGGCGAGCTGATGAGCACCGCGCGAGCGTTCGGGGTGAAGCTGCCCTACCTGCTGATGTCCGTCGCGGCGGCGGCCATCCAGCGCTACGCGGCGCGGGACGAATTCTGCGTGCAGATACCGGTTTCCAATCGGGACGAGGTTTCCGGCCGGACACCGTGCCAGCTCTCCGACACCGTGCCGATGCTGGTCGATTCGAGCCGGGAGCTGTCCCTCGGCGAGCTGGCCGAGCGGATCCACGCCACCATCGCCGGCGCCAGGGACCATCTGCGCTACGGCATGTCGGAGATCCGCCGTGACCTGAAAATGCCGAACTCCCCGGGGAATCCGTTCGGTCCGGTGATCAACGTGATGTCGTTCTTCGGCGCGTTGAGGATGACCGGCGGCGAGGCCGACCTGCAACTGTTCTCCGCGGGCAACAGCGGCGATCTCTCGATCGTCTTCTACTACGAGCGGGAGTCCGCGCGCGGTGGCTACCTGCGGATCGAGGGCGACGCGCAGCTCTACACCGACGCCGATCTCGCGGGCTATCTCGCGACCATCGCCCGGTATCTGCGGCAGGCGATCTCCGATCCGCGGGCGCCGATCGGGGCGCTCGACCTCCTCGGTGCGGATCGTGGGCTGGTGGTCGAGCAGTGGAACGACACGGCGGTACCGATCGATCCGGGGGCGACCCTGGTGAGCTTGTTCGAGGAGCAGGTGCGACGCGGGCCGGACGCGGTGGCGGTGGTGTCCGGCGATGCGCGGCTCTCGTATCGAGAACTCGACGCGTGGGCCGATCGGGTTGCGGGCGGCTTGATTTCGGGCGGGGTGCGCCCGGACAGCGTGGTGGCGGTGGCGCTGCCGCGGTCGGTGGAGCTGATCGTCGCGATTCTGGCGGTGTCGAAGGCCGGTGGCGCGTATCTGCCGATCGATCCGGCCTATCCGGCGCACCGGCTGGCGTTCGTGCTCGGCGATGCCGAGCCGATTGCGGTGCTCACCGACCGCACCACTGCGAAAGTATTGCCGCACAACGATATTCCGTACATCTATCTCGAGGAGGCCGAGCCGGACGGGGTGGCGCGGCCGGTCGCGCCGCTGCCCGGCCACCTCGCCTATCTGATCTACACCTCCGGTTCCACCGGGACGCCGAAGGGCGTCGCGGTCACCCACCGCAACGTGACGTCGCTCTTCCTGAGCACCGCCGCCTGGTGCGACTTCGGCGCGGACGATGTCTGGGCGTGGTGCCATTCGCAGGCCTTCGACTTCTCGGTCTGGGAGATCTGGGGTGCGCTGCTGCACGGCGGCCGGGTCGTGGTCGTGCCGTGGGACGTGGTGCGCACACCCGCGCAGCTGTGGCATCTGGTGGTCGGCGAGCGGGTGACCGTACTCAATCAGACGCCGTCGGCCTTCTACGCGCTGGCGGAGGCTCGATCAGCCTGCGGCAACACCGATTCCGCGCTGCGGATGGTGATATTCGGTGGCGAGGCGTTGAATCCGGCGAACCTGCGCGCGTGGCGTGCGTCCGGCCGCAGTGCCGGCCCGGCGCTGGTGAACATGTACGGGATCACCGAGACCACGGTGCACGTCACCCGGCTCGAGCTGACGGCCGACGCGACCCACAGCGGCAGCCCGATCGGGTCGCCGCTGGGCAATCTGCGCGTGTACGTGCTGGACCCGTGGTTGCTTCCGGTTCCGGTGGGGGTGGCGGGGGAGTTGTACGTGGCCGGCGCGCAGTTGGCGCGCGGGTATCACGGCCGGACGGGTCTGACCGCGACCCGGTTCGTGGCCGATCCGTTCGATCCGTCCGGTGGCCGGCTGTATCGCACCGGCGATGTGGTGCGCTGGACCGCGGACGGCGTGCTGGAGTTCCTCGGCCGGGCCGACGATCAGGTGAAGATCCGCGGGTTCCGGATCGAGCCCGGCGAGGTCGAAGCGGTGCTGGCGCAACATCCTTCGGTGACGCAGGCGGTGGTGGTGGCCCGCGACACCGACGCCGGCGAGCAGCTGGTCGGGTACGTGGTCGCCGATCGGATTCGCTCGGTCAACGGCAACGGCAACGGCAACGGCAACGGCAACGGCAACGGCAACGGCAACGGCAACGGTCACGTGCTCGACGGCGCGGCGGTGCGCCGATTCGCCGCCGAGCGGCTGCCGGAGTTCCAGGTGCCGTCCGTGGTGATGGTGATCGACGCGGTGCCGCTGACCGCCAACGGGAAGCTCGATCGGGCCGCGCTGCCGGTTCCGGAGTTCGCCTCCTCGGTGGCGTACCGGGCGCCGGGCAGCGAGCGGGAGCGGGTGCTGGCCGGGTTGTTCGCCGAGGTGCTCGGGCTCGATCGGGTGGGTGTGGACGACAGCTTCTTCGAGCTGGGTGGTCACTCGCTGTCCGCGACCCGGCTGATCAGCCGGATCCGGGCGGTGCTCGGTGTCGAGGTGCCGATTCGGACGGTCTTCGACGCGCCGACGGTGGCGCGGCTGGCGCCTCGGCTCGACGCCGGTGTGCGGATGCGTCCGACTCTGCGGGCGCGGCCGCGCCCGGAGATCGTCCCGTTGTCGTTCGCGCAGCGGCGGCTGTGGTTCATCCACCGGCTGGAGGGACCCTCGGCCACCTACAACATGCCGTTGGCCGCACGCCTGACGGGCGCGTTCGATCCGAGTGCCTTCGCGGCCGCGGTCGCCGATGTCGTTGCCCGGCACGAGAGTCTGCGCACGATCTTCGTCGAAGCCGACGGCGTCCCGACCCAGCGGGTGCTCCCGGCCGGCAGCGTCGAGGTTCCGATCTCGGTGACCGACGTCGATCCCGCGGGCCTGGCCGAGGCGGTCGCCGGCGCGGCGCAGTACCGATTCGACCTGTCCACGCAGCTTCCGTTGCGGGCCAGCGTATTTCGCTGCGGGGCGGCGGAGTGGGCGCTGGTATTGCTGATCCACCACATCGCCGGTGACGGCTGGTCGGCGACGGTGACGCTGGCGGATCTGTCCGCCGCGTACGCGGCCCGGCTCGAGCATCGGGCACCGGACTGGCGGCCGCTGCCGGTGCAGTACGTGGATTACGCGCTGTGGCAACAGGAGTTGCTGGGTTCGCCGACCGACCCGGACAGTCTGCTGTCGCGGCAATTCGACTACTGGCGCACGGAACTCGACGGCTTGCCGGAGCAACTGCGGCTGCCGATGGATCGCCCGCGGCCACGGGTGGCCGGCTATCGCGGAGACGTGGTGCGGTTCGGCATCGATGCCGCACTGCGCGGCGAGGTGGAGCGGCTGGCCACCCGCGAGGGCGCGACGGTCTCGATGGTGCTCCAGTCGGCACTGGCCATCCTGCTGTTCAAACTCGGTGCGGGAGAAGATATTCCGATCGGCGCACCGATCGCCGGGCGCACCGACGACGCCCTGTCCGAGCTGGTCGGCTGCTTCGTCAACACCTGGGTGCTGCGAACCGCCGTCACCCCGGCGGCGTCCGGCACGGAAATCCTGCGTCAGGTCCGGGCGAAAGCGCTGGCCGCGTACGAGAATCAGGACGCGCCGTTCGAGTTGCTGGTGGAGTTGCTCAACCCGGTCCGCTCGGCGGCGCATCATCCGCTGTTCCAGGTGCTGCTGACCCTGCAGAACAACGCGGTGCCCACCCTGGAACTGCCGGGGGTCGCGATCGAGCCCTACCCGGCGCCGACCACCACCTCGCGCTTCGATCTGACCTTCGACATCGGTGACGCCGTGACCGTGCGCGGGAACAACGGCGACGCCCCCGCGCCGCTCGGCTGGGACGGATACATCGAATACGCCACCGAGCTGTTCGACCGGTCCACGGTCGAGGCCATGGCGGGCCGGCTGGTGCGGATCCTGCGGCAGCTGGTGCGGGACCCGGCCACCCCGGTGCGGTCGATCGACGTCCTCGACCGGGACGAGCGCGACCTGGTGCTGCGTCGATGGAACGACACCGCCGCCCCGGTCGAGCAGGACGCCACGATCGCCGAGCTGTTCGAGGCACGGGCCGCCGAGACGCCGGACGCGGTGGCGATCGTCTGCGCGGACGCCGAGTTGTCGTACCGGGAGCTCGATGCCCGCGCCGATCGGCTGGCGCGGCTGTTGATCGCGCGCGGGGCCGGGCCGGATCGCGTTGTCGCGGTGGCACTGCCGCGGTCGGCGGCGTTGATCACGGCACTGCTCGCGGTGCTGAAGGCCGGTGGTGGATACCTGCCGATCGATCCCGCCTACCCGTCGGATCGATTGGCGTACATCCTCGCCGACGCGGCCCCGGTGGTCGTGCTCACCGACCGGGCCACCGCGGACACCCTGCCGCACAGCACCGTGCCACACCTCTATCTCGACTCCGACATCGCCGAGGCGGGCAGCCTGGCGCGGTCCGTCCGGGTGCGGCCGGGCAATCTGGCCTATCTGATCTACACCTCCGGTTCGACCGGTGTGCCGAAAGGCGTTGCGGTCACCCACCGCAACGTGGTGACCTTCGCGTGCAAGCCGGAGTGGCGGGACGGCGCGCACGACCGGGTGCTGGTGCACTCCTCGGTCGCGTTCGACGCGTCCACCTACGAGATATGGGTGCCGTTGCTGGCGGGCGGGCGCGTGGTGGTCGCGCCGCCGGAGCGCACCGACATCACGGCGTTGCGCCGGTTGATGGTGGTAAACGGGGTCACCGCGGCATTTGTGACCACGCGGTTGTTCGAGCTGTTCATCGATGAGTGCCCCGACGCGCTCGCCGGGCTCCGCCAGGTCTGGACCGGTGGCGAGGAAATGCCGCCGGAGGTCTTCGGACGCGCCTTGCGGATACTGCCGGATACGCGCGTCGTGCACGTGTACGGGCCTACCGAGACAACGACATTCGCCATCCGCCGGGCGTTCGGGGCCGGCCGGCGGATCGAGGGCGGGTCGGTGCCGATCGGGTCCGCGCTGGCGAATGTGCGGGTGTTCGTGCTGGATTCGTCGTTGCGGCCGGCTCCGGTCGGGGTGGCGGGGGAGCTGTATGTGGCCGGGGCGCAACTGGCGCGCGGCTATCACGGGCGGGCGGCGTTGACCGCGGCGCGGTTCGTGGCCGATCCGTTCGATCCAGCCGGTGGCCGGTTGTACCGCACCGGTGACGTGGTGCGGTGGCATCCGGCGGGGCAGCTGGAGTTCGTCGGCCGGGTCGACGATCAGGTCAAGATCCGCGGCTTCCGGGTCGAACCCGGCGAGGTGGAAACCGCACTGGCGCAGCACCCGTCGGTCGCCCAGGCGGTGGCCGTCGTGCGCGACGCCGACGGCGGCAAACAGCTGATCGGCTATGTGGTTGCCGCTCGGGGTGATTCGGCCGACGGCGGGCAGGTGCGCGCCTTCGTCGCGGACCGGCTGCCCGAGTACATGGTGCCGGCCGCGGTGCTGGTGATCGACGCGGTGCCGTTGACCGCCAACGGCAAACTGGATCGCGCGGCGCTGCCCGATCCGGAGCTGGTGTCCTCGGTGCGCTATCGGGCGCCGGGCAGCGCGCGCGAGCGCGCCCTGGCCGGGCTGTTCGGCGAGGTGCTCGGTCGCGACCGGGTCGGCGTGGACGACAGCTTCTTCGAGCTGGGCGGGCATTCACTGCTGGCGACCCGCCTGGCCAGCCGGATTCGGGTGGCCCTCGGCGTCGAGGTGCCGATCCGGACCATCTTCGACGCACCGACCGTGGCGCAGCTGGTCACCCGGCTCGATGCCGGTGTGCGGGTGCGCCCCGCGCTGCTGGAACGGCAGCGGCCGGAGGTGATTCCGGTGTCGTTCGCGCAGCGGCGGCTGTGGTTCATCCATCGGCTCGAAGGGCCTTCGGCCACGTACAACATGGCGCTGGCGGTGCGGTTGCACGGGTTGCGGGTGTCCGCGCTGCGGGCGGCGATCACCGATGTGGTCGCGCGGCACGAGAGTCTGCGCACGGTCTTCGTCGACGCCGAGGGCGTGCCCTCGCAGCGGGTGCTGGCGGCCGAGCAGGTCGCGGTGCCGTTCACGATCGCCGAGGTGGACACCGAGGGGCTCGAGGCGTCGGTGACCGCGGCGGTGCGGTACGGATTCGACCTGTCGACCGAGATCCCGATCCGCGCCGAGGTGTTCCGCACGGCCGCCGACGAGTGCGTGCTGGTGCTGCTGATCCACCACATCGCCGGTGACGGCTGGTCGCTGACGCCGTTGCTGCGGGATCTGTCGGTGGCGTACGCGGCGCGACTCGACGATCGCGCCCCCGGGTGGCGCCCGCTGCCGGTGCAGTACGTGGACTACACGCTGTGGCAACGCGAATTGCTCGGCTCCGCCACCGATCCCGACAGCGTTCTGGCGCACCAGTTCAACTATTGGCGCGCCGAACTCGACGGCCTGCCCGAGCAACTGCGGTTGCCGATGGACCGGCCACGGCCGCGGGTGGCCGGCTATCGCGGGGACATGGTGCACTTCGATATCGATCCGCCGACCCGTATCGCGGTGGAGCGGCTGGCCGCCCGCGAGGGCGCGACGGTATCGATGGTGCTGCAATCGGCGTTGGCCGTGCTGCTGTTCAAACTCGGTGCCGGAGAGGACATTCCGATCGGCGCGCCGATCGCCGGGCGCACCGACGAGGCGTTGACCGAGCTGGTCGGCTTCTTCGTCAACACCTGGGTGCTGCGCGCCAGGGTGTCCCCGTCGGACTCGTTCACCGAGCTGCTGAGCCAGGTGCGCGCGAAAGCCCTGGCCGGGTACGAGAACCAGGACGTCCCGTTCGAGCTGCTGGTCGAGTTGCTCAACCCGGTCCGCTCGGCGGCTCATCACCCGCTGTTCCAGGTGACGATGGCGTTTCAGAACAACACCCTGCCCGCCCTCGACCTGTCCGGGGTGCGGATCGAGCCGTACCCCTCGGGTACCGGGACCGCGCGATTCGACCTGTTCTTCAACATCGCCGACGGGCCGGCCGGCGCCGGGTGGGACGGGTTCGTCGAGTACGCGACCGAGCTGTTCGATCGGGGCACCGTCGAGACGATGGCAGAGCGGTTGGTGCGGATCCTGCGCCTGCTGGTGCGCACGCCACAGGTCGCGGTGGGGGCGATCGACGTCCTCGGCGCCGTGGAACGCGAACGGGTGCTGCGGCGCTGGAACGACACCGTCGTGCCGATTCCGGACGACACGGTGGCCGGGCTGTTCGAGACGCGGGTCGCTCGGACACCGGACGCGGTCGCCGTTGTCTGCGCGGATACCGAACTGACCTACCGGGAACTGGATGAGCGGGCCGACCGGCTGGCGCGGGTGCTGGTCGGACGCGGGGTGGGCCCGGAAGGGGTGGTCGCCGTCGCCCTGCCGCGATCCGCGGAACTGATCGTCGCGCTGGTGGCGGTGGTGAAGGCGGGCGGCGGGTATCTGCCGATCGATCCGGCCTATCCCTCGGATCGGCTCGGCTTCATCCTCGCCGACGCCGAGCCGGTGGTCGTGCTGACCGATTCCGTCACCGCGCCCTTGCTGCCGCGGGCGACGACGCCGCGGCTGTACCTCGACACGATCGAGGCGGAGGACCGGGTCTGCGCGGCTCGGCCGGTCGCGGCGGCGCCGCAGAACCTGGCCTACGTCATCTACACGTCGGGATCGACGGGTGTGCCCAAAGGCGTTGGTATCACGCATCGCAACGTGGTGAACCTGGTCGCTCAGGCCTGGTCGGCCGCCGCCGCGGATCGGGTGCTGGTGCACTCCTCGGTCGCGTTCGACGCCTCCACCTATGAGATCTGGCCCGCCCTGTGCGGCGGCGCCACCCTGGTCGTCGCCGGTGAACAGCGATCGGATCCGGTGGAGATCACGCGGCTGA
The DNA here is from genome assembly GCF_042793755.1 of Nocardia sp. NPDC056564. Classification (NCBI taxonomy): domain Bacteria; kingdom Bacillati; phylum Actinomycetota; class Actinomycetes; order Mycobacteriales; family Nocardiaceae; genus Nocardia; species Nocardia sp. NPDC056564. Next base: position 235,351 of record NZ_JBHTUR010000006.1, read on the forward strand.
TCGCGACCCGCGCGGTGACGAAGATGTTCGCCACGCCACCGCTGCTGTCCGCGCTGGTCGAGCACGCGGAGTCGCTGCCAGACAATCCGTTCCAGAGCCTGACGCAGGTGAATACCGGGGCCGACACCCTGACCGCCGGCCTGGCGGACGCGCTGCGGCGCACGTGCGGGATCGCCCGGATCGATAACCTGTACGGCCCGACCGAGGCGACGGTCGACGTCACCTCCCATACCGTGCCCGACGACGCGGCGACGGCGGGCGCGGTGCTGCCGATCGGCGCCCCGGTCGCCAATACCCGCGTGTTCGTGCTGGATTCGTGGTTGGTGCCAGTGCCGGTCGGCGTTCCCGGCGAGCTCTACGTCGCCGGCGCACAGCTGGCCCGTGGCTACCACGGGCGCCCGGCATTGACCGCGGCACGGTTCGTCGCCGACCCGTTCGACCCGGCCGGTGGCCGGTTGTATCGGACCGGTGATGTGGTGCGCTGGAACAGCGGCGGGCAGTTGGAGTTCGCCGGTCGCGCCGACGACCAGGTAAAGATCCGTGGCTTCCGGGTCGAGCCCGCCGAGGTAGAAACGGTACTGGCGCAACATCCTTCGGTCGGTCACGCCGTGGTCGTCGCCCGGGACAGCGACACCGGCGGCAAGCAACTGGTCGGATACGTGGTGGCCGATCGAACGGGGCCGATCGTCGGCGAGGGCGAGCTGGTGGGGCAGTGGCGTCGCGTGTACGACGACCTGTACGCCGAGGCCGACGTCGCCGAGGCGGCCGGCCTGCGCCCCGATTCCGGTGACGGCGCGGAATTCGGCGCCGGTTTCGACGGCTGGGACAGCAGCTACACCGGATCCCGGATTCCGGTCGGGCAGATGCGCGAATGGCGGGCGGCCACCGTCGACCGCATCCGGGCCCTGAAACCCAAGCGGGTCCTGGAGATCGGTGTCGGCTCGGGATTGTTGTTGTCGCAGTTGGCCCCCGACTGCGAGGAGTACCGGGCGACCGACCTGTCCGCCGCGACGATCGCCGTCCTGCGCCGGCAGCTGGCGGATCTCGACGCGCGCTGGGCGGATCGGGTCGTGCTGAGCGCCCAGGCGGCCGACGACATCTCCGGATTGCCGGAGAGTCATTTCGACACCGTGGTGCTCAACTCCGTCGTCCAGTACTTCCCGAGCCAGAACTACCTGCACACCGTCCTCGAACAGATCCAGGGCCTGCTGGCCCCCGGCGGCGCGGTGTTCGTCGGCGACGTGCGCAATCTGGCGCTGCTCGCGGAATTCACCACCGCGGTGCAGATCAGCCGCAACGGCGACGACGATCCGGTCGCGGTCGCCGAACGGGTTCGCCGCGACATCGCGGCCGAACAGGAGCTGCTGCTCGCCCCGGAGTACTTCGTCGGAATGTGCAGCGACGCCACCGGATTCGATGCCGTCGACATTCAGCTCAAGCGCGGGTTCGCGGTCAACGAGCTGACCAGATACCGCTACGACGTCGTCCTGCACAAGGCCCCGACGAAGCCACGGTCGGTCGCCGATACGCCGAAAGCCGGCTACCGCGGCCAGGATTGGCTGCGCACCCTGCTGCGCTCCCGGCATCCGGACGGCGTTCGCGTGACCGCGATCCCGCATGCCGGACTGGTCGGCCAGGTGGCGGCGGCCGACCGGATCCGGGCCGGACGGTCCGGCACCACCGCCGACGCACTGGGCGTCGATTTCGAAGGGATGCTCGACCCCGCCACGGATCGGCGCGGACTGTTGCCGGAGGACCTCTACCTGCTGGGCGAGCGGCTCGGATACACGACGGCGGTCACCTGGTCGGCGGAGCCGGGCCGGATGGACGCGGTCTTCCTCGATGCCGGTGCGGCACCGGGCCGGCCCCTGACCGACATCTACGCGGTATCGGCACCGGTGGACGATCCCGGCGCGTACGCCAACAACCCGCAATCCGGCCTGCTGGCCGCCGACGTCCGGCGCTGGGCGACCGAACGTCTGCCCGAGTTCATGGTCCCGGCGACGGTCGTGGTGATCGACGCGGTGCCGTTGACCGCGAGCGGCAAACTCGACCGTGCGGCCCTGCCGGACCCGGAGTTCGCCTCCTCGCTGGAATACCGGGCGCCGACCAGTGAGCGCGAGCGGGCACTCGCGGACCTGTTCGCCGAGATCCTCGGGCTCGACCGGGTGGGGATCGACGACAACTTCTTCGTGCTCGGCGGCCACTCGTTGCTGGCCACCCGCCTGGCCAGCCGGATCCGCGCGGTCCTCGGGGTCGAGGTGCCGATCCGCACGGTCTTCGACGCCCCGACGGTCGCGGAGCTGGTGACCCGGCTCGACGCGGAAGTACGAGTGCGCCCGCCCCTGACCGCCCGGCAGCGACCCGACGTGGTCCCGCTGTCGTTCGCCCAGCGGCGGTTGTGGTTCATCCATCGGCTCGAAGGGCCCTCCGCGACCTACAACATGGCGTTGGCGGTGCGGCTGCACGGCGTGGACGTCTCGGTGCTGCGCGCGGCGATCGGTGATGTCGTCGCGCGGCACGAGAGCCTGCGCACGACCTTCGTGGATGCCGACGGCGTGCCGTCGCAGCGCGTGCTCGACACGGTCGAGGTGCCGGTGCACGTGTCCGACGTGGACCCCGCCGGGGTGGACGCGGCGGTCACCGCCGCGGTGCGCTACGGATTCGATCTCTCGACCGAAATTCCGATCCGCGCCAACGTCTTCCGGTGCGGACCCGGCGAATGCGTTGCCGCGATACTGATCCACCACATCGCCGGTGACGGCTGGTCGATGACGCCGCTGCTGCGCGACCTCTCGGAGGCGTACGCGGCCCGGCTCGAACATCGGGCGCCCGGCTGGCAGCCGCTGCCGGTGCAGTACGTGGATTACACGCTGTGGCAGCACGAAATCCTCGGCTCGCACACCGATCCGGACAGCCTGCTGTCCCAGCAGTTCGACTACTGGCGGGCCGAGCTCGACGAGCTGCCCGAGCAGTTGAGTCTGCCGACGGACCGTCCGCGTCCGCTGGTGGCCAGCTACCGCGGCGACATGGTGCTGTTCGGCATCGATCCCGAGATCCGTACCGCGGTAGAGCGATTGGCCGCCCGCGAGGGTGCCACGGTGTCGATGGTGTTGCAGTCGGCGCTGGCCGTCATGCTGTTCAAACTCGGTGCCGGAGAGGATATTCCGATCGGCTCACCGATCGCGGGCCGCACCGACGAGGCCCTGGCCGATCTGGTCGGATTCTTCGTCAACAGCTGGGTGCTGCGGGCGCGGGTGGCACCGGCGCTGGCATTCACCGAGCTGCTGGCCCGGGTCCGGGCGAAAGCGCTGGCCGCCTACGAGAATCAGGATGTTCCGTTCGAGTTGCTGGTCGAGCTGCTCAATCCGACCCGCTCGGCGGCGCATCACCCACTGTTCCAGGTGTCGCTCGCCTTCCAGAACAACACCCTGCCCGACCTCGAGCTGTCGGGGGCGCGCATCCAGCCGTATATCGCGACCACCGCGACCGCCCGGTTCGACCTGTTCTTCAACGTCGCCGACGCGCCCGCCGGGCAGCGGTGGAACTGCCTGGTCGAGTACGCGACCGAGCTGTTCGACCGGCCGACGGTCGAGGCGATGGTGGCCAGGTACGTGCGGATCCTGCGGCAGATCACCGCGGATCCGAGCGCACCGGTCGGGGCGATCGATGTGCTCGACGCCGACGAGCGTGACCGGGTGTTGCGCTGGTGGAACGACACCACCGCCGAGGTCGCCGGCGACACCGTGGCCGGGCTGTTCCGCCAGCAGGTCACCGCGACCCCGGACGCGGTCGCGGTGGTGTGCGCGGACACCGAGCTGACCTATCGGGAACTCGATACCCGGGCAGATCGGCTGGCGCACAGGCTGATCGAGCGCGGGGTCGGGCCGGACACCGTCGTGGCCGTCGCGCTGCTCCGATCGGTGGACCTGATCGTGGGACTGCTCGGCGTGCTGAAGGCGGGTGGCGGGTATCTGCCGATCGATCCGGGGTATCCGGCGGACCGGCTGGAATTCATCCTCACCGACGCGGCGCCGGTAGTGGTGGTGACCGATTCGGCGACCGCACCGCTGCTGCCGCACACGCAGGCACCGCGGCTCCAGCTCGACACCACCGATCTGCGCGATCGGCCGAGGGCCGAGACGAGGGTCGCACCGCAGAATCTGGCGTACGTGATCTATACCTCCGGTTCGACCGGCGTGCCCAAAGGCGTTGGCATCACCCATCGCAACGTGGTCAACCTGATCGCCTCGGCCTGGACGACGTCGGCCGAGGATCGAGTGCTGGCCCACTCCTCGATCGCCTTCGACGCCTCGACCTATGAGATCTGGCCCGCGCTGTGCGGCGGCGCGACCCTGGTGGTGACCGGCGAGCAGCGTTCCGATCTGCCGGAGATCACCCGGCTGATCCAGGCCCGGTCGGTGACGAAGATGTTCACGACGCCGCCGTTCTTGTCGGCGCTGGTCGACCACGTGGAATCGTTGCCCGGCAGTCCGTTGCGGTCGATGCGCCGGGTGATCGTCGGTGGAGCGGAGCTGACCGCGTCGGTCGTGCACAAGCTGGCCGCGGACTATCCCGACGCCCAGGTGATGAACGGGTACGGGCCGACCGAAACCACCGCGTGCGTCACCGATTACGACGCCGAGGACGAGGTCGACGGCGCGGTGCCGATCGGCCTGCCGGTGACCAATACCCGGGTGTTCGTGCTGGATTCGTGGTTGGTGCCGGTGCCGGTCGGCGTCGCCGGCGAATTGTATGTGGCCGGTGCGCAAGTGGGGCGGGGCTATCGCGGCCGGGCGGGGTTGACCGCGGCGCGATTCGTCGCCGACCCGTTCGATCCGTCCGGCGGTGGCCGGTTGTACCGCACCGGTGACGTGGTGCGGTGGACCTCGGCCGGGGTATTGGAGTTCGCCGGCCGGGTCGACGATCAGGTCAAGATCCGCGGGTTCCGGGTGGAGCCGGGCGAGGTCGAAGCGGTTCTGGCGCACCATCCTTCGGTGTCCCGGGCGGTGGTTGTCGCGCGCGACGCCGAGGCAGGCAAGCAGCTGATCGGATACGTCGTCGCCGATCGATCGGGTCCGGTGGCCGCCGAGGAAGAGCTGGTCGGTCAGTGGCGTCGGATGTATGACGACGTGTACGCAGGGGCGAGCAACGGGAACGGCAACGGCGCCCACCGGGTCACCGGCGCCGGATTCGGCGCGGACTTCGGCGGGTGGAACAGCAGCTACACCGGCGCGGCGATTCCGGAAGAGCAGATGCGCGAATGGCGTTCCGCCACGGTGGACCGGATTCGGGACCTCGGACCGCGACGCGTCCTGGAGATCGGCGTCGGTTCGGGATTGCTGCTGTCCCAATTGGCCCCCGACTGCGACGAATACTGGGCCACGGACTTCTCCGCCGCGACCATCACGACCTTGCGCCGGCGATTGGCCGAGTTGAAGGCGGGCTGGGTCGATCGAGTCGCGTTGCAGGTCCAAGGCGCGGACGATGTCACCGGATTGCCGGTCGGCTACTTCGACACCGTGGTGCTGAACTCGGTCACCCAGTATTTCCCCGGCGAACGGTATATGCGTCGCGTGCTCGAGCAGATACACGGGCTGCTCGCGCCGGGCGGCGCGGTGTTCGTCGGCGATGTCCGCAATCTGGCGTTGCTGACCGAATTCACCACCGCGGTCCAGATCAGCCGCAACGGTGACGAGGACCCCGCGGTCGTCGCCGATCGCGTGCGCCGGGAATTGGTCGCGGAGCAGGAGATGCTCTTGGCGCCGGAGTACTTCCTGGCGATCTGCCACGGCGGCACCGGCTTCGGCGCCGTCGATATCCAGCTCAAACGCGGCTTCTCGGTGAACGAGTTGTCCCGCTATCGATACGACGTCGTCCTGCGCAAGGCGCCGGCGAATCCGCGCTCGGTGGCCGACCTTCCGACCGTCGACTTCTACGGCCTCGCCTGGCTGCGCACGCTGCTGCACACCGGCGACCCCGACGGCATTCGCATCACCGGAATTCCGCACGCCGGACTGACCGGGCAGGTCGACGCGGTCCACCGCATCCGGACCGGTCAGCCGGTATCCGCAGGCAGCCGAACCGATCCGCGTGCGGTGAGTTTCGAAGGAATTCTCGCCAACCGCGGGCCCCGCGTCGACGCGGGCATGCTGCCGGAGGATCTGTATGAACTGGGACGGCAACTCGGATACCGCACAGCGGTCACCTGGTCCACGAAACCCGGCCAGATGGATGCGGTATTCCTCGACCCCGCGACCGCGGCGGAGCAACCGCTGACCGACGTGTACCGGCCGGCCGAGCCGGTGGGTGACCCGGCGGCCTACGCCAACAACCCGCACGATTCGCTGCTGCCCGCCGCGGTGCGCGGATTCGCGGCCGAGCGATTGCCCGACTTCATGGTGCCTGCCGCGGTCATGGTGATCGACTCGGTGCCGTTGACCGCGAACGGCAAGCTCGATCGCGCCGCGCTGCCGGATCCGGAGTTGGTGTCGGCGAGGGCCTATCGCGCCCCGCGCACCGAGCGGGAGAAGATCCTGACCGAGTTGTTCGCCGAGATCCTCGGCGTCGGCCGGGTCGGGGTGGACGACAGTTTCTTCGCGCTGGGCGGGCACTCCCTGCTGGCTACCCGGCTGGCCAGCCGGATTCGCGCGGTGCTCGGGGTCGAGGTCCCGATCCGGGTGATGTTCGAGGCCGCCACCGTGGCCGAGCTCGACGCCAGATGGCCGCAGCTGGCACCGTCGCGCCGACCAGCTCTGCGCAGAATGAATCGAGAGGTGGGTCTGTGATGATTCCATTGTCGTTCGCGCAGCGGCGGTTGTGGTTCATCCACCGGTTGGAGGGGCCCTCGGCCACCTACAACATGCCGCTGACCGTGCGGTTGACCGGCGTCTTCGACGCACCCGCGTTCGCGGCCGCGGTCGGCGACGTGGTCGCCAGGCACGAGAGTCTGCGGACGGTCTTCGTCGAGGCCGACGGTGTGCCCGGCCAGCGGGTGCTGGATGTCGAAGCCGCCGAGGTGCCGGTGACGATCACCGACGTGAGCGCCACCGAGCTGGACGCGGCGGTGATCGCCGCGTCGCGGTACGCCTTCGACCTGTCGACGGAAATACCCATACGCGCCACCGTGTTTCGCGTCACCGCCGACGACTGCGTGGTGATGCTGCTGATCCATCACATCGCCGGTGACGGGTGGTCGATGGGGCCGCTGCTGCGCGATCTGTCGGTGGCCTACGCGGCCCGCAGGCAGGGCCGGGCGCCGGGGTGGGAGCCGTTGCCGGTGCAGTACGTGGATTACACGCTCTGGCAGCAGGAATTGCTCGGCTCGCAGGCGGATCCGGACAGCGTGCTGTCGCAGCAGTTCGAGTATTGGCGAGCGGAGCTGGCCGGCCTGCCGGAGCAGTTGCGGTTGCCGATGGATCGGCCGCGGCCGCGGGCGGCCAGCTACCGCGGCGACCTGGTCGTCTTCCGGGTCGAACCGGAGATCCGTGCCGCGGTAGAGACCTTCGCGGCCCGCACGGGTGCGACCGCGTCCATGGTGTGGCAGTCGGCGTTGGCTGTGCTGTTGTTCAAACTCGGTGCGGGGGAGGATATTCCACTCGGCGCACCGATCGCCGGACGGACCGACGACGCGCTGACCGAGCTGGTCGGGTTCTTCGTGAACACCTGGGTGCTGCGGGCCGCGGTCGCGCCGGGGCAGTCGTTCACCGAGATCGTGGCGCAGGTCCGGGCGAAGGCGTTGGCCGCCTACGAGAATCAGGACATCCCGTTCGAGCTGCTGGTCGAGTTGCTCAATCCGGCGCGGTCGGCGGCCCATCATCCGCTGTTCCAGGTGCTGCTGAGCGTGCAGAACAACGCCGCGCCCACCTTGGAGCTGGCCGGGGTCGAGTTCGAGCCGTACGCCCTCGCGGCGAAGACCGCGCAGTTCGACCTGACCGTCAACATCAGCGACGCCGCCGCGGCGGCGTGGGATGTGTATGCCGAGTACGCCACCGATCTGTTCGACCGGTCCACGATCGAGGCGATGGTCGCCCGGCTGGTGCGGGTGCTGCGGCTGCTGGTGGCGAATCCCGCTGTCCCCGTTGGCTCGATCGATGCGCTCGACATCGATGAGCGGGAGCTGGTGGTGCGTCGGTGGAACGACACCGCCGTGGCGGTGCCGGACGGCACCCTGGTCGACTTGTTCGCGGAGCAGGTCGCGCGAACGCCGGAGGCGGTGGCGGTCGTCTGCGCGGACGCCGAAATGACCTATCGGGACCTCGATACCCGGTCCAGCGGGTTGGCGCGTGCGCTGGTCGCGCGGGGCGTCGGCCCGGACGGGGTGGTCGCGGTCGCGTTGCCGCGGTCCGCGGACCTGATCGTGGCGATGCTGGCGGTGTCGAAGGCGGGCGGTGGGTATCTGCCGGTCGATCCGGGCCATCCCGCGGAGCGGTTGGCCTTCGTCCTCGCCGACGCCGCGCCGGTCGTCGTCGTGACCGATTCCGCCACCGCGGAAACGTTGCCCGACACTGCGATACCGCACCTCTGTCTCGACACGACCGAGGTCGGCGAACGTTCCGATAGCGATCCGGTCGTTGCCGTACGGCCGCAGAATCTGGCGTATGTGATCTACACGTCCGGTTCCACCGGTATCCCCAAAGGTGTTGGTATCACACACCGTAACGTCGTCAACCTGATCGCTCAGGCGTGGTCGGCCGGTCCCGGCGACCGGGTGCTCGTGCATTCCTCGATCGCGTTCGACGCCTCCACCTATGAGATCTGGCCCGCGCTGGCGGGCGGCGCCACGCTGGTGGTGGCGAGCGAGCCGCGGTCGGATCCGGCCGAGATCACCCGGCTGGTGGAGTCGCGGTCGGTGACGAAGATGTTCGCCACGCCACCGCTGCTGTCCGCGCTGGTCGATCACGCGGAATCGTTGCCGGGCACGCCGTTCCAGAGCTTGACGCAGGTGAACACCGGCGCGGACACGCTCACCGCCGGGCTGGTGGACGCGCTCGAGACCAAGTGCGGGGTCGGCCGGGTCGACAACCTCTACGGTCCGACCGAGGCCACGGTGAATGTGACCGCGTACGTCGTGCCCGACGACGTGGTGGACGCGCTGGTGCCGATCGGTGGGCCGGTGGCCAATACGCAAGTGTTCGTGCTGGATTCGTGGCTGGCGCCGGTCCCGGTCGGGGTGCCCGGTGAGCTGTATGTGGCCGGTGCCCAGCTGGCGCGTGGCTATCCCGGGCGGCCGGGGCTGACCGCGGGCCGATTCGTCGCCGATCCGTTCGATCCGGCCGGTGGCCGGCTGTATCGCACCGGCGACGTGGTGCGCTGGACCGCGGACGGCGTGCTGGAGTTCGCCGGCCGGGTCGACGATCAGGTCAAGATCCGCGGCTTCCGGGTCGAGCCTGGCGAAGTCGAAACCGCACTGGCGCAACACCCTTCGGTCTCCCAGGCGGTTGTGGTGGCCAGGGACACCGAAAACGGGAAGCAGCTGGTCGGTTACGTGGTCGCCGACCGGGCCAGTTCCGTCGAGGGCACCGGCCTCGCGGGCGCGGAGGTGCGCCGGTTCGTGGCCGAGCGGCTGCCGGACTTCATGGTGCCCGCGGCGGTGCTGGTGATCGACGCGGTGCCGCTGACCGCGAACGGGAAACTGGATCGCGCCGCGTTGCCGGTCCCGGATCTGCGGTCGACGGTGGCGTATCGGCCGCCGACGAGTATCCAGGAGCAGATGCTGGCCGCGTTGTTCGCCGAGATCCTCGGGCTGGACCGGGTCGGCATCGACGACAGCTTCTTCGCGCTGGGCGGCCATTCGCTGCTGGCCACCCGCCTGGTCAGCCGGATTCGGGTCGTCCTCGGCGCCGAGGTGCCGATCCGGACGGTGTTCGACGCGCCGACGGTGGCGCAGTTGGCGACCCGGCTCGAGGACGGCGCTCGGCAGCGTCCGGCGTTGCTGGCCCGGCAGCGTCCCGAGCCGGTTCCGCTGTCGTTCGCGCAGCGGCGGCTGTGGTTCATCCATCGGCTGGAAGGTCCTTCGGCGACCTACAACATGCCGCTGGTGGTGCGGTTGCACGGGGCCGACGAGTCGGCCCTGCGGGGCGCGATCGGGGATGTGGTCGGGCGGCACGAGAGTTTGCGCACGATCTTCGCCGAGGCCGACGGTGTGCCCGCCCAGCGGGTGCTCGACGCGGACCGCGTCGAGGTGCCGATCGTGGTGACCGAGGTGGACCCGGCCGAGTTGGCCGCCGCGGTCGCCGCGGCGATGCGCTACGGATTCGACCTGGCGGCGGAGATCCCGGTGCGCGCCAGTGTGTTTCGATGCGGCGCCGACGAGTGTGTGCTGGTTCTGCTGATCCATCACATCGCCGGCGACGGATGGTCCGCCGGGCCGCTGCTGCGCGACCTTTCGGTGGCGTACACGGCGCGCGTCGCGGATCGGGCGCCCGACTGGAGTCCGCTGCCGGTGCAGTACGTGGATTACACGCTGTGGCAGCGGGACGTGCTCGGGTCGTCGGCCGATCCGGACAGCCTGCTGTCTCGGCAATTCGACTACTGGCGTGCCGAACTGGATGGGTTGCCGGAGCAGCTGCGGTTGCCGACCGATCGGCCGCGGCCGCGGGTCGCCAGCTATCGCGGTGACATGGTGGGCTTCGAGATCGACTCCGCGCTGCGCGCGGACGTGGAGCGACTGGCCGGGCGCGAGGGCGCGACCGTGTCGATGGTGTTGCAGTCGGCGTTGGCCGTGCTGCTGTTCAAACTCGGTGCGGGGGAGGATATTCCGCTCGGGTCGCCGATCGCCGGGCGCACCGACGACGCGCTGACCGAGCTGGTGGGGTTCTTCGTCAACACCTGGGTGCTGCGGACGAAGGTATCGCCCGCGGCGTCGTTCGCCGAGATCGTGCGCCAGGTCAGGGCGAAGGCGCTGGCCGGGTACGAGAATCAGGACGTTCCGTTCGAGCTGCTGGTGGAGTTGCTCAACCCGGCGCGCTCGGCGGCGCATCACCCGCTGTTCCAGGTGTCGCTCGCGTTCCAGAACAACACCCCGCCCGCCTTGGAGCTGCCCGGGGTGCGGCTCGAGCCCTACGACGCGTCCGTCACGACCGCGCGCTTCGACCTCTTCGTCAATATCGCCGACGCCGCCGCGGGTCAGCCGTGGAACGGGTTGGTGGAGTATGCCACCGACCTGTTCGACCGAGCCACGGTCGAGACGATGGTCGCGCGGTTGGTGCGGACGCTGGCCTCGGTCGTAGCGGATCCCGGGGCCGCGGTGGGTTCGATCGATGTGCTCGACGCCGACGAGCGCGCGACGGTGGTGCGGCAATGGAACGACACCGCCGCCGAGGTGCGGGACGGCACCCTGATCGGGTTGTTCGAGGCGCGGGTCGCCGCGACTCCGGACGCGATCGCCGTGCGCCACGGTTCGGACGAGGTGTCCTATCGGGAACTGGACGCCCGTGCCGATCGGCTCGCGCGGCGCCTGCTCGCGCGCGGGGTGCGCCCGGATGGTGTGGTCGCGGTGGCACTGCCGCGATCGGCGGACCTGATCGTGGCACTGCTGGCCGTCGCGAAGGCGGGCGGTGGGTATCTGCCCATCGATCCGGGCTACCCGTCGGATCGGTTGGCGTTCATCCTCGCCGACGCCGCCCCGACCGTCCTCGTCACCGATTCGGTCACGGTGCAGGCGTTGCCCGACAACGAGACTCCGCACCTCTACCTCGACCTGCCCGAGGCCGACGGGACCGGTCCGGCCCGGGCGGTCGCGGTGGCGCCGCAGAACTTGGCGTACGTGATCTACACCTCCGGTTCCACCGGCGTTCCCAAAGGTGTTGGCATCACGCACCGTAACGTGGTGAACCTGGTCGCACAGGCCTGGCCGGTCGACCCGGCGGATCGGGTGCTGGTGCACTCGTCCATCGCCTTCGACGCCTCCACCTACGAGATCTGGCCCACCCTGTGCGGCGGCGCGACCTTGGTGCTGGCCGACGCACCGCGATCGGACCTGGACGAGGTCACCGCGCTGATCGCCGGTCGATCGGTGACCAAGATGTTCGCCACGCCACCGTTGCTGTCGGCGTTGGCCGAGCACGCGGAGTCGTTGCCCGGCAACCCGTTGCGGACATTGCGCCGGATCATTGTCGGCGGCGCCGAGCTGACCGCGGCGGTCGTGGATCGATGGAACGCTCGACACCCCGGCGCTCAGGTGATGAACGGGTACGGGCCGACCGAAACCACCGCGTGCGTCACCGCCTACGACGCCGAGGCGGCAATCGGCGGCACGGTGCCGATCGGCCGTCCGATGGGGAACGTGCGGGTCTACGTGCTGGACTCCTGGCTGGTGCCGGTCCCGGTCGGGGTCGCCGGTGAGTTGTACGTGGCGGGTGCGCAATTGGGGCGTGGCTACCTCGGCCGCGCCGCGTTGACCGCAGCCCGGTTCGTGGCCGATCCGTTCGATGCCGCGGGCGGGCGGCTGTACCGCACCGGCGACGTGGTGCGCTGGAACGGCCAGGGGCAGTTGGAGTTCGTCGGCCGCGTCGACGATCAGGTCAAGATCCGCGGCTTCCGGGTCGAGCCAGCCGAGATCGAAACCGCGCTGGCACAGCATCCTTCGGTGTCGCAGGCGGTGGTAGTCGCGCGCGAGACCGGCGGCGGCAAACAGCTGATCGGTTATGTCGTCGCCGACGGGTCCGCGCTCGACGGCGCGGACGTGCGCGGGTTCGTGTCCGAACGACTGCCGGACTTCATGGTGCCGACCGTGGTGCTGGTCATCGACGCGGTGCCGCTGACCGCCAACGGCAAGCTCGATCACGCCGCGCTGCCGGAGCCGGAGATCACCTCCTCGGCGCGGTACCGGGCACCGCGCACCACCGCGGAACGGATACTGACCGAGGTGTTCGCCGAGTTGCTCGGGCGCGCCGCGGTCGGCGTGGACGACAGCTTCTTCGAACTGGGCGGCGACAGCATCCGCTCGATCCAGGTGGTGTCGCGGGCGCGGGCGCTCGGGGTCGAGATCAGCCCGCGGGAGGTGTTCGAGCACAAGACCGCCGCGGCGTTGGCCGCCGTGGCCGCGGGGCGGCACACGTCCGCCCCGGTCCTGGCGGAACTGACCGGCGGCGGCGTGGGCTGGCTGCCGCTGCTGCCGGTCGCCCGGTTCGTGCGGGAGCTGGGTGCCGGGTTCGACAGTTTCACGCAATCCTTGGTGCTCGAGTTGCCGGTCGGGATCGACCGGGCGGGCCTGGTCGCGACGCTGGCCGCGGTGATCGATCGCCACGATGTGCTGCGCGCGCGGCTGGTCGACGATGAGCGCGGTCCGGGGCTCGAGGTGGCGCCGGTCGGTTCGATCGACGTGGACGGCCTGCTGCATCGGGTGGAAACGCCTGCCGCTGAACCGCATTCGGCCGAGGTGCGGGCCGCGCAGGTGCGCGCGGCGGTGGCTCGGCTGGACCCGGCGGCCGGGGTGATGCTGCAATGCGTGTGGTTCGACGGCGGGCGCACGCGGGCGGGATCGCTGGCCGTCGTCGCCCATCATCTGGTGATCGACGGCGTGTCCTGGCGGATTCTGCTGCCGGACTTGGCGTCTGCCTGGCAGGACGTGTCGGCAGGTACGCCGCCGGCGCTGGTGCGGACCGGCACCTCGATGCGGCGGTGGGCGCACGGCCTCGTCGAGCAAGCGCAGACACCGCGGCTGGTTGAGCAATTGGCCTGGTGGCGTGCGGTGCTCGACGGCCCCGACCCGACGCTGGGCACCCGGCCGCTGAACCCGAGCGTCGATGTCATGGCGACCGTGGACCAGGTGCGCGTTCAGCTTCCCGCCGCCGAGACCGAGGCCTTGCTCACCACCTTGCCCACGCTGTTCCACGGCGGGGTCGAGGACGGATTGCTCGCGGCCCTGGCGGTCGCGCTCATCCGCTGGCGGCACACGCACGGCATGGGCCAGGAATCGGTGCTGATCCGATTGGAAGGCCATGGGCGCGAAGAGGACACCGTTCCTGGGGCCGACCTGTCCAGCACGGTCGGCTGGTTCACCAGCATGTTCCCGGTGCGCCTGACGGCGTCCGCGACGGAGTGGGACCAGGTGTGCGCCGGTGGCGCGGCGGCAGGCGCCGTGGTGAAATCGATCAAAGAGCAATTGCGTGCCGTGCCGGACAAGGGCATGGGATACGGCATGCTGCGCTATCTCAACCCCGAGACCGAGGCAGCGCTGCAACAGCATTCGGCCGGGCAGATCGGGTTCAACTACCTCGGGCGGCTCACCGCCGCGGATCTGCTCCCGCCATCGCGGAGCCGGGCGTGGGCCCCGGCCGAGGACTCCGGCGGCGCCGATGCCGCCCCCGACCCGGCCATGCCTGCGATGGCAGTGCTGGATGTCACCGCGATGGTGGTCGACGCCGAGCACGGGCCGACGCTGCGCGCGGTGTTCGCCACGCCGGCCGGGGTGCTGGCGAAGGCGGACACCGAGGACCTCGCCGACCTGTGGCGCGCGGCGCTGACGGGATTCGCGCGGCACGTCGAGACGCCGGGCGCAGGGGGCCTGACGCCATCCGACGTGCTGGTCGACGGTCTGGACCAGGACGCGATCGAAGCACTGGAGAACCGGTATCCGGGCCTGGAGGATGTGTGGCCGCCGACCCCGATGCAGTCGGGGCTGCTGTTTCACCAGGCCCTGGCCGAGCCGGGCTTCGACGCGTATCACATGCAGGTCGTCTTCGGTCTCGCCGGAGAAGTGGATCCGGAGCGGATGCGGGCGGCGGGCCAAGGGCTGCTGGATCGGTATCCGAATCTGCGGGCGGGCTTTGCCCCGGCCGCGCACGGGAAGACTGTTCAGGTCGTCGTCGCCGACGTCGAATTGCCCTGGCGGGTAGTGGATCTGCGGCACCTCGACGGGGCCGCGCGGGCGGCGGCAGCGGCCCGGCTGTTCGTCGACGATCAGCGTGCGCATTTCGACATGGCGGTGCCGCCGCTGCTGCGATTGACGCTGGTGGTGCTCGGCGAAGACCAGGCGGAGTTGGTGTTGACCGCCCATCACGTGCTGCTGGATGGCTGGTCGTTGCCGCTGTTGATCCGAGAGTTGTTGCGGCTCTACAGTTCTGCCGGTTCGGCGCGGGAACTGCCGGCCGCGCCCGCGTATCAGACGTTCTTGACCTGGCTGGGGGAGCAGGACGCCGAGGCAGGCATGCGGGCCTGGCGTCAGGAGCTCGACGGCGTGCACGAGCCGACCCTGCTCGCGGACAGTGTGCGGGGCGCGGGCGGCCCCGCGGGCGTCGAACGCGTGCAGGTGCCGCTCACCGCCGAGACCGGCGCGGGGCTGGGCAGGCGCGCGGGCGAACTCGGCATCACCGTGAACACGGTCGTGCAGGCCGCCTGGGGGATTCTGCTCGCCGCGATGACCGGACGCCACGATGTCATCGTCGGTGCCACCGTGTCCGGCCGTCCGCCGGCGATCGCCGGCGTGGACTCGATGGTGGGCCTGTTCATCAACACCGTGCCGGTCCGGGTGCGATTCGGTGCGCGGGACTCGCTCGCCGATCTGCTGACCGGCTTGCAGGCCCGCCAGTCCGCGCTGCTGGACTATCACCACGTCGGGCTGAGCGATATCCACCAGGCGGCCGGGGTGAGCGTCCTGTTCGACACCCTGATCGCGTTCGAGTCCTACCCGGTCGACCGGAGCGGCATCGCGGCGGCGGTCGACACCAGCGGCATCGCCATCACGGACCTGCGCCCGACCTCGTCGACGCACTACCCGCTGACGGTCATCGCGGGTGCCGCGCCGGCCTTGACGCTGTATCTCGACTATCGCACCGATGAATTCGGCCGGGACACCGTCGAATCGATGGCCGCGCGGCTGGTGCGGATCCTGCGGCAGCTGGTCGCGGATCCGGATGCCCCGGTGGCCGCGATCGATATTCTCGGTGCCGACGAACGCGAACTCGTACTGCGCCGGTGGAACGATACCGAAGGCCATATCCCCGACACCACCGTCGTCGGACTGTTCGAGGCGCAGGTTGCCCGGACGCCGGACGCGGTCGCGCTCACCTTCGCGAACGCCGACGTGTCCTACCGCGAACTCGACAGCCGAGCCGAAATGCTTGCGCGAGTGCTGATTTCGCGCGAGGTCGGGCCGGACCGCGTTGTCGCCGTCGCGGTGCCGCGGTCGGCGGAGCTGATCGTGGCGTTGCTGGCGGTGTTGAAGGCAGGCGGTGCGTATCTGCCGATCGACCCGGCCTATCCGTCGGATCGGTTGGCGTTCATCCTCGCCGACGCCGCGCCGGTGGTCGTGGTGACCGATCGTGCGACCGCGGACACGCTGCCCGACACGACGACGCCACGGGTCTACGTCGACGCCCGCGAGATCGCGGACGGCCAAGCGGGGATCGCCCGCCCGCCGCGCCCGCAGAATCTGGCCTACGTGATCTACACGTCCGGTTCGACCGGAACGCCCAAGGGCGTTGGCGTCACCCACCGTAACGTCGTGAATCACGTGTCCCAGGGATGGCTGTCCGGTACCGCCGAGCGGGTGCTGGTGCACTCGTCGATGGCCTTCGATGCCTCGACCTACGAGATGTGGGCGGCGCTGTGTGCCGGCGGCGGGCTGGTGATCTCGGCCGAGTTGCGTTCGGACCCAGCGGAAATGATGGAGCTCGTCGCGGATCGTGCGGTGACGCGGTTGTTCGCGACGCCCGCGCTGTTGTCGGTGCTGCTGGATCATGCGGAAACGCTGCCCGGCAATCCCTTTGCCCGACTGGCCCAGGTGATCGCCGGCGGCGCCGAACTGTCCGCGACGTCGGTTCGCCGGGTGCACGACCTCGCCGCGGGCGTAGCCGTGGTGAACGGTTACGGTCCGACGGAGACCACGGTGTTCGCGACGACTTTCGCCGCCGATCCGGCGGTGGACGGGCCGGTGCCGATCGGGCGTCCGCTGCTCGGCATGCGGACCTACGTGCTGGATTCGTGGCTGCGGCCGGTACCGGTGGGTGTCGCGGGTGAGTTGTACATCGCCGGTACGCAATTGGCGCGGGGGTATCAGGGGCGGGCCGGGCTGACGGCATCGCGGTTCGTGGCCGACCCGTTCGATCCGGCCGGTGGTCGCGTGTATCGGACGGGCGATGTGGTGCGCTGGAATTCGGCGGGTGCGCTGGAGTTCGTCGGCCGGGTCGATGATCAGGTGAAGATCCGTGGCTTCCGGGTGGAGCCGGGCGAGGTCGAATCGGTTCTGGCGCAACATCCCTCGGTGTCGCGCGCGGTGGTTGCCGTGCGCGACACGGAGACCGGCGGCAAGCGGCTCATCGGGTACGTGGTCGCCGAGCGCGGCGGCGCGGTCGACGGCGCGGCGGTGCGTGACTTCGTCGCCGAACGGCTGCCCGACTTCATGGTGCCTGCGGCGGTCGTGGTGATCGACGCGGTGCCGTTGACCGCGAACGGCAAGGTGGACCGCCAGGCCCTGCCCGACCCCGAACTGACGTCGTCGCGGGCGTACCGGGCGCCGGTATCGCCGGAGGAACGCGTCCTGGTGTCGGTATTCGCCGAGGTGCTCGGCCTCGACCGGGTCGGCGTGGACGACAGCTTCTTCGAACTCGGTGGCGACAGCATCCGCTCGATCCAGGTCGTGTCCAGGGCGCGCGAGCTGGGCGTGGAGGTCACCCCGCGCGAGGTGTTCGAACAGCAGACCGCCGGGGCACTGGCCGCGATCGCGACGGGGCGCGAGGTAACCGGCCCGGTATTGGCGGAGCTGCCCACCGGCGCGGTGGGATGGATGCCGTTGCTGCCGGTCGCCCGGTTCGTGCGGGACCTGGGCGGCGCGGGGTTCGACAGCTTCACCCAGTCGATGGTGCTGGATCTGCCGGTCGGCATCGATCGGTCCGGGTTGGTCGCGACCTTGTCGGCGGTGCTCGATCGCCACGACATGTTGCGCGCACGGCTGGTCGAGGACGAGCGCGGGGCCGGGCTCGACGTGGCACCGGCCGGTTCGGTCGACGTGGACGCGCTGGTATCCCGGGTATCGGTGACCGGAGTCGACGACATCTCGGCCGTCGTGGTGGCGGAGATGGGCACCGCGGTGGGCCGATTGACGCCGGCGGCGGGCGTCATGGTTCAGTTCGTGTGGTTCGACGCGGGTCCGGATCGGGCGGGGTGGCTGTCGATCGTCGCGCACCACCTGGTGGTCGACGGCGTGTCGTGGCGAATCCTGTTGCCGGACTTGGCGACCGCGTGGCAGGACGTGTCCACCGGCGGGACGCCGGTGCTGGCGCGGTCGGGCAACTCGATGCGGCGGTGGGCGCACGGCTTGGTCGAGCAGGCGGCCCGGCCGGAGCGGGTGGCCGAGTTGTCCTGGTGGCGTTCGGTGCTCGACGGACCCGATCCGATGCTCGGACGCAGGCCCCTGGATCCGGCCATCGATGTGATGGCCGAGGCCGGTCATGCGCTGGTGCGTATTCCGGTGGCGGCCACCGAGACTCTGCTGACCACGTTGCCCGCGGCATTCCACGGCGGTGTCGAAGACGGGCTGCTGGCGGCCCTGACGGTCGCCGTGCGCCGCTGGCGTGAGCGCAGGGGCGTGCGCGAGGCGTCGGTGCTGATCCGGTTGGAGGGGCACGGTCGCGCGGAAGACGTGGTGCCCGGTGCGGACCTGTCGACCACCGTCGGCTGGTTCACCAGCATGTTCCCGGTGCGGCTGACCGCGCCCGCGGCGGCGTGGGACGAGCTGTGCGCCGGCGGGCCTGCCGCGGGCGCGCTGGTCAAGTCGGTGAAGGAACAGTTGCGCGCGGTGCCGGACAAGGGCATGGGATACGGCTTGCTTCGCTACCTGAATCCCGCGACCGAGCAAGTGCTGCAACACTATTCGTCCGGGCAGATCGGCTTCAACTACCTCGGCCGGTTCACCTCGACGGATCTGCTGCCGCCACGGCTGCGCGGCGCGGGCTGGACCCCGTCGGTCGATGCCGGGCAATTGATCAGCCCGGTCGATCCGGCATTGGCGGCGATGCCTGCGATGGCGGTGCTCGACGTCAACACGATCGTGCTCGACACCGACGAGGGCCCGGTGTTGCAGGCGGTGTTCGCCGCGCCCGCGGCGGTGCTGGCCGAGAACGAGATACAGGAGCTGGCCGGCCTGTGGCAGGACGCGGTCGCCGGATTGGCCGGGCATGTGGCGGCGGGCGGGGGTGGGCTGTCTCCCTCGGACGTCCTGGCGAAAGGCATGCCGCAGCAGGAGATCGACGCGTTGGCGGACCGGTATCCGGGCTTGGTCGATGTGTGGCCGCTGACCCCGATGCAGTCGGGCCTGTTGTTCCACCAGGTCATGGCCGGGTCCGGTTTCGACGCCTACCACATGCAGATCGTGTTCGGGCTGGCCGGTCAGGTCGACGCCGAGCGGATGCGGGTGGCCGGTCAGGGGATCCTGGATCGGTACGCGAATCTGCGGGTGGGATTCGTCGCCGATCGCCGGGGTGACCCGGTTCAGGTCGTCCTGGACCGGGTGGAATTGCCCTGGCGCGTGGTGGATTTGAGCGGACTGACCGAACCTGCACGGGATGCGGCGTTGCAGCGGCTGCTGGCCGCGGATCGGGATGCGCATTTCGATGTGACGGTCCCGCCGCTGGTGCGGTTGATGGTGGTGCGACTGAGCGCGGAGCGGTCGGAGTTGGTGCTGACGGCTCATCACGTGCTGCTGGACGGGTGGTCGCTGCCGCTGCTGGTCGTGGATCTGTTCCGGCTGTACGGCGGGTCCGGTGCGCTGCCGCCGGTCGCGGAATACACAGAGTTCTTGAAGTGGCTGGGGGAGCAGGACGCCGACGCGGGCGTACGGGCCTGGCAACGGGAACTCGACGGTGTCCATGAGCCCACGCTGCTCGCCGGCCGCCTGAGCGGCGCGACCGAGAGTTCCGAGCTGCCGGACGTGGACCGGATCGACGTCCCCCTGCCGTCGGCGACGGCGGCGGAATTGATTAGGCGGGCCACGGAATTGGGGACGACCCTGAGCACCGTGGTGCAAGGCGCCTGGGGAATTCTGCTGGCCGCGGCGACGGGCGGCCACGACGTGATCGCGGGCGCCACGGTGTCCGGCCGGCCGCCGGCGATCGCCGGGGTGAACTCGATGGTCGGGTTGTTCATCAATACCGTGCCCGTGCGGGTGCGATTCGACCCCCGCCGCAGCCTCGCCGCATTGCTGACGGACTTGCAGGCGCGACAGACCGCATTGCTGGACCATCATCATGTCGGTTTGAGCGACATCCATCAGGCCGTCGGGGTGAATGTCCTCTTCGACACGCTGATCGCGTTCGAGTCCTATCCCATCGACCACACCGGCATCGGCGAAGCCACCACCGCGGGCGGCCTCGCGATCAGCGCTGCCCGCCCCAACGCGCCTACGCACTATCCGCTGACGGTCATCGCGAATACCGCGCCGACCCTGACCCTCCAGCTCGAATACCACCCCGCCGCATTCGATCGGTCCACGATCGAGGCCACGGCGGAGCGGCTGGTGCGGATCCTGCGACAGGTGGTCGCGGACCCGGCCGTGCCGGTACGGTCGATCGACCTGCTCGGCGCCGATGAGCGCGAATTGGTGTTGCGCCGGTGGAACGACCGCGCCGCGCCGATCGAGCCGGGGCGAACCCTGGTGGGGCTGTTCGAAACTCAGGCGGCCCGGACGCCCCTGGCGATCGCGTTGATCGGCGCCGGTGCCGAGGTGTCGTACGCCGAACTCGACGACCGCGCCGAACGGCTTGCGCGGGTACTGGTTTCGCGCGGGGTCGGGCCGGACCGCATCGTGGCCGTGGCGGTCCCGCGGTCGGTGGAGTTGATCGTGGCCTTCGTGGCGGTGCTGAAGGCGGGCGGTGCGTATCTGCCGATCGACCCGGCCTATCCCTCGGATCGGCTGGCGTTCATCCTCACCGACGCCGCGCCGGTCGTCGTGCTGACCGACCGTGCCACCGCGAGCATCCTGCCGAGCACGGCCGCGCCGGTGCTCCCGCTCGACGCCGTCGAGCAGCCCGATGGCGCCGACCGAGCCGGTCGCGTCGCGGCCGGGGCGGAGAATCTGGCGTATCTGATCTACACGTCGGGCTCCACCGGTGTGCCCAAAGGCGTTGCCGTCACCCACCACAACGTCGTCAACCTGGTCGCGCAGAAATGGTCGACCGGCCAGGACGAGCGCGTGCTCCTGCACACCTCGGTCTCGTTCGATGTCTCGACCTACGAGATCTGGCCGACGCTGTGCGACGGTCACACGCTCGTGCTGACCGACGCGCCGCGCTCGGATCCCGCCGAGATGGTCGAGTTGATCCGGACCCGGGCGGTGACCCGGGTGTTCGCGACGCCTGCCCTGCTGTCGGTGCTGCTCGACCGAGTCGAGGCGACGCCGGGCGAGCCGTTCCGCACCGTGGCGCAGGTGGTCGCGGGTGGGGCGGAGGTCTCCGCGGCGCTCGTCCGGCGGGTGTGGGCGATCGGGCCCGGCATCGAGGTGGTCAACGGGTACGGCCCGACCGAGGAGACGGTGTTCGCCACGGTGTGCGCGGCCGACGCCGCGACCGTGCGGACCGCGGCGGTGCCGATCGGGCGGCCGCTGGCGGGGGTGCGGGCGTTCGTCCTGGACGCGTGGCTGACGCCGGTGCCGATCGGGACCGCCGGTGAGCTGTACCTCGCCGGATCCCAAACGGCGCGCGGGTATTTCGGCAAGCCGGGACGCACGGCGGCCCGCTTCGTGGCCGACCCGTTCGATCCGGCGGGCGGCGGGCGGTTGTACCGCACCGGCGACGTGGTGCGCTGGAACACCTCGGGGCAGCTCGAGTTCCTGGGCCGGGTCGACGATCAGGTGAAGATCCGTGGTTTCCGGATCGAACCCGGCGAGGTCGAAAGCGTGCTGGCACAGCATCCTTCGGTATCGCAGGCCCTCGTGGTGGCGCACGACGCCGGGGCCGGTGGCAAGCAATTGGTCGGCTATGTGGTCGCCGATCGCACCGGCTCGACCGCGCTCGACGCGGGCGAGGTCCGCCGATTCACGGCCGAGCGGTTGCCCGACTACATGGTGCCGTCGGCGGTGCTGGTGCTCGACTCGGTGCCGCTGACCGTCGCGGGCAAGGTGGACCGGCAGGCGCTGCCGATGCCGGAGTTCGCCTCGTCCGCGGCATATCGCGCGCCGCGCGGTGACGACGAACGGGTACTGGCCGCGTTGTTCGGCGAGGTCCTCGGCCGTGATCGGGTGGGAATCGACGACAACTTCTTCGAGCTGGGCGGCCATTCCCTGTCCGCCACCCGGCTGGCCGGCCGGGTCCGCGCCGAGCTCGGGATCGAGGTGCCGATCCGGACCGTCTTCGACGCGCCGACGGTGGCGCGCTTGGCCACCCGGCTCGACGCCGGCGTGCGGATTCGCCCCGCGCTGGTGGCGCAGCCGCGCCCGGACGTGGTGCCCGCGTCGTACGCGCAGCGGCGGTTGTGGTTCATCCACCGGCTGGAGGGGCCGTCGGCGACCTACAACATTCCGCTGGCGGTGCGGATGCACGGCCTGGACGTGGCGGTGCTGCGCGCCGCGATCCGCGACGTGATCGCCAGGCACGAGAGCCTGCGCACGATCTTCGTCGAGGTGGACGGCACACCCGCGCAGCAGGTGCTCGACGCGGACTCGATCGAGGTGCCGGTGGTCGTCGCCGAAACGGATCCCGCCGAGTTGGACGCCGCGGTGACCGAGGCCGTGCGGTTCGGGTTCGACCTGGCCGGCCAGATACCGATCCGGGTCACGGTCGTGCGCCCCGGCAGCGAAGACTGCGTGGTGGTGCTGGTGATCCACCACATCGCCGGCGACGGCTGGTCGATGGCGCCGCTGCTGCGGGACCTGTCGGTGGCGTACGCGGCCCGCGTTCAGGGCCGGGCGCCGGAGTGGGCAGCGTTGCCGGTGCAGTACGCGGACTACACGCTGTGGCAGCAGGACCTGCTCGGTGCGGCCGAGGACCCGGACAGCTTGCTGGCGCGGCAGTTCGAGTATTGGCGCGGCGAACTCGACGATCTGCCCGAGCAACTGCGGCTGCCGACCGATCGGCCGCGGCCGCGGGTGGCCAGCTACCGCGGTGACATGGTGCTGTTCGACATCGATCCGGACCTGCGGGCCGGGGTGGAGCGGCTGGCGGCGCGCGAGGGTGCGACCGTGTCCATGGTGCTGCAATCGGCGCTGGCCATGCTATTGTTCAAACTCGGTGCCGGAGAAGATATTCCGCTCGGCTCGCCGATCGCGGGCCGCACCGACGAGGCGTTGTCGGACCTGGTCGGGTTCTTCGTCAACACCTGGGTCCTGCGGACGCGGATCTCGCCGTCGGACTCGTGCGCCGAGGTGCTCGGGCAGGTGCGGACCAAGGCGCTGGCCGCCTACGAGAATCAGGACGCGCCGTTCGAGCTGCTCGTCGAGCTGCTCAACCCGGTCCGCTCGGCAGCCCGGCACGCGTTGTTCCAGGTGACGTTGGCATTCCAGAACAACAACCTGGCCAGTCTCGAGCTGCCGGGCGTCCGATTCGAGCCCTACCCGGCGTCCATCGGCGCCTCCCGATTCGACCTGTTCTTCAATATCGGGGACGCGCCCGCGGGCTATCCGTGGAGTGGGCTGATCGAGTACGCGACCGAGCTGTTCGATCGCGGCACGGTCGAGACCCTGGCCGAGCGCTTCGTCCGGACGCTGACGGCGATCGTGGCGGATCCGGGTGCGCCGATCGGGGCGGTCGACGTACTCGACACCGCCGAGCGTGCGTCGGTGGTGCGCCGGTGGAACGAGACCACGGTCGCGATCGAACCCGATCTCACCGTGGCCGGGCTGTTCGAGGCGCAGGCCGCGCGGACGCCCGACGCGGTCGCCGCGATCCACGCGAATACCGAGGTGTCGTATCGGGAACTCGATGCTCGCGCGGATCGGCTTGCGCGAGCGCTGGTTTCGCGCGGTGTGCGGCCGGACAGCCTCGTGGCGGTGGCGGTGCCCCGGTCGGTGGCGTTGATCGTGGCCTTGCTGGCGGTGTGGAAGGCAGGCGGTGCGTATCTGCCGATCGATCCGGCGTATCCGTCGGATCGGCTGGCGTTCATTCTCGCGGACGCGGCGCCGGTCGTGGTCGTCGTCGATCCGGCCATCGCCGAGGCATTGCCGGAGACGTCCGCGCCGCGGCTGGCGCTGGATGAGGTCGGCGCCGAGGAGCCGGGTGCGGCCCAACGGGTTGCGGCGCGGCCGCAGAATCTGGCGTATGTGATCTACACGTCCGGCTCGACCGGAGTTCCGAAAGGCGTGGGGGTCACGCACCGGAACGTGGTGAATCACGTGTCCCAGGGGTGGTTGCCCGGCTCGGCCGAGCGGGTGCTGGTGCATTCGTCGATGGCGTTCGATGCCTCGACCTACGAGATGTGGGCGGCGTTGAGTTCCGGTGGCGCGCTGGTGCTGGCGGGTGAGATGCGTTCGGACCCGACCGAAATGCTGGAGCTGGTGGCGGCACACTCGGTGACGCGGTTGTTCGCGACACCCGCGCTGCTCTCGGTGCTGCTCGACCACGCGGAAACGCTGCCGGGCAACGCTTTCCATGGGCTGACGCAGGTGATCGCCGGCGGCGCCGAGCTGTCCGCGACGCTGGTGCGCCGGGTGCGCGACCTCGCCGAGGACGTGCAGGTGCTCAACGGCTACGGACCGACGGAGACCACGGTGTTCGCGACGATCTTCGCCGCCGACCCGGCGGCCGAGGGCTCCGTGCCGATCGGGCGACCACTGCTCAATATGCGCGCCTACGTGCTGGATTCGTGGCTGAGGCCGGTACCGGTGGGTGTCGCGGGCGAGCTGTATGTGGCCGGCGAACAGCTGGCGCGCGGATATCAGGGGCGGGCGGGGCTGACTTCCACCCGCTTCGTGGCCGATCCGTTCGATCCGGCCGGTGGCCGCGTGTATCGGACGGGCGATGTGGTGCGCTGGAATTCGGCGGGTGCGCTGGAGTTCGTCGGCCGGGTCGACGATCAGGTGAAGATCCGTGGCTTCCGGGTGGAGCCGGGCGAGGTCGAATCGATTCTGGCGCAACATCCCTCGGTGTCGCGCGCGGTGGTTGTCGTGCGCGACAGCGACATCGGCGGCAAGCAGCTGGTCGGATATGTGGTGCCCGATCGATCCGGGCCCGCGGTCGGCGAAGCCGAACTGGTCGGGCAGTGGCGCCGGGTATACGACGACCTGTATTCCGCCGACAGTCCGGCCGACGGCGAGACGGTCGGCGAGGTCCGGTTCGGCGCCGACTTCGGCGGCTGGAACAGCAGCTACACCGGGGCCGCGATTCCGCTGGACCAGATGCGGGAGTGGCGGGCGGCCACGGTCGAACGGATTCGCGGGCTGGCGCCGCGACGGGTGCTGGAGATCGGCGTCGGTTCCGGCCTGCTGCTGTCCCAGCTGGCGCCCGACTGCGCGGAGTACTGGGCCACGGACTTCTCCGCCGCGACGATCGGCACGCTGCGGCAACGACTGGGCCGGCTGAACGAGGACTGGGTCGACCGAGTCGTGCTGAGCGTCCGCGGCGCGGACGACACCGCCGGGTTGCCGGAGCGCCACTTCGACACCGTCGTGCTGAATTCGGTGATCCAGTACTTCCCGAGCGAGCAGTATTTGCGCCGCGTCCTCGAACAGGTACTCGCGTTGCTGGCGCCCGGCGGCACGGTATTCGTCGGCGACATCCGCAACCTGGCCCTGCTGGAGGAGTTCACCACGGCGGTCCAGATCAGCCGCAACGGCGGGGACGACGCGGCGGCCGTCGCCGATCGGGTGCGCCGCGACATCGCCGCCGAACAGGAATTGCTGTTGTCGCCGGAGTACTTCGTGTCGCTGAATCGGCGGCTCGGCTTCGGTGCGGTGGACATCGGGCTCAAACGCGGATTCTCGGTGAACGAGCTGACCAGGTACCGGTATGACGTCGTCCTGCACACCGCCCCGGTGACGGCCGTCTCGGTGGCCGACGCGGCGAAGGTCGAGTTCCGCGATCATGTGTGGCTGCGCGCGCTGTTGCGCACCAGCCACCCCGGCGGCATTCGGGTGACCGGCATTCCGCACGCCGGGCTGACCGGCCAGCTCGAGGCCGCGAACCGGATCCGGTCCGGTGACCCGGTGCCGGCCACCGGCCGGCTCGTCCCGCTCGCCGTGGGCTTCGAGGGAATCGTGACCGACAGCGCCGCGCGGATCGATGCGGGTGTGCTGCCCGAGGATCTGCACCGGCTCGGCCGGCAACTCGGCTACGCGACCGCGGTCACCTGGTCCGCACAGCCGGGGCAGATGGACGCGGTCTTCGTCGACACCGCGACGGCCGGGGACCGGACGCTGGCCGACGCGTATATCGCGCCCGGCCCGGTGGTGGATCCGAGCGTCTACGCCAACCATCCGCAGGCGGGTCTGCTCGCCGCCGAGGTCCGGCGCTGGGCGAGTGAACGGCTGCCGGAATTCATGGTGCCCGCGACCGTGCTGGTGCTCGACAGCGTTCCGCTGACCCCCAACGGAAAGCTCGATCGCGCCGCGCTGCCCGACCCGGAACTGCTGTCCGCCAACGACTATCGGGAACCGCGCACGGACAGGGAGCGGACCCTGGCGCAGTTGTTCGCCGAAATCCTCGGGCTCCCGCGCGTGGGTATCGACGACGACTTCTTCGAACTGGGCGGGCACTCGCTGCTGGCCACCCGGCTCACCAGCCGGATTCGGGCGGTCGTCGGCGTCGACGTCCCGGTCCGGCTGATCTTCGACGCCCCGACCGTCGCCCAGCTGGCGCCGCGGCTCGACGAAGGCGCCGCCGGGGGAACGGATTTCGATCCGGTGCTGATCCTGAAGGCCGCCGGCACCCGGCAGCCGCTGTGGTGCCTGCATCCCGGCGGCGGCCTCGGCTGGTTCTATCAGCAACTCGGCAGGCACCTGCCCGATCGGGCGGTCTACGCCATCCAATCCCGTGGACTGGACGGCGGGCCGACGGCCGGGTCGATGGCGGAGATGGTGGCGGATTACATCGACCGGATGCGGACCTTGCAGAGCGAAGGGCCCTACCATCTGCTCGGCTGGTCCTACGGCGGGGTCGTCGCCCAGGCGATGGCGGCCGAATTGTCCCGGCGCGGAATGGAAGTGGGCTTCGTCGGCGTGCTGGACAGCCAGCCACCGCGCGGCTCGGCCGCCGATTTCGACGTGACCGACGAGGAGGCGATGGCCGGCGTGCGGGCCTGGGCGGTCGAGCGGTTCGACGGCCAGCTCGACGCGCCGGTGATCCAGCAGCTGGTGGAGCGGCTGACCACCGTGCTGATCAACAACTGCAAGCTGTGGGACGGCTATACCTCGCCGTTCTACGCCGGCGATCTGACCGTTTTCGGCGCCACCTTGGACCAGGCGGGAAATCGGACGATCGATGTCAAGACCGAGCTCGAACAGGCCTGGCGCTCGTATATCGGTGGCCGCATCGACGTCATCGAGGTGGACTGCGCGCACGGTGACTTCGATCGGCCCGAAATGATGAGCCTGGTCGGCCGTATGCTGAACGACCTACTGTGATCCGCGGATTCGGGGCGCCTACTCCCGGGGAAAGGGGCGGTGGCTCAGGGTGCGGTGGACCATTTCGGTGAGGGTGACGATGTCGAAGACCGGCAGGCCGAGACGGTCTTGGATGGCGTGGCCGTAGGGGACCAGGTCGGTGCATTCGATGACCAATGCGCCCATGTCGGGATTGGCGGCGGCGAGGTGGTCTATTTCGTCCAGGACTTCCTCGCCCAGGCGGTCGGCGTCCAGTTCGTCGCGGCGGCCGTCGAGGATGACTTCGCGGAATTCGGGGTGATCGTCCATGCCGGCTACGCAGATCGGTACGGATTCGCCGCCGATCGCTTGCAGATGCCGGGGAGTCAGGGCCGACTTCTTCGCCACGAGCAGACCCACTTTTCGGTCTGCGCCGAGCATTCGGTGGACCATCGGAACCTGGATGAGGCTGGAGCTGTAGAGCGGGATCTGCACGGCGTCGGCCAATTGCTGCTGGAAGATGACCAGGAACCCGCAACCGCTGGTGATCGCCGCGACGCCGCGAGCCTGGAGTTCCTTGGCGGCGACGATGAACGGGTCGAGCAGAGTCGGGTCCGCCTCGGTGACCATGCGGTGCGGGGTCGCGCCGTGCACGACCTGGTAGTCGACCGGAAAATCGAAGGTCGTCGGATTGCGGATGTGGCCGGGAATCTTGGTGAAGGCGGTGTCCAGGCAGAGCACGCCGATTGTGGTGTCGCCCTTGACACCTGGATGTTCGTTCACTGGTGCAGCCTTATCGAGCGGGTTCTGCTGAAACGTTCCGGCCGCAGCGGGACGGGGTCGGTAATCGGCGCCTCGCCGCCGAGGAGATGGCTGACGAGTTCGCCACCGGCGGGGGCCAGGCCCATGCCGATATGGCCGTAGCCGGCCGCGACCACGAGGTTGCGCAGGCCGGTGCGGCCGATCACCGGCAGGCCGTCCGGCGCGCACGGGCGCAAACCGCTCCAGGTCTCGCGGGTGTGCGTTTCCTCCAGGTCGGGGAGGTATTCGGTGACCGTGCGCAGCATGCCGCGCACCCGGCGTTCGGAAACGGCGGTGCTCATTCCGGTCAGTTCGAGGCGGCCGCCGATGCGCAGGCGATCACCCAGCGGGACCATCGCCATTCGGCCCTCGCTGAGCAGTACCGGCCTGCTCGGCCCGCTGGGCGGCATGTCCACGGTGACGCTGTAACCCTTGATCGGTTGCAACGTCAGGCCGACGCCCGCCAGGCGCGCGCATGCGGTCGACCACGCACCCGCCGCGACCACCACGTCCCGGGGACGGAAGTCGCCCCGATCGGTATGCAGCCGTTCGACTTTGCTCGCGCAGACGTCGAAACCGGTGACCTCGCTGTGCTCACAGATCTCTACGCCCATGGCGCGCAACAGCTTCCCGAATTCCAGGACGAACTCCGGCACGTGCAGGTACGCGCCCTCCGGGTTGTACAGTGCGCCCTGGATATCGAAGCGAGTCTTCGGCTCCAGGTCATCGAGTTCCCCGGGGCCGAGAACGCGCAGCGGCACGCCGTTCGCGACGGTTCGCGAGACGGAACGGCTGGCATCCGCGAAACCCTGCGCGGTCTTGTACGCCAGCACGATGCCCGGCGACTCGAAAGTATCGGCGATGCTCGGGGTTTCGCACAGCTCGAGCAGGATGTCCAGACTGCGCTTCTTCATCGCGATCAAGGTGCGGAAGCCCGCCGCGGCGGCGAGCGGAGTGCAGGCGCGCCCGAAATGCCAGAGCCAGCGCAACAATTCGCGGTCGGCCCGCGGCCTGACGTAGAACGGCGCGTCCACGCTGAGCATGCCGAGGGTGCGCAGCGATCGCATCCCCGGCTCGGCCAGCGGCGCGGCACCGTGCGTGCCGACGAAACCGGTGTTCCCATAGGAACACGACTGCGGCCCGCCGAGCGCGCCCCGCTCGAGCACGGTGACCGACGCCCCGCCGCGCCGCAGGTAGTACGCACAGAACAGCCCGGCGACCCCGCCGCCGACGACCAACACATCGGGGTCGCTGCGCACGGGGGCCGCCTCGTCACTCGTCACGATCCACCTACACGGTCACGACGAAGAAGTTGGTCGGTAGGTTGACCACGACCCGCTCGTAGATCTCCGCCATGACCGCCGGACCCGGCTCGGCGAAGGTGCCCGGCGGCGGCTCGGCGAAGCGGATCACCGAGCGTCCCGCGTCGAAAAGCTGTGCGCCGTGGCCGAAGTCGCCGACGATCGCGCTGCCCGGCTCGACCAGCCTGGTGCGGCAGATGAACACGCCGTTCTCCTCGAGGTCGGCCATCAGGCGGCCGGTACCCAGGGCGCGGTAGTAGTCGGCCGGATTGATGATCAGCCCGTCCGCGGTGCCGCCCATCTGCTCGACCTCGTTGCAGGCCCACAGGATCGTCGAGGTGAACGGCCCCGGATCGGTGATCCTGGCGATGCCGGGGATGTTGAGCAGGCCACCCTCGCCGCTGATGATCGTGTGGTTCTCGGCGGTGCACAGCCGCACGATCAGCCGGTAGTTGATGAACGACTCGAACGTCTCCGGGTCCTCCCACATCCGGGGCGGCACCTGCACCCACGCGGTGGTGGTGAGCAACTCCGGGATGGGCGACTTGTGGAACCGGCTGGCCAGCTCGCGGCGCACCTCGGCGCCCTCGATCGGCGCGTCGTCCGCGCCGGGCGCGCTCTCGTGCCAGTAGAACTGGCGCGGATCACGGGACAGGTCAATGGCTTTGAGCACATTGCGCGCGGGGTAGCGCGGTTTGCGCCGCGAGCTGGTCAGGGTGTCGGTGATGGTCACGTCGTACTCGACCGACGCGTCGAGCCCCTGCTCCGCGCAGGCCTCGACGAACATCCGCCCGGGCGAAAGCTCCTTCTTGCGATCCGAGACGACCTGCGCCAGCGTCTCTTTGATGCCCTCTGTCTTCAGCATGTAGCGATTCCTTCCCTGTCCTCGGCAACGCGCCGCGACTGTTCACTCCGGGTCTGCGGGTCCGTGCACGTCGGCTTCCCAGGGCAGGTGCGCCGAGGTCGGTCCGAGCACGCTCGCGCCACCGTCGACGAGTTGGACCGTGCCGGTGAGATAGGAGGCACGCTCGCTGACCAGGAAGGCGGCCACCGCGGCCATCTCCTCCGGCCGGGCGATCCGGCCGACCGCCGTGTGCGTGCCCATGGCGTCGAACCGGGCCTCGAGCGAGCCGTCGGTGGATTGTTGTGCCGCAACGCGTTCCAGCAGGGGAGTGCGGGTCGCGCTCGGCGCGAGCACGTTGACCGTGATGCCGTCCCGGCCTGCCTCGGCGGCGAGGGACTGGGCGAAGCGCACGATGGCGGCGCGGGTCACCCCGGACATGGCCAGGCCGCTGATCGGGACGCTCGCGGTCTCCGACGCGACGAACAGGACCCGGCCCCAGCGCGCGGTTCTGAGGTGGGGCAGCGCGGTGAGTGCCACGTCGACGGCGGGCAGCAGGACCGCGTCGACCGCGGTGCGGTAGTCCGCCATCGCGAAGCTCGCCGCGTTGCCGGTCGGCGGCGTCCCGCCGCTGACGACGACGACGTGCAGCGCGCCGAATTCCGCGGCGACCTCGTCGATCCAGCGGTGGGTGGCCGCGCTGTCGGTGATGTCCACGCTCGTGGCGTGCACGCGCCCGCGCGCGACCTCCTTGACGGCGGATTCCGCCGCCGCGAGCCGACCGGGGTCGCGCGCGCCGATCGCGACGTGCGCGCCCTCGGCGGCGAGTTCCTTGGCGATCGCCAGGCCGATACCGCTCGATCCGCCCGCTACCAGCGCGACTTTGTGTTCGAGACCCAGGTCCACTCGGTCAGCCCCTTCCGTTCGAATCCGTTGCGCCGAAGCGGTATCCGTACCGATGGGCGAGCGGCCACGACAGCGCCGCGACGGTTCGCCGGGCCGGCCGGGACAGGCCGCTCCGCCAGGAATCGTCGGTCGGGCGGATGACGGTGGCCCCGATGTTGAACCGATCCGGGTTCCCCGTGACCGTGTGATTGGTGTGCAGCTCGACGGTTCGATCGTCGAGCGGGTTGTCCGCCGGATCGCTCCCGCACAGCCGCAGCAGCTGATCGACCGTGCCCGCCGGATCGGCGATGAAATCCTCGTACCGCAGGAACATCGATCGCTCCGGATAGCGCCGGGTGAGCGCGTGCGCGGCGAGATTGAAGCCGGTCCAGTAGCCGGTGCTCTTGGCCGGCCCCATGGCGTACACGTATTCCTTGGGCTTGCTCCAGGATTGGGCCACCGCGCGCGGGTCACGGACCAGATGGACGTAGTACGGGGTGATCCCGTCGAGGTGCTCGAGCAGTGCCGATTCACCCGGGATCTTGGTGGTATCGACGATCACGCGGGACTCGGTGCGCTTCGCCACGGCCTGGTAGACCTGGGTCATCAGGTCGGCGTGCGCGCGAATCTGCGCGTTGTGCAGGCCGCGCCGGAGTACCTGCCAGGTGTGCCTGGTCCGGACGTTGCCCAGCTGCCGCCGGATGACCTCGTCGGCGTGCTGCACGAGGGTGGCGCCCGCGGGCTGGCCGATCGGCAGGATGGTCGACCAGACGGGGCAGTCGACCAGTGTGCGGCCGCAGCCGCAGTCCTCGTTCACGCCGCGGCCCGCCGCGTTCTTCCACAGGAAATGCAGCTCGCCGACGTGGAAGAAGCCGGGGATCTCGTTGAGGATGTTGCCGATGATGGTGCTGCCGTTGCGGCACCAGCCGGTGATACACAGGACCTTCAGCGGTTCGCTGCTGTCCGATGATGGGTTGGTCATCTGTCGACTGCCTTCTCGAGGGACACCGATTGCCGCAGCGTCATGGCCAGCGCCGAGGCGGCGAGCGCGCAGGCCGCGCCGACCACGAAGACGGCCGGGTAGCCGAAGCCGGCCGCGATCGCGCCGGTCGCCGGGCCCCACACGAACAGGCCCAGATCCCAGAACGAGGTGTAGGCGCCGAGCGCGGCACCCTGCTTCGAGCTTTCGGTGTTGTTCATGACCATCAGCGCCAACGAGGGGTGCAGCAGGGAGAATCCGACGCCCATGACGAGGGCGCCGAGCACCGCGATCGGCAGGTTCGGGGCCCAGGCGATGATCAGCAGTCCCGCGGCTTCGCCCGCGCCACACCAGATCGCGACCCGGCGCGGCCCGAGCTTGTCCGGCAGGTGCCCGATGACGAGCCGGGTGCCCGCGTAGACCGCGCTGAAGGTGCTCAAAACGATGACGCCCGAGTCGATTCCGCGTGCTTGCAGGCCGGTGATGACGAACGCCGCCAGGCCGACGTAGCCCGCGGCACCGAGTGCGAGGCCGAGACCGGGCAGCACGGCGGGGCGCAAGAGGAGTCCGCGCCCGCCGCCGCCGGACGGTTCGGCGTGGGGCTGCGGCGGGACGATGCTGATCAGCACGAGGCCGACCAGCGGTGCGATCGCGCAGAAGGCCCACACCGCGTCGATCCCGAAGTGGCGCAACACCGCACCGAGCGCGGTGCCCAGCGAAATGCCGCCCCACATCGCGACGCCGTAGAGCCCGATCACTTGGCCGCGGCGGTTGTGCGGGGCGAGGGTGACGGTCCAGACCGCGCCCGCGACGAACAGCGCGGCCTCGCCGACGCCGAGCAGCAGCCGCACCGCCAGCAGGCCGACCAGGCCGATCGGCAGGAAGTAGAGCAACCCGCCCACCGCGATGGCGAGCGCGCCGAAGCGCATGACGGTGCGGTGACCGTGCCGGTCGGCCAGCCCGCCGAAGATCGGGCGGGTGAGCAGCGCGGTCAGGGCGGTGGCCGTGACCGCGATGCCGACCGCGAGGTCGCTGGCGTCGAATTGGTCCCTGACGTAGGCGGGAATGACCGGGATCGCCGCCGACAAGCCGAGGTATCCGCAGAACAGTCCGCCGAATACCCCGGCGAGCGCGAGACGTGGCATCGCCGTCGCGTCCGAGGGTGCGGTCATCGTTGTCCGGCCCACGCGGAGCTGGAGTCTTCGCCGGTGGCGATCGGGACATCGCTGGCGGCCACCTTGCGGACGGCCGCGACGAGTTCGTCGCAGTCCGCCGGCGACAGCGTGGAGGAGAGCGGAATGTCCACCGCGCGTTGCAGATAGCGAGTCGCGTTGGGCAGCAGCTGCTTGATCGCCGGGGTCTGCATGCCGCGGAACATGAACCGCCAGTTCCAGAAGGCCCGGATGTTGTGGTCGTCGTCCGAGCCCAGATTGCGCGCCTCGATGCCCTCGTGGCACAGCGCCCGGGCGAACCACTGCGCGCGGCCGGTCGGGACCAGGAAGATGAACGCCTCACCGAGGTAGGCGCCGGCGGCGACCGGCCTGCGGATGTGAATCCCGTCGACGTCGGCCAGGGCCGAGGCGACGTAGTCGTAGTTGCGCCGGAACGCGGCCAGGCGCACGGGTAGCCGGCCGAGCTCGGCGCGCAGCAGCGCGGCGCGGATTTCGTCCATCCGGAAGCTCAGCAGCGGCAGGTCCAGATCGGTGGCGATCGGTGGCTCGCCGTCCGGGAAATGGCGGCGCAGCCGGCCCTCGTAGGCGCCGGAAAGCACTGTGGCACGGGCGAACAGGGTGCTGTCGTCGGTGAGCAGGAAGCCGCCCTCGCCGCTGTTGAGCGACTTGTCCGACTGGGTGCTGAAGCCGCCGGCCAGGCCGAAGGTGCCGAGCTTGCGGCCGTCCAATTCCGCGCCGAGCGCGGGGACCGCGTCTTCGAAGACCGGGACGCCCATTTCGTCGGCGAAGCGCAGCAGCGCGGTCATGTCGCCGGCGAAGCCGCGCATGTGCACCACCATGATCGCCTTGACCTGCGGGGTCCATCGGCTGCGCAGGTCGGCCACGTCCAGGTGGAGGTTCTCGTCGACATCGACGAGGAAGGGGGTGCAGCCGGCCAGCAGGATGGCGCTCGGCGTCGCCGCGAAAGTGAAACCGGGGCAGGCGATCAGGCTGCCCGGCTCGATGCCGGCGGCCATGATGGCCAGCGCCAGCGCGGTGGTGCCGCTCGACGTCGCCAGCGCGTGCTTACATCGGAAGTAGCGACAGAGCTCTGCCTCGAACTGGCTGCACTCGGTCTCCTTCGCCGGACGGTAGTCGTAGCGGAAGTAGAGGTGGCTGCGGATCGCCCGCATTGCCGCGTCCTCGTCCTCCGGATACACGCATACCGCGCCCCGGTCGTACGTCGGCCATGGTGTGCGCCGAATAGGGTCGCCACCATTCAGGGCCAGTCTCGAATCGGCGGCAATTGCCGCACCCGGCAATTGCCGGGCCGATGCCGAATCATCGATCTCATTGTCCGCCATCGCAATTCCTACCCAACTGAAACTCAAAACATCGGCGAGCCGCCACCGTAACGCCCGCCGAGTTTTGCGGTAACCCCCCGGCAGGACGTTTGCGCAACGCTACACCGAACTTTCATTACGGATACCCGAAATCGATTGCTCGCCAATGACATCGGAAGTTGGGGCTTGCCTGAGATCAACTTGTCCGGTTGGACGAATAACCCCCCGGGTGGGGGGTGTCGCGGAAGTGTCAGAGCACGAAAAGGGTCGCGGGCAAACAGGTTTGATGCATTGTCTGCGACAAAGTTGTCAGGTGGCTCGGCTGACCGGATTGCCGACGCGGCTTGCGCGCCGTGCCGAAGGGGGATCGCCTGCCGTCGGGGCGGCGTGCGGCCTCGCCGATGGCGACGCGGGAGGTATCGAACGGGCGGTCGGCCGGTGAGTTGGCCGAGTGGTCCGGTCGCGCCCTACGGTGGGACGAGACGAACGGGCCGCATCGAACGCTACCGCGGGTGACTGTGGCGTGGTGCCGGGGTAAGCGCCGGTGTCGCGCGTAACGTGACCCCTGTGACCACGTGTAATGCGCAGGATTGCCCGGGTTTCACCGTCGAGCGCGGGCAGTAGGCGGGCGATGGCTGCCGAGCGGGTTCGTCTCGCCGCCCTGCTGGCGATCGCCGGCCTGGTCGTGGGCGGTTGTGCGGACGGGCCCTACCCGCACCCCGACGAGCGCCCGCCGCGGGAGTCGCGTCCGGCCGCCGAGGCGGTGGTCACCGCTACGCCGCAGGGATTGCGACTACGGGGCGCGCCCTGGTGGCCCGCCGGATTCAACGCACCGCAGCTGGCGACGAACTGGTCGGTGAACTTCGGCTGCGGCGCGCAGACGGATCTGGACAGCTATTTCGGTGCGCTACCCGCCAACGCGCTGACCCGATTCAATCTCTTCCAGGCCCTATCGATCAATAAACGCACCGGCGCGCTGGATTTCAGCGCCGCGGACGCGGTATTCGCGGCCGCCGAAAAGCACGGGCAGATCGTGCTTCCGGTGCTCTCGCCGCAGGACGGCGGCTGCGCGGACGAGCAGTTCAAACAGCGGCAGTGGTATGTCAAGGGTTGGCACACCCGCAATCCGGTGCACGGCCGGTCCGTGCTGAGTTTCCGGGACTGGGTCGAGACCGCCGTGGACCGGTGGAAAAGCATTCCGGTCCTCGCCGGGTGGGAGCTGGTCGGAGAACCGGAGCCGAGCAATTGCACAGGCAATCACTGTGATCTGCCTGCCCGCACGTGCCCGCCGGATGCCGCGGCGGTGCTGCGCAAGTTCATGGACGATGCCGGAGCCATTGTGCGGGAACTGGATCCGCAGCGGCTGATCTACGCCGGCTTCGCGGGCGGCGGCCAGTGCGGCACGCAAGGGGATGAGTTCCGCACGGTGAGCGCGTCGCCCGGGATCGATGTCGTCGAATATCACGACTATATTCGCGACTCGCTGCCGGGAGATCGGTTCAACGGCCTGGGCGTTCGACTGCGGCAGGCCGCCGAACTGGGAAAACCGTTGCTGGTGGCCGAGATCGGCGAGGAGGCCGGGTCCTGCGGCAGTCTGGAGGATCGTCGAGCGCACCTGGACGCGAAGTTCGTCGCACACCGGGCCGCGGGTTCGGCGGGCGCGCTGATCTGGGCGTTCGTGCCCGACCCGCGACCGGATCAGTGCACCTTCGATGTCGGGCCGGATGATCCGCTCTGGTCGCTGGTGGCCGAGCGGACGACCGCGGGTTGATCAGTCCGCGCCGAGTACCCGGTATATCCGCCATTCCGGCTGTCCTGCACCATCATTGGGTGCCTCCAGGGCCAATGTCGCGATACCGCCGCCGTTCTCGTACATGGTCGGATAGCGGCGATTGACCGCGTCAGAGGTGCCACGTCCGGTATTGGGCACCGCGAGAATGTATTTCACGCCGCGCTCGGCGGGCCGGTTGAGCACCCGCACGAAATCGCGATCGGACGGAACGACGAACTGATCCGGCCGGTGCGAGGCGACGACGACGGCGAAGCCGTACACGGTATCCATCAGCACCGCGCCGCGCGGCAGGTTCATCGCGTCCAGATAGTTCGCCAGCCGCCGTTCGGTGCTGAACGTCGCGGCGATCCGGCGCTCGTCCGCCCGGCGTTCGGAGGCGTTGTCCGGGTCGGGGAACAGCACCGCGCCGAGGGAGTACTCCTGCACGGAGATGGCATGACTCGACATACCCCACGCGGTCAGCGGAACGGCGCCGGCCAGCAGTGCGAGCGTCAGCGCCATCCCGACCGCCGGTGCGCGCCAACCTGTTCGAGCCCGATGCCTGCCGGTGACCGGGGCCGGTTCCATGGCCGACATGCGTGCGTGCCGCCCAGGACGACGGCTCGGCGGAAACCCGCGCACGGGCGAAACCTGTAGCGTCAGAACGGCGGTCAAGGGAATCGCCGCCACATAGAAGCGCAGGAACGCGAACGTCGAACCGCTCGCATAGCTGAACGCTTGAAAGGCGAGCACCGATCCGTACAGCAGGATCGGCACCACCACCTGTACATCGCGCCTGCGCACCGCGAGTGCGGCGACGATCGGCACGAGCAACGGCAGCGCGGGGCCGAGAATGAGCGTCGCGGCCGTCGAATACTCCAGCGCGGCAGTGGTTTCGGTCGCCGACGAACTGGACTGCTGCAAGATCGACGAGTTCCCGTACTGCGAACTGAACTGCTGGAACGCCAGCCCGGTGATCAACCAGCTGGTCGCCGCCCACACCACGAACGCCGCCGCGACGGGCAACACGACCAGGATGAAATCCATGACGGCGCTGTGCCATCGGTTGTCCTCGCCACGACAGCGCCGGTACGCGACCACGAAGACGAGCGCGCCGGTGGCGGCGGCGGGGGCCAGCGCGTCGTACCTGGTCAGGTAGGCGAGGCCGAGCGCGATGCCGCACGCGGTCAGGTCGTTCGCGTCATCGGTGCGCATCCACCGGATCAGCCGCCGCAGTGCCCAGCACAGACAGAACAGGAACGGCGCCTCGCTCATCCCGTTCGCGCCGTAGAACACCACCATCGGATTGAGCGCGAACAGCAGCGCGACACCACCGCTGAGCCACAGCGGCGCGCCGCGATCGGTGCCGATGCCGAACACCATGACCACGGCGCCGGCCATGAACAGCGCCGACATCAGCACGCCCGATAGTCCCCAGGTGGTGATGCCCGGAAACCACTGCGCGAGAGCGACCATCGGCAACTGGGCCAGCGAGGTCAGCGGCGTGAACACGAAGCCGATCGCCGACAGGTGCGGATCGCGGCTGAACAGCGTTGCCTGCGTGGCGGATACCCGGCTGAGCGCGTCGCCCATCAGGAACCCGTTGCCCGCGCTCAACCAGGTGCCCGCGGCGAGGTACAGCAGCGTCGACGCCACGAAGATCCAGCGCGCTCTCACTCGTCGGCCTCCTTGGTCCCGAGCCCGTGAAAGGTCTTCTCCCAGTAGGAGGGATTGCGGATCAGCTGATAGCAGCCCTTGGCGGCGGCGATGCTCATCAGCAGCCAGTAGAGCGGCACGGTCAGGCACGCGACCAGCAGATCGGACCGGTTGTTCTCCCGGCAGGCGAGCAGGTTCATGTAGATCGTCGCCCCGTTGCCGAGGATCATCGCGATCAGCGAGGGAAAGTACACGGCGGCGGGGAAGAGCTGGCCGATTACCGCGGGCTGACCGAGGATCCAGGACAGGGTGATGAACCAGAACACCAGGTTCAGGCAGGCGATGATCGGCGTGCCCGCGAGGATCAGGGTGAACCGGATGAAGCTGACCGTTCCGATGCTGCGCCACAACCGGACCGGACGCCGGGTGTGCACCAGCCAGGTCTGCAGGTAGCCCTTGTACCAGCGCGATCGCTGGCGAACCCAGTTGATCGGGTCGGGGTTGGCCTCTTCGAGGGTGGTCGAGTCGATCACCGCGGTGCGGTAGCCCGATGCCGCGATGCGCACGCCGAGGTCGGCGTCCTCGGTGACGTTGTAGGGGTCCCAGGCGCCGATGTCGGTCACCACGTCGCGTTTGAAGTGATTCGACGTGCCGCCCAGCGGAATCGGCGCCTTGCTGCGCATGAGCCCCGGTAGGAGGAAGCCGAACCACAGCCCGTAGTCCGCGGTGAACCAGGCGGTGAGCAGATTCTGCCTGCCGTTGTGGAAGGCCAGTTTGGCTTGGATGCAGACGACCTCCGGCGGCAGCTCGGCGAAAGCCGCCACCACGCGCCGCAATTGGAGCGGGTCGGGGATGTCCTCGGCGTCGTAGATGGTGACGATGTCGCCGGTCGCCTGGTGCAGGCCGTAGTTGCAGGCCTTGGGCTTGGTGCGCGGCTGGGCCTCCGG
This sequence comes from Nocardia sp. NPDC056564, assembly GCF_042793755.1. Taxonomy (NCBI): domain Bacteria; kingdom Bacillati; phylum Actinomycetota; class Actinomycetes; order Mycobacteriales; family Nocardiaceae; genus Nocardia; species Nocardia sp. NPDC056564. Next base: position 274,471 of record NZ_JBHTUR010000006.1, read on the forward strand.
CACGAGCACGATGGTGACGTGGTCGACGCTGGCCAGGGTGCCGATGCCGGCCCGCCGGGCCGCCTCGATGGTGGGGGAGTCGTCCTCCTCCAGCAACAGCAGCACCTGCAACCGGTCCTTGGGATAGTCGAGCGCGGTCATCGCGCCGATCAGGTCGCCGACCACCTCCGGTTCGCCGTACGCGGGAACGAGAATCGTGTAGGGCGGCAGTTCCGCGTCGGTGAGTGCGAGCGCCCGCGCGTCGCTGACGGTCATGATCGCGTCCCTGGCCATGCCCCGCTGGAAGATCAGGACCCGGTCGCCCATGGCGGCGAGATAACCGAGGGTGCAGAGGGCGACGAGCACGACGCAGGTGCCCATCGGGAAGAACCCGGCGCACACCGCGACCACCAGGACGAGCGCCAGCGCGGTATTACGTTGCCACGGTAGGAATGCCACCGAGGCCGAGGCGAGCGGATCGGATTCCCGCAGCCCGTGCACCGCGGAGTGCAGTGCCCGCGCGCTGTCCGAACCCGGCTGCGGCGCTTGCCCGGCCGTCATCGTTTCCCCGTTTCCGCCACGATCGACCGCGCGACCGAGAGCAGCATGTCCTGGTCCTTGTGCTCGGCGTCGGAGTCGACCTCCTCGGATTCGGAGTCCAGGACGACGGCGTTGCCGCGCAGGAACTGATGCAGGAAGTTCTCGAAGATGCCGAGCATCGACGGCTGCGGCGCCGGGAACGTGGCGTCGGGCTCGTGATTGTCCGCCGCGATCAGGCTGATTCGCTCGGCGCCGCCGGTGCCGCGCCAATTCCAGGTCAGCCAGGTCCAGCTGAGCAGGCGTCGATCGTCGAGCACGGTATTGAGCCTGGCGGTGATGCCGTGGCCGAGGTCGATCCGGATCGGCGGGCTGATCCGCGGCTGCGGCAGGTTGTAGAGGACGAACTCCGGGTATCGGTCGATCGCGTACCGATCATCGGCGCGGACGGTGTCGACGACTATGCGGCGACGCCGGGATTCGTTGTCCCACAGCGGGTTGTACTGATCGGCGCGGATCACCTGCCGGGTCATCGTGGTGCCCTGTCCGAAGTACTTCTGCGCCCAGGGATATCGCCGCTCGCTGAGCTGGCCCCAGCCGGGCGGCACGGTGTGCGGCTGGGCGACCACGAGTCCGGGCATGACCGGGAAGTTGCGGTCGTAGTCCGGGGGGATCGGGATGATCATGATCAAGAGCGCGGCCACGGTCACCGTGGCCGCCGCCGCCCACGCCTGCGGCGCGGTCAGCGGATCGAGTTCGCGGTCCAGCGGTTTGAGCGATGTCCCGCGCCGGCGCCGCCAGTCCACGTACATCACCGCGGCGACGACCAGCACCGCGACCACCGAGGGAATCGCCTGATAGACGAGCACTCGCGCGGTCGGCCACCAGATGCGCAACGCCACGAGGACCACGCAGCCGACGGCGAACGCCAGACCGGCGCCGACCCAGGCGCGGGTTCGGGTGCGGCCCACCGCGATCGCGGCGGCGAACGCGGCGAACAGGAGCATAGTCGCGCCCGCCGGCACGCTGCCGCCGCCGATGATGACCCGCATCGCGCGATACGGCGGCGGGAACGCGGCGAGCAGCAGCAGCCAGCACGGCCAGTACCGGGTGACCGGGCGCAGGCCGAACAGCAGCACGCACGCGGAGAGGACGAACAGCCACGCCGCCAGCAGGTCCAGATGCAGCATCTCGTACAGGTAGCGGTAGCGCGGAGTGAGCAAACCCAGTGTGCAAGCGGACAATCCGAGCCCGATCAGGCCGACGATCAGGTCGGTCTGCCGATCGTGGATGGGTAGTTCCGCCCCGCGGCGCAGGGTGAGCCCGATCGCGGAGAAGACCGCCAATACCGGTAGGACGAACACGAATCCGATGCTCGAACCGGTCCAGGTGTCGTGCACCAGCCGCACCCAGGTGGTCCAGAACGCGGCGGCGGTGGCCAGCAGGATCAGCACGATCCGCGCCGCGATTCTGGTGACGGTCCCGCGGACGTGTCCGCGCGCCGCCGTGCCGGTGGACATCTACCGCCTGCCGCGCCGCAGCAGCAAGATCAGGCCGATCAGCACTCCGATCAGCACCACCGCTGCCCCGGCCGCGGTGAGAATCTTGGCCAGCGAGGTCATCTCGGAGCTGTCCGGGGTCGTCGGGGCCGCTGCGGCCGGATCGAGGAACTCCGGCGTCCGGTCACCGGCCTGGAACAGCACGGCGCCGTGCAGGCGCGACCAGCGGTTCAGGTCGGCGTTGAGCCAGCCTAGCACTCGGTCCAGGTGTTCCGGTGTGTCGCTGGCGGAACCGACGACCACCGTCCGGCCGCCGGACCAGGTGCTCTGCAGCGAGGCGAACGGAATCGCCGGATCGGTGGTGATCCTGCTGATCGTCTTGCCGTCCTCGCCGGTCAACGCCAGTCCCGCGTCGGTCTGCCGCAGCGGCAGCCGGATCGATTCCGGCACATCGCCGTTCGCCGCGATCAGCACCGCGGGCGACGTGCTCGCGACGGCCTGGTCGAAGGTGACCAGTTCGGGTCGCAGCGGAATGCTGGTCAGCCGCTGCAGTCCGGTCAGCACCGTCACCGCGCGCACGGTGTCCGCGAAACCCGGTGTGCGCAAACCGATCTGCACCTCGGGGAGCAAGGCCTGCGGCAACGCGCCGAAGCCGCCGGGGATCGGCGGGGTCGCGACGGCGCTGGTCACCTCGCTGCTCGTTTCGATCGTCAGCGTCTGCGGTGCTTCCAGCCCGCAGCCGTGGGTGAGCCCGGCCTGCTGAAGCGTCACCGAGAGCGTGGTGAATCGGCCGAGGGCCGAGTTCGGGATGGAGATCCACCGATCGAACCGGCCCGAGCCGTCCACCGGCCAGCTGTCGATATAGGTCGTGCCCGCGCTTACCGTGAGCTGCCCGTTGAGGGTGTCCGGCAGCGGGGTGTAACTGCCACGCAACCGAACTCGTACGTCCTTCGACGGGCGCCCGAGCCGGGACTGATCGATGCCGACATCGACGCGGACCGGGCCGATCGCGGTCGTGCTGAGCTGAGTTTGACCGAGCTCACCGAGTGTCGTGCTGTCCGGGGCGATCTGGGGCGCGGGTGGCAGCGCCACCGCCGTCGCGGCCGAGGAGATCGCTACCTTGGCCACATCGCTGATCAGCAAACGCATCTGGTCCGGCAGGGTCTTGTCGGTTCCGTTGATCGTGAGCACCGGCGTCGGTCCGGCCGCCAATCGCAGTGCCGCGTCGGCCGATTCGCCGATCACCACCTGGCGCTCGAGGAACCCCGGCGGATGGTCCGGGACCGTCGCCCCTGGCTGCACCGCCCGGACCTCGACCGCCACCGGCTGATTGCCGTAGCGGGCGATCACCGCGGTGGTCAGCGACATCGCCGCCGCACTCTCGACCTTGCTCGGGCCGGCGGGCAGGTAGACGGTCAGCTTTTGCAGCACCGGCGGGAGGAAGTCCGCGATGGTGGCCGGCTGCTGCTCCTCGCCGTTGTAGACGACCGCGGCCTCGGTCAGGGTCAACGGCCGCCCCAGCCAGTCGACGACGCACGCGCCCGCCTCGGAGATCAGCGACGACGTGACCGTCACCGCGATCGCGTTGTCGACGATCTCGGCGCCGGCCAGCGACAACCGGATCGGCCCGCGCGGCACCAGCGGCAACTCGACCCGGTCGATCAGCCGCTCGCCCGAATGCACCTCCAGCGACCCCCGCGCCACATGCGGCGGCAGTTGAATCGTGCCGATCAGCGCGGTCGGCGCCAGACCGGGCAGCACCGGAACATTCACCGAGACCTGATGCTCGGCGCCGGGGAAGGCCAGCGCGGTCCCGAGACCGAGCGACGGCAGTCCGAGCGGTACGTCGCGCGGCTCGGCCCGCGCGATCGGCACTGCGGACAGCGCCAACGCCGCGGCCAGCAGCGCCACCGACCGCCGCCACCGGGGTAGTCGACGCGTCTCGCCGGAGTCTGCACGCAAGGTCATCAGCCGTCTCCCTGGTGTCAACCGCGGCGACAGACCCTGGCCCGGATCGGCCAGCACCGCTCGAGCGAATCCTGGACCTACCGCTGGAATTCTAGGATGGACCTGCGTGGACAGGTTGGCGACATGCCAAGATCAGTTACTTATTCGACATCCAGCAACCTTGTGGCTGACCCGCGTCGTCGCGATCGTTCGGCCGACGTCCGGTCCGGAGTTACTGTCGAGGAATGAGTCCGCAGCCGCTTGCCCTGCCCGCCGACGACTGGTCCGACTGGCTCGCCGGTTATGTGAACGACAGGCTGGAGACCGTCGCACAGACGTTGGCGCGGCTGCGGGACGGCAGCCGCCGCGACACCGCCGACGTGCTCGGCCGGTGGAACGACGCGGACATCGCGCTGCGCGGCGCCGACTCGGCCGCCCTGTTGTTCGTCGAGGTGCACCCCGATGCGGCGGTGCGCCGGCGCGGTGAGGAATTGGTCCAGCAGGTGGATCGGGTGCGGACCGCGCGCGATCTCGACCGCGCGCTCTACGACGTGGTCGCGGCCACCGACCCGGCGGGCCTGGACGAGCAGGCCGCGCGCATGCGCGAGCACGTGCTGCGCGACTTCCGGCGCGGCGGTGTGGACCGCGATGACCGGACCCGCGCCCGGCTGCGCGAGATCGCCGAGCGGCTCACCGTGCTCGAGCAGGATTTCGGCCGGGCGATCCGGGACGACGTGCGCGCGATTCGCCTCGCCCCGGACCGGCTGGCGGGGCTGCCCGACGACTTCGTCGCGGCGCATCCGCCCGCCGAGGACGGATTGGTCGCGGTTACCACGGACTATCCGGACTATCGCCCGTTCCGCGCCTACGCGCGCGACGCCGAGGCCCGCCGCGACCTCACGATCGAGTTCGAGAGCCGCGGCTGGCCCGCGAACGACGCTGTGCTGCACGAGATGTTCGATCTCCGGCACGAGAAGGCGCGGCTCGTCGGTTACGACAGCTGGCCCGACTACGACGCGGCGGTCAAGATGGTCGGCACCGGCGCGGCCATCACCGAATTCATCGAACGGATCTCGGTCGCCGCGGCCGCCGCGGGCCGGCGCGACCTCGACGCGGTGCTCGCGCGCCGGCGCGCGGACGATCCCGCCGGCACTGCCGACCGCTCCGAGATCAGCTATTACACCGAGCTGATCCGGCGCGAACAGTTCGATGTCGACGCCAGGGAGGTGCGCAGGTACTTCGATTTCACCCGGGTGCGAGCCGGTCTGCTGGAGGTCACCGGGCGGCTGTTCGGCCTGGAGTACCGCCCGGTCGACGTCCCGCGCTGGCACCCGGACGTCACCGCCTACGACGTCTACGCCGAGGGTGACCGGCGCGGCCGGATCTATCTCGACCTGCATCCGCGCGACGGCAAATACAAGCACGCCGCGCAGTTCGATCTCGTCGGCGGGGTCACCGGCCGGCTGCTGCCCGAGGGCGTGCTCGTGTGCAACTTCCCCCGGGGGCTGATGGAACACCAGGACGTGGTCACGCTGTTCCACGAATTCGGGCACCTGATCCATCATGTGCTCGGTGGGCGGCAGGACTGGGCGCGGTTCTCCGGAGTGGCGACCGAGTGGGACTTCGTCGAGGCGCCGTCGCAGATGCTCGAGGAATGGGCGTGGGACGCTTCGATTCTCGGCACGTTCGCGGTCGACGAGACCGGCGCGGCCATCCCGGCCGATCTGGTGGCACGGATGCGGGCGGCGAAGGACTTCGGCAAGGGATTCGCGATCCAGACCCAGGTCGGCTACACCGCGGTCTCCTATCTGCTGCACCGCGACCGGCCCGCCGACCACACCGGGGCCGTCTCGGACGCGATGGAACGCTACGGCGTGCTCCCCGCGCTGCCCGGCACCCACTTCCAGGCCTCGTTCGGGCACCTGGCCGGCTACACCTCCGCGTACTACACCTACCTCTGGAGCCTGGTCATCGCCAAAGACCTGTTCTCCGCCTTCGACCCCACCGACCTGCTGGATCCCGCAGTGGCCCAACGCTATCGCGACCTGATCCTCGCGCCCGGCGGATCCCGCAACGCCGCCGACCTGGTCACCGCCTTCCTCGGCCGCCCCTTCACCTTCGCCGCCTTCGCCACCTGGCTCGACCGCGCCCCGGCCCCGCAGCCGGCCCGATAGGTCCGAACGCCGGAGCTATTCCGAACGGAGTCGGGTGGCGACCTCGCCGAGGCCGTCGGCGAGGGCGGTGACCTGGGCGGGGGTGAGGACGTCGATGAGGAGGGCGCGGACCAGGGCGACGTGGCCGGGGGCGGCGGATTCCAGTTTGCGGAGGCCGGCGGGGGTGAGGGTGGCGATGATGCCGCGGGGGTCGTCGGGGGCGGGGCTGCGGCGGACGAAGCCGGCCTTGGTCAGCTGATCGATCTGGTAGGTCAGGCCGCTCTTCGAGGTGATCAGGGCATCGGAGAGTTCGGTCATCCGCAGCTTGCGGCCGGGTGCTCGTTCCAGTCGGACGAGCACCTCGTACTGGGCGTGGGACAGGTGGGCGTCGTCCTTGAGCTGCTGCTCGATTCGTCGATTCAGCAGGGCCGTCGCGGCGAGGAACGCGTGCCAGGCGCGCATCTCCTCGTCGTCAAGCCAGCGCGGTTCGGTCATCGGACCACCTTACCGGGGTTGTTCAAATTCGAACAATAATCTACGATCGAGGTAGAAGTTCAAATTTGAACTACTGAGAAAGGGTGTGGTGAGACCGATGCGCATGCCGGTTGTCTACCTGTCGCACGGCGCTCCGCCGCTGGCCGATGATCCGATCTGGCCGGGCCAGCTCGCCGCATGGTCCGCCGAGCTGCCGAAACCCGAAGCGGTGCTGATGATTTCGGCGCACTGGGAGGACGCGCCGTTGGCGCTCGGCGCGACGGCCACCATCCCGCTGGTCTACGACTTCTGGGGTTTCCCGCAGCATTACTACGACGTGACCTACCCCGCGCCCGGCGCGCCGGACCTGGCCGAGGACGTGCGCAAACTGCTACGCGGACCCGGCATGCCGGTGCACGACGTGCCGGATCGCGGCCTCGATCACGGCGCCTACGTGCCGATGGTGGAGATGTACCCCGACGCCGACGTGCCCGTCTTGCAGATGTCGATGCCGACCCTGGACCCGGCGGGCCTGCTGGAGATCGGCCGCAAGCTGGCCCCGCTGCGCGACCAGAACGTGCTGATCGTCGGCAGCGGCTTCTTCACGCACAACCTGCGCGCGCTCAACGACGACGGATCGGTGCACCCGGTGATGGCCGAGTTCGACGAGTGGGGGCAGCGCGCGCTCGACGCGGGCGATGTCGACGCCCTGCTCGATTTCGAACACAAGGCTCCCGCAGCGCACTTGGCGCACCCGCGCACCGAACACTTCGCGCCGCTGTTCGTTTCGCTCGGCGCGGCCGAGGCCGATCTGGCCACCCAGCGCAGCGTGATCGACGGCTTCTGGCTCGGCCTGGCCAAACGCTCCCTCCAATTCGGCTGACCCCGGTCGAGCTCACCCCACCGAAAGGAACACCTGAGATGAGTTACACCGCAACGACTTCGCCGACCGAGGCCGTCCCGGCGCCGGTCGAGTCCACCGGCCATGCCGCCCCGGCGCACGCCTACGACGCCGGACTGCTCCTGCTGCGCATCGCGGTCGGGCTCACGATGGCCGCGCACGGCGCGCAGAAGCTGTTCGGTTCGTTCGGCGGCGGGGGACTGGAGGGTACCGGAAAGTTCTTCTCCAGCAAGGGATATCCGGCCGGTGAGACGATGGCGCTGGTCGCCGGGGTGACCGAGACGTTCGGCGGGCTCGCGCTCGCGATCGGCCTGCTCACCCCGCTGGCGGCCGCCGCCGTGGTCGGTACGCTGCTCAATGCGATCGTGGTCAAGGGCACCGGTGCGTTCTTCGCGCCGAAGGGGATCGAATACGAGCTGATCCTCACCGCGGCCGCCGCGTCGATCGCGCTGACCGGTCCCGGTCGCTATGCCGTAGATCGCTTCGTGCCGGTATTGCGCTCACACCGCCTGGTTTACGGCCTCGCGGCGATCGTGCTCGCGCTGCTCGCCGCCGGCGCGGTGCTGCTGGTGCGCACCTAGACCGCCGTGTTCCCCCGATCGGGGGAACACGAAATCCGACTCACGGGCGACGTGGACGCGTACCGAGGATCCGTACCGTCGAAGGCCCTGACCGGCGCATTTCCCTTGGCTCGCCACGGGATTCGCCCGGTTCGACCGCGTCGCTCGTCTGGAGGATTGTGTGTTTTCCGCCGTGGTATCGGCTGTGCGGACCCCGGATCTACGGCGGAAGATGTGCTACGCCTTGGGTTTGCTCGCGCTGTACCGACTCGGCGCGGCGCTGCCGTCGCCCGGTGTGGACTATCGGTCGGTGCGCGAGTGCATCGGGATCGTCTCCGGCGGTGAATCGGCCGGTATCTACCAGCTGATCAACCTGTTCTCCGGTGGCGCGATGCTGCATCTGTCGGTGTTCGCGATCGGCATCACGCCGTATATCACCGCGGGCATCATCATCCAGCTGCTGACCGTTGTGATCCCGCGGTTCGAGGAGCTGCGCAAGGAGGGGCAGACCGGGCAGGCGAAGATCACGCAGTACACCCGGTACCTGTCGATGGCCCTCGCGGCCTTGCAGGCCTCGACGCTGGTCGCGCTGGCCGCACGGGGTCAGCTGCTGCGTGGGTGTCCCGAGGACATCCTGTCCGACACCTCGGTGTTCGGGATGATCATCATCGTGCTGGTGCTGACCGCGGGCGCCGCGCTGGTCATGTGGTTCGGCGAGCTGATCACCGAGCGCGGCATCGGCAACGGGATGTCGCTGCTGATCTTCACCGGTATCGCGGCGCAACTCCCGAGCCAGGGCAGGTCGATTCTGGACAGCCGGGGCGGGCTGATCTTCGCCGGCGTGTGCGTGGCGGTGTTCCTGGTGATCGTCGGGGTGATCTTCGTCGAGCAGGGGCAGCGGCGGATCCCGGTGCAGTACGCCAAGCGGGTGGTCGGGCGGAAGATGTATGGCGGCTCGTCGACGTATCTGCCGCTGAAGGTCAATCAGGCGGGGGTGATTCCGGTGATCTTCGCGTCCTCGCTGCTGTATCTGCCGCAATTGCTCGTGCAGCTGACGCAACACGGCGCGGGGCCGCAGGCCGAGTGGCAGGAGTTGATCCAGAAGTACCTGGTGAACCCGGGCAGCCCGGTGCACGTCGCGATCTACTTCGCGATGATCGTGTTCTTCACCTACTTCTATGTCGCGGTCACGTTCGATCCACGGGAACGCGCGGACGAGATGCGGAAGTTCGGCGGGTTCCTGCCCGGCTACCGGCCGGGAAAGCCGACGGCGGACCACCTGAGTTCGGTGCTCAGCCGGATCACCCTGCCGGGCGCGGTCTACCTCGGTGCCGTGGCGGTGCTGCCGAACCTGCTGCTCGGCGCGGGTTCCGCCGGCCCGACGGCGGGGCTTGCGTTCGGTGGCACCTCCGCGCTTATCGTGGTGAGCGTCGGACTGGATACGATCAAGCAGCTCGAGAGCCAAGCGATGAACAAGAACTACGAAGGGTTCCTCCGCTGACGATGAACGCACGGTCGGACTCGGCGTCGAATCACCCGTTGCTCAAGGTAGCTTCGTCATTCGTCCTCGCTATCACCGCGGCGACGCTGTCGGTGACCGGCGTGCCCAGCGCCACCGCCGCGGCGAGCGGCACGGTCGAAACGCATCAGCCGATCGATTGCCACCGAGAGGTCGATCGGGCGCAGACCGACACCGATGCCACATCGCGCTCGACGATTTCGGTTCTGCTGGCCGATAATCACGCGGTGTTCCGTTCGGGTCTGCGGGCGGCGATCGGCACGCAGCCGGATATCGAGTGCGTCGCGGAGGTCGATCACGGGGTCGCCGCGATCCGGGAGATCGAGCGGCTCCGCCCGGATGTCGCGCTGCTCGACCTCGACATGCCCGGTATCGACGGTCCGGCCACCATCGACGCGTTCGCCGGACTCGGCGGCGCCACCCGGATTCTGACGCTCACCAGCTCGGATACCGACGAGAACCTTTACCGCGCACTGTGTCTCGGCGCGTCCGGATTTCTGGTGAAGACCCTGCCGTCGACGGGACTGATCTCCGCCATCCGGATGGCGGCTCGCGGCGACGCGCTGATCGATCCGAGCCTGACCCGTCGCCTGGTCACCCGCCTGGCCACCGGTATCGAGCCGTTCCCGGCCGCGCCGGAGGTCGAGCACCTCACTGCTCGTGAGCATCAGGTGCTGCTGCTCATCGCGAAGGCGTACACCAACCCGGAGATCGCCGAGGCGCTCGGCGTCGGCGCGCAGACCGTGAAGACGCATGTCTCGAATGTGCTGGCCAAGTTGGGTGTTCGCGATCGGGTGCACGCGGCGGTCTACGCGCACACCCGTCGCCTCGTTGCGCAGGAGGGGCCGGATACGTTCCCGCGCTATGACATTCGCGGCGCGTCAGCTCACGGCGCGGCCGGCATGATCGGCGGGACGTAGTCGAAGGTCAAACCGAGCAACCACACGAGCAGCAGAATCACCGGCAGGTGAAAGATGAACTGCAAGAACGTGAATCCGACCAGATCGCGCGCCCGTAGCTTGAGCACCGCGAGCAGCGGCAGCATGAAGAACGGGTTGATGAGCGTGGGCAGCGCCTCGGCCACGTTGTAGATCTGCACGGTCCAGCCGAGATTCATGTGCACGTCGTTCGCCGACTGCATCACGTACGGCGCTTCGACCAGCCACTTCCCGCCGCCGGAGGGGACGAAGATGCCCAGCACCACGGTGTAGATGGCGATCACGACCGCGAAGCTGCCGCCGCCACCGATGCTGGTGAAGAACTCCGCGAGATGATGCGAAACGGTGAATCCGCCACGGCCTTTCGCCTTGGTGAGGATCGCGGCCATGGCGGCGTAGAGCGGGAACTGGACCAGAATGCCCGCCGTGGCGGGCACGGCGAGGGTGACCGCCTGGAGGAACCGGCGCGGCGTTCCCTGCAGCACCAGACCGAGGATCAGGAAGACGAGCAGGTAATTGTTCAGACTGCTGACCACGGTCAGCACGGGCTTGTCGAGCAGCTGAAAGATCAACCAGGCCAATGTCAGCAGACCGGCCAGGACCGGCAGGATGCGGCTGTATTCGAGCCACTCGCCGGGGCGGGAGCGCGGCGTCACCTCCTCGGGCTGGTCGTCGAGGTCGACCTCCAGGATCTCGGCGGTCTTGATCGCCTCGCCCTTCGGCGCCGACAGATGCGCGATCACCGCGGTCAGCGCCATGAGGATGACGCACGTGAGCAGGGACTGCCAGGTGAAGATGGTGCGCCCGAAGTCGAGCACGCCGGTGATCTTCAGCAGGGCCGGCGGCAGCGAGCCCGCGGTGGCCTGGAGCTGCGCGGCCGACGACGACAGGCCGAGCGCCCAGACGCCGCCCAGCCCCATGAAGGCGGCAGCGCCGAGCGCGCGGTAGTCCACGCGCAGGTCGGTCCGCCGCGCGATCGCCCGGCAGAGCAGCCCGCCGAAGACCAGGCTCAGGCCCCAGTTCAGGAACGAAATCGACATGGAAAGCAGCGCAACGAAACTCACCGCGCCGGCCGCGGACTTCGGCAGCTCCGCGAGCCGGTCGATCAGCCGGGCGACCGGCGGGGACGTGGCGACGACATAGCCGGTGAGCACCACCATGGTCATCTGCAAGGTGAACGCGGTCAGATCCCAGAAGCCGTCACCGAACGCGGTGGCGACCGTTTTCGGTGACGCGCCGTTGACGAACGCGGCGAGCGCTACGATGAACACGCCAGCTAAGGCGAAGACATACGCGTCCGGGAACCACTTCTCCGTCCACCGTGCGAGCGACTGCGCGATCCGCGCCAATCCCGTTTCGGAGCTTGCTTCTTCAATCGTGGACGTCATCGGAGTTGTTCCTCTACCTTCCAAACGCTGCCCGCGCACGTGTGACCCACCGCACACGGGTTCGGTTGGTCAGTATTGGTGCCCCCCTGTGCGCAGACAAGGGGTAAATGCGCAGGTGCCATCTGCGAAAGTGCAGAAACCGCCGGTGGTCAGGCCACACGAGCGCCCATCGATGCCCAAAATGTCTGGCATGCCCGAAAGTTCGGGTGGCCTGGATGGTGGCAAACGCCGACGGCGCGTCCCGGATTCGGGTGGGGGCAGCGGATAGAGTCGCCGGGCGAAGGAGGTCGTCGATGTCTCGCGGTCCAATTGGGGTGAGTAGGCGGACGGTGCTGTGGGCGGCCGGGGCGGGGGTGGTGGCGGCCGGATCGCCGGTGCGGGGGTCGGCGGCGCCCGAGCCGCCGGCGGCCGTTGCCGAGTCCGCGCGGCGGGCCGGGCTGGCGGAGCAGGCGATTCTGGCTCGGCATGTGCGGCCGGTGTGGGGACTGCCGGGCACGTTGCTCGGGGTGACCGCGTGGCCGCCGTCGCCGCTGGAGGAGGTGTTCGAGGAGTGGGACTACTGGTTTCAGGCGCACCTCGTGGAGTGCGCGATCGACGCCGCTGTGCGCGCGCCGGCGCCGGAACGGCGCGATCGAGTCGCCGCGCTCGTCCGCGGCATCCGCACCCGCAACCTCACCGGCTGGACGAACCAGTACTACGACGACATGACCTGGCTTCTGCTGGCGCTCGAAAGAGCCGATCGCACACTCGGAGTCAGGTTCCCCGACGGCATCGACGCCCTGCGCGCGGCCTCGGCGGAGAGCTGGAATCCGGACGTCGGCGCGGTGCGCTGGCGTGTCGGCTCCGACTATTACAACGCCTGCACGAACGCTCCCACCGGTATCGCGCTGGCTCGGTTCGGCGATCTGGCCCGGGCCACGCGGCTTGCCGAGTTCATCGATACCCGGTTGCGCGACAACAACTCCGGCCTGATCGCCGACGGCGTGCACGAACCAGGCGGCCGGCTCGAGACCGCCGTCTACAGCTACAACCAGGGCACGGCGATCGGTCTGGACGCCGAATTGTCCGCGCGCACAGGCGCTCCCGAGTACCGCCGTCGAGCGGCCGCGCTGATCGCGGCGACCGGCGAGACGATGACCGGCGACGGCGTCATCACCGGCGCGGGCGGCGGTGACGGCGGCCTGTTCATGGGCATCCTCGCCCGCTACCTCGCGCTGGCCGCGATCACCTTGCGCGACAACACCGCTGCCCACATCGTCCATGCCTCTGCGCAGGCCGCCTGGGCACACCGCGCGGACGTCGACGGCCTGCCCCTGTTCGGCACCGACTGGTCGACCCAGGCCACCGTCCCCGACCGACCCGAGGACCGGACGAGACTGTCGAACGGTCGAATCGCCGCCTCCGCGACCCCGAACCGGGACCTCTCCGTCCAGCTCAGCGGCTGGATGCTGCTCGAAGCCGACCATCAGCTCACGGCATCCGGCCGGTAGCGGCGTTCCCGGCAGGCAGCAGCAATCGATCCAGGAGGAACGCCGCGGCGGCCATGAGCAAGGCCCCGTCCAGATAGTGGCAGGCCATGGCCCCGAGATAGGTGGGGCCGCCCCAAGCGTTGGCGGTGAAGTTCGGGTCGAGGCCGCCGAGGATTTGCATGCCGATGCGGAACGGGCTGTAGATCAGTAGGGCGATCGGCACGAACCCGAGGAGCAGGCGGAGCAGGGCGGTCGGGTGGTTCAGGATCGATCGGAACGTGCGGGCGAGGCGTTGGGCGGCGGTGGCGCTCAGCGGCGACAGCACCATGGTGACGAACGCGGCGGCACCGCGTCGGCGCAGCACGGCGAGGGTGAGGGCGATGGTCACGGCCAGCAGTACGGCATGTACTTCCCATGCTGCCGTGCCGTCGACATGGTTCTCGCGCTCCGGCGAGCGGTCGAGATAGCTCAGTCCACCGGTCACGATGCCCGCGGTCAGCGATGCCGCCGCGAGGACGAGCAGTGGGCGGGATAGCCCGGACCAGAGGTGATCGGCGGCGCGGCCGCGTGCCCTGGATCCGGTGTCATAGGCGTTCATGACTCAACTGTCGCCCGCTGACCTGGGCATTGTCGTCATCCTCCGGCCGCTGACCGGCCGCCCGCTCCGGGTGGATGCCGTGGCCCCTGTCCGACTTGCGGATGATTCGCGCGCTCGACCTCGGGGCGATGTCTCGGCGCTATCGGGCCGATTACCGTCTGCGGTATGGCGTTTACTACCTTGCCGCCGGAACACACCGCGCGACCGTGGCATCAGCGACTGCCGGTCCTGCGCCACCGGCCGGGCGACGCCGGGCCGGACGCGATCGATATCGGGATCGCGGTCGCCTGCTTCGCGGTGTTCACGGTGCCGCTGCTGGCGGGGACGGTCAGCGGGATCGGCTCGTTGCCCGCCATCGCGATATTCGGTGCGGCCGCGGTGCTTCCGTTGATCTTCCGTCGGCGGTGGCCGCTGGCGGTGCTCGTGACGGTGGCGGTGGTGCTGTGCCTGGCCGCGCTGCTCGGCGTTCGATTCACCCCGTGGGTGAGCAATACCGGACCTGCGTTCGGCGTCGCCGTGCTCACGCTGGCGGATCGGCGAACGCGGCGCGAGTCGCTGCTCGCCACCGGGGCGGCGCTGGTCGCGCTGTACATCGTCGGATGGGTCGCCACCGACCTGCATCCCGATCAGGAACAGGACTTCGTGCAGCTGCTGATCGCGGTTCCGGCCTGGCTGATCGGGGACATGCTGCGCACCCGGCGCGACTACCGGAACAGTCTCGCCGCGCAGCAACGGCAGTGGGCCGCGGCGGAGGAGCGCCGGATTCGCGCCGAGGAGCGGTTGCGGGTATCGCGCGACGTGCACGATCTGATCTCGCACACGTTGAGCATGGTCGCGGTCCGCTCGGGCGTGGCCCGGCTGCTGCTCGACGAGCAGCCGGGGGAGGCGCGTCAGGCGCTGGGCGCGATCGAGACGGCGAGCCGGTCGGCGCTGAACGAGCTGCGCCGGGTACTAGCGCAGACCCGCGAACCGGAGCAGCGACTCGACCAGGACGAACCGGGGCTGGCCGAGGTCGCCGCCCTGATCGACGGGCTGCGGCACGACGGTCTGGTCGTGGAGTACCACGTCACCGGCGAACCGGTCGACTGTCCCGCGCTGTTGCAGACGACGGTCTATCGCATCGTGCAGGAGGCGCTCACCAACGTGATCAAGCACGCGCATACCGACCGCGCCCGGGTCGAGATCCGGCACGCGCCGCACGAGCTGACGGTGTCCGTCGCGGACGACGGACCGGTGGCCGAGGTGGCCGAGCGGCCGGACGGCAGCGGTTCCGGCCTCGGCCTGGTCGGGATGCGGGAGCGAGTGTCATTGTTCGGCGGGCGTTTCGAGGCGGGCCCGCGCGCCGAGGGCGGCTTCGCCGTCACCGCCTGCTTCCCGATCGACGAGGACGCCGATGTCAACTGAAAGTGCCACTCCCACAGGCGATCCGGATCCGATCCGGGTACTGATCGCCGATGACGAAGCGCTCGTCCGGGCCGGGTTCCGCGTACTCGTCGACTCCGCACCGGATCTCACCGTCCTCGGCGAGGCGGGCAACGGCGGCGAAGCGGTGCGGCTCACGCGTCAACTGCGGCCCGATGTGGTGCTGATGGACATCCGGATGCCGATCATGGACGGCCTGGAGGCGATGCGGCACATCGCGGCCGGCGGCGCGGCCGGCCCACATGTGCTGATCGTGACCACTTTCGACCAGGACGAGCACGTCTTCCAGGCGCTGCGCAGCGGGGCGAGCGGCTTCATCCTCAAGGACTCACCGCCCGAGGAGCTGCTGCACGCGATCCGGGTCGTCGCCAAGGGGGACGCACTGCTGACGCCGAGCATCACCCGCCGCATGATCAGCGCGTTCGCCCGCCAACCGTCGGCGCCGGCGTCGCCGCCGGGCGCGCTGTCCGCGCTGACCGATCGCGAGCGAGAAGTGTTCGAGCACATCGCTTCCGGGCGGTCGAACGCCGAGATCGCCGCGACGCTCTTCGTGAGCGTCGCGACAGTCAAGACCCACGTCGGGCGGCTGCTCACCAAACTCGAGGTCCGTGACCGCGCCCAATTGGTCGTTCTCGCTTACGAAACCGGCATCGTGGTGCCGGGCAACCATTGATCAGTCCGGCTTCGGCGGTGTCTGGACGGCGATCTCGTCGCCGAGTTCGAAACCATTGGACAGCCGCAACCGGTCGCCGCTCCAAAACCGGCCCGGGTCATACCAATTGGGGCTGCGGTCGTTCGGCAGCAGTCCCATCGATTGATAGGTCGCGGCCACGATTTCCGCGCAGTACGCCTGCTCCAACTCCCGGGCGGAGGGCCGGCGCGACTTGCGCGGCAGGCTCACCCGCCCGCGCAGCCAGCGTCCGGCGAGACCGGCGGTGGACGGGAACGGGGTGCCGTCGAGCCGCGCGATGGTGCGCAGCAGGTTGTCCTCCATCTCCCGGGTGGCAGGCCGGTTCAACTGCCGTAACCAGGCCCGCTGACCGTACCGGTGCGCCCACACGAGCACGGCGTCGCGCAGATTGTGCAGCTGGACGCCGCGATGCGTGGTGCCCGACCACATGTCGGTCAGCGAGTGGCCGAGCTCGGCGTGCCAGATCAGCGCGGGCATATCGTCGATCACCACCGACATGCCGACATGATTCACCGGACTGTTTGTGGTCATCCGAATCGCCCGGTCGGCCGCCGAATGGCCGCGGAACAGCCAGATGTCACCCGTTCGCGTCAGCTCGAGCGCTCGGTCGAGATTGATGCTCGTCCCCGTCATGGCCGTAGCCTATGCGGTATGAGGTGGTGGAAGGCAGTGGGATTGGCGGGTGCGGCCGGTGTGGTCGCCACCGGCGTGGTGGTCGTGCGTGCCGAGCGTCGCCGCCGCGCGTACACGCCGGAGCAGGTTCGCGAACAACTGCACGTGCGCTTCGCTCAGGCGACGGCGGCGGAGCAGGCCGTCGAAACCGCTGTTCCGGCAGCACAACCGGAGGGCGGGCTCGGTGCGCTGCTGCGGCGCCTGTTCCGGCGGTCGCGCCGCTGAACCGGCGCATTCGGCTGCGCGCGGGCGGTCTCCGGTGATCTGATCGATGCACCCGGCGCGCCGCCGAGCCGGGCTCCGGAAGGCGGTGACATGCGCGCAGCGGTCCTGGCGACGGTCGGGAAGATCGCGATCGTGGAACGACCGGTGCCCGAACCGGGCCCGGCCGAGGTGTTGATCCAGGTCGGCGCGGTCGGCGTGTGCGGTTCGGATGTGCACTACTACGAGCACGGCCGGATCGGCGGGCACGTGGTCGAGCAGCCGTTGGTGCTCGGCCATGAGGCGTCCGGCGTGGTGGTCGGGCTCGGTGCGCACGCACGCAAGCATGCGGTCGGACAACGGGTTTCGCTCGAGCCGGGCGTGCCGGACTTCACCTGTGTGCAGTGCCGGGCCGGACGCTACAACCTGTGCCCGGACATGCGGTTCTTCGGCACGCCGCCGATCGACGGCGCGTTCTGCGAATACGTGGTGCTGCACGAGGAATTCGCGCACGCGGTGCCGGATTCGCTGTCCGACGCGGCGGCCGCGCTGCTCGAGCCGCTGTCGGTCGGGGTGTGGGCCTGCCGGAAGGCGCGCGTCAGCGCGGGCGATCGAGTGCTGGTGAACGGCGCGGGGCCGATCGGGCTCGTGTGCGCGCAAACGGCGTCGGCGTTCGGAGCGGCCGAGGTCGTGATCACCGACGTGAATCCGCGTCGGCTGGCGCTGGCCCGCGAACTGGGGTGCACGCGCGCCGTGGACGTCGGTGTCACCGAGCTCGGTGACACCGGGTTCGAACCGAACGTCCTGCTGGAGTGCTCCGGACATCCGGCCGCGATCGGGGCCGCGGTGCGCACCGTGGCCAGGGCCGGGCGAGTCGTGCTCGTCGGCATGGGCGGCGACGATGTGCCGCTGCCCCTGCCCTATCTGCAAGAGCGCGAGCTGGAGCTCACCGGGACCTTCCGCTACGCCAACACCTGGCCTGCCGCGATCGCGCTGGCGGCAGGCGGGCACGTCGATCTCGACAGCCTGGTGACCGGCCGATTCGGGCTCGAGCAGGTGGCGGACGCGCTGACCAGCGGCCGCGCCGACCCCGGATCGATAAAGCCGATCGTGCTGCCCGGCAGGTGATCGCGGTCCGGTCCGAATGGCTTGGGCCGCAATCTTTCACGCCACGTAAAATGGCACGGCACGCCAGATCCGCACGTCGAATCGGAAGGAGCACAGGGGATGACCACCAACTCCGAACGCCTCGCGCGAGGCGCCGCGCTGGTCGCGGTGACCGGCGCGGCACTGATGATGGGCACCGGCAGCGCCGCGGCCGACGAATGGCCGTCGAACAACGGCGGGCTCTCGGTCTACGAGACCAAGGACTTCGCCGTCCCGAGCGATCCCGATTACTGGAATCCGCTCTCCGATCGTCACCGGCTGAGCTCACCGTTCGGCACCAGCACCCGCATCGTGTGCACCGGCTTCCACGGTGTCCAGCAGGACTGCTGGCAAGCCGACCTCGACGGCAACCCGCACAAGCTCAACCGCGCCCCGCTGGACGTGCCGTGGGCCGGTTCCGCGCAGACCGGGCGTTACGGGCCGATCCACTACGTGTACCCGGGCTGAGTCACCGCGAAAGCGGTGTCGCCGCCTGACGGTTCTTACGCGCCTTTGTCATCGGCCTGAGCTCGCTTTGCTGATGGTCGCGCAGCATGGGCGCGGAACACCCGTGGCGGACGTCGGCGGGTGCGTGACGGAAGAGGAGTTCGGAAGGTGCGCGTCTTCGCCGCAATCATGCTCGCGCTGGCACTGCCCGTGGCCGGCATCGCCGCCGCCGAGGCCGAGGCGCCGCAGGCGTCGTCCGGCTCGGCCGTGGCCTCGGTCATCCATTTGCCCGCGCCCACTGGGTCTTTCCCGGTCGGCCGGAACGTGCTGCACCTGGCCGACCCGGCCCGGCCGGATCCGTGGACGCCCGCACGGTCACGCGAGCTGATGGTCAGCATGTACTACCCGGCGCGGCACGGCGGTTCGCCCGCGCCGTACGCGACGGACCAGGAAAGCCGGCTCCTGCTCGACGGCGGCGGGATGATAGGTCTTCCCGCGGAGCTGCTGAGCCAGGCGGGTACCCACGCCGTGGTGGATGCCGCGCCGGTCGCGGGAACCTACCCGATGGTGGTGTTGTCGCCCGGGTTCACCGCGCCGCGATTCACCCTCACCGCGCTGAGCGAGGAACTCGCGAGCCGGGGGTACGTGGTCGCCGCGGTCGATCATGCCGGCGAGACGTTCGGGACCGAGTTCCCCGATGGCCGGATATCCCCGTGCGCTGCCTGCGACCAGGTGACCGACGCCGCCTCGCTGAAGCGCGTGGCCGACACCAGAGCGCGCGACGTCGCCTTCCTGCTCGACCGCCTCACCGGGCCCGCGCCGGCCTGGCCGCACGCGGGACTCATCGACACCGCGCGAATCGGCATGGCCGGCCACTCGATCGGCGGGGCGAGCGCCGCCGCCACGATGGCGGTCGACGCCAGGGTGCGGGCCGGCGTGGACATGGACGGCTCCTTCCCCGGCGTCATCCCGGCAGCGGGCCTGGGCGACCGTCCCTTCCTCATGCTCGGCGCCGACGGCGAGACCAGTCCCGGCGGCGATCCGTCGTGGGACGAGGCCTGGACCCGGCTGCACGGATGGAAGCGGTGGCTGACCATCGCCGGCGCGGACCACGATTCGTTCATCGACACCGGCGCGCTGGTGGAACAGCTCGGGGTGCCGAGTCCGACCACCCTGACCGGCGACCGCGCGGTCGAGCTGACGCGCACCGTGGCGGCCGCGTTCTTCGACCGCCACCTGCGGGCCATCGATGAACCGCTGCTGGACGACCCGGTACCCGCCTACCCGGAGATCCGATTCCACCATCCGTAGGCCCGCACGGCTCGGCATCGGCGCCGACGGTGGGTGCGCTACGGCACCGCCGCTGAGCTGCGCGTTCGGAAACCGTTCAGCGGACCTCGAGGCACCGGCGACATCATCTGTGCCGCGGGCCGGACGCCCGCGCGGCCATCCCCGGCCGGATCGATTTTCGACGAATCCCCGGTCGGGCAAACGGAATTGGATATCGGCGGCACGCGAGGTCCGACCGCTGCATCCACCACGAAAGGCATATCGACAATGAAGACCAAGCGCACTCGCGTCGGCCGCACCCTGCTCATCGGCATGGCGGTCGCGCTGAGCATGGCCGCGACCGCGTGCTCGGCCAAGGCCGACGACAACCCGGTCGCCGACCAGTCGTTCGAGAAGCCGTCGGTGCTGCTCGTGCACGGCGCGTTCGCCGACGGCTCGAGCTGGAGCAAGGTGGCCGAGAAGCTGCAGCGGGACGGCTACCGAGTCACCACCGCCGCGGTTCCGCTGCGCGGGCTGACCTACGACGCCGCCTACATCCGCGGCGTGCTGGACGGCATGCCCGGCAAGACCATCGTGGTCGGCCACTCCTACGGCGGCGCGGTCATCACCAATGCCGCGACCGGCTCGCCCAAGGCCGCCGGGCTGGTTTACATCGCCGCCTTCGCCCCCGACAAGGGCGAAAGCCTCGGTGAACTCGACGGGCGGTTCGGCGGGCCGGCCAGCAAGATCGCGGGGCCGCGCGAGTACCCGCTGCCCGACGGCAAGGGCAACGCGCCCGAACTGGTCATCGCGCAGGACAAGTTCGGCGAGTTCTTCGCCCAGGACCTGCCCGCCGCCGACGCCGCGGTGCTGGCGGCCGGGCAGCGGCCCATCGCGGTGGCCTCGTTCACCGAGCCGTCCGCCGAACCGGCCTGGAAGACGCTGCCGAGCTGGACCCTGGTGGCCACGGACGACAAGATGATCCCGCCCGCCGGGCAGCGCGAGATGGCCGCCCGGATCAAGGCCACGGTCGTCGAGCACGCGGGCAGCCACGCCATCGCGCTGTCGCAGCCGCAGGCGGTCGTCGACATCATCGAAACCGCGGCGGCCAAGGCCGCCTGATCGGCGCCGGGCTCGCCGATGTGGGCGGGCGATACCGGCCGGTTGTAATAGTCTGCCGGTATCACCGATAGTCAGGGCATGAAACGAGTACTCGCGTGCGTAGGTATCGGTGCCGCTGCTCTGCTGTTCGCTGCTCCGATCGCCTCCGCTGACCCCGACGCCGACGCCACGCTTGCCAACCGGCACGACTGGTCCGGTGAATTCATGTCGCAGAACAACCTGCGCCTGTCGTCGCGGATCGTGATCAGTCCGTACGGCACCAGCCGCCCGATCATGTGCAGCGGCGGGGACGGGCACTATTCGCTGTTCCCGTACGACTGCACGCAGAACGACGACAACGGTGTTCCGCACCAGCTGGATCGCGTCATCGCCCTCGGTGGCGGAGGCGTCTGGCTGTATCGCTGACCCGATCGAACCGGAGGTTCCGCCTGTCCGCAGGCGGAACCTTCATTCTGTCCGGGGGTGGTCGGGCCGATCCGGTGCGCCGAGGTCCCCGGGTAGCAGACTGAACAGCACGGAATCGCGGCGCCCGTGCTGTGCCCGCATATGGGAGCGCAGAACGCCCTCGCGGACGAACCCGGCCCGCTCGGCGACGCGCTGGGAGGCGAGGTTGTCCGGCGAGCAGGTCAGCTCCAGGCGGGCGATGCCGAGCGCGTCGAAGGCCCACTTCGCCAGCAGGCGAACGGTTCTGGTGGCCGCGCCACGGCCGCGGGCCGGTGGCGCGAGCCAGTAGCCGACGCCGGCGCGTTGCTGGTCGAGGTCGATGTCGTACACCGAGCAGCCGCCCCAGACGTGCCGCGGATCGGCGGCGTCGACGATGGCCAGGCTGAGTTTGCGGCCGTGCTCCCGATCCCGCGTCTCCTGCTCGAAGTGCTCGCGCACGCGCGCCTCGGTGACCGGCGCGCCGGACAGCAGCGAGAACCGGCGGAACTCCGGATCGGCGTATCCGGCCAGCCGTTGATGCAGGTCGGACGTGCGCCAAAGGCGCAGCGCGACAACGTTATCGCTGAGCGGTGGGTCGGGAATCGGTAGGTCGGGCATGATTCGAACGGTAGCCGCCATCGAGCTGCGCGCCCACCGGCCCCCGGTGCACACCTCGGACCGGTGCGGGTGGCCGCTCACTCGGCCGTCCTGGTGCGGAACGACCAGAGGAAGACCGGGAAGTAATTGCCGCCGAGTTCGACGTTGTAGCCGGTCGGATCGAAGTGTTCGTAGCCGCTGAGGCGGGGTACCTTGACCGGTGCGGAGACCTGGGTTTCGTCGATCCGCCAGAGTTCCGGCTCGCCGGAAGGTCCACCGACCAGGACGATTTCGATCATCTGTGACACCGTTATCACCTGACTTGCATTGTCGAGAAGGTCGGGAAGAACCGACTTCTCCGCGACTTTAAGTAGGCCCGCCGGGAGTATCGAAGCGTCCGTTCCGAACCATGGAACATCGGCGGGGCGAACGGAATTCGACTCGCCGCTCGTGAATTGCCACGAAATCGGCTATGCGGATGGATAAACCCTGGCGTACGGAACTCGAGGGTGCGACATTGGTTGTGTAGCTGCGGTTCAGCGCTTTGCACGGTGTACGTGCAAACCCCATGCGGAAGTGCCGTTTCGCGTAGTCCGTCACGTAAAGTCCGGATTCGCGGGCTCGGGAACAGGCCTTTCATAAGGGAGTTGCGGATGTTGAATCCATCGCGGTCACAAAGCCTGCTCAGCGGTATGTGCAATTATCGTGCGCGGCCGTGGAGTGCGGCTGTTCGCCGAGCGGAGATCCGGTTCGATGCCTGACTCGCCGGAGGCCGACAATCTGGTGAGCCGGGCGGCGCGGGTGCTGGATCTGCTGGGGGATCAGGCCACCCCGGTCGCGCTGTCGAATATCGCTCGATGGGCGGGAATACCGAAGACCACGGTGTGGCGGCTGCTCCGGATTCTGAGTGCGAACGGCCTGGTCGAGCGGCAAGACGTCGGGTACGTCGTCGGACCGCGGCTGGTGCACATCGCCGCGCTGCCGGAGGATCACGAACTGCTGCGCGCCTCGGCCGTGCCGTTCCTGGTCGATCTGCACGTGCGCACCGGGGCGATGGTGTCGCTCGGGGTGCTGGCCGGCTCGGAGGTGCGCTATCTCGAACGGATCTACGGGCACCTGGCGGCGCGGACGCCGTCCTACGGGCGTTCGTTCGCGCCCGCGCACTGCACGGCGATCGGCAAGATCCTGCTGGCCTACGCGCCGGACCGGCCGTTGGAGCTGGCCCGCCCCGGTGCGCTGATCCCGGTCACGCCGCGGTCGATCACCGATATCGACGAACTGAGCGCGCAGCTGCAGGTGGCGCGCGACCTCGGGATCGCGGTCAACGACGGGGAATTCGTGCGCGGTGTGCGCTGCGTCGCCTGCCCGGTGCTGGACGGGCACCGACGCAGGCCGATCGCGGCGGTGGCCATCGGCGACGCGGCCGCGAGCCTGGATGTGGACCGGGCGAGTAAGCAGATCCGGCAGACCGCCTTCGCGGTGTCGGTCGCGGTCCGGGCGGCGGCGAACAGCAGGCGCGGGCACGGCAGGCAGGACGCCATGAGCCGGAGTTGCTGACGCAGGCCGCGTCACCCCGGGCGGAATTGTCATACAGATGTGTCGCCGATCCGGACGGGTGTTCACCTGATCGTGGCCTTGCTGCCCGATGCTGGAGAGCGGCGGGTAGGCCGCCCGGCGCCGACTTCCGCTACCCGCCGTCATCGGCCGCGGCATGGCAGGCGACAGTTAGAGCCATCAGAACACCACTGCTAGCAGGATGCGTAGGCGCCCGTGGCAACAGCAAGATCCACCGGCTCGGCGGCACCGGGACGCACCGCGACGGCGAGCCCGGTCGCGGACGTGCTGGACCTGGTTCCGGCCGAACAGAGCGTCGCGCGATCGGCGCCGAGCCGCCCGCCGAAACGGGGCAGTGAGTACGCGGTGCTGTTGCGCCGGGTGCGGGCCGCCGGACTGCTGGACCGGCAATCGCGGTACTACCTCGCGAAGACGGCGATCGTGGCCGGCGCGTTCGTCGCGGGGTGGGCGGCGTTCGTCCTACTCGGCGATTCCTGGTGGCAGCTGGTCGTCGCGGTGTTCCTGGCCGCGGTGTTCGCCCAGTTCGCCTTTCTCGGGCACGACGCGGGGCATCGGCAGATCTTCGGCACCCGGCGGGCCAACTACCTGTACGGGTTGCTCGCGGGCAATCTCGCGATCGGGCTGAGCATCGGCTGGTGGACCAGCAATCACAATCGGCATCACGCGCACCCGAACACCGAGGGCGCCGATCCGGACATCATGGGCATCCTCGCCCACTCCGATGGCCGGGCGCGCACCGGTAAGGGATTCCGGCGCTTCATCTTCCGGCACCAGGGCTGGCTGTTCTTCCCGATGCTGCTGCTGGAGGCGGGCAGCCTGCACTTCTCCAGTGTGCGGGCGGTGGTCGCCTGGCCGATCCCCCACCGGGTCTGGGAGGGCGTGCTGCTCGGCGCGCACTTCGCCGGATACCTCGCCGCGGTGTTCCTGGTGCTCTCGCCGGGGAACGCGGTGCTGTTCATCCTGGTTCAGCAGGGGCTGTTCGGGTTCTACATGGGGTGCACGTTCGCGCCGAACCACAAGGGGATGGCGGTGCTGGCCGCGGACGACGCCACCGACTTCCTGCGCAGACAGGTGCTCACCTCGCGCAATGTGCGGGGCAGCCTGCTGGTCGATACCGCGCTCGGCGGCCTGAACTACCAGATCGAGCATCATCTGTTCCCGTCGATGCCGCGGTCCAATCTGCGCCGGGCGCAACCGATCGTGATGCAGTTCTGCGCCGAGATCGGGGTGCCGTATTGCCAGACCGGGTTGTTCGACTCGTATTCCCAAGCGCTGCAACATCTGCACGGCGTCGGCAAAGCGACCCGATAGGTGTTGCGTATAGCTGCGCGACAGATCCGAAATCTGGGCGTTGGCCCCGAATACACCTCGCGTACTGTCGGAACCGCTGGCGCTGGGCGGACTTTCTGGGGACACTGTTCCCATCTGCGGGGGACGTTCCCGACGGCAACACGAAAAATATCCACCTGAAGAAAAGACAGTCAACGGCGCTCAAACGGACACCGAGCGCCATCGCCGACCGGGCTTCGGTCCGGCAGTGAACACGGAGTACACGATGTTATCGCGATGGAAGAACACCGCCGCATGCGCGGCAGCGATGGTCACGGCCGCCCTACCGGTCGGTGTCGCGTCGACCGCGCAGGCCGCCCCGCAGGACTGCCCCGAGATGTATGTGGTCGCGGTGCCCGGCACCTGGGAGACCTCCAACTCCGATCCGGGCAAGGGGATGCTCGCCGGGGTCGCCGACAACCTGCCGGGCAACGTCCGGACCGACTACGTCGTCTACCCGGCGACCGCGTTCCCGTGGGAGGGCGATGTCTACGGCCGGTCCAAGGGCGAGGCCATCGACCATGCGCGCGGCCTGATCTCCACCATGGCGCAGCACTGCGACACCACCAAGTTCGCGCTGCTGGGTTACAGCCAGGGCGCCGACGCCGCCGGTGACCTGGCCGCCGAGATCGGCACCGGGCTCGGCGTGGTGTCGCCGAACCGGGTCGCCCTGGTCGGGCTCATCTCCGACCCGCGCCGCTCGCCGACCGACACCCTGATCGGCCCGCCCGTCGCGGGCGCGGGCGCGGGTGGCCCGCGCATCGGCGGCTTCGGCTGGCTCAGCCCGCAGACCTACACGTTCTGCGCCGCGGGCGACCTGTACTGCGCGACCCCCGACGGCGACTTCGCCGCGCGGTTCGCCGGCCTCTTCGCCCAGATGTCGAACCCGAACCCGGCGCTGTTCGGCAGCTACCAGCAGCAGGCCAACTCGCTCATCGCCGACGCCCTGGCGGCCGGCGGGCTCGGCCTGTTGGCCGACCAGCTCAACAACTCGGCCTACGAGGAGCGCAAGCGTCAGGTCGACGACTTCCTGAAGTCCGGCATCCACCAGAGCTACCCCGGTTACCCCATCGGCGGCGGCGCCACCCCGCTGACCTGGTTGCGGCAGCGCCTGATCGAGGCGTCCCGCTGAGCCTGCGGTCCGGCGGTCCCGCGGCCGCCGGACCGCACCGCTCAGTCCCGGCCGCGGACCAGTTCGCACAGCGCGGCGGCCGCCACGGGATCGGTGTCGAAACGGTCGAAGCCCTGCGGCACACCGACTCCCGCGAACAGGTCCGCGGCGCCGGGCACCGGCATGCGGAGCGCGGCGTGCACCGCTGACACTCCGGTCGCGTCGATCAGCTCGCCGACGTTCGACGGCCGGATGCCGCCGCCCGCCATCACCTCGATCGACCCGGCGGCCTGCCGCACCAGATCCTTGATCACCGTCGCGCCTGCCAGCGCGGAGCGTTGCCTGCCCGAGGTCAGCACGCGCGCGAACCCGAACGCGACCGCCTGGTCCAGCGTCCGCGGCGAGGACGCGCTGACGTCGATCGCCCGGTGCAGTGTGACTTCCAGGCCCTGTGCCGCTTCCAGGAAGGCCGCGTTGATCGGATCGAGCGCCCCGGCCGAATCGAGCGCGCCGACCACGACCCCGTCCGCGCCCGCCGCGCGGGCCGCCTGGATATCGCGGACCATCACCGAAATCTCCTCGGCCGAGTAGCGGAAGTCCCCGGCCCGCGGTCGAATCAACACGTGCACTTGAGTTTTCACCGTCAACGCCACCGCCCGCTCGATCAGCGCGACACTCGGCGTCAACCCCCCGTCGGACAGGCCGGCACACAGCTCGATCCGATCCGCCCCCACCTCCTCGGCGACCCGAACCCCACCGACCGACTCGACACAGATCTCCACACGCACAGCAGCGAGTATCCACGTTCTCGCGCAACGCTGTTACCCGGCGCCCGGCGCGGCTAACGTAGGACGAATGTTGCCCTGGTCTGCCGAGCTTGCCGGACGTCTCGACGAACATGTCTTCGACAGCACGCTGCTGCGCGGCAATCCGTTGAACGACCCGCACGAACGCCCGCTATGGGTATATGTGCCACCGGGTTACGACGACGACGGCGACCGGCGGTATCCCTCGGTCTACGTGATCCAGGGCTACACCGGGCAGGTCACGATGTGGCGGAACCGGTCGGCGTTCCGGGTGCCGTTCCCGGAGGCCGCCGACGAGGTGTTCGCGGCGGGTGCGGCGCCACCGGCGATCGTGGTCTACGTCGACGCCTGGACCGCTTACGGCGGTAGCCAATTCGTCGACTCCCGCGGCACCGGTCCCTACCACTCGTACCTCTGCAACGAGATCATCCCCTGGGTGGACGCGCACTACCGCACGGTCGCCGACCGCGACCACCGCGCCATCATGGGCAAGAGCAGTGGCGGCTTCGGCGCCATGATCACCCCGATGCTCCGTCCAGACCTGTTCGGCGCCTTCGCGACCCACGCCGGAGACGCGCTCTACGAGTACAGCTACCTCCCCGAATTCCCGGTCGCCGTGCGCCATCTGCGCGCCTACGACGGCGATGTCGAACGCTGGTGGGCGGAGTTCCGGAACCGGGTGGCGTTCACCAAACCCGAGGACATGGACCTCATCTCGCTCTACGCGGTCGCGGCCTGCTTCTCCCCGGCCGCGGACGGCCGTCCCGAACTGCCCTTCGACACCCGCACCGGCGTGCTGAAACCCGAGGTGTGGCAACGCTGGCTGGACTGGGACCCGGTCCGCATGGTGCCGGCGCACGCCGAGGCCATGCGCTCGATGCGGGCGATCTGGATCGACGGCGGCACCAAGGACGAGTGGTATCTGGACATCGGCGGCGAAGCCTTCCAGCAGGCGCTGCTCGACGTCGGCGTCGGAGCGGACGTGATCAACTTCGAACTGTTCGACGCCGGCCACGGCGGCATCGATTACCGCTACCCGATGTCACTGGCCTGGCTGGCCAAGCACCTGGATTCGCCGGTAACGCAAAGCCGCTGAGCGGCAGCGCGTTTGGACGCTATCCCTGCCACGAACGCCACAGCGCCGCATAGGTGCCCTCGCGCGCGACCAGGTCGGCATGGGTGCCGAGTTCGATGATCCGCCCCGCGTCCAGCACCGCGACCCGGTCCGCATCGTATGCCGTCTGCAGCCGGTGCGCGATCGCGATCACCGTGCGTCCGTCGAGGACCACGCCCAGCGCTCGCTCGGTGGCTCGCGCCGACGTCGGGTCCAGCTGCGCGGTGGCCTCGTCGAGCACGACGGTATGCGGATCGGCGAGGACCACGCGGGCCAGCGAAAGCTGTTGTGCCTGTGCGCCGTCGAGGCGGTGGTCGTTGCCTTCGAGCATGGTGTCGAGACCGTTCGGCAGATCCTCGGCCCAGTCCGCGCCCACCGCGGCGAGCGCGGCGCGCAGCTGGGGGTCGGTCGCGTTCGGCTCGGCGAGGAGCAGGTTTGCGCGCACGGTGTCGTTGAAGACGTGCTGTTCCTGCGTGACCAGGACGACGTGGTGGCGCAGGCGCTCCGCGTCCAGGGCCGAGATCGGCACGCCCCCGAGGTGTACCGCCCCGGTCCGTGGCGCGTCGACGCCCGCGATCAGCCTGGCGAGCGTGGACTTGCCCGCGCCGGAGGTGCCGACGACGGCGAGCCGTTCACCCGGCCGGATATCGAGGTCGACGCCGTGCAGCACATCGCCGCGGTCGTACGCGTACCGCACATCGGCCAGCTGGATCCGATTGTCCGCGGGTTCCGCCGAGACGGCCGGCCTCGTCGTCGGCGCGGCGGCCAGACCTTCCACCCGGGCGTAGGACGCGACGGCCGTCTGCACGCCGTCCACCCACAGCATGACCGTGTCCAGCGGATCGACCAGCTGTCGCAGATACAGCGCGGCCGCGACGACGGTGCCGAGGCTGACCGCCCCTCGACCGTGCAGCGCGCCGCCGATCAGCAGCACCGTGACCAGTGGGAGGACGTACGAGACGTCCAGTGCCGGAAACAGTACCGTGCGTAGCCGCAGGGTCGCCAATCGTGCCCGGCGAGCCGTGGTGATGGCGGAAGCGGTTGTCGCACTGTGCCGGTCGGCCAGGCCGAGTGCCTCGATCGTGCGTGCCCCGGCGGCGCTGGTCGCGATGAGTTCGGCGAGCTGTGCACCGCTGGCTGCCTCGGTGAGATACGCGGCGCGCGATCTGCGTAGATACCAGCGCAGGACGATGGTACTGACGAACAGGCAACTGAGACTGGACAATCCGAGAAGCGGGTGCAGGGCCAGCACCGCGCCGATGAGGAACACGCACTGGATGGCGGCGACGAAAACGTCCGGCGCGGCGGTCCGGAGCATGGCCGCGATGGTCGGCGCGTCGGTGCTGCCCCGCGCGATCAGGTCGCCGCCGGAAACCCGCTCCACGACCGCGGCGGGTAACGCGAGCACGCGCCCGAGAAAACGTTCGCGAATGCGTGCCGCGGCCCGCGCACCGAATCGGTAGCCGACGTATCGCGCGTACCGGGTGAGCACGATCTGCGCGACCGTGCAGGCGAGGATGGCCAGGGCCAAGCGGTCCACGGCGGCTGTCCCCGGATGCCCCGTGCCGACGGCATCCACGATCCGGCCGAGCAGCCACGGGCCGGCCAGACCGGCGGCCACCGCGAGCGCATTGAGCACCAGGACTGCGGTGAATGCCGGTGCGTCCATACGGATCTCGTTCGCCGCGGCACGGCGGATCTGCGCGGCGTCCGCCACCGGCAGCGGGGCGGTCATCGACGTGCTCTCGCGTCGGCGCCGCGGGACACGAGGGCGCGGTAGCCTGGCTCGCTCCGGAGCAGATCGTGGTGGCTGCCGGTCGCCGCGACAACGCCGTCGACCAGGTAGATCACGGCGTCCACGTGGTCGAGCACGAGCGGGGAAGTCGTGGTGACAACCGTGGTCCGACCTCGTCGTGCCGCACCGAGCCGGGTCGCGATGGCGGCCTCGGTGTGTGCGTCCACGGCCGACGTCGGCTCCACCGCCAGCAGTATCTCGGGCTCGGCGTAGACGGCCCGGGCGAGCCGGAGCCGTTGGCGCTGCCCGCCGGAGAGATTGCGGCCCCCGGGATCGATCGTCGCGGCGAGTCCGTCGGGCAGCGCGTCGACCACGTCCGTCGCGACCGCGACGCGCAACGCGTCGCGTATCCGGTCGTCGTCGGGCTCGTGCCGGCCGGCGACGACGTCGCGGACGCTGCCGGTGAACAGGTAGGCGTCGTTGTCCGCGACCAGGATTCGGCGTCGGAGCTGATCGGGGACGATGGCGTCGACGCGGATTCCACCCCACGTGGCGTCCGACTCGAGGAACCCGCCGAGCCGGTCGATGATCGCCGCGCTCGCGGCCGGTCGATCGCCGACCAGCGCGGTCGACACCCCGGGACGTACCTCGACGCCGGAGGCGGGATCGCGCAGCATCGACGCCGTGGCCGGGGCATCGACCGTGCCGGAGTCGATCGGCTTCTCCGGCGAGATCGACAGCAACCGCGTGACTCGCCGGGCGGCCACCCTGGCGCGGGCGATGTCTCCCGCGCCCTCGATGAAGAAGGACACCGGAAAGACCAGCATCGCGGTGTACCCGTAGACGGCGACCAGGTCGCCGACCGTGATCGAGCCCGCGGCCGCCATCCGCGCGCCCAACCAGATGACGATCGCGAGAAAGGCCGCGGGCAACCCGGTGGCGAGCGCGTCCACCCAGCTCGTGGCGACCCCGACCCGGTATCCCTGGGTGACGAGCGCCCGCGAATCATGGTGGTAGCGAGCGGCGTACACGGATTTGCCGCCGATGCCGTTCAGCACCCGGAGACCGTTGAACACGTCGACCAGCCGGGTGGTCAGTGCGCCCTGCTGCTCGCGGTGGCCGGCCCCGGCTCGCTCGATGCGGCGCAGCAGCGGGCCTACGGTGAGCGCCAGGATCGGCACGCCCGCCAGCACCACCACCGCGAGCGGCGGCGAGATGGCGAACATGACGACCGCGACGACGACATAGCCGATCGCGGCGCCGATGCCGGGCCCCGTCACCGTGAGCGACTGCGCGATCACCTGCGCGTCACCGCTGCCGATCGCCACGATCTCGCCCGCGCCGATCCGGCGCGAAAGGTCGGCGCCGAGCCGGACGCAATGCTCGACGGTGGCCGACACGGTCTGCAAGGACGCCTCCATCCGGATCTTCGACATGGTCCGATGGCGGGCGATGCTCAGCGCCGCGTTCACCACCCCGATGCCGAACAACGCTGCCGCCCAACCGGACAACGCCACCATGTCGTTGTTCGCCAGGCCGTCGTCGATGGCGCGCGAGAGCAGATAGGGCGGCACCGTGAGGGCCAGCATCCACAGGCTGCCCAGCGTCGCCCCGAGCAGCACCCGCCGGGGTTGGCTGATCACCAGCCAGAGCAGAAAACGGTTGGGGCCGGAGCTTTCTCGTGGTCCGGGCGCAGCGGCGAGCGGGGGCACACCTTCACGATAGGTGGCGAAGATCGTGCAATGGCGGGATCGCGTCCTCGGGGTCGGCGATCACCACATTGTTGCCGCCCAATTGCTTCGCGCGATACATGGCCGAGTCCGAGCTGCGGAACAGCAGCCGCGGGGTCATTGTCGGGTGCGGTTCGCACTGCGGGCCGGGTGCGAATTCCGCCGCGCCGACGCTGGCGGTGATGGTGCTCGGCAGGCCGGGCATCGTCTCGATCGCGTGCCGGAATCGTTCGGCGACGGCGGCGATATCCGCGCCGTGCAGCCTGCCGATGACCATGAACTCTTCGCCACCGGTGCGCACGACGATGGCGTCGGGTGGCGCCGCCGCCCGCAATTGTTCGGCGGTCCGGATCAGCACCTGGTCGCCGAACGAGTGGCCGAAGGTGTCGTTGACGGTTTTGAACCGGTCCAGGTCCAGGGTGACGACGTAGACGCGATCGCGGCGGCGTGGACCGAAATACCGCGGCAGGTGCGAGTCGAGGCCGCGCCGGTTGAGCAGCTTGGTCAGCGGGTCGGACAGCGCGTCCACCCGCAGCAGCCAGCTACAGAACTGCACGACGGGCAGCACCACCCCGGTCACCGCGATCACCACCAGCACAACCACGATGCCGAGCGCGACGTCGCCCTTCCCGTGCCCGGTGCCGGTCGGCACGCCGAGCACCATCATCGCCGACAACCCGAAGACCGAGAGCACGGACCAGCCGACGTGCAGCGCCAGCACCGGCGGCCCGTGGAAGATCGTGATGTACCCGCCGGTCGTCACCAGCAGCACGCAGCCCATCGCGCCCAGCAGCCGGTCCTGGATCATCACGTTGTTGGCGGTGATGGCGAGGTCGACGGCGGCCACCCACAGCAGCGATTCGCGCTCGCTCGGCCACGGCAGCGCCCACCAGCGCACGGTCCACACCCCGGCCATCACGATCACGACCACCGCCTGCGCGTGCCCGGCGTGACCTGGCTGCCCGGCCTTCGAGATCAGGGCCATCATCGTGATGAACCCCAGGACGATGCCGCCCGCGCCGACCATGAACTTCAACGCGCCGAGCGCGGAGCGGGATTCGAGCGTCTCGATGAGCCAGCGATAATCGACCCGGTATCGCCACCAGGCACGAACCATCGCTCGACTGTTGGTCACCGATTCACCGCCTCGGGCCGGCATGCTCCGGATACCTGACTGTAACCAACAGTAACTGAAAGTTTGCCCTCAGGGCGTGGCCCCGGTGGCGAACCACTGCGGGATGGCGTCGCGGACGAACGAGCTGATGCATTCGGCGGTCGGACCGGAGAGGATCTCGCCGACGAAGTGGATGCCGTGCCGCCCCTGGATCTCGGCCACCCGCTCGAACCAGCCGTCGCGGACCGCGGCCGCGCTCGGGTAGGCGGGCCACTCGGCGATGGTCTCGGCGATCAGTTCGGGGTCGTCGAAGAGGAACAGGCTCTCCCTGGCGAGCGACCAGGCCTGCGCGTCGGAGATCGAGGTGTCGGAATTGCTGAAGCAGACCCAGTACGGTCCCGGGTTCTGCTTGTTCGCGGCGGTGATCCGGTGCATGGCCTGCTCGGGATCGGTGTCGGTATAGCTGCCGTACGGGTCGATCACCCAGAAGCCCAAGGGCTCAACGGAATCCGCGCGGCGAGGGAAGGCGACGCGCTCCTCGTGCGCTCGGATCAGGTAGCTGCGCGTCCAGGCGCGCGGGCAGTTCCGCTCGGCGAACAGTTCGTGAATGTCGCCCGCGGGGAACATCTGTCGAATCTGCGCGGGGCGCGCGGTCACCACCACGTGCGAATAGAGCGCGCTGCGCTGCGCGCCGTCCGCCGAGTAGGTGACCCGAACCCCTTGCGGCGGAACGGGTTCGATGTGCGTTACCCGGCTGTTCACCGTGACGGTGAGCCGGTGGTCGTCGGCGATTCGGCGCAGAAAACTGACGAACCCCCCGCGAAAGCTCAGGCTCACCGGACGTCGGGAACCCAGCTGTGCGACCAGTGACGGCGGCATCCTGGCGAGCAGGGACTGCTTCTGGGCCGAATGAAGCGAGAGAACGAGTTTGGCGAGTTGCGAGACGTGTCCGGAGATGTTCGCGTTGATGTTGATGATGGTCTCGGCGGGCTGGCGCGGCCTGCGCATGTTGGCGTAGATCGCCAGCCCCTGCAGCACCTCGCCGACCAGCGGTGCGTGGCGGGCCCGGTAGGTCTCCCAGGTCTCGCCGGGGACGCGGTCGAACATCAATCCGTGCTGCCCGGGCGCGTGCCGTTGCCTGGCCGCTCGTTCGATGATGTTCCAGGCCTCGACCAGCTGATCGGTCGCCTGCTCCGCGGTGAGACTCTGGAACAGCGGCAGGAGGTGCGGCGGCACGGCAGGCTTCGGTGTGCCGGAGTCGGACCTTCCGACGAAGTAGAGCGACTCGGTCTTCGTCGGTACCGGATGGTTGCGCAGCAGCTCGTCGATCGCGGTGCCCGCCATATCCGCGCCGAAGGACTGCTGGATGACCAGGTGTGATTGGAAATCGAAGACGTCACCGTCGACTTCCACCGTCTGGCAGTAACCGCCGAGCCGCGGTCCGGCCTCGAGCAGGTCGATGTGCTCGAACCCGAGCTCGCGCAGCTTCGCGGCGGCCAGGATGCCGCTCTGGCCGGCGCCGACTACGCACAGGGGTGCCGCGAGATCCATGAGGACTCCTACGGGGGGATAGTCATGAGTATGCGGCACCCGGCGCCCTCGGTTCGGCGGTTTCAGCCGCGGATCAGCCGCGCCACCGCGGCGATGAGGCGATCGATGTCGGCTTCGGTGTTGTAACCGTGCGGCGAGATGCGCAGCCCGCCGGCGCGCGCGGACACCGCGATGCCTTCGGCCTGTAACTGCTTGGCCAGCAGGGGGATCGGCGGGCCGTCGAGGTGCACGGCGACGATCCCGGAGCGGCCCTCCGCGGAGCGGTCCGACAGCACGGTCGCGCCGATCGAGGTGAGGCCCGCGCAGATCCGATCGCAGAGGCGATCGACGTGCGCCCAGATCGCCGGCACGCCCGCGTCGAGCAGCAAATCGATGGACGCGCCGAGCGCGGCGATGCCGGTGACGTTCGGCATCCCGCCTTCCAGACGTCGTGCGGTGTCGTCGAATACCAGGTCGAGGTTGTCCCATTCCTCGCGGTGTGCGACCGAGTTCCAGCCGGGTTCCAGCGGGCGCAACAACTCCAGCCGGGAGCCGCGCACGTACAGGACGCCGCTGCCCTCCGGGCCGAGCAGCCACTTGTGGCCGTCCGCCATGGCGAAATCGACACCCCAGTCGGCCAATTCGGCCGGGATCGCGCCGAGTCCTTGAATCACGTCCGCGCACAACAGGGTTCCGGCCGCGGCGCACGCGCGACCCAGCGCGGCGAGATCGACGCGCCAGCCGCGGCCGAACTGCACCCAGCTGGTGACAACCAGCTTCGGCGGCGGTCCGGCCTGGATCCGATCGATGAACGCCTCGGTGGTGAGTTTTCCGCTCGGGGCTTCTGGTCGCACGCGGTCGACGATGACGCCTCGATCGGCCAGGGCCAGCCACGGGTAGAGCGTCGACGGGAACTCCAGATCCGGCACGACCACCCGGTCGCCGGGGGACCAGTCGAGGCCGTTGGCGATCATTCCGAGTCCGGTCGTGGTGTTCTTGACGAACGCGACGTCACGCGCGGGCACGCCCAGCAGCCGGGCGGCCGACCCGCGCACGCGTTCGATGTCGGCGCTGTGTGCCGCGTAGGTGAACTCGCCGTCCAGCGAAACCTCGGTCGCGCGGCGCAGCATCGCATCCACCGACGGCTGCGGCATCGGGCAGATTCCGGCGTGATTCAGATACGCCCATCGGCGCGCGGCCGGAAAGTGTTCGCGGGCAAGGGGAGTGGTGTCGGCCGTCGTGGGCATCGCGTTACCTCCGAATCAAGCGGACATCATGTCCACTTATAACTGCCTGAAGGCTACGGCCTAAGTGGTCAATCCGTCCACTTATTCAGGTACGGAGTTCGCGGCGGCGACGGTTCGGGTGATCTTCGTAACTCGTTCGGCGTCGCGGAGATGCCGGTCGGCGGGACAGGAGTGAGCGGGCGTTATCTTCGGTCGTGACGAAAACGATGAGTTCGAGGTCGATGGGGGAAGTCGCGTGCTGATTGGTCTGTTCGCCGCGTTCCTCGCGTGTGCCGGGTACGGGGTGGCCTCGGTGTTGCAGGCGTACGCGGCGCGTCGGTCGGCCGCGGCGGCGCAGGCGCGGGGTGCCGAGGGGCAGCTGACCGAGACCGGTGCGCCCACCGTCGCGTCCACGGTCGCGGCGGTGCTGACCTCGTGGTTCATCATCGGCAGCGTGCTCGATGTGGTGGGGTTCGCCGGGAACGCCGTGTCGGCGCGGCTGATTCCGCTGTTTCTCTCCCAGACGATCATGAGCGCGAATCTGATCATCACCGCGGTGCTGGGGATCTTCGTGCTCGGCATCCGCTTGCACGCGCGCGACTGGGTGGCGATCTGCACGGTGATCGTCGCGCTGGCCGCGCTGGGCGCCGCCGCGGGGAACGAGGGCGGCGGCAGCGACGATCCGGTGCTGCACTGGGGCGTGCTGATCGCGTCGGTGGTGCTGTTCGCGGGCAGTCAGCTGGTGGTGCGCCGGCTGGGTTCGCGGGCAGCGGTGGCCGCGGGGTTGGCGGCCGGAATCCTCTTCGGGGCGTTGGCGATCGCGGTACGGATCGTGCAGGGAATCGATCCGTTGAACGTGGCCACCCTGCTCGCCGATCCGGCCGCCTGGACGATCGCGATCGCCGGGATCGGCGGGTTCTATCTCCATACCGTCGCGCTGCAACTGGGTTCGGTGAACGGGGCGACCGCGGCGCTGGTGGTCGGCGAGACGGTCATTCCGGGAATCGTCGGCGTGCTGGTGCTCGGCGACACCTCGCGGCCCGGTCTCGGGTGGCTGGCCGGGTTGGGTTTCGTGCTTGCCATCGGCGGCGCGGTCGCGGTGGCGGTGTTCGGCAACCTGGCGCAGCTCGAGCCCGCTGACGCGGACGAATTGGCACCGCAGCCGCACCGCCTGTGACCCGCGCACGCGGGTCAGCGCGGCAAGTCCGGTTGCGGGAGAACGGAACCGGTGCGGTTGACCTCGAGTGCGTCGCGGATCGTCGCGCGTAGCCAGCGCTGGGCCGGGTCGGCGTCGAGCCGGGCGTGCCAGAGCAGCCGGACCTCGATGTCGGGCAGGCCGGCGATGGGAAACCAGCGGAGACCGAGCGCCGCGCCGTACTGCTCGGCCAGGCGGCGCGGGGCAAGGCCCACATAGTGGCTCGTGGAGACCAGGAGTGCGGCCACGGCGGCGGTGGGCACCACCGCGGCCACCCGGCGTTGCAGGCCCGCGGCGTCGAGCACGTCGTCGAGGGGGCCGCGCGCACGACCGCGGCGGGAGGCCGAGACGTGGGGGTAGGCGCACAACTGGGCCAACGTGGGACGGCGGTGTTTGCCCAGCGGGCTGTCGGCGCGGACGATGCCGACGATGGGTTCGCGGTAGAGCGGTGCGTCGCGGATGTCGGGCGCGGTGACATCGGTGGCGCCGATATCGAGATCGACCGAACCGTCGCGCAGGGCTTCGACGCTCTCGCTGCCCTCCGCGACGAACCGCAGCGTCACGCCGGGGGCGACCGCGGCCGAGGCTTCGGCGGCGGCCGCGGCGAGCGTCACGGCCACGCCGTCGTTGATCCGAATCGTGAAGGTGCGCTTCAGTTCGGCGACGCTGACCTCGCGGTCGGCACTGATCAAGGCCGACGCCTCGTCGAGCAGCGAGCGCACCCGCGGTGCGGTGCGCAGCGCGAACGGGGTCGGCGCCATCCCGCGGCCGGCCCGGACCAGGATCGGATCGTGCATCGCGCGCCGCAATCGGCCCAGCGCCCGGCTGGTCGCCGGGATCGACAGGTGCAGGCGTTCGGCCGCGGCGGTGACGCTGCCGTCCTGGAGCAGCGCGTCGAACACGCGAAGCAGGTTCAGGTCGAGCTGTTCGGGCATAGTTGCATCGTACGCAAATGACTGTTGTTGAAGTTGCGTGGCGTGGAATCCATCCGACTCCATAACGTCGTGACCATGCCATTCAATGTCTTGACCCGTGAACGACCGCCCGCCTCGCCGCAGCGCCCGCCTCGACCGGTCGGCCAACGCGGACTGCTCGCCGTCATGTGTGCCTGTGTCGTGGTCGCCGTCGGGATGGTCGCCGCGATCAATCTCGCCGTCCCGTTGCTCGCCGCGAGCGGACTGCACCCGTCCGCCTCGACGCTGGTGTGGATCGTTGACACCTACGTCATCTTCTTCGCCTGCCTGGTGATTCCCGGCGGCGCCGCGGGAGATCGCTTCGGGCGCAAAGGCGTTCTGCTGGCCGGTCTCGGGCTGTTCGCGGCGGGCGCGCTGCTGTCGGCGGTCGCCCCGAATGTCGCTGTGCTGCTGGTCAGTCGCGCGATCACCGGGGTCGGCGCGGCCGCCGTGCTGCCCAATACGCTTGCCGTGCTGCTGCATGCGGTGCCCGCCGAACGCAAGGGCGCGACGATCGCGGCCTGGGCCTCGATGACCGGTATCGGCGGCGTCGTCGGCAATGTCGGTGGCGGAGCGATTCTTTCGGGTGGCTCGTGGCGCTGGTTGTTCATCGCCGCCGTGCCGATTTCCCTGGTGCTCGCGGTGCTGGTCGGGCGGATCGCACCGGTGTCGCCGCGCCACGATCGCGCCCTCGACCTGCCCGGCGCGGTGTTGTTCGTCGCGGCGTCGGTGGCGTTGCTGCTCGGCATCGTCCAGGGGCCGGAATCGGGCTGGGGGAGTCCGGTCGTCGTCGGTGGATTCGTTTGTGCCGCAGTGCTGTTCGCGGTCTGGACGGTGGTCGAGCTGAACGTCGAACACCCGCTGCTCGATCCGCGCCTGTTCAAGGTCGCCGGCCTGCGCAGCGCGTGCCTGGGGATGACGGCGATCTTCTTCGGCATGTTCGCGCTGTTCTACGTCAACGCGTCGTTCCTTCAGTACGGCAAGGGCTTCAGCGTCCTGCGCACCGGCCTCGGCATCATCCCGCTGACCGTCCCGATCATCCTCGGCGCCCGCCACGTCGGCCGCCTGTCCCAGCGCATCGGCCTCGACGCCACCATCGCCCTGGCCTTCGCGTTCGTCGGCGGCGGGCTGCTCGGCCTGTCCACCAGCGACGCGCGAACGCCCTACGTCGAGTACGCCGCCTGGCTCGTCGTCACCGGAATCGGTGTGACCCTGGCCCTTCCGACCCTCTCGGGTGCCATCTCCGGTTCGCTCCCGCACGCGCAGGCCGGCGTGGGCGCCGGATTACAAGCCACTACCCGCGAATTCGGCAGCGCCCTCGGCGTCGCCGTGATCAGCACCATCCTCACCGCCCGCTTCATCGCCGCATTGCCCACCGACATCCGAACCGCCCACGACCCGCACACCGTGGCCCAGGCCGTGGCCGCCACCCCCGACCGCACCAACGACATCGTCACCGCGTTCATCTCCGGCGCCGACCTCGCCCTACGCATGATCGGCAGCACCGTCCTCATCCTCGGCGCGCTGGTCGTGGGCCAGTCGCTGCTGTCCCGGCGGGGGCGGACCCGATGATTCGACACCGGTCACCAATCGGTGCTGAACGCCGCGTCGAACGAGGTGGTCGGTGGGGTGGTGGCGTTGTGGTGGCGGATGAAGGCGAGGGCTTCGGGTGCGCCGGCCAGGCGGTCCATGCCCGCGTCTTCCCATTCGATGGAGACGGGGCCGGTGTAGTGGATGGCGTTGAGGGCGCGGAAGCAGTCCTCCCAGGGGACGTCGCCGCGGCCGGTGGAGACGAAGTCCCAGCCGCGGCGCAGGTCGGCCCAGGGGAGATGGGAGGCGAGGCGGCCGCGGCGGCCGTCGCCGCAGCGGACCTTGGTGTCCTTGCAGTCGACGTGATAGATGCGATCGGCGAAGTCGAGGATGAAGGTGACCGGGTCCAGGTCCTGCCAGATGAAATGGGAAGGGTCCCAGTTCAAGCCGAAGGCCGGGCGGTGATCGATGGCGGCGAGGGCGCGCACGGTGGTCCAGTAGTCGTAGGCGATCTCGCTGGGGTGCACCTCATGGGCGAACCGGACGCCCTCGGCGTCGAACACGTCGAGGATCGGGTGCCAGCGTTCGGCGAAATCCTGGTAACCGCGTTCGATGACCGCCGCCGGGACGGGCGGGAACATGGCGACGGTGTGCCAGATGCTCGATCCGGTGAAGCCGACGATCGTATCGACGCCGAGTTGAGCGGCGGCCCTTGCGGTATCGGCCATTTCGGCGGCGGCCCGCCGGCGCACGCCTTCCGGTTCGCCGTCGCCCCAGATGCGCTGCGGCACAATCGCCCGGTGCCGTTCGTCGATCGGATGGTCGCAGACGGCTTGGCCGACAAGGTGGTTCGACAGGGCGAACACCCGTAGCCCATGCCGTTCGAGGGTCTGTTGTTTGCGTTTGGCGTAGCCGGGATCGGCGAGCGCCTTGTCCACCTCGAAATGGTCGCCCGAACAGGCGATTTCGAGCCCGTCATAGCCCCAGTCGGCGGCCAGCCGGCACACCTGTTCGAACGGTAGATCCGCCCACTGCCCGGTGAACAGCGTGATCGGCCTCATGGTTGTCCTCCTCCGATAGCGGTCCAGCGCCCGTCGTCGGCCGCGCTCGCCTCGACCGCCGCCAGTACCCGCTGCACCGCGAGCCCGTCGGCGAAGCCGGGACTCGGATCCTTGCCCGCCGCGATCGCGATGACCAGGTCGGCGACCTGGTTGGTGAAGGTGTGGTCGTAGCCGAGCCCGTGCCCGGGCGGCCACCAGGCTCCGGCGTACGGGTGCTGCGGTTCGGTCACCAGGATGCGCCGGAAACCGGCGGTCTCCGGGTCCTCGGTGTGATCGTGGAACCACAGCTCGTTCATCGATTCGAGATCGAAGGCCACGCTGCCGTGGGTTCCGTTGAGCTCCAGGCGAAGTGCGTTCTTGCGTCCGGCGGCGACCCTGGTCGCCTCGAACGAGGCCAGCCCGCCGCCGGAGAGCCGGCCGAGGAACAGGGCGGCATCGTCGACCGTGACCTGCCCGCTGCCCGCGCCGTCGGGCAGCGGGCGCTCGGTGACGAACGTGTCCAGCAACGCCGACACTCCCGTCAACGACTCGCCGGTGACGAACTGCGTGGCGTCGATGATGTGCGCGCCGATGTCACCCAGCGCCCCCGACCCGGCCCGTCGCCGATCGAGCCGCCAGCTCAGCGGAGCCGCCGGATCGGCGAGCCAATCCTGCAGATACACCGCTCGCACATGCCGCACGGTGCCGATCCGCCCCTGCGCCACCAGATTCCGGGCCAGCGCCAGCGCGGGCACGCGCCGATAGCTGAATCCCACCATCGACCGTACCCCGCGCCGGGCGGCCTGCTCGGCGGCGGCGGCCATCGCCTCCGCCTCGGCCACGGTGTTGGCCAGCGGCTTCTCACACAGCACGTGCTTGCCCGCATGCAGTGCGGCGACGGCGATTTCGGCGTGGCTGTCGCCCGGCGTGCAGATATCGATCAGATCGACGTCGTCGCGATCGAGCAACCGCTTCCACTCACCGACGGCACTGGCCCAGCCGAGCCGGTCGGCGGCGGCCGTCGCCCGGCCGATGTCGCGGCCCGCGAGCACCACCGGCACCGGCCGCCACGGCAGATCGAAGAACGCGTCCACACTGCGCCAGGCCTGCGAATGGGCGCGCCCCATGAAGGCGTGGCCGACCATTCCGATGCCGAGGGTGCGGCGGTCTGTCGAGGTCATGGGACTCCGATCGGTTAATAGCCGTTCGCCAGGTACTGTGCGGCGTTGTCCTTGGTGACCACGGCCGAGAACGTCGTGATCTTCGCGGGCACATCGTGTTCGGCGAGATCGCCGAGCGCCCGGCGCTGCCCGAGCAGCCGGGCCAGCGCGACCGCCGAGGACGCCATGGCGGGGCTGTAGAGCACGGTGGCCTGCAGCGGCGAGTCGCCGGTCTGGATCTCCTTCATCGCCTGCGCCGAGCCGCCCCCGCCGACCATGACGAACTCGCCGGATCGGTTGGCCTGCTTGATCGCGGCCAGCACGCCGATGCCCTGATCGTCGTCGTGATTCCACATCGCGTCGATCTTCTTCGTCGCCTGCAACATCTGGCTGGCCACCTGCTGACCGCCCGCCGCGGTGAAATCGGTGGATTGCCGTGCGGTGACGCGGAATCCGGCGGCGGTGACGGCGTCGTGGAATCCGCGGCTGCGCTCCTGGGTGAGCTGGAGACTGTCGATGCCGGCCACCTCGACGATCACCGGGTCGCCGAGGCCGGCGTCGCGCATCTTGCGGACGATGAAATTGCCCGCGTTGACGCCCATTCCGTAGTTGTCGCCACCGATCCAGGTCCGGTAGGCGAGGGCCGAGGCGAAGACCCGATCGAGGTTGATCACCGGAATGCCCGCGTTCATCGCGTTTTTCGCGATCTCGGTGAGCGCGTTGCCGTCGAACGGCAGGATCACCAGCACGTCGGCCTTCTGGTTGATCATCGTCTGCACCTGCTCGATCTGGCGGCTGACGTCGTTGGTGCCCTCGGTGACGTTCAGCGTCAGATCGCCGAACTTCTCCGCCTGCGCCCTGGCGTTGCGGGTGATCGCCGCGGTCCAGCCGTGATCGGCGGCGGGCGCGGAAAAGCCGACG
The DNA here is from genome assembly GCF_042793755.1 of Nocardia sp. NPDC056564. Taxonomy (NCBI): domain Bacteria; kingdom Bacillati; phylum Actinomycetota; class Actinomycetes; order Mycobacteriales; family Nocardiaceae; genus Nocardia; species Nocardia sp. NPDC056564. The sequence goes on from NZ_JBHTUR010000006.1 coordinate 316,492, forward strand.
CGCACTTGCTGTCCGGCGGCGGAGTTGTCCCCGGTGCTACCGGCCACCTGAGTTCCGGCCGTGGTGTCGTTGGCGGTGCAGGCGGCGGCGAGCACGCCCGCGCCGGCCGCGAGGCCGGACAGGAGGATGCCGCGGCGGGGGAGAGAGACTGTCTTGCGCATGGTGTTCCTTGTTGCGTGATTCAGGTGAGGGTGGGCACCGCGCGGGCGCGGCCGAACCGTTGGAACAGCAGGACGGCAACGATGATGGCGCCCTTGCCGATTGCCTGGATGGGTTGCTCGAGGTTGTTGAGAATGAACAGATCCTCGATCACGGTGAACACGAGCACCCCGAGGATCGACCCGGTGATCGTGCCGAAGCCGCCGCTGAGCAGCGTGCCGCCGATGACCACCGCGGCGATCGCGTCCAGCTCGTAGAGCTGGCCGTTGGTGCTGGTGCCGGTGGTCGTTTGCGCGGTGAGCATGATGGCGGCGATGCCGCAGCACAGCCCCGACACCGCGTACAGGAGCAGCGTGTGGCGGCGGACGTCGATGCCCGCCAGCCGGGCCGCCTCCGGATTGCCGCCCACGGCCGCGCTGCGCCGGCCGAAGGTGGTGCGCTCCAGCACGATCCAGCCGACCGCGACTACCACGAGGAACAGGTAGACGAGCAGCGGGATGCCGAGCACCCGATCCTGGGCCAAGGCGAGCAGATCGGTGGTGACCAGCTGGGATTGCCGGCCGGAGATCTGCTCGGCCAGCCCGCGCGCGGCCACCATCGTGGCGAGCGTGACGATGAACGGCACCAGCCGGCCGTAGGCGATGAGCGCCCCGTTCAACAGCCCGCAGCAGAGGCCGACGAGCAGCGCGCTGAGCACCATCCCGCCCACGCCGTAGGACTGGGTGGCGGTGGTGGTGCACCAGACCGACGCGAGCGCGATGATCGCGCCGACGGACAGATCGATGCCGCCGCCGATGATCACGAACGTCATCCCGACGGTCACCACGCCGATCACCGAGGCCAGGGTCAGGATGGTGATCAGGTTGCCGGTGCTGAGGAAGTCCGCGCCCTTGGTCAGCGCGCCGACGATCAGCAACGCGAGCAGTGCGACGATCAGCGTCAGGTGTTTGCGCAGCCCGCCGCGTCCGGTGTTGCGACGCGTGGGCGGATCGATTTCTGCCGCCGCAGCTTTCGCTGTCGCGCGCACCGCGGTCGCCCGGCTGGCCGGGTCGCCGCCGCGCTCGGTTCCGGCACGCGGTATCTCGGATTCGCTCACAGCGCACTCCCTTCCATGATCATCGCGATGATGTCGGGCTCGGTGAGCTCGGCCGCGGGGGCGGTGTGAATGATCTCGCCGTCGCGCAGGACGAGCACCCGATCGGCCAGCCCGAGCAGCTCCGGCAGGTCGCTGGAGACCATCAGCACCGCGACGCCGCGCTCGGCCAGACCTCTGATCTGTGCGTATACGTCTGCGCGCGCCCCCACGTCGACGCCGCGGGTCGGTTCGTCGAGCAGCAGCACCCGGCAGTCCTGCAGCAGCCAGCGGGCCAGCACGGCCTTCTGCTGATTCCCGCCGGACAGCCCGCGCACGGGATAGTCGGGGTCGGCCGGACGGATGCCGACGCGGGCGAGCACGGTGCCGGTATCGGCGCGTGCCCGGCGCCGATCGAACCAGCCGAACCGGGAGTAGCGCGGCATCGACGCGGCAGAGATGTTGCGGCCCAACGATTCCAGCAGAAACAAACCCTGCGATTTGCGTTCCTCGGGCGCCAGACCCATGCCGGCGGCGACGGCGGCGCTCGTGCTGCCGGGCCGTACCCGGCGACCGTCGACGCGGACCTGCCCCGCCGCCGCACGACGCGCGCCGTAGACCGTCTCCAACACCTCGGAGCGGCCGGCCCCGACCAACCCGGCGAGGCCGACGATCTCCCCGGCCCGCACCGTGAACGAGACATCCTGGAAGCGGCCGGTCAAGCCCAACCCCGTTACCTGAAGCACCTCCGCGGTGTCCTGCGCGCGCGGCGCGTGCGGTGCCGGCACCGCTTCGGCCCGGTTGCCGGTCATCAGCGAGACGACCTGCTCGGTGCCGGTGGTGCGCGCGGGCAGTCCGGCGGCGACGGTGCGGCCGTCCTTGAGCACGGTGATCCGGTCGCCGATGGTGCGGATCTCGTCGAGCCGGTGCGAGATGTACACGACGGCGACACCGTCGGCGCGCAACTGATCGATGATCCGAAACAGGTTGGCCACCTCGTCATTTCCGAGCGCGGCCGACGGCTCGTCCATCACGATGAGCCGCGCGTCGTGCGACAGCGCCCGCGCCATGCTGACCACCTGCTTGGCCGCCGCGGGCAAGCAGGCGACGACCGTGTCCGGCCGCAGCTCGCCGTGACCGAGGCGGTCGAGCAACGCGGTCGCGGCGCGCGCGGTCGACCCGCGGCGGGTGAATCCGGCGCGGGACTGCTCATGGCCGAGGAAGATGTTCTCGGCGATGTCGAGTCCGTCGCACAGATCCAATTCCTGGTAGATCGTGGCGATGCCGAGCCGCGTCGCCGCGAGGGGATTGGCCAGTCGCACCGGCTGCCCGAGCCAGGTCAGCTCGCCCGAATCCGGCTGGTGCGCACCGGCGAGCACCTTGATGAGCGTGGACTTACCCGCGCCGTTCTGGCCGAGCAGGCAATGCACCTCGCCGGCGCGGACGTCGAGATCGACGTGATCGAGTGCGCGCACGCCGGGGAAGTCCTTGACGATGCCTCGCATGGTCAGCACGGTGTTCATGGGCCGGGCTCCTAGCCGTGCTCAGGCGACGCTGAAGATGTGGTCGCTGATCAGGCGCGCCGCGCCGATCACCCCGCCGAGCTCGGCCAGTTCGGAGAGCACGATCGGTAGGTTGCCGGTGGCCAGCGGTGACGACCGGCGGTAGACCACGCTGCGGATCTCCGCGAGCAGCGGGTGCCCGAACCCGGTGAGCCCGCCGGCGATCACCACGAGGCCGGGGTTGAAGAAGCTCACCAATCCGGCCAGGGCGGTGCCGAGATGCGCGCCTGCCTCTCGAATCATCGCTACGGCCAACGGGTCTCCCGCAGCGGCGGCGTCGGCGAGGTCGGTGGCCGTGAGCGCGCCCGCCGTGGCGAGACGTTCGCTGAGGAAGGGGGAGCGGGCGGCGCGGGCGGTGGCTTCGCGGGCCAGCGCGGCCCCGCCCGCGTACGCCTCCAGGCAACCGCTGTTACCGCACGCGCAGACCGGCCCGTCGTCGGTGATCCGCAGATGACCGATATCGCCCGCGCTGCCGGACACCCCACGATAGATGTCCCCGTCGACGACGATGCCGCAGCCGATTCCGGTGCCCGCCTTGACCAACAGGAAGTCCGCCACCGAATGCGCTGAGCCAGCCTGCATTTCGCCGAGCGCCAGGATGTTCACGTCGTTGTCGACCAGTACCGGGCAGCCGAGTTCCTGCGCGATCGCCTCGCGCACCGGGAACCGATGCCAGCCGGGCATGATCGGCGGCGCGACCGGCATGCCCTCGCGGAAGCTCACCGGCCCGGGCACGCCGACTCCCGCGCCGTGCAGCCGTCCGGCCATGTGTGCGTCGGTCCGGAGTTTGCCGAGCAGATCCAGGGCGCGTTCGAGCACGGCGGCCGGTCCCTGCCGAATGTCGCACGGCTCGGACAGTTGCCCGAGCACCCGCAGCTCGCCGTCGGTCACCGCCACGTCGATGGAGGTGGCGCCGATGTCGATGGCGGCGAAACGCAGCCCCGACGCCAACGCGGCGATGGTCGACCGACGACCGCCGCTCGACGCGGCCAGTCCACCGGCCTCGACCAGTCCGAGCTCGGCGAGCCGGTCGAGCTCCACGGCCAGCTTGGAGCGGGACAGCTCCATCGGCTGACCCAGTTCCGACCGCGACTGCGGGCCGCGATCGCGCAGCAGCCGCAAAAGCCGTGCCTGGTGGGCGTTTTCCGGTCGGGCCGCGATCCGCATCAGCTACTTCTTCCTGTCCAACTGAGCGAATTCAACCGCACTTTGTCGAGTCCCGTGTGCGCTTTCGTCGGATTCGGGCAAAGTTTGTTTTGTGACAGGACAAAGTAGGGAGCGGGGTTGGTGTCTCCCGTCGCGTCAGCGGTTCACCACACCACGACCGAGCGCAGCACGTCGCCATGGTGCATGGCGGTGAACGCCTTCTCGACCTCGTCGAGCGCGATGCGTTCGGTGACAAAGCGTTCCAGGGGAAGGCGCCCCTGCCGGTAGAGGTCGATCAGCATCGGGAAGTCGCGCTCGGGAAGGCAATCGCCGTACCAGGACGATTTGAGTGCGCCGCCGCGCGAGAACAGATCGATCAGCGGCATGTCCAGGGTCATCTCCGGGGTGGGCACGCCGACCAGCACCACGGTGCCGGCCAGGTCGCGCCCGTAGAAGGCCTGCTTCCAGGTCTCGGGACGGCCGACGGCATCGATGACGACGTCCGCGCCGAAGCCGTCGGTGAGTTCCTGGATCCGCTCGACCACGTCCTCGGTGCTCGCGTCGATCAGGTCGGTAGCGCCGAATTCGCTCGCCCAGGCCAGCTTTCGCGCGTCGCGGTCGACGGCGATGATGGTGCCTGCCCCGGCGAGCCGGGCGCCGGCGATCGCGGCGTCGCCGACCCCGCCGCAGCCGATCACCGCGACGCTGTCCCCGCGGGATACGTTGCCGGTGTTCATCGCCGCCCCGATGCCCGCCATGACGCCGCAGCCGAGCAACCCGGCGATCGCCGGGTCGGCATCGGGATCGACTATGGTGCACTGCCTTTCGTGAACCAGGGTCTTGTCCGCGAAGGCGCCGATGCCGAGGGCGGGCGTCAGCTCGGTGCCGTCGGTGAGGGTCATCTTCCGACCTGCGTTGCCGGTGTCGAAGCAGTACCAGGGGCGACCGCGGCGGCACGCGCGGCATTCGCCGCAGATCGCGCGCCAGTTCAGCACGACGAAATCGCCGACCGCCACGTGGGTCACGGCCGTGCCGACCGTCTCCACGACACCGGCCGCCTCGTGGCCGAGCAGGAACGGGAACTCGTCGTTGATGCCGCCCTCGCGGTAGTGCAGGTCGGTGTGGCACACCCCGCACGACTGCACGCGCACGACGACGTCGTGCGGGCCGGGGTCGGGGATGACCACGTCGACGATCTCGACCGGCGTTCCTTGGCGACGGGCGATGACGCCGCGCACGGTTTCGGACACGAATCCTCCTACGGGGTTGCGATGGCCGCCGGCCGCCGCTCGATCTGCTTGCGGTAGCGGGTGAACAGGCGTGCGTTGTCGATGGCGAAGACGGCCACCGGCTCGCCGGCGCGTTCGTAGAGCGCGGTGCACGACGGGGTCGTCGGGTCGCCGTCGACGAAGCGCACCGCGTCGCCGGGTCGGCGGTGGCCGGCGAATTGGATCATCCGGCCGTACTGGCGGGACCAGAAGTAGGTGTTCGGGATGTGCGCGGGCGGTTCGCCGACGATGGCCGCGGCGGCGATGCGGGCCTGGGCGGTGGCGTTCGACCAGTGCTCGCTGCGGTGGTGAGCGCCCAGGGCGTCCTGGAAGGCGCGGGCGCAGTCGCCGATGGCGTAGATGCCGGGAACCGCTGTGCGGCAGCAGGAATCGGTGACGAATCCGTTGTCGATGTGCAGCGGAGAGTCCTGCGCCCATTCGGTGTTGGGGATCGCGCCGATGCCGATGATCACGGCATCGGCGGCGAGCAGGGTGTCGTCGGTGAGTCGAACCGCGCTGACGTGTTCGCCGCCGAGGAATTCGGTCACCGCCACGCCGGTGCGTAACCGAACGCCGTTGGCCGCGTGCAGATCCGCGCACAGCGCCCCGAGCTGTGCGCCGAAGACGGCGGACAGTGGGTCCGTCGCCAGTTCGACGATGGTCGTCCGAACGCCGAGAGTCGCCGCGGTCGAGGCGATCTCGGCGCCGATCAGGCCGGCGCCGATGATGACGATGCTGCGTGCGGTGCGCAATGCGGTACGGATCGCCCGCGCATCGTCGAGCGTGCGCAACGTATGGACGCCGCCGAGCCCGCGAGCGCCGGGCAGCGTGCGGGCCCGCGCGCCGGTGGCGAGCACCAGCGACTGCCCGGCGACGACCGTGCCGTCCGCCAGTGTGACGCCGGGACCGGTTGCGGTGGAGGCGATTCCGATCGCAGGCCGGCCGAGCATCCAGTGCGCGCCGAGGTCGTCGCCCAGGGTGAGGTCGACCTCGTCGTGCAGGAACTCCTTCGACAGCGGCGGCCGATCGTAGGGCGGGTGCGCCTCGTCGCCGACCACCGTGACCTCGCCGTCGTAGCCGCGTTCACGCAGATCGCGCACCAGGCAGAATCCGGCGAGCGACGCGCCGACGACGACGACGCTCATGCCGGCTCCGTCGTCACCACGATGTCGCCGTCGAGCACCCGCACCGGGTACGTGCGCACCGCGACCTTGGCCGGCGGCCCGGAGACCCGGCCGGTGCGCAGGTCGAAACATGACTCGTGCAAGGGGCATTCGACCGTGCAGTGCTCCACCCAGCCGTCGGCCAGTGACGCGTCCTGGTGAGTGCACGTGTCGTCGATCGCGAACAGGCCCTCGTCGGTGTGGAACACCGAGATCGGTGTCCCGTCGGCGGTCCGCACGGTGGCGGCCTCGCCGACCGGCAGGTCCGCGAGACGGGCGACGAACAGTTCCGTCCCGGCGGCCGCCGTGTGTTTCGCAAGGGACTCCATAAACCCTCCATGAGTTGCTTAGAGCGCAACAGATATCGCGATACGCAACAGTGTGCGACAGCGTCGAGTCGTCGTCAACCCCCTGAATTCCCCGGTAAACAACTGGTTTCCAACGGTTGACAGCGTGCCACGACAGGCGGACTATTTGTTGCGTAATACGAATTCGTTGCGCTACTAGCAACAACGGAGGCACCCTTTGGCTCACCCGAAAGTCGTCATCATCGGAGCCGGGATCGTCGGGGCATCGCTGGCCGACGAAATGACCGCACGGGGTTGGGCCGACATCACCGTGCTCGACCGCGGACCGCTGTTCACCACCGGCGGATCCACATCGCACGCACCGGGTTTGGTGTTCCAGACGAATCCGTCCAAGACCATGACCGAGTTCGCGCGCTATACCACCGAGAAGTTCGGCGCGCTGAGCCATCCGGCCGGCCCCGCGTTCGAGGCGGTCGGCGGGCTCGAGGTGGCGACCACGCCGGAGCGCTGGCGGGATCTGCACCGCAAGTTCGGCTGGGCGCAGTCGTGGGGGATCGAGGGGCGCCTGCTGGATGCGTCCGAATGTGCGGCCCGGTACCCGCTGCTCGATGCCGACCATATTATCGGCGGATTCCACACTCCGACAGACGGTTTGGCCAACGCGGTGCGGGCGGTGCAGGCGCAGGCACGGGCGGCCGTCGATCGCGGCGCGCGCTTCCTGCCGCACCGGGAAGTCCTCGGTATCACCGAATCCGGCGGCCGGGTCACCGGTGTGCAGACAGCCGACGGCACCATCGCCGCGGACATCGTCGTCTGCGCGGCCGGTTTCTGGGGTGCGGAACTGGCGAAGCGGACCGGCCTGGTCCTGCCGCTGGTGCCGATGGCGCACCAGTACGCCAAGTCGGGGTCGCTGGCCGCCCTGGCCGACAGTCTCCGCGACGCCGCGCGCCTGCCTATCCTGCGACACCAGGATCGGGACCTCTACTACCGCGTGCACGGCGACCGCCTGGGCATCGGTTACTACGGCCACCAGCCGATGCCGGTGGACATGTCCACCCTGTCCGCGGCCACCGCCGGCGAAGCGATGCCGTCGATGCTGCCGTTCACCGAGGCCGACTTCGCCCCCGCCTGGCGCGAGTCCATGGAATTGCTGCCGGCGCTCGGTGATTCGAAGCCGGAGGAGGGATTCAACGGAATCTTCTCGTTCACCCCGGACGGCTTCTCGATCATGGGTGAGCACCGCGACCTGGCCGGATTCTGGGTCGCGGAGGCCGTGTGGGTCACCCATTCGGCCGGCGTGGCCAAGGCGACCGCCGAATGGATCATCGACGGCGCGCCGGGCACCGACGTGCACGAATGCGATCTGTATCGATTCGAAGACGTCGCGCGCAGCGAGGAATTCATCCTGCGGACGAGTTCGCAGGCCTTTGTCGAGGTCTACGACATCATCCATCCGCACCAATATCGAACGGCCCCGCGTGGCCTGCGCACCAGTCCCTTCTATGCCCGCCAGCAGGAAATGGGCGCCTTCTTCTTCGAAGGCGGCGGCTGGGAGCGGCCTGCCTGGTATGCGGCCAATGCGGAACTGGCGCAACGACTTCGCGACGAGGGCATGCCGTTCCCGGAGCGCGACGAGTGGTCGAGCAGCTTCTGGTCGCCCATCTCCATCGCCGAGGCGCGCTGGACCCGCGAGCGGGTCGCGATGTTCGACATGACCCCGCTGACCCGCTACGAGGTCTGCGGACCGGGTGCGCTCGACTTCCTGCAACGACTCACCACGAACAATCTGGACAAGTCCGTCGGCTCGGTGACCTACGCGCTGGTGCTCGACGAAACCGGCGGCATCCGTAGTGATGTCACCGTCGCCCGGCTCGAGCCGCACCGGTTCCAGGTCGGCGTGAACGGCCCGATGGATTTCGACTGGTTCACCCGGCACCTGCCCGCCGACGGCTCGGTGACGCTGCGCGACATCACCGGCGGCACCTGCTGCCTCGGCGTCTGGGGACCGAGCGCGCGGGACCTGGTGCAGCCCTTGTGTTCCGACGACCTGTCGAATCAGTCGTTCAAGTACTTCCGCGCGCTGCAGACCTATCTCGGCGCCATCCCGGTCACCATGATGCGCGTCTCCTACGTCGGCGAGCTCGGCTGGGAGATCTACGCGACCGCCGAATACGGCAACGCGCTGTGGGATCTGCTGTGGGCAGCCGGGCAGGCGCACGAGGTCATCGCCGCAGGCCGGATCGCGTTCAACAGCCTGCGCATCGAAAAGGGCTACCGCAGTTGGGGAACCGACATGACCGCGGAGCACCGGCCGGCCGCCGCCGGACTCGACTTCGCGGTCCGGATGAGCAAGCCCGACTTCATCGGCAAGGCCGCGCTGGAACAGGCGGACCCACCGGCGAAGATCCTGCGCAGCGTCGTGTTCGAGCGCCCGACGGCGGTCGTCCTCGGCAAGGAGCCGGTCTACGTGGACGGCCTGCTCGGCGGATATGTCACCAGCGCAGGCTATTCGGCCACCATCGGCCGCAGCATTGCCTACGCGTGGCTGCCCGCCTCGGTCGCGGTCGGTGCTGCGGTAGAGGTCGAATACCTCGGTGCGCGCTACCTCGCGACGGTGCACGCCGAGCCGGTGGTCGATCCCGAGATGTCCAGGATCAGGAGGTAGCGAAATGGCTACGGCGACAACGGGCTACGACGTCATCGTGATCGGCGTCGGCGGCATGGGCAGTGCCGCCGCCTATCACCTCGCGGCGCGCGGCCAACGGGTACTCGGGCTGGAGAAGTTCACTCCCGCACACGATCGGGGTTCGAGCCACGGCGGTTCGCGCATCGTCCGGCAGTCCTATTTCGAAGACCCCGCCTATGTTCCGCTCCTGCTGCGGTCCTACGAACTCTGGGCCAAGCTGGCGGCGGACTCCGACCGCGAGGTCATCCGGCTCACCGGCGGCCTGTACCTCGGCCCGCCGGACAGCCTGACGGTCGCGGGCAGCCTGCGGGCCAGCCGCGAATGGTCACTGCCGCACGAGTTGCTGGACGCCGCCGAGATCACCCGGCGCTTCCCGAACTTCACCCCCGCGCCCGGCGACATCGGAATCTATGAGTCCAACGGCGGATTCGCCCGCCCCGAACTGACGGTGCAGGCCCACATCGATCTGGCCCTGCGCGCGGGTGCCACCCTGTCGTTCGGCGAGGAGGTGATCGGCTGGGCCGAAACCGATTCCGGCGTCACGGTGACCACCGCCAGAGCCACCTATCACGCGGATCAGCTGCTGATCTGCCCCGGCGCCTGGGCGCCGAAGCTGCTGGCCGAGTTCGGCATTCCGATCACCATCGAACGCCACGTCCTGTACTGGTTCGATCCGATCGGCGGCACCGCGGCCTTCGAGGATCAGCCGATCTACATCGCCGAGGACGACTCCGGCATGCAGATCTACGGCTTCCCCGCCATCGACGGACCGGCGGGCGGAGTGAAGACCGCGTTCTTCCGCAAGGGCACCGTCTGCACGCCGGAGACCATCGACCGCGTCGTCCACCCGCACGAGATCGACGCGATGCGCGACCGCGCCGCCGCCTTGCTCCCGGCCGTGGCCGGCCCGTGCGTCCACACGGCCACCTGCATGTATTCCACCACCCCCGACGAGCACTTCGTCATCGCCCGCCATCCCGGCGGCGACCGCATCACCATCGCCTGCGGCTTCTCCGGCCACGGCTTCAAATTCGTCCCGGTGGTGGGCGAGATCCTGGCCGATCTGGTCATCGACGCGACCACCAGGCACCCGATCGCCCTATTCGACCCGCAGAGGCTGGTGACCAGTGAAAACAGCATCGCATAGCGATCCGACGGAGGGTGGCGACCGGGCAGGCGGGTCCGCGGATCTGTCGCCGGTCACCCCACCGGCCCTGATTCCCACCCTCGGCGGCAAGTGGTACGTCGACGACGCCATCTTCGCGGCCGAGCAGGAACAGCTCTTCGAACGAATGTGGTTCTGCGCCATCCGCACCGGCGACCTCGCCGATCCCGGCCAGTTCAAGCGCGTCCAGGTCGGCCGCGAAAGCGTGTTGATCGTGCGCGGCCGCGACGGCGCGCTGCGCGCGTTCCTGAACATCTGCCGCCACCGCGGCGCGATGCTGTGCACCGAGGACGCGGGCCGGGTCCGCCGCAACCTGCAATGCCCGTACCACGCCTGGACCTACGGCCTGGACGGCAAACTGGTCGCCGCGCCGAACCTGGCCGCGCTGAAGGACGCCACCGGCGCCGACATCGATCGCGTCGCCTACGGCCTGATCCCGGTCGCCCTGCGCGAGTGGCTCGGCTACGCCTGGGTCTGCCTGGCCGACGAGCCGCCCTCGTTCGAGCACGACGTGATGGGCGCGGTCACCGAGCGCCTCGGCGACCCGGCCGCCATCGACGCCTACGAGATCGACACGTTGGCGGTGGGTCGCCGGGTGGTCTACGACGTCGCGGCCAACTGGAAGCTCATCGTGGAGAACTTCATGGAGTGCTACCACTGCGCGACCATCCACCCCGAACTCACCGAGGTGCTGCCCGAATTCGCGCAGGGGCTCGCCGCGCAGGTGTTCGTCGGCCACGGCGCGGAATTCGGCGCCGATATCGCGGGGTTCACCGTCGACGGTTCGCCGGGTTTCGACCGGTTGCCCGGGGTTACCCCGGAACAGGACCGCCGCTACTTCGCCGTCACCGTCCGGCCGACCGTTTTCGTCAATCTGGTCCCGGACCACATCATTTTCCACCGAATGTTCCCCATGTCGGCGGACCGAACTATCGTCGAGTGTGATTGGTTGTATACCAAGGATGTGGTTGCCGCGGGACGCGACGTGTCCCGCTCCGTCGAATTGTTCCACCGGGTGAACGAACAGGATTTCGCGGCATGTGCGCGAACGCAACCCACAATGTCGTCGCGCGCCTACCGTAAGGGCGGGGTGCTGGTGCCCGCCGAGCATCACATCGCGGAGTTCCACGAGTGGTTGTCCTGTCGGATCGGCGACGTGAGGTGACGTGCAATGAATGGTGATCCGGATCTGCTCATCGGCGGTCGATGGACGCACGCGTCGGACGGTGGCGTGCGGCAGATCATCGACCCGGCGACCGGCACCGTGGTGGCGACCGTGGACGAGGCGACGCCGGCCGACGCGCGCGACGCCGTCGCGGTCGCCCGCACCACCTTCGACGCGGGCAGGTGGCCCGCGACGCCGGTTGCCGAGCGGTCCGCGCTGCTGCTGCGGATCGCCGACCTGCTGGCTCGCGACAAGGATCGGCTGGCCAGGCTGGAGACGGCGGACACCGGAAAGACATTGGTGGAGAGCGAGATCGACATCGACGACGTCATCTCGGTGTTCCGCTACTACGCGAACGCCGTCGCCGTGCAGGCCGACCGGCTGATCGATGTGGGCGACCCGGCGGTGATCAGCCGGGTGGTCCGCGAGCCGATCGGCGTGTGCGTGCTCATCGCGCCGTGGAACTATCCGCTGCTCCAGATGTCGTGGAAGGTCGCGCCCGCGCTGGCCGCGGGCTGCACGATGGTGCTCAAGCCGAGCGAGGTCACCCCGCTCACCACCATCGAATTCGCGCGGCTCGCCGAGGAGGCGGGGGTGCCCGCCGGTGTGTTGAACCTGGTCCAGGGCAGCGGCGCGGTGCTCGGCGCGGCGCTGACCGACAACGCCGACGTCGACTTCATCTCCTTCACCGGCGGCTTGGCGACCGGCCGCACGATCAGCCGGGTCGCCGCCGAACACGTCACCAAGGTGGCGGTGGAACTCGGCGGCAAGAATCCGCACATCGTGTTCGCCGACGCGGACTGGGACAGCGCCGTCGACCACGTCCTGACCGGCGTGTTCCTGCATTCCGGGCAGGTCTGCTCGGCGGGCACCCGGCTGATCGTCGAGGAGTCGATCGCCGAGGACTTCGTCGCCGAACTGGCGAGCCGGGCCGAGCGGATCCGGGTCGGCCCCGGCCTCGATCCGGCCAGCGAAACCGGTCCGCTGGTCTCCGCCGAGCACCGAGCCAAGGTGGAAGCCTATGTCGCGCTGGGCATCTCGGAGGGCGCGAAGCTGGTGACCGGCGGCGCGCGGCCGACCGACCCCGCCCTGCGGGACGGCAGCTACTACCTGCCGACGATCTTCGATCGGTGCGATCGCTCGATGCGCATCGTGCAGGAGGAGACGTTCGGCCCGATCCTCACGGTCGAGCGATTCACCACCGAGGCCGAGGCGATCCGGCTCGGCAACGACACCGAATACGGCCTCGCCGCCGGCGTGCGCACCGCGGATCCGGCGCGCGGCGAGCGAGTGGTGCGCGCGCTGCGCCACGGCACGGTGTGGCTCAACGACTTCGGCTATTACACCGCCGGTGCGGAATGGGGCGGATTCAAGAAGTCCGGCAACGGACGCGAACTCGGCCCGACCGGCCTGGCCGAATATCAGGAAATCAAACACATTTGGCACAACACGGCACCGAAGCCGGCGGAGTGGTTCAAGGGCGTCTGATCGTAAGCAACAAATCTCGGCCGGACAGCCCGTACGGCCGCCCGCGAAAGGCACGGTAAGCAATGGTGGTTCAGGAACACGGTGTGTCCGATGACAGCGGAATGGAGGATTTCGGCTACAAGGAATCCCTCGACCGAAGTATCGGGAAGTTCGCCAGCTTCGCGGCGGGGGTCAGCTATATCTCGATCCTCACCGGCACGTTTCAGCTGTTCTATTTCGGTTTCGGCAGCGCGGGTCCCGCGTACCTGTGGTCGTGGCCGATCGTTTTCGTCGGGCAGCTGGCCGTCGCACTGTGCTTCATGGAGCTCGCCGCGCGCTATCCGGTCGCCGGATCGGTCTACAACTGGTCCAAACAGCTCGGCAGCAGAATCGTCGGGTGGTCGTCGGGTTGGTTGATGCTGACCGCGTCGATCGTGACGCTGTCCGCGGTGGTGCTCGCGCTCCAGCTGAACCTGCCCCGGTTGTGGAGCGGCTTCCAGCTCATCGGGGACGGCAGCGGTGAGCACGACTACGCCACCAACGCGGTGGTGCTCGGCACGATCATGATCATCTTCACCACCACGATCAACGCGCTCGGCGTCCGGCTGATGGCGATGATCAACAGCGCCGGCGTGTTCATCGAGCTCATCGCGGCGGTGCTGATCGCGATCATCCTGGCGGCCAACGCGACTCGTGGCCCGCAGGTGTTCTTCTCCACGCACGGCTACGGCGCGGGGGAGTCCGGCGGTTACCTCGGCGCGTTCCTGGTCGCCTCGCTGGCCTCGGGCTATGTCATGTACGGCTTCGACACCGCGAGTTCGCTCGGTGAGGAGACCGTGGAGCCGCGGCGGACCGCGCCCAAGGCCATCCTGCGCGCCGTGCTCGCGTCCTTCGTCATCGGCGGGGCGATCCTCGCCTTCGCGGTCATGGCGGCTCCCGATCTCGACGACCCGCAGATCGGCAGCTCCAGCGGCGGCCTGCAATACATTGTCGAGCAGGTGATGTGGGGTCCGCTCGGCACGATCTTCCTGTGCTGCATCGTGGTCGCGGTGACCGTGTGCTCGCTCGCCGTGCACACCGCCGCCATCCGGCTCACCTTCGCCATGGCCAGGGACAACGCCTTGCCGTTCGGCGAGAAGCTGGCCCGGGTGCATCCGAAGACCCAGACGCCGGTCATCCCGGCCATCCTGATCGGCGTGCTCGCCGCGCTCATCCTGGTGGTCAACATCGGCCAGCCGAAGATCTTCACCGTGCTCACCTCGATCGCGATCATCATGATCTACCTGGCGTACCTGATGGTGACCGGGCCGATGCTCAAGCAGCGGCTGCGCGGGCAGTGGCCGCCGAAAGAGCTTGCGGCGGGCGGGTATTTCACCATGGGGCGCTGGGGGATGATCGTCAATATCGTCGCCGTGGTGTGGGGCATCGGGATGGCCCTGAACCTGGCCTGGCCGCGCGCGTCCGTCTATGGCACGCCCTGGTACAACACCTGGGGTGCGTTCGTCTACATCGGCGCGATCCTCGGCGCCGGTCTGCTCTGGTACATCCTGAAGGGCCGCAAGCGAATCGGCACCCTGGCCGCACATGCAGCGGAGGTACGCAATGTCTGATGCCGTGTTCGACTACGTGATCGCGGGTGGCGGGACCGCCGGGTGCGTGCTCGCCGCCCGGCTCAGCGAGGACCCGGACGTGTCGGTGTGCCTGCTGGAGGCGGGACCGTCCGACGTCGGCGATCGCGCCATCCTCGAACTCACGCAGTGGATGCATCTGCTCGATTCCGGCTACGACTGGGACTATCCGGTCGAGCCGCAGGAGCGCGGGAACAGCTTTCTGCGCCACGCTCGCGCGAAGGTTCTCGGCGGCTGTTCCTCGCACAACTCGTGTATCGCGTTCTGGCCGCCCGCCGAGAACCTCGACGAGTGGGCCGCACTGGGTGCGAAAGGCTGGGGCGCGGCCGACGTGCTGCCCTACGTGACCCGGCTGGAGAACAACGACGCACCCGGCGACCAGCACAGTCGCAGCGGCCCGGTCCGATTGCGCGACGTGCCGCCGGAGGACCCGTGCGGCGTCGCGGTGCTCGCCGCGGCCGCGGCGGTCGGGCTGCCGACGGTGCAGTTCAACCGGGGCGCGACCGTGCGCAACGGGGCGGGCTGGTTCCAGATCAACGCCGCCGAAGACGGCACGCGCATGTCGACATCGCACGCATACCTGCACCCCGTGCTGGATTCGCGCCCGAATCTGGAGGTGCGCACCGGCTGCTGGGTCAGCGAGATCCTGTTCGACGACGCGCGCGCCGCGACCGGCGTGCGGTATCTGCGCCCGGACGGCGTCGGCTACGACACGGTCTCCGCGCGCCGCGAGGTGATCGTCACGGCCGGCGCCATCGATACGCCGAAGCTGTTGATGCTGTCCGGAATCGGGCCCGCCGAGCACCTGCGCGAGATCGGCGTCCCGGTGCTGGTCGACTCGCCCGGTGTGGGCGCGAACCTGGACGACCATGTCGAAGGCCTGGTGTTCTGGGACGCCGCGCGGCCGATGGTCGCGACCTCGACGCAGTGGTGGGAGATCGGCATCTTCGCCACCACCGACGAGTCGCTGCGGGTGCCGGACGTGATGATGCACTACGGCAGCGTGCCGTTCGACATGAACACGCTGCGCCGCGGTTACCCGACCACCGACAACGGCTTCTGCCTGACCCCCAACGTCACCCAGGGCCGTTCGCGCGGCACGATCCGGTTGCGCAGCCGGGACTTCCGCGACCGGCCGAAGGTCGACCCCCGCTACTTCACCGATCCGGACGGCCACGACGAACGGGTGATGCTGGCCGGGGTCCGGCTGGCCCGCAAGATCGCCGAGCAGTCCCCGCTGCGCGCGTGGATCGCCGCCGAACTCGCGCCCGGCCCGGACGCCACCTCCGACGACGAACTGCTGAGCTACATCCGCGCCACCCACAACACGGTGTACCACCCGGCCGCCACGGCCAGGATGGGCGCGGTCGACGATCCGCTGGCGGTGCTCGATCCGGAGCTGCGGGTCAAGGGGGTGTCGCGGCTGCGGGTGGTCGACGCCTCCGCGATGCCGAAATTGCCCGCGGTGAACCCGAACATTACTGTCATGGCCATGGCGGAGAAGTGCGCGGATCTCGTCCGGACCACGTGAGCCGGACATGTCTGCGGAGGGCGAACTAGCCGCGTTCCTCGGCGGGCACGCGCCGTTCCAGTCGATGACCGCCGCCGAGCTCGACCGGCTCGCCGCGGCCTCGTCCCTGCACGAGTTCGCGGCGGGCGCGGTGATCAGCGACTACTCGGCGCAGGTGCCCGACGATATCTGGATGGTGTGGACCGGCCGGGTCATCCTGCGGCGCAACGGGCCCGACTCCGCCGCCTCGTCGCTGTCGGACGACAGCCGCACGATCGACACCGTCGAGGCGGGCGGGATCTTCGGCTACGTGCCGCTGCTGACCGGCGGCAGCGCCGAATTCGTCGCGCTGGCCACCGAGACCAGCCTGTTGATCCGGCTGCCCGGCGAGCACGTTCGCGCGCAGTTCGCGCAGCCGGACGGGCTGGCCTTTCTGGCGTCGTCGGCGTGGAAGACGGTGTCCGGCAATCGAACCCCGATGGCGCAGGTGCTCGGCACCCGCCCGGCGAGCGAACTGGTCTCGGCGGAGCCCGTTTTCGTGACACCGGAGACCAGCGTGCGGGACGCGGTGATCCGGATGACCGAGCAGCACGTCTCCGCGGTGCTGATCCGGTTGCCGGACGGGGACTTCGGCATCTTCACCGATCAGGATCTGCGGGTCGAGGTGGTGGCGGCGGGGCTGCCGGTCGACCTGCCGATCGCGCGGGTGATGAGCGCGCCGGCCCGGCGGGTGAGCGCCGATCTGTCCGCCGAGACCGTGCTGATGGAGATGCTGGAGAGCGGGCTGCGGCACCTGCCGGTGGTCGGCCGGCGGGGCGAGGTACTCGGGGTGCTCGAAGACTCGGACCTGCTCGCGGCCTCCGCGCGGCAGAGCTTCGCCCTGCGTCGCGCGATCGGCGCGGCCGCCGATGCGGCGCAGCTGCGGCAGGCGGCCCGCGAGATCCCCGGCACCACGGTCGATCTGTTCCGCAACGGCACCAAAGCGTCCGCGACGAGCGGCATCCTCTCCGTGGTCATCGACTCGGTGGTGCGCAAGGCGCTCGAGCTCGCGATCGCCGAGGCCGGGGACGCACCGAACGGCGGGTTCGCCTGGCTGACCCTCGGCAGCATCGCCCGGCGCGAGGCGATGCCGTCCTCGGATGTGGACAGCGCGCTGTCCTGGGCCGATGAATTGTCCACGGCCAGCGGGCAATTGCGCGCGATCGCGGAGCGCACGCACGCCATTCTCGATGCCTGCGGGCTACCCGCGGACAGCAACGGGGCGATCGCCGCGAAACCGAAATTCGCGCGCTCCCGGTCGGAGTGGACGAAGGCGGCGACGCGCTGGTTGAACGATCCGCTCGTCGATCGCGGGTTGGTCATGTCGTCGCTGCTGATCGACGGGCGCGTGGTGTGGGGTGATCCGAGCCTGCACGCGGTGCCCGCGGCGTTCGCCCGGATGCGCGCCGACTATCCGAACGCGTTGCGCCTGCAGCTGCTCGACGCGCTGTCCGGACGGGTCCGGGCGCGCTCGCTGCGGGACGTCCTGTCCCGGCGCGGCGGCACCTTCGACCTGAAGAGTCACGCGCTGGTCCCGATCGTCAACCTGGCCCGCTGGGGCGGGCTGGCGGCCGGCGTGACGGCCGCGGCGACGCCGGTGCGACTGGCCGCGGCGGCGACGGCCGGGGTGATCGCCGATCGCGATGCCGCCGTGCTCACCGAGGTGTTCGTCATGTTGCAGCGCATGCGGATGGTGCATCAGGTCGAGCAGCTGTCGGCCGGGCACCGGCCGGGCGACGTGGTGGTGATGGCGGAATTGTCGCCCTTGAACCGGAGTTTGCTGAACGACGCGCTGCGCGAGATCGCGGCCGTCCAGCGACGCGTCCGCGGGATCGCGATGCCGTCGGCTTAGAATGACGGCGTCATGGCGAAACAGGATGGTGAGGACCAGGGCCGGGCCGCTGCGGTGCAGTCGGTCGACCGCGCACTGCTCGTACTGGAGATCATCGCCAAGCTCGGTCAGGCGGGTGTCACGGAGATTGCCGCCGAACTCGGTGTGCACAAATCTACCGTATCCCGGCTGATCGCCGTGCTGGAATCGCGCGGTTACGTCGAGCAGCTCTCCGATCGCGGCAAGTACCGGCTCGGCTTCTCCATCGTCCGGCTGGCCGGATCCACCAGTGCGCAGGTCGATTTGGTCGGGCAGAGCCAAGGCGCGTGCAACGAGCTGGCCGCGCGGACCGGCGAGACCACGAATATCGCTGTGCTGGACGGCAATCGGATCATCAACATCGTGGAGGCGGCCGGCACCGGGTCGATCGCGCTGCGCTCCTGGGTCGGGCAGAGCTGCCCGGCGCACGCCACGTCGAGCGGGAAGGTACTGCTGTCCGGCCTCGACCCGGCGGCGCTGCGCAAGCAGGTCGGCCCGAAGCTGGAGTCCTTCACCGGCAACACCCTGACCAGGGTCGCCGACCTCGCCGCCCAGTTGGTGGCGGTGCGGGAGAACGGATGGGCAAGTGTGCGTGAGGAACTGGAGATCGGGCTGAACGCGGTCGCCGCCCCCGTCTTCGACAGCAACGGGGTTATCGTTGCCGCGCTGAGCGTTTCGGGTCCGGCCTACCGGCTCGGTCCGGACCGGTTCGCGCCGACGGCCGCGCTGGCCATCGCGAGCGCCGCGGACATCAGTCACCGGCTCGGCTACTTCGGCTGAGCGGGCGGGTGCGGTTCGCCATTGACAATCCGCGCGGGCGACGACAATACTATGTTGCATATCGCGCGCCTGTTGCGCTATATGCAACATAAGTCGGTTTTCCTCAACTGAATATCGCCGCACACGCAGCGGGAGATCTCCATCCGTTCGATGGAGAGCCGAAGGAGCAACACCTCCCGGGAATCTCTCAGGCCCAGTACCGCTACGCACAAGGCAACTCTGAAAAGTAGTGCACCACGCACTCGCCGACGGGGCAAACGCGCAACGCGTGAATCTCTCAGGCCATAGGACAGAGCGGGAGGAGCCACCCCCACGCATCCGCGAAAGGCTCCCCATGGCTGATCCTGCCTCCGCCCTGCGCACCGAACTCGATGTCTCGCTGCGCGAGTTCGACCCGGTCGTCGCCGCACTGGTCGACCAGGAGACCGGCCGCCAGCAACGCGGGCTGGAAATGATCGCCTCGGAGAACTACGCCCCGCTCGCCGTGATGCAGGCGCAGGGCACGGTGCTCACCAACAAGTACGCCGAGGGCTATCCGGGTCGCCGCTACTACGGCGGTTGCGAATACGTCGACGAGATCGAAACTCTGGCCATCGAGCGGCTGCGTTCGCTGTTCGGCGCCGAATACGTGAACGTGCAGCCGCATTCGGGCGCGCAGGCGAACGCGGCGGTCATGCACGCGCTGCTGCGGCCCGGCGACGGCATCCTCGGCCTGGCGCTCGACCACGGCGGCCACCTCACCCACGGCATGAAGATCAACTTCTCCGGCCGGCTGTACAACGTTGCGGCATACCATGTTCGGGCCGAGGACCAGCTCATCGATATGGCCGAGGTGGCGCGGCTCGCGCACGAGCATCAACCGAAGCTGATCGTGGCCGGCTGGTCGGCCTACCCGCGTCAGCTCGACTTCGCCGAATTCCGGCGCATCGCCGACGAGGTCGGCGCGTACCTGATGGTCGACATGGCGCACTTCGCCGGCCTGGTCGCGGCCGGGCTGCATCCGTCACCGGTGCCGCACGCGCACGTCGTCACCTCGACCACGCACAAGACACTGGGCGGACCGCGGGGTGGATTCATCCTCGCCACAGCGGATCTGGGCAAGAAGCTGGATTCGGCGGTGTTCCCCGGTCAGCAGGGCGGTCCGCTCGAGCACGTGATCGCCGCGAAGGCGGTCGCGTTCAAGATGGCGGCCGAGCCCGCCTTCCGCGATCGGCAGGAGCGGACCCTCGCGGGCGCGCGGATCCTCTCCGATCGGCTGCTGGCCGAGGACTGCCGGGCGGCGGGCATCGGCGTGGTCAGCGGCGGCACCGACGTGCACCTGGTCCTGGTCGACCTGCGCGCGGCGGAGCTCGACGGCAAGCAGGCCGAGGATCTGCTGCACACCATCGGAATCACGGTGAACCGCAACGCGATTCCGTTCGATCCGCGCCCGCCGATGATCAGTTCCGGGCTGCGGATCGGCACGCCTGCGCTGGCCGCCCGCGGCTTCGACGCCGCGGCGTTCACCGAGGTCGCCGACATCATCGCGACCGCGCTGAGCGGCGGTGCGCCCACGGCGGCGCTGACCGCGCGGGTGGACGCGCTCGCGCAGCGGTTCCCGCTGTACCTCGGGTTGCGGAACCCGGCGTGACGATCAGCGTATTCGACCTGTTCCGGGTCGGCATCGGGCCGTCGAGTTCGCATACCGTGGGACCGATGCGCGCCGCGGCGGCGTTCGTCGAGCGGCTGAAGGACGCCGACGTGCTGCACCGGACGGCCGCGCTGCGGGTGCGGCTCTACGGTTCGCTCGGCGCGACGGGCCGCGGCCACGGCAGTGTGGAGGCGATCGTGGCCGGACTGGCCGGCGCACAGCCGGAGACCATCGATCCGGACACGATGGCCGCCACCGTCGCCACGGCGCGCGCCAGCGGCCGGTTGTATCTCGGCGGCGTGCAACCGATCGCGTTCGCCGTCGACCGCGACGTCGAACTGCTCGGGTTGACGCGCTTGGCCTTTCACACCAACGGGATGCTGTTCGGCGCGTCCGACGACGCCGGGCAGGTGCTGCTCGAGCGCCAGTATTTCTCGGTGGGCGGCGGTTTCGTGCTCGACGAGGACGAGATCGAGGGCCGCACCGTCGAAGCTCCGGTCGCCGTGGCGCACCCGTTCGGCTCGGCGGACGAACTGCTCTCGATCACCGCGGCCACCGGCAAGTCGATCAGCGAGATCGTGCTGGCCAACGAGATGTCCTGGCGCAGTGCCGATCAGGTGCGCGCGGACCTGCTCGGCATCTGGCAGGTGATGCGCGGGTGCGTCGACCGAGGGATGTCGACCGGGGGAGTGCTGCCCGGTTCCCTTCGGGTGCGGCGGCGCGCGGCGAGCCTGTTCGAGCGGCTCGGCGCCGAGGCCGAGGACAACGATCCGCTGCGCGCGATGGAGTGGGTCACGCTGTACGCGATGGCGGTCAACGAGGAGAACGCCGCGGGCGGCCGGGTCGTCACCGCGCCGACCAACGGCGCCGCCGGCATCATTCCCGCTGTGCTGCACTACATTCAGCGATTCGTCGGCGGCGCAGGCGAAGACAGCGTGGTCGAATTCCTGCTCACCGCCGGCGCGATCGGGCAGCTGATGAAGGAGAACGCGTCGATCTCCGGCGCCGAGGTCGGTTGCCAGGGCGAGGTCGGTTCGGCCTGCGCCATGGCCGCGGCCGGCCTCGCCGCCGTGCTCGGCGGCACGCCCGCGCAGATCGAGAACGCCGCCGAGATCGGCATGGAACACAATCTCGGCCTCACCTGCGACCCGATCGGCGGACTCGTGCAGATCCCGTGCATCGAACGCAACGGCATCGCCGCCGTGAAGGCGATCACCGCCGCCCGCATGGCCATTCGCGGTGACGGCAGGCACCACGTGTCGCTGGATCAGGTCATTCAGACCATGCGTGCGACCGGCGCCGACATGCTGGACAAGTACAAGGAGACCTCGCGCGGCGGGCTGGCGGTGGCCGTCGTCGAGTGCTGAGCTCAGCGGGCCGGGAAGCGGATGATCCGGTCGTCGCCGGTGCGGACGTCGCCGCGGCCGTCGGTGTTGGAGGTGGTGAGCCACAGCGAGCCGTCCGGCGCGACCTGCGGGGTGCGCAGCCTGCCGTAACGGTCGCGCAGCTGCGCCACGGGCTGGCCCAGCGTGCCGTCGGCCGACTGCGGGATCGTCCAGAGCCGCTCGCCGCGTAATGCCGCGACGTACAACGTGTTCGCGGTGATGGCCAGGCCGGACGGCGATGCCTCGCTGGTCGCCCAGGTGATCAGCGGGTTCGTGTAGCGGCCGCCCTGGGTGTCGCCCTTGCCTTCGACGACCGGCCAGCCGTAGTTGCGTTTCGGCTGGATCAGGTTGATCTCGTCGTAGGTGTCCTGGCCGAACTCGGTCGCGTAGAGCCTGCCGCTCGCGTCCCAGGCCAAGCCCTGCACGTTGCGGTGGCCGAGGCTGTAGACCGGCGAATTCGGCGTCGGATTGCCTGGCGCCGGTTTGCCGTCGGGATCCAGGCGCAGAATCTTGCCGTTCGGACTCGCCGCGTTCTGCGCCCGGCTCGACTGCCCGGCGTCGCCGGTACCGACATAGAGCATGCCGTCGGGGCCGAAAGCGATGCGGCCGCCATTGTGAATGGTGTTCTTCGCGATCCCGCTGAAGATCACCTCCGGCTGCCCGTCCAGCCGGAAACGCACGATCCGATTATCATCGCTGCTGCTGAAATAGGCGTAGACGTAACCGTTTTCGGCATACTTCGGCGAGACCGCCAGGCCGAGCAGTCCGCCCTCGCCGCGGGCCACGACGCCGGGGACCCGATACGCCTGGGTGGGCGCCGAGCCCGGGGTGATCCGCGTGATCACCCCGGTGTTGCGCTGCGCGACCAGCGCGGAACCGTCCGGCAGGAAGCTCAGGCCCCATGGCACGGAGATGTCGCGGGCGAGTTCCTCCGGTGCGTTGAGGTCGGGGACGCCGACCGGCTGGGCGACGGAACCGGGCACGGCGACGAAAAGCGCTGCCGCCATGGCGATCACAGCGGTGCCGGCGAACTGTGCCGCACTGCGAAGGGTCGGAGTCATGCCTAAGTAGAACGCCATCCGGCTGATCAACTCGACTGGCGAACGACTGGGGAGGGGCTGAACGGGCAGTGGCCGGGCGAGCGAAAACTCTCCCGGCCACTCGAGTCGATGCGCCCGATCAGGCATCCGGCACGATGACGACTTTGCCGGTGACCGTGCGGGATTCGGCGAGCTCGAGCGCCGTCGCCGCCTGGCTCAGCGGGATTCGAGCCGCCACCTGCGCGCGCAACGTGCCCTCGGCGGCCAGGTCGAAGACGGCGCTCAGGTCCTGATGGATGAGGTTGCGGAACCTGGTCGGGTTGCGCTTGCCCGCCCACAGATTGTAGAAGTGCGCACTGCGCTTGTTGGGCAGTGCGTTCCACACCATGAGCTGGGCGAACAGCTTCAGCACCGGCAGCCGCGAGTTGCCCTCCTCGTCCTTGGTCGAGGCGGTCCCGTAGGCGACCAGCGTGCCGTGCGGGGCGAGCAGCCCGAACGAATCGACGATGCCGGGGCCGCCGACGTGGTCGAACACCACGTCCACACCCTGCGGCGCGAGCGCCCGCACCTGGGCCACCACATCGCCGCGGTAGTCGACCGGGGTGGCGCCGAGCGCCTCGACGGCCGCCGCGTGCCGGGCCGACGCGGTGCCGATCACCCGGATGCCCGCGGCGCGGGCCAGCTGGACCAGGGTCGAGCCGACCCCGCCGTTGGCGCCGTGCACCAGGATGGTCTCGCCGCGCTTGACCTTCGCCGTCCGGTACAGCATCTGCCAGGCGGTAATGCCGTTCACCACAAAGGTTTCCGCCTCGGCCGCGTCGAGCGCGGCCGGCACCGGGACGAGGTCGGCGGCGTCGAGCACGACGTGGCTGGCCCAGCCGCCGATCTTGGTCAGCGCGGCGACGCGCCGGCCGACCAGCGCCTCGTCGACCGACGGTCCGGTCGCGATGACCGTGCCGACCAGGTCGTAGCCCGGCACGAAGGGGAACGGCGGCTGGTCGTAGTACTTGCCGCGGCGCATCTGCTGCTCGGCGAACGAGACGCCGGACGCGTCCACCCGGACGACGACCTGGCCTGCGCCCAACGACGGCAGCTGACGCTCGGTGACCTGCAAGCCGTCCGGCTCGACCAGGCCGGGGAGGACGATCTCGACTGCGGTGACGGGCTTGGTGCTGATCATGATGACTCCTAGTGTGTGACTGGTCAGTCACTCGATGTGCGGAGAAAGGGCCCCGTGATCGGGGGCTCGGTCTGGCTAGTGGGCGCCGGGGTGGCGCATGCCGTCGGTGAGCATCGCGGCCCAGTCGCCGTCCTGGTGGTCGAGTCCGAGGGTGACGATGAGGTGGCAGAGCTGGCCGTAGGCCATGAACCGTTGTACCGCGCTGTCCGCGGCGCCGGATCGGGTCTTGGCGAAGGTGGTCACCCCGGCGAGGCCTCGGCGCATGGCGTCGGCGATCTCCGGGATGTCCGCGGCCGACTGGGCGTGCACCTGCAGCATGAGCAGGCTCTTGTCCGCGATGAGCTGCGCGTACGCGCCGCCCATGGCGTAGAGGATCTCGTCCGGGCCCGCCCCGTCGGCGCGTGCCGCGCCGGCCGAAAGTGCTTGCTGGACAAGCTCGAAGCACCGGTCGATCGCCGCCACGAAGAGGGCGATCTTGCCGGGGAACAGCTTGAAGACGTAGGCCGGGGAGATCTCCGCCTTCGCCGCCACATTGTTGATCGGCGTGCCGTGGAAGCCGGTGCGGGCGAATTCGGTGATCGCCGCATCGACAACCGCGTCCCGCCGAACCTCCGAGGTGGAGAGTGTCGCGCCGCGCTTTGTCATGTGAGTGACTGTACACTCACTCTTCGTCGGGCGTCAACGACGGAACCTCAACCGCCGATTCGACAACGCCCGACCAGCGAATTCGGTGGATAGTGGAGACGTGCCCATTGATCAGAGTGCCGAGCCGGAGCGCGCGGGCGCGCCGGTCGGGCGGCGCGTTGTGCTGGGATTGCTCGCCGCGGGGGTGGCGGGTGTGCTCGGCGGCGCGTCGATTCAGCGTGGGTTGTCGGCCGTGCTCGGGCCGATCGGCAACCGCGATCCGACCGGGTTGGTCGGACTTCTGCCGCTGGGCAACACGTTTCGCTTCTACTCCGTGACCGGCAGCGTGCCGCGCCGCGACGCGAGCGACTATCGGCTCGACATCACCGGACTGGTCGACGCGCCCCGCAGCCACACCCTCGGTGACTTGCGGGCGATGCCGCAGCAGGAGCTGGTGCGCGACTTCCAGTGCGTCACCGGCTGGCGGGTGCCCGAGGTGCGGTGGCGCGGTGTCCGGCTCGCCGATCTGCTCGATGACGCCGGCGTGCACCAGAACGCGCGCGCCGTGCGGTTCACCTCGTTCGACGGCACGTACGCCGAGAGCCTCACGCTCGAGCAGGCCCGGCGATCCGACGTGCTCGTCGCGCTGGAGATGCTCGACGGCCCGGTCACCCACGATCACGGCGGTCCGGTCCGGCTCTATGTCGCGCCGATGTACGGATACAAGAGCATCAAGTGGCTGGCCGGAATCGAACTGACCAAGGATGTCGTGCCCGGTTACTGGGAGCGCCGGGGCTACTCGATCGACGGGTGGGTCGGCCGATCGAACGGACGTGACGATGACCCGACCGGCTGACCGCGAGCTGCACCGGTTCACCCGCGCCGAGCGCTGGGTGCATTGGCTGACCGGTGTGCTCGTGCTGATCTGCGTGCTCACCGCCGCGATCCTTTACCTCGGCCCGCTCGCCGTGCTGGTCGGCCACCGTCAGATCGTCGAGATCATCCACGTCTACTGCGGATTCACGCTGCCGGTGCCGATCGTCGCCGGCCTGCTCTCGCGCGCCTACCGCGTCGATCTGTCCCGGCTGAATCGGTTCACCCGATCCGACTGGCGGTGGTTGCGCGACAAGGGCCGCCGCCTGTCCGGCGCGGAGGTCGGGAAGTTCAATGCCGGACAAAAGCTCAACGCGGCGCTCAGCGCCGGATCGATCCTCGTCCTGCTCGGTACCGGTGTGCTCATGTTCTTCCCGGACTGGACGCGGCTCGCCTGGCGGACCGGCGCGACCCTGATGCACGACTGGTTCGCGCTGGCCTTCGGCCTGCTCGTCGCCGGCCACATCGGGTACGCGCTGCGGGACGCGGAAGCCATGCGCGGCATGCTCGGTGGAAAGGTCACGAAGGCGTGGGCCGAGCAGGAGCACGAGCTGTGGGCGGCCGAGGACGACCGGTAACCTCGCGGACCCGCCACACCAATTGCCGCAACCCTGTGGCACGCCGATTCGTGAGGCGGATCGAGCGGGCTCCGCTACCGCCCGAAGCGATTGTGCAGCAGGGCAAACAAACATCCCATGAGCTTGTCGATTAGCACAACGGCAAACTTATGGTAAATCAGGTTGGTAAATCGTGCGATCCGGCGTGTCCCTTCGTTATTCACGGTATGTTCGACCTGATTTCGGTTCGCCGACCGCGCGGGTTTCGACGCGCAGGACCGAATCGGCAGCACGCCACATGGCGGGGGGCGCTGCCTCGGAGCCGAAGGCCAGGTCAAATGTCCGTTGTTCGACCGATATCCGCAGATCCATCGCCCGTGAAACGCTGCTTCCAGCGAGGCTCTTCAGTCAAAAGGTTGAAACACTTGATCGGAACGCGCCGAGCGCGCACCTTGTCCCTGCGGCTCAATGCAGTCCTGTCGGGCTGGTTCGGCACATCGGCGACTCGATCGGGCGTGGCCGCGTCGGTCGTGTTCCGGACCGCGACCGAACCGGACGAGCTGTATCAGGCCGTCCGGAATCATTTTCCGGCCGCGCCGCAGGCGGGTCGCGCGCACGCGTACATCGCCAGGATGCGGCCCGGTTACATTGCGTTCAGCATCGGGAATGAGATGGTGCCGCAACTGCTCGCGGCCGAGATGTACTTCAAGGCCGACGGCCGGGCAACTCGCGGCACATTCAGATTCGTCGAGTGGCCGGCCGGTTATCTCGATATCTTTCAAGATGACATCGACGGACTGCGTGAATCGGTCCTTCGTTTGCTGTACGAATCAGACGCTCGCACAGCATTTTTCCTGCAATCATCGGTCTGACAACTGGGGATCCCCGGATGGGCGCGGCCGTGATCGGCTGAACTGGACGTGTGACCATTAAGTCCGTTGGTCACACGAGCGGAGATGCCGATGCGCACAGTCATAGCGAGAACGATGGCCGCGGTGCGGACGCGCGGGGTGGTCGGCGTGGCCGTGCTCGCGATCGGATGCTCCGGGTTGGTGTCGCTTCCGGTGCCCGCGCAGTCCGCTCCCGCGGCGTCGCTCGGCCGGGTGCAGGCCGAGGGGAGCTATCTGGTCGACGCGGCGGGCCGCAAGGTACTGCTGCACGGGGTGAACAACGTAGACAAGCAAGCGCCGTATGTGGAACCCGGCGACGGGTTCACGCTGACCGACGCGGACGCGGCGCTGCTCGCGAAGCACGGGTTCAACACCGTCCGGCTCGGCGTGAGTTTCGCCGGGCTGATGCCCACGCGCGGCGCGATCGACACCGCCTACCTCGACCGGATCGGCCGGGTCGTCGATACGCTTGCGGCACAGGGCATCTACACCCTGCTCGACAACCATCAGGACGGTTTGTCGAAGATATGGGGCGGCAACGGTTTTCCCGAGTGGTCGCTGCGTTCCCGGCCGGCCGCGTGGGAGCCGAATCCCGGCTTCCCGCTCTACTACCTGATGCCGAGCATGAACCGCGGCTGGGACGAGGTGTGGGACAACAGCAATGGGGTGCTCGACTATCTGGGCCAGGCCTTGGGCGCGCTGGCCGCCACGGTGAACGGACGCCCGGGCGTGCTCGGCATCGAGCTGATGAACGAACCGTGGCCCGGCTCGGCCTTCCACACCTGCTTCCCGAACGGCTGCCCCGGCTTCGACGCCAAATATCAAGCGGCCATGCAGAAGCTGACCGACGCGGTCCGGGCGCGCAGCGCCGGCCTGCCGGTCTTCTGGGAGCCGAACGTCACCTGGAACGAGACCATGCCGACGAACCTCGGCAAGAACCCGCCGATCACCTCACCGGACATCGTCTTCGCGCCGCACGACTACTGCATCCCCAGTCAATTGGCCATCTACCTCGGCCTGCCCGAACAACTGCGCGGCGTGTGCCCCGTGCAGCAGGACAAGACCTGGGGCAACATCGACGCTTTCGTCCGGCGTACCGGAATTCCCACGCTGGTCACGGAATTCGGCGACGGCGACGCCACAGTACTGCGCAACACCCTGGTCCGCGCCGACGAACGCTTCATCGGCTGGCAATACTGGCACTACGCCTCCAGCTTCGGCCCCAACGGCCCCAAGCCCGATCCGTTCCTCGGCGACATCGGCCGCGACCTGGTCCGCACCTACCCCCGCGCCACCGCGGGCACCCCCGTCCGCCTCGCCTTCGACTCCACCACCGGCGATTTCACCTACACCTACACCCCGCGCCCCCTCGCCGCCCCCACCGAAATCTACGTCTCCGACCTGCACTACCCCAACGGCTACCAGGTCCACGCCGAAGGCGGCACCATCACCTCGCCCCCCGAATCCCGCATCGTCACCGTCGAAGCCAACGGCGCCGCCACGGTCACCGTCCGAATCAGCCGCCGCGCGTAGGTGGCACGATGCGCCCGGCGGCGGATCGGTGCGGTGATCCCGCGGACTATCGAACTGTGTCGGTCGTGTCCGTCGAACGATCTATATTTCGCGTGAGCTCGCAGGGGTTACGCTGCCGGTCACCAAGATACGGTGGCGACCCCGGCGAGCAAAGGAGGGGTTCGGCATGGACCCACTCACCATCATTGTCACAGCGCTCGTGGCCGGCGCCGCCGCCGGGGGCAAGGATGCCGCCTCGTCAGCGGTGAAAGATCTCTATCTGGCGATCAGCAGCCGAATCGCCGAACGGGCAGGACGTGACGCCGAGACGGTTCCCGCACTGGCCCGCAACGAGTCTGTTCCGGGTGGCAATATCCCGGCGCTCGAGGCGTTGATCAGACGTAACGAGCTGGCGCCGGATCAGCAGCTCAACCAGGCGGCGCGCAGGCTGCTGGCGGAAGTCGACGGCGCCACTCTCGCGCATGTTCGAAATCAGCTGGATCTCGCTCACGCGCAAGGGGTTCAGGTCGGTGACGGCAACACGCAAACCAACACGTTCAACGCATAGGGGGATTGCTGATGCACGTTCCGCACCAGGGGCCGGTGCGTTCGCAGGGAGTTCAAGTCGGAAATGACAACCTGCAATTCAATCTTTTCAAGGGCGCGCATCGAGCGCTCCTCATTGCCGCCACCGCCGTTGTCCTCGTTGCGGTTTTCGTGTCGACGTATCTGCTGTGGCCGGCCGACCCTCAGCCGAAGTTGGAACTTGCCAAGCTCGCGGTCGACGATCCCGCCGACATCAGCGCCGACCGGCATATCGCCGGCGAGCAACCCGATATGGTCGACGCCAAGCAGAAGGTGAAAGCCAGCGCCGTCGATATCACACTCAAGAACAACGGCAACGCACCTGCGGTCATCCTGGGCGCGAAGGTCGACATCCTGTACGCGGAGCAGATGCAGAACTGTCCGCATTCGGGCGGGGAGGTATCGGTCTCGGCGAACTACGATCTCCGGTTGCCGACACCTTTGCCGCCGCGGCCGTTCGGCATCGAGCGGGAGATGCGCTTCGAGGTTAAGGGCGGGTCGACCGATCGCATGACCTTGACCATCGGTCCTGACCGGCAGACTTTGTCGAGTTCGATCCCGTATCTGTTCGCCGCTCACATCCGGCTCGTACAAGACACCGGTGCGGTCCTCGACGTCGGAGCAGTCGCGTTGGCTGCGATGCCGGGTCAAGCGTCGTCGAACCTGAACGGGTCCGACGTGCAGGAGCCGCAGTGCATCGCCAACAATGCGCAGATTGTTCGCACGCTCTTCGAGACCCAAGCGGTGCCCGCGCCTGAGCTGATCGAACTCAGGCGCCGGTATGACGAACTGACGACCCCTGATTCAGGTCCGGCCACCAGGGTGTGCACCCGCGAATCGGCGCCGGGCCTGGAAAGCGTTTGCGCGACCTACACGCGGCAGGCCATAGTCACCGAAATCAAGCTGACGGATCCGCCTACGCCGGGGCTCACGAAGCTGGCGGTTCTGGTGTCGCCGAGCAAGGGAAATCGATCCTATCGAGTCAGTACTCCCTACGCGGATTTCGGCACCGGCCCGAGATGGTCGGCGGCGCCGAGTACCGAGGGATCGTCCGATGAGAACATCCGGCGATCACGGTCCGAATTCGCGGTTTCGACGAACACCCTCACAATCGAGATCATTCCGTCGGTGAAATTCCTGGACACACATCTCGGCATCTATGTCGAACTGGGCGACGCGATCACCAGTAAGCAATTCGTGGTGAAATCCAGACTGCCCGCCAGCGGGGAAATATCGGTGGACCGCGGGAACTGACTTCGGCTGGGCCTGACGTGCGACTACCGCCCTTGCCTCCGGTTGCGAATCCGTCAGTCGCGCAGGAAGTTCGGGCGGTCGGTTCGGTACGGTGGGTGGGGTGGGCCGCTTGCCGGTGGTTCACGGGTGGGCGCGATCGAGGTGCGGTCGCGGAATGCAGGGAGGGCGGCATGGTCGAGACCGAGGCGCAAGACCGGATCGAGCAGGTGGGTGCGGACTTCTTCGACGACCCGCAGGTGTACTACCGGCGGTGGCGCGAGCGCGGGCCGGTGCTCCAGGTCCAGTTCACCCGCGGCCTGCCGCAGTGGGTGGTCATCGGATACGCGGAGGGGCGGGCGGTGCTCGCCGATCCGCGCATGCACAAGAGCCTGGCCGGCATCGTCGAGCTGTTCCGCAAGAAGATGCCGACGGCAGACCAGGATTCGCTGGCCATCAGCGCGGTCAGCGGGCACATGCTCAACACCGACCCGCCCGACCACACGCGACTGCGCAAGATGATCAACAAGGCATTCACCACCCGCCGGGTGGCGGCCCTGCGATCGCGCCTGGAAGAGATCACCGCCGGCTTGCTCGACGCGATGGCCGGGCAGGACGAGGTCGATCTGCTGGAGGCGTTCGCGGTGCCGCTGCCGGTCACGGTGATCTGCGAACTGCTCGGCGTGCCGTTCGGCGACCGTGAGGATTTCCAGCGCTGGACGAAGGTGATGGTCGGCGTGGGCGGCGACCCCGCCGACCGGCAGCGCTGCGCGGACGAGATGGCGCAGTACCTGGCCGCGCTGGTGCAGACGAAGCGAACCGACCCGGGCGACGACCTGCTCTCCGGCCTGGCGCAGACGCGCGAGGACGGCGACGAGCTCACCGAGGACGAACTGATCGCCATGGCGTTCCTGCTGTTGATCGCGGGACACGAAACCACGGTGAACCTCATCGCCAACGGCACATATGCGCTGCTGCACAACGAATCCCAGTTCCAGCAGCTGCGCGAGGACCCGTCCGGGATACCCGCCGCGGTGGAGGAGTTCCTCCGCTATGGCAGCCCGGTCGACTGGGCCACCGTGCGCTACACCTCGGCGCCCGTCCAGGTCGGCGACGTGGAGATTCCGGCGGGCGAGTTCGTCTACGTCTCCCTGGCCGCCGCGAACCGCGACCCCGCCCGCTTCCGCGACCCCGACCAGCTCGACCTGACCGGCGACCCCGCCGGGCACCTCGCCTTCGGCCACGGCATCCATTTCTGCGTCGGCGCTCCGCTGGCCCGCCTGGAGGCCGAGATCGCGTTCTCCGCACTGCTGCAACGCTTCCCGAAGCTCGCCCTGGCCCCGCAGCCCGCCCCGCTACCCTGGCAGCCCAGCCTGCTCATCCGCGGCCTGGTCACGCTGCCGGTGCGGTTGCACGGGGAGGTGCCGGTCAGCGCGGGGGCGTGATTGTCGCTGATCGTCCCCGGCACGTGATGGAGTGTCCGGTATGACGGACGATGAACAAGCGGTGGGCGCGCTGGCCGGGATCGTGGTCGCGGACTTCGGGCGGATTCTGGCCGCGCCCTACCTGACGATGATGCTGGCCGATCTGGGGGCCGAGGTCATCAAGGTGGAGCGGCCGGAGGCGGGGGACGATACGCGGGGGTGGGGGCCGCCGTTCGCGGGCGGGCAGGCTACCTATTTTCAGTCGGTGAATCGGAACAAGACGTCGGTTGCGCTCGATCTGCGGAGCGCGGAGGGGCAGCGGTACGCGCGAGAATTGGTGCGGCGGGCCGACATTGTGGTGGAGAACTTTCGCCCGGGCACGATGGCGAAGTTCGGGCTGTCGTATGCCGAGGTCCAGGAGCTGAATCCGCGGGCCGTCTATTGTTCGCTGTCGGCGTTCGGCGCGGGAAAGGGCGCCGAATTGCCCGGCTACGATCTGCTCATCCAAGCCACAGGCGGGTTGATGAGCATCACGGGGGCGGACCAGCCGATGAAGACCGGGGTCGCGGTGGTCGACGTGCTCGCCGGTCTGCACGCGACGGTGGGAGTGCTTGCGGCGCTTCGGCATCGGGACGCGACCGGGGAGGGGCAGTTGGTCGAGGTGAACCTGCTGTCGAGCCTGCTGGCCGGAATGGTGAACCAGAGCGCGGCGTACGCGCTGGCCGGCGTGGTGCCGGCGATGCTCGGCAACCGGCATCCGTCCATCGCCCCGTACGAGGTGTTCGCCACCGCCGACCGCCCGTTGGCGCTGGCGGTCGGCAGCGACGGCCAGTTCGGCACGCTGTGCCGGGCGATCGGAGCCGAGCGGCTGGCCGACGACCCGCGGTTCGCCGACAACACCACGCGGGTCGCGCATGCCGAGGTGCTGGCGGCCGAGCTCGGCGCCATCCTGACCACCAGGTCCGCCGCCGATTGGGCGGCGCTGCTCACTCCGCTGGGCGTTCCCTGCGGGCCGGTGAACGACATGGCGGGTGCGTTCGCGCTGGCCGACCGGCTCGGACTGTCGCCGCGGATTCCCGCGGACACCGGGCTGCCGCCGCTGGTCGCCAACCCGATCACGTTGTCCCGCAACCCGGTTCGGTACACCGACGCGCCGCCCGAGCTGGGTTCGGGCACCGATCGAATCCGCGCCTGGCTGGACGCGGATCCCGGTGGAGTCAGCTCGCTTTGAGTGCGACCGGCAGCCGCGCCGCCATGCGCCGGGCCAGCAGGATCACCACGTGCGCGCGCAGCATCCCGAGCGTGCCCGCGCAGGCGTCCGCCCTGGCCATGGCGGCGTAGTCGGTAACGTTCTCCGGATCGCTCAGCAGTTCGTCGAGTTCCATTCCGGCCCTGGCCTGTTCGAGGGTCAGCACCCGATCGGGCAGCCAGCTCAAGCGCCACGCGGGCCGCCCTCGATGGGTGATGCGCGACGCGCATTCCGGACTGGCATCACTGGTGATCGACCATTCGGTGACATAGAGCGCCATACGAATTCCTCCGGGCAGCATCGTCTAATTCGACAGAAGGGAAGTTCGAGGAGGTTAGACCTCCGACGATCCCACGTCCAACGTAGAACCTTTGGTGACATTCCACGAGCCGGAAGGCGAATTCTAAAATCGAGTTCAGATGGCGTTAACTGGCATATCACGATCAATCACGGGCTGATCACGTCCGGATCATGGTCGGTGCCTGCACGGTTCGAGCGTTGTGCCCGTCATGCCTGCTCACCTGCGAACCTGAACGGCTGTCGCGACGTCGTCGGCTCGGTGCGAGCAGCTGGCCGGCCGGCCGCGGCAGCCACCGGCGGTGTATGTCAGGTTGCTGTCGATCTCCGAACGCCTTGATCGAATAGACCTCCCTTGGTATTTCCTCGGCCCGTCGCGAATATCAGCGCTCCACACCGATTTCGGACTGCGTCGCCGCAGACGCTTTGCGCGCCATACGCCTCGGCCAATCCCTGCTGTCCCAGCAACCGGAATTGATTCGCGCCGATGAGCTGGATCGGGCCGACCGTGCGCGGCAACGACTAGAGACGTCCGCGGAATCATCCGGGCACACGAACGCGCCGAGCAAGCCGAGGCGCGAGAAACACCAGCGACCGAGCGTGAACAAGCCGAACGCAAAGCAGCCGAACTGATTGCCCAGCTCTACCCACCGCCGGGACGGGAACCCGATCCCGAACGCTTCGAACGAGACAGAGCCCATGCGCGATGGCTAGAAGACGACCCCCGAAAAGGTACGCGTGGCGCACGAATCATCTTGCGGCCGTGCGGACTGCGTTATGGCGACGAGGGGGCGGTTGGGGTGGTGCCGATGTTGCCGCGGAGGGGCATGAAGGTTCCGTTGCGGAGGGATTGTTCGATGTCTTCCAGGGAGTGGCCGTTGGTTTCGGGGACGAAGAAGTAGACGAAGATCAGGGAGAGGAGGTTGAAGAGGGCGTAGAGGAGGAAGGCTGGGCCCAGGCCGAGGGCGTCGATGGTGCTGAGGGCGGTGAGGGTGAGGACGAGGTTGGCGCCCCAGAGGGCCACGGCGTGCAGGCTGGTGGCGCGGTCGCGGATGCCGAGGGGGTAGAGCTCGGAGCCGAGGAGCCAGCCGACGGCTTGCAGGCCGGCGGCGTTGCAGGCCATGTAGGCGAGCATGAGGGCGAGGGTGAGGTAGCGGTTGGGGTGGTCGGTAAGGACGAAGAGCAGGCCGAAGCCGAACAGGAATGTGGTGGCGCCGGGGATCAGCAGCAGCATCAGGCGGCGGCGGCCGACCTTGTCGACGAGGCGTTCGCCGACCGCGGTGAACAGGAGATAGACGGCGGCGATGCCGAGCCCGGACCAGACGACCAGCCCGGTACCGAAACCGGCTGCGCTGCCGAGGATTGTGTGCGAGTAGTAGATCATCATCTCCAGCCCGGAGAGCTGGGTGAAGGCGGCGATGCCGAGGCCGGCGATCAGCGCGGGCCGAACCCAGCGCTGGGTCAGGTTGGCCCAGCCCCCGCGGGAATCCCGGTGCTCCTGTTGCGAGATCGCCCAGATTTCGAGGGTTTCGTCGACGGCGGCCGAACGGTTGGGGCGCATCCAGCGCAGCACCACCCTGGCCTTGCCGACCGTGCCGTTGTCGATGAGCCAGCGCGGCGTCTCCGGCAGGCGCAGCATGGCGGCGGCGAGCACCAGCGCGGGAATGACCGCGATGCCGATCATCCAGCGCCAATCGTCGCTCGGCTCGAAGGTCCCGTCCCCGGCCGCGACGACGCTGACCAGATTGGCGAGGAAGATGCCGAGGCCGATGGCGATGTTGAAGAACGTGACCATCGCGCCGCGACGGTGCGGTGGCGCGAGTTCGGCGATGTAGGTCGGCACGATCTGCGAGCAGGCGCCGACGGCGAGGCCGAGGAAGAGGCGGCAGGCGGTCATCATCCAGGCGTCGACGGCGAGCGCGCAGGCCAGGACGCCCACGGCGAAGACGCAGGCGATGATGAAGATGGTCTTGCGCCGGCCCAGCGCCTTCGACAGCGAACCGCCGGCCAGCGCACCGATCACCGCGCCGGCCAGGATCGCGGCGGTCAGGATCTCCTGGCGGGTGTGGTCGATGCCCCACTGCGCGGACATCTTGGGCAGCGCGCCGGAGATGATGCCGGTGTCGTAGCCGTAGAGCATGCCGCCGAGCGCGGCGAACAGGGCCACGAGGACGATATTGCGGTCGGCGTTCTGGTTTTCGTCCGCCGTCGGCTGCTCCGGTGCGGAGACGACCATCTCGTAGCCGTCGAGGTTGCGACGGCGCAGCCGCGGAAGGAAGCTCCGGCGCCTGGTTATCGTCGTATTCTCGGTGGGCATGCGCTCCAGTGGATAGTGCCGGAACTCGCCGCGCAAACTTATCGGTCTTGTTTGTGAATAGAATTACTTTCACGTTTGGCCGAATGTGTGATTTATCGGATTTATGCGTTTTACCTGGTCTGGGTGTGGAATCAGTTGCGGTGCAGCGGTTCTCGCGCGTCCACGAGAACCGCCGAATCCGGGTGGGCTACGTTGTCCCCGCCTCGGCGGGAATTGGCAGATCGACCACCGCGCGGCCGTCAGCCGCCTTTTCCCCGCGTCCCGCGGTCAATGCGACCACGACTATCCCGGCCACCAGACTGGTGATCGCGATGATCGAGGCCACCCGGCCGGTCGCGTCGCCGACCTCCTGCGCGCGGTCGAGGTCGATATGCCCGAACACCACGGTCGCCACGGCCGCCCCGATCGCGCCGCCCAGATTGTGGAACGTCCACGAGGCGCCGACCGCGAATCCGGACCGCGCAGGCGGCACGGTCGAAATCGCCAGCACGGTCGCCGGACCGAGCACCAGAGCCCAGCCGCCACCGAACAGGACCAGCGCGACGAACAGCACCGCAGGCAGGTCACCGAACGCCGACCACGCGATGCCCGCGCCCGCCAGCGCCAGCGACCCGAACCCCCACGGCAGCAACGAATGCGCGCCCAGCCGGTCGACGAACCGGCCCGCGACCGGCGAGGCGAGCGCGAGCGTCCCGCTGACGAGCAGCAGCACGAATCCCGCCTGCCGCACGTCGAATTCCCGGCCCTGCGTGAGATACGTCGGAATCACCAGCAGCGCAGCGGCATAGAACAAACCCAGCGAGAAATCCGACACGATCGCCGCGACGAATCGGCGATTGCCGAACAGCGCGGGATCGATCAACGGATTCGCCGCCCGCCGCTCCGCGACGATCCCGGCCGCCACGGCCGCGACCAGCACGGCCGCGGCGATCAGCACCCATGGCGACAGCCAGCCGCGCAGGTCGCCCAGCACGAAGATGCCGACCGCCGACACCACGGCGAACGCGACCACGACCTGCCCGGCCCAATCGGTCCCACCGCTGGTGTCGGGCTGCACCCGCGGGACCGCGAACGCGATCGCGATCAGGGCGGCCACGCCGAGCGGAATGTTGATCCAGAAGATCGACTGCCAGCCGAGACTCGGCACCAGCAGGCCGCCGAGCACCGGACCGATGGCCAGTCCGAGCCCGTTCACCGAGTACAGCCAGCCGATCGCCTTGCCCCGATCACCTTGCGGGAAAAGCGATTCCACCAACGTCGAGGTGCTCGTGTACAGCACGGCGCACGCGCCGCCCTGCACGAACCGTGCGACGAGCAGCACCCCGATCGACCAGGACACCGCGGCGCCCGCGGACGCGACCACGAACAGCCCGAGCCCGACGAGCAGCACCTCCCGCCGGCCGAGCCGATCGGCCACCCGGCCGGCCGTCACCATGAACATCGACAGCGCCATCAGGAAGACGCCGAGCGTCAGCTCCGTATTCGACGCTCCCGCGTGCAGATCCGCGCCGATCGCGGGCAGCGCGGTGGTCACGATGGTGAGGTCGATGCACCCGAGAAACGACGCCACCGCCAAGCCGGTGAACCCGATCACCCGCCGCCGCGGGGGCGGCTCGACGGTCACTGGACGCCGTCCGCGGTGGGCAACGCCGACTTGCGCTTCTTGAACCGCAACGGCAGCCAGGCGACCCGGTCCGGATGCTCCGGCACGACGAAGAGTTCCCGCGTGCGTCCCATCGCGGCGGAGATCTTCTGCGGGTAGATCACGTAGTCGAAACCCTCGTGCGCCCACAGCGGCATGATGATCGGGCACTCCTCCAAAAGGTATGCGCGGCAGGACTTCCGGACCGCTTCCTGATCGACGTCCGGTTCGCGCGAGAGCCGCCGCTCGATGAACCGGTCGATGGTGGTGTCGATCGCGTGCCGATACGGTTCGTCGGTCTCGTAGGCATGCTCGATCGCGTCGTACAGATCGCCGTAACGCGGATGGGACAGCGCGAAGTCCCAGCGCAATATGTTTGTCGGGCAGTCGATCTGGTCGAGGTAGCCGATATTGCGGGCGATCCACTGGTCGCCGGCGATGCGCGCCCGCGCGTGCCGATCGATATCTGTTCCGCCGCTGAGGTTATGGCGTTGCAGGGTGTCCGCGACCGCGATCGCGCAGCGACCGAAGTTCGACCGGTTGATCAGATCGATAGTGGCGGCGAGCTTCTCGCCCTCGTGATAGTCCGCGCCGACGCTGACCAGCAGCACGGTGGAGCGTCCGTCGGTGGTGATGCCGTCCGAGCGGAGGTCGTAGGCTGCCTTGTGCGAGGCGGAGAGCAGCGTGGTCGTCGTCATCAGCTCCACACCTTCAACGACTCGGCCGGATCGCTGACCCCGATGAACAGCCCGATGGTGATGCGCGGGCGGTCCTGCGCGGGCGCGACCGCGTGCACCCGGCGCGGATCGATGAAGATCGCGTCGCCGACCCGCGGCGTGATGACCAGCGCCGGCTCGCCGACGGCCGCGCGGTCGATGCCGTACACCCGGTCGCCGGAGCGGTCTCGATACTCGCTCTCGTCGGGATAGTCGTCCCAGATCTGCAATTCCCCGCCGCGGTCCGGCACATCGAGGTAGACGTTGACCGAGAGCTGGCGGACGATCCGAATCGCGAAGTCCTCCGGCAGGTTTCGGCTCACGTTGTCGGTGTGCGGCTCGAGATCCACCCCGGCGAGCTGGTAACGCGCGACGCCGGCGAAGAAGGCTCGCCCGTCGCGCCGGAGCAAACTCGCTCCGGCAGGCCAGATCTCGTCCAGCAGCAGCCGGATGTCATCCGCCGGATAGGAATACGGCGAGGCGATGTCGCGCAGCCGGTCGATATTGTGCCGCGCCTCGTCGAAGTACGCCGTACGTCCGGCCTCGGTGCCGGTCTCGGAGAACGCGTGCCCGATCCGCCGGAACTGCGGGTCGGTGGCCAGCGGCCCGTGATCCTGCCTGCCGACGAACGCCGTGCGTAAGTGGTCGAGCGCGTCGGGCCGGACGAATCCGGCCAGTCGTACTGCGTGCACGTCGCCGTTCAACAGCGCGGTCAACGACGCGTGGTCGAATTCTTGCCTGGTGGTGTCCAACACGCGGTCTCCGAGAGCTGGCGTGGCCGTAGTCATGTCGATCCCCTCTGGTTGTCGCTCGATGGACCGGGCACAGGCCCAGGCGTGAGAGGGGAGTTCGCATTTCGGACATGGCTCGCACCCCCATCTCTCGGGAGGGCTCCAAAAGTCCGTGGAGCCCGCGCTTGCCCGGGCCGCATTACGCGGCTCGGCCTGGTCTTGACCCGGGGCACCCCGCCGCGGTTGGAGGGTTGCCGGCCAGCTAGCCGGGGACTTGACGCTGGCACTCTTGACCTGACTCGAGCGTGCCGCACGCCAGAAGCGTTGTCACGCTTTTGAATCGTGCTGAGTTATGTACCTGGTCCGCCCGCGTGGCTGCCGAATTCAGCTGCCGCGCAGACCCAGTCCGCGCAACTCCAGCGCGGCCAGTGCGCGGACCGTGTCGTCGTCGCCGCGCCGCCACGCGGCCACGACATCCGCATCGATCCGATTGAGTGTGCGCAGTGGTTGATTGGTGAGCGCGCGCAAGGCGAGCAGGTCTTGCCCGCCCGGCAGGGTGCGCAGCGATACCGCCGCCGCGGCTCTTCGGATCCAGCGCACCCGCAGGGGGAGCCAGACGAACAGGACGAGCCCGAGCGGGACGATGAGCAGGCCGATGGCGAGGGCCAAGGCGAGATCGTTGGCGAGCGCCTGCTGATCCTGTCCGGCCTCGGCCATCGAGCGGGCTGCGCCCGCGGCCCGTTCGAACGGGGAGGTCAGGTCGTCGCCGACCACCGGGACCCGGCCCACCTTGCGGCCGACGTCGCCGAGGCTGTCGGCCAGGCCGCCGCCGGCGCCCGCCAACTTCTGCCCGGGAACCGCGAGTGTGCGTACCAGGTCGTGCAGCCAGAGCGCGGCCCTGATCGAGCCGTACACCCACGCCGTCACCAGGAGATCCGTGACCAACTGCCGGGCGGCGACGGGCGCCCGATCGGCGTAAATCTTCACCGATTCAGAATCCTCGGTCCGCTCAGTGAAAACCGGGCTTTCGCGTTCGATCGAGCGGGGGAGACGCTGAACCGGAAATCTGCCCCGGCGCGGCGCGCGCCCGACGTCGAAGGAGTTCGCCGATGGTCATTCGGTCGCTGGACGACGCGCTCGGTGCGGTGACCGAACTCGCGCCGATCGCGCGGCAGTACAGCCAGAAAGCCGAGGACGCGCGTGGTCTTCCGGCCGCGGTGGTCGACGCGGTCACGGCCGCGGGGCTGTGGGGCGTGTTCACCCCGGCCGGGGTCGGCGGCAGCGGACTGATCGGGCTGGACGAGGCGTTCGAGATCGTGCGGGCGCTCGCCTACGCGGATACGAGCACCGCGTGGAGTCTGTTCATCTGTGCGACGACACCCGCCATCGTGGCGTCGAAGCTGCCCGCCGAGGGCGTCGACGAGGTCCTGGCCGAGGGGATCGGGCCGATGTCGCTCGTCTTCGGCCCGAACGGCCGGAGCACGCCCGCCGAGGGCGGGTTGCGGGTGACCGGGCGGTGGCCGTTCGCCAGCGGAATCGGTTATGCCGGTTGGGTTATGGCGAACACCGTGCTGCTCGACGCGGACGGCGCGCCGAAGGCGGGCGCCGGTGGGCTCCCCGAACTCGTCTCGGTGGTGGTGCCCGCTGAGCAGGTGAGCGTCATCGACGACTGGCACGTGGCCGGCCTGCGCGGGACGGGCTCGATGAGTTTCGCGCTCGATGACGTGTATGTGCCCGCGCGGCGGACCTTTCCGTTCTTCGCGCCCGGCAGGCTCACGGACGCGAAGTATCGGCTCCCGCTGTTCAGCCTGCTCGCGCCCGGATTCGCCGGGGTCGCGATCGGCACCGCCGAGCACGCCCTCGACGAGGTGCTCGGCGTGCTGCCGACGCGGGTCGGGCCGCCGAAGTTCCGGCCCGCGTCCGAGGATCCGGTGATCCAGCGGACGGTCGGCCGGGCGCAGGCCGCGATCCGGGCCGCCCGCGAGTCGACGCGGGCGGTGTTCGATACCTACGTCGAGCGGCGGCTGCGCGGCGCGGACCTGAGCCGGCTCGCGGTGGCCGACCGCTGCGAGCTGCACCAGCAAGCGGTGTGGGCCGCCGATACCTGCCGCGCCGCCGTCGACGACCTGTTCCGGATCGCCGGTGCGAGCGCGATCTACGAGTCGAGCCCGGTGCAGCGGCTCTGGCGCGATATCAACGTGCTCACCCAGCACCTGTACCTGCGCGACACCCAACACGAGCACGCGGGCGGACTCGCCCTCGGCCTGGAGGTGGTGAATCCGACGATCTGAGCCGGGGCACACCTTTCAGAGCGTGCCCTGCCGCGCCGCCCGCCACAGATCGACCTCGCCGTCGTGCTCGAGCAGCGCGTCGATCTCGGCCAGCTCGTCGGCGCTGAATTCGAGGGCGCCCAGCGCCGCGACGTTCTGCTCGAGCTGTTCGGTGGTGGACGCGCCGATGACCAGCGAGGTCACCCGCTCGTCGCGCAGCGCCCAGGCCAGGGCCAGTTGCGCCAGGGTCTGCCCGCGCTTGTCCGCGAGCGTGTCGAGCTTGCGCAGCCGGTCGATCATCTCCGGGGTGAGCAGCTCGTTCTGGAACGACTTGGCTTGTGCGGCACGCGATTCCGGCGGAATGCCGTCGAGGTACTTGGACGTGAGCAGGCCCTGCGCGAGTGCGGTGAACCCGATGACGCCGAAGCCCTCTTCGGCGGCGGCGTCGAGCAGGCCCTCGGTCTCGATCCAGCGGTTGAGCATCGAGTAGGACGGCTGGTGGATGAGCAGCGGGGTACCGAGCTCGCGCAGCAGCCTCGCCATCGTGCGCGAATCCTGCGCGGTGTAGGAGGAAATCCCGACGTAGAGCGCTTTCCCTTGGCGGACAGCGGTATTCAACGCGGCCGCGGTCTCCTCCAGCGGGGTCGTCGGGTCGAACCGGTGCGAGTAGAAGATGTCGACGTAGTCGAGTCCGAGCCGGTTCAGCGATTGATCGAGGGAGGCGAGCACATATTTGCGCGACCCGCCGCCCTGTCCATACGGACCGGGCCACATGTCCCAGCCTGCCTTGGTGGAGATGACGAGTTCGTCGCGGTACGCGGCGAGGTCTTCGCGCAGGATGCGTCCGGCGTTGATCTCCGCCGAGCCGTACGGCGGGCCGTAGTTGTTCGCCAGGTCGAAGTGAGTGATGCCGAGATCGAAAGCGCGCAGGGCGATCTCGCGCTGCACGAGGTAGGGGCGATCGTCGCCGAAGTTGTGCCAGAAGCCGAGCGAGAGCAGCGGCAGGTCGAGGCCGCTTCGGCCCGAGCGGCGGTAACTCATCGTGCCCTCGTACCTGGTCGGTTCCGGAACGTATGTCATGCGGACCTCCTCGTCTTCGCGAAATCGGTTGTACGGACGTCAGTTCGAGCGGGGCGCGAGCAGGTCCTCGACGAGGGTGTCCACCAGGCCGCGGGGGATGGGGGAGCCGGTCAGGGCGCAATAGACGATCGGGCCGACGAGTGCGTCGAGCGCGGCGTCGGGGCTCAATCTGGGTGCGATCGTCCCGGCGTCGATGCCGCGCGCGAGCAACTCGCGTTCCCTGGCGCGGCGCGGACCGAGGTAGCGCTCGCGGAGACTCGCGGCGGTGCCCGGATCATGCTGGGCCTGGGCGATGAGCGCGAGCAGCACCTTGCCCGCGGGATCGCGGGTGAGGAATCGGGCGAAGGCGCGCAGATAGTCCCGGATGCTCTCGGCCGTCGGCGTTTCCGTCGGAACCGGCAGGTGCTTGCCGGTGTCCTCGATGATCGTGTCCAAGAGGATGTCGACCTTCGACGGCCACCAGCGGTAGATGGTCTGCTTGGCGACGCCGGCCCGGCGCGCGATGGCCTCGACGGTCAGCGCGCTGAAGCCGTGCTCGACGAGCAGATCGTCGGCGGCGTGCAGGACCGCCAGGCGCGCGGCCTCGTCGCGCCGAGGACCCGAGCGCGGTCGCGGGGTGCTCGTGGCTGGCATGCGAAACACAATACCCATCGGCCGTCGATGTGGATTAGTCTAGACGCAACGTCTAGTCTAGAAAACATATCCGCAGTTAGAAGGAGTTTTCGTGTCCGACACGTCGAATCGCCGAGCCCTCGTCATCGGGGCCTCCCGTGGGCTGGGCCTCGTTCTCGCCACCGAACTCGCCGGCCGCGGCTGGCAGGTCATCGCCACCGCGCGCCGGGACGGCGGCGAGCTGCCGGCGCACGCGGCGGCCTCGACCGGGCGGCTACGGGTCGAAGCACTGGAGATGACCAGCCGGGAGGAACTGGCCGCGCTCCATACGCGCCTGACCGGCACTCCACTCGATCTGCTGTTCGTCAATGCCGCCATCGATCGCGGTGATCTGCCGATCGGCGAGGTGCCGACCGAGATGTTCACCGAGGTGATGATCACCAACGCGCTGAGCCCGCTGCGCACCGTCGAGGCGCTGCGCGATCTCGTCGCGCCCGGCGGCACCGTCGCGGTCATGTCCTCCGAGCAGGGCAGCATCTCGCGGAACACCGAGGACGGCTACGAGCTCTACAAGGCCAGCAAGGCCGCGCTCAATCAGCTGATGCGCAGCTACGCCACGCGCAATGCCGACGACGGGCACACCAAGCTGCTCATCGACCCCGGCCACAACCGGACTCGGCTCGGTGGACCCGACGCGCCGCTGGAGCCGAAGGAGAGCATCCCCGCCGTCGTCGATGTCCTGGAGGCGCAGGCGGGCGCGCCCGGCCTGCAATTCCTGGATCGGCACGGCGAGACCGTCCCGTGGTAGCGGCGGTATTGGTCTGGGCCCGAATGGCTTTCGCGTCGGGTGCGGGTGAGTCGCCATTCGACGGATCGGCGACGGCCGGAAAGGAATCGGTGGAGCCGATCGATTTCCGGACGCCGGGCGCGGCGCACCGGACGCGGTAACCGCTGGTCGGGGCCGTTCGTATTCCCCAGTTATTCCTCAGTCGAGATGGCTGCTCAAATGTGGTTCCTTGGTTAGGAATTCGACAGACCGAAGATCGGCACGCGCCGTCCGGTTCGAATTCGCGAACCACTCGAGGAGCTCCGTCATGCCCTTGTTACGACGCATGTTCGCAATCATGCTCGGCGCGTTCGTCATTGCCGCGATGTCGGTCGCGGTCGGCTCGGCCCAGCCGACCGAGGAACGGGAAGTGTTCGCGCCGGACGGCACGATCAGCCGGGTGGTCGCC
This sequence comes from Nocardia sp. NPDC056564, assembly GCF_042793755.1. Classification (NCBI taxonomy): domain Bacteria; kingdom Bacillati; phylum Actinomycetota; class Actinomycetes; order Mycobacteriales; family Nocardiaceae; genus Nocardia; species Nocardia sp. NPDC056564. The sequence continues at coordinate 360,559 of NZ_JBHTUR010000006.1, forward strand.
CCGGTGCCCGACCGGTCGCCTGCACCGCGGTCGGCGGTGCAGGCGGACGTGATCGCGATCCAGCAGACCGGGCCGTCGAATCAGCGGTTCGATCTGGTGTTCGTCGGTGACGGATACACGTCGAGCCAACTGGGCACCTACAAGCAGCACGCGGTCAACCGGTGGAACGAGATCACCCAGGTCGAGCCGTTCAAGACGTACAAGAACTCGTTCAACGTCTGGGCGGTCAACGTGGTGTCCCAGGAGTCCGGCGTGGACAACGATCCACGCGGCACCATGCGAAATACCGCGCTGGACATGACCTTCTGGTGCGGCGGCACCGAACGCCTGCTGTGCGTCAACGAGACCAAGGCATTGCAGTACGCGCGCCTGGCGCCCGAGGCCGATCAGGTGATCGCGCTGGCCAACACCACGAAGTACGGCGGCGCGGGCGGCGGCGTGGCGACCTCGTCCGGCGGGAACGCCCAGGCGGGACAGATCGTGCTGCACGAGCTCGGCCACTCGGTGGCCGGCCTGGCCGACGAGTACGACTACCCCAACGACCGCTACACCGGGCGGGAGCCGCGCGAGGCCAATGCCTCGGTCTACACCAGCGCGCAGATGCAGCAGAACCGCACCAAGTGGTACCAGTACCTGGGCAAACAGTCCCCGGACGGCGGTGTCGTCGGCACCTATGAGGGTGCGGTCTATTACAAGCGCGGCGTGTACCGGCCCACCGAGAACTCGTTGATGCGTTCGCTCGGCCGCGAGTTCAATCTGATCGGGCTGGACGCGATGAAGTCCGCGATCGAGCGCAAGGCCCCGCCGCGTCGTCCCTGATCCCGCACCGGCAATTCCCCTGAGCCAGCAGCTATTTCGAGTCTCACACGGGAGTGCCTCGTGCTGAGCGGTGACAAGGAGAAGGCAATGGCATCCAGACAGCACCAACACAGACCCGATCGGCGAGGGCCGCGCACCCGCGTGGTCCGGGCCGTCGGCTGGACCGTGTCGACCCTGCGGCGGCTACCGCGCCTGGCGCTGCTGGCCGTGGCCGCCGCGCTCCTGCTCGCCGGCGCACCCGCGATGGCCGAACCGCAGGCCGGACCCAGCTTCTCCGGGGGTGAGGCCCAGCCGGTGTTCAACCCGGCCGCGGCTGTCCGCCAAGACCTTTGGGTGCGCGCGCCGATCGACAGCGACGCCGACGGCAAGGACGACGAGGTGCACGTCCAGGTGGTCCGCCCGGCCGATGCCACCGGCAAGCTGCCGGTTGTCTACCAGGCCAGCCCGTACTTCTCCGGCGGCAACGACGTCACGAATCATGGTGTGGACGTCGAGCTCTACGTGCCGGACGGTGCGGAGGCGCGGATGGCGCCCGCGCCCGGCGAACTGCGCGCGCGGGTGGCCGAGGATCTCCGGGCCGCGGGCATCACGCTGAACAAGGGCCAGATCACCTGGCAGTACGAGGAATACTTCCTCGCCCGCGGCTTCGCCGTGATGTACGGCGAGTCGCTCGGCACCGGAACCTCCACCGGCTGCCCGACGTCCGGCGCCCGCAACGAGACCATCGGCGCGCGGGCCCCGATCGACTGGCTCAACGGGCGTGCGAAAGCCCGTGACGCGCAAGGCAAAGCGGTCACCGCCACCTGGGCCAGCGGCAAGGTCGGCATGATGGGCGTGTCCTACAACGGCACCCTGCCCAACGCGGTCGCCTCCACCGGCGTGCCCGGACTGGAGGCCATCGTGCCGATCGCCGCGATCAGCAACTGGTACGACTACTACCGGGCGGGCGGCGCGGTGGTCGCGCCGGGCACCTACCAGGGCGAAGACACCGACGTGCTGGCCAAGTACGTCTACACCAGGGCCGATCGCAAGATCTGCGCCCCGATCATCGACAAGATCGAGCAGGACCAGAACCGGGTCGACGGCAACTACACGGCATTCTGGAACGAGCGCAACTACCTCAACGACGTCGGCAAGGTGCGTGCCGCGGTGCTCGCCGTGCACGGGCTCAACGACTTCAACGTCAAGACCAAGAACGTCGCCCAGTGGTACGACGCGCTGAAGAAGGCCGGTGTGCCGCACAAGATCTGGCTGCACCAGTCCGGCCACACCGACCCGATCGGCCTGCGCAGGGACGAGTGGCTGCGCACGGTGAACCGCTGGTTCAGCAAGTATCTGCTCGGCCAGAACAACGGGATCGACCGCGAGCCCAAGGCCACCATCCAGCGCGAGGACAAGTCCTGGGTGAACGAGGCGGAGTGGCCCGCCCCGGCCACGGCGGCCGCGACGGCGGTCTTCCAGCCCGGCGGTCGTGCCATCGGCGGGCTGGCCTCGACCGGCGCCGGGCGGGTCACCGAATCCCTCGACGACGACGCGACCAAGGTGGCCGCCGAGCTCGTCGCCGCGCCGAGCTCGCCGAACCGGCTGGCGTACTTCTCCAAGGCGACCGCGACCCCGTTGCGGATCAGCGGTGCGGTGGACGTCGCGTTCCGGATGACGTTCCAGCGGCCGGCCGCGAATGTGACCGCGCTGCTGGTGGATCGCTCGCCCGACGGCAGCTCCCGGATCGTCACCCGCGGCTGGGTGGACCCGCAGAACCGGGAGTCGCTGAGCAAGACGAGCCCGATCACGCCGGGCAAGGAGTACGCGGTGAACCTGTCCATGCAACCGCACGACTACCTGCTGGCGCGCGGGCACAAGCTCGGCGTGGTGGTGTTGTCCAGCGACAACGAGTTCACCCTGCGGCCCAAGCCGGGCCCCGGTTTCGGGGTGAACCTCGCCGAGACGAAGGTGTCGTTCCCGGTGGTCGGTGGCCAGGCGGCGCTCACCGCCGCGATCGGCTGACGCAGGAGAATCCGGTCCCGCCCGAAAACCTCGGGCGGGACCGGATTCTCGGTGTCCTACTTCTCCGCGGCCAGGGTGATCAGGTCACTGACCACGCCGGGCATGGAGACGCTCACCGCGTGCGAGGCCGGAACCTCGACGGTGTGCGCGGACGCGCGCTCGGCCATGAACCGCTGGACCTCCACCGGAATGTTCTTGTCCTCGGTGGTGACCAACGCGAAGGCCGGGATAGATTGCCACGCAGCCGCTTTGGCGGGCTGCTGCAAAGCGTCCAGGGCGACGGGCCGCTGTGTCACGGCCATCAGTTCGGCCGCGGTGGCGGGGACGTCCGCGGCGAACTGGGCGGGGAACTCGTCCTGGCGGATGTAGAGCTCGGTGCCGGTATTGCCGTCCGCGAGCGGGTAATTCGCCGGGCGGGTGGTCGGCCCGAGGGTGGATCCGGGGAACTTGTCGGTCAGTTCCAGCGCGCTCTCGCCCTCGGCCGGGATGAAGGCGGCGATGTAGACCAGCGCCTGTACGTTCGCCTTGCCCGCCGCGGCGACGGTGATGACGCTGCCGCCGTAGGAATGGCCGACCAGGACAACCGGGCCGTCGACGTCATCGAGGACCGAGCCGACGTAGGCGGCGTCGCTGTCCAGGCCGCGCAGCGGATTGGCCGCGGCGACGACCGGATATCCCTGGGCGCGTAGCACTTCGACGACGCCGTTCCAGCTGGAGGAGTCGGCGAACGCGCCGTGCACCAGCACGATGGTGGGGGAGGTACTCACGAAGGATCCCTTTCTGGATTACGCGGGGTACAGGGCGTTGCGTAGGACCGCGACCGCCTGGGCGACAGCGGCTTTGGCGGCGTTGGTGTCGTGCATCGAGTTGACCATCACGAAGTCGTGGATGATGCCGCCGTAGCGCGCCGCGATCACCGGCACGCCCGCGGTGCGCAACTTCGCCGCGAACGCCTCGCCCTCGTCCCGCAACACGTCGTTCTCGGCCGTGATGACCAGCGCGGGCGGCAGGCCGGACAGCTGCTCGGTGGTGGCCCGCAGCGGCGACGCGGTGATCTGCGCGCGATCCTCCTCGCTGGTGGTGTACTGGTCCCAGAACCATTTCATGCCGTCGCGGGCCAGGAAGTAGCCCTCGGCGAAGCGCTCGTAGGAGCCGGTGTCGAAGTTGGCGTCGGTGACCGGATAGAACAGCACCTGCTGCACGAACGAGACGTCGCCGCGCTCCTTGGCCATCAGGGTCAGCGCGATGGCCATGTTGCCGCCGACCGAGTCGCCTGCCACCGCGATGCGCGACGGGTCGAGGTTCTTCTCGGCGCCCTGCGTGCGCACCCACTGGGCGACGCGGTAGGACTGCTCGTTGGCCGCCGGGTAGCGCACGTCCGGCGAGCGGTCGTACTCGGGGAACACCACCGCCGCGTGCGCGCCGACGGCGAGGTCACGCACCAGCCGGTCGTGCGTGTGCGCGTCGCCGAAAACCCAACCGGCACCGTGGGTGTAGAGGATGACGGGCAGCGTCTCGGTGGCGCCCTTGGGCTTGACGATCCGTGCGCGCACCGAGCCGGTCGGGCCGCCCTCGACGGTGATCCACTCCTCGTCGATCTCCGGCTTGAAGATGGGGGTGTCCTGCACCGAATCGACCGCCTTGCGGCCCTCCTCCGGTGCGAGCTGGTACAGGAACGGGGGAGTCGAGGTCGCGTCCACGAACTCCTGTGCGGCCGGCTCCAATGCGACGCCGTGTGGGTTTCCGGTCATGGTTGTTCCTTTCGATAGTGGTGGAGAAACAGTGCGGCACGGTTGGATTCGGAGATCTCAGGCCAACGCGGCGAGCGCTTCGCCGATCACCGCGGCGACCTCATCGGGGTGGGTCTGCATCACGAGGTGCGGTGCATCGAGCTCGACGATCGACCGCAGGGCGGCCCGCTGGTAGCCGAAGCGTTCGACGTCGGGATTGATGGTGCGGTCCGCACTGGAAACGATCCCCCATCCCGGCTTGGTGCGCCAGGCTGTCGCGGTCGCCGGCTCGCCGAACGCGGCCGCGGACAGCGGCCGCTGGGACACCGCGAGCACCTGCGCCCTGGTCTTGTCCAGGCCCGCCGCGAATACCTCGGGGAAGGCGGCGACCTCGACCGAGACGTCGGTGCCCGGCTCGCCGCCGGCGACCGGATACGGCGCGTAGACGAGGTGGGCGGCCAGGTCGGAGTCCGGGAAACCGCCCTGCAATTGGCCGAGGCTCTCGCCGGTTTCCAGCACATAGCCCGAGACGAAGACCAGGCCGACGACATTGTCGGCGACCCCGGCAACGGTGATCACCGCGCCGCCGTAGGAGTGGCCGCACAGCAGAACCGGCCCGTCGATCTGCTCGACGAACGACTTGATGTACGCCGCGTCGGCCGACAGGCTGCGGTTGGACACCGGGGGTACCACGACGCGGTGCCCGCCGGCGAGCAGCCGCTCGGTGACCGGGCCCCAGCTGGACGCATCGGCGAACGCGCCGTGCACGAGAACGATGGTGATCGCGGAAGACATGGAGTTCCTTTCTCGATCACGGGGATCGATGGCGTTGTGCCGCACTCAGTTTCCGGTGCGCGACCCCTTCGGCGCCCCTCCGGACGGGCCGCAAAAGCCCCCGTTCAGGACACGGCCGCCGTCATCGGCTCGAACGCGGAGCCGGTGGAGCGGAAGCGCTGCTGATACTTGCGCGGCGAAATACCGAGCCGGGCGACGAAGGCTCGCCGTAACGCCTCGCTGCTGCCGTATCCGGCGCTCATCGCGGCCTCGGTGACGCTGTGCCCGGCGTGCAGCAGGTCGCGGGCGACGCCGAACCGGATGAACGCGACGTACTCGGCGGGTGAGCGTTCGAGCTCGGCGCGGAACAGCCTGGTCAGGTGCCGGACGCTGACCATGGCGTGCGCGGCCAGCGTCTGGACGGTGTGCGGGAACGCCGGGTCCGCGCAGATCAGATCGACGACCTTGCGCACGAGCGGGCTGCGCGGCACCGGTCCGCTCAGTGACGCCGAGAACTGCGACTGCCCGCCCGCGCGCTGCATGTAGACCACGAGCAGCTGGGCGACCCGGCGGGCGGCGTCGGCGCCGTAGTCCTCCTCGACGAGGGCCAGCGCCAGGTCGATGCCGGCCGCGACTCCCGCTGAGCTGTACAGGTTTCCATCACGCACGAAGATCGCGTCGGCGTCCACCAGGATCGCCGGATAGCGCCGCGCGAGGTCCGCGGTGAACTTCCAGTGTGTGGTCGCGCGGCGGCCGTCGAAGAGTCCCAGTTCGGCCAGGACGAACGCGCCGCTGCAGATCGAGGCCAGCCTGCGGGTGTTCCAGGACAGGTGCCGGACCGCGGCGATCAGCTCGGGTGTGACGAACCTGGCGGGCGGCAGCTCGCTGCCCGGGATGACGACCGTGTCGAAGCGGCCCGCGTCGGCCGCCGCGGCGCCCACCTCGATCCGCGCGCCGATCGAGGTCTGCACGTCGTTGCCGTCGGCGGAGATCAGTACCACCTCGTAACCGGGCACGGTCTGGTTCGCCTCCACGAAAACCTCGGCCGGGCCGACGAAGTCGAGCATCTTCACGCCGTCGAAGACCAGGATGCCCACCCGTCGGCGGGGCTGCTCGGTGGAGTTAGGGGCCATGTCAACCATTGTTGTGGAGTGACGCCTCCAGAAACAAGTGGTGTGGGTTATCTCGCACTTCGGTTGGTACGGTGAGCGCATGGGACGCCCACGACAGTTCGACGAATCGGGGCTGCTCGACACCGCCACCGAGCTGTTCTGGTCGCACGGTTTCGACGACACCTCCGTCGAGGACATCTCGCGCGCCACCGGCGTCGGCAATGGCAGCGTGTATGCCGCGTACGGCAGCAAGCAGGGATTGTTCCTCGCGGTGTTCGAGCGCTACTGCGAGCGGCGCGCGCGATTCGTGCGCGACGTGGTCGCCGCCGCGCCGGGTTCGGCCAGGGCCGCGGTGCGCGCGCTGTTCCACGCGGTCATCGATGACTGTGCGGCACAACCGAATCGGCGCGGATGCCTGATGATCAACAGCATCGCGCAGCTCGGCTCGCGCATCCATGAGGTGGTCGACATCAGCACCAGGACCACCACGGCCATGGAGCAGGGCGTGGCCGAACGGCTCTATCCCGCAGCGCGTCTCGGCGGCGCGGCCGACACGGCCACGCTGTCGGCGCACAGCGCGAACATCGTGGTGGTGGCGCAGGGGCTGATCCAGTTGAGCCGCTTGGGTGTCGACCGGTCGCGGCTGGTCGAGATCGCCGACATCTCGAGCGAGGCGTTGCCCGCGTGGGCGGACAAAGTCGCCGGCTGAGCGTCCTCCGCGATTACAGTTCCGCGGCGGTCGCGGCGAGCAGCGCGCGGGTGCGCTCCGGCGTCTCGGCCTGCACCGCGATCTTGTCCATCACCTCGCGGTAGAGCTGGAGATCCTCCTTGCGATCCAGATACAGCGCGCTGGTCAGCTGCTCCAGGTAGACGATGTCGGGTAATTCCCGCTCGGCGAACCGGAGCATGGTGAACGAACTGCCCGCGGCCGCGTGGCCGCCTGCGTCGTAGGGCAGCACCTGGATGGTCACGCCGGGCTTGTGCGAGATCTGGACCAGGTGCTCGATCTGTTCGCGCAGCACCTTCCGGCCGCCGATCGGCCGGTGCAGCACCGCCTCGTCCAGCACCGCCCACAGCCTGGGCCCGTCCGGTAGGTCGAGGATCTCCTGGCGTTTCGTGCGCAGTTCCACCCGCCGCGTCGCCTCGGCGTTCTGGTGGCTGACGGCGATGACCGCGTGCGTGTAGTCCTCGGTTTGCAGCAGCCCGGGGATCAGTTGGCCCTCGAACGTCCGGATCGTCTGCGCGGCGCCCTCCAGCCCGAGGTAGGTCTCGAACCAGGGTGGGAGCAGGTCGTTGTAGCGGTGCCACCAGCCCGGTTGGTTGGCCTTGCGCGCCAGCTCGAGGAACATCTCGCGCTGGTCCGGCTCGGTGACGCCGTAGAGGGTCAGCAGGTCGAGGATGTCGCGATCCTTGTAGCCGGTCCGGCCGAGCTCCAGCCGGCTGATCTTGGCGTGCGAGCCGCGGATGTGCTCGCCTGCCTCGATCGGTGTGATGCGTTTTTCCTCCCGAAGCTTGCGCAGTTGACCACCGACCGCGATGCGCAGAGCAGTCGGACCGCGATCCGCGACCCGCGCGTCGATCCCGGTGATCCGGACCGGTTCCGTGACCATGCCTGCTACTCCGCTTCTCGAAGACCTTGCCGGTATCGCGCCCGTCGCTGTGACGAACCACACCATGCCTACCCTGATGGTATCGCTGGAACGATCCAATTCAACCGAACTTGCACCTGAACGTGCAGATGTACCGGCGCCACTGCCGCCGAGCCGGCCGCCCGCGGCGCTGTGGCCGTCGCCCCCGATTGTCCTGCGAAAATGAAACGCGCAGAGCACGAACAGGATTCGGTCGAGCGAACGGCGGCCCGTCCGCACGCCGCCGAATCCGACTGGACGTACGCTTTGTCCCCCGCTATCCCGGAAGTCGCACGTGTCGGGGCCCGTGTGTCATCCCTGCGGCAGACGTGTCGGCGTTGGCCGGAGCCCTAAGGTGAGCGGGTGGTCGACGAGCGGGTGGTGTTCTGGTTGCGTCGGCGAACGTCAGTGGTGGATGCGGGGACGACGGGGATCCTGATCCTGGCGTGCGTGCTCTTCGGCGTGCTGGTGGGCGCCGACGCGGCGTATTACGGGCTGTCGGTGGCGGTGCTGGTGCCCCTGACGTTCCGGCGGCGATGGCCGGAGGCGGCGGCGGTGCTGGTGGCGTGCGCGGCGTTGGTGCAGTGGACGACGGTGCGGCATACGACGGGTGCGCTGCCGGCCGACGTCGCGGTGCCGATCGTGGTGTACACGCTGGCCGCGCACAGCGGGCGGCATTGGAGTCGCGGCGGGCTGATCGCGGGACTGGGCGGTGCGGCGCTGGGCGGGTGGAGCTGGCCGCAGTTGTCCATGCCTGCACTGGCGCATGTGCTCGTCGGCGCGTTCCTGGCCAGCACGGTGATCGCCGCATGGCTGGGCGGCGCCTGGCAGCGGGCCCGGCGCGGGGAGTTCCTGGCCATGGCCGAGCACGCGGCGCTGCTGGAACGGACGCGGGACGAGCGGACCCGGTTCGCGGTGCTGTCCGAGCGGACCCGGATCGCGCGGGACATCCACGATATCCTCGCCCACTCCCTGGCGGTGATCGTCGCGCAGGCCGACGGCGGGCGTTACGCGGCCCGGACCGACCCGGCGGCGGCGGCCGGGGCGTTGGCGGCGATCGGTGATCACGGCCGGCGGGCGCTCGACGAGACGCGGCGGGCGATCGGGGTGCTGCGGGAGGAGGCCGAGGGTGACGCATCGCCGGTGCCGCGGGTCGGCATCGCCGACCTGACCCGGCTGGTCGACGAGGTCCGGGACGCGGGACTGCCGGTGGACCTGGCCGTCGACCTGCCGTCCGGGCTGCTCGACTCGGGGGTGGGTCTGGTGGTCTATCGGATTGTGCAGGAAGGGTTGACCAATGTCGTGAAGCACGCCGGATCCGGTGTGCGCGCGGAGGTTTCGGTGCGGCACCGAGACGACTGGTTGCTGGTCAGCGTCGGCGACGACGGCCGGGCCGAACGGGCCTCGGGTCAGGGCGGATTCGGTGTGGTCGGCATGCGCGAGCGGGTGGGAGCCTACGGTGGCGATCTCGAATTGCGGCGGCGGCCAGGCGGATCCGGGCATATTCTGGCGGCGCGGATTCCGCTGCCTGCCGAGGTGTAGCCGGTGATCACGGTGGTGCTGGTCGAGGATCAGGCGTTGGTGCGGGCCGGGTTTCGGATGGTGGTGGACTCGCAGCCGGATATGCGCGTGGTCGGTGAGGCGGGGGACGGGCTGACCGGCGTGGCCGAGGTGGTGCGGGCCGCGCCGGAAGTGGTCGTGATGGACGTGCGGATGCCACGACTGGATGGGCTCGAGGCCACGCGGCGGATACTGTCGCTCGATCGGCCGCCGAAGGTGCTGGTGCTGACCACCTATGACCTCGACGACTACGCGATGGCCGCGGTGCGCGCGGGGGCCAGCGGGTTCCTGCTCAAAGACGCACCGGCGGAAGACTTCTTGTCCGCGGTGCGGCACGTGCACGCGGGCGACGCGGTGTTGGCGGCGTCCACGACGCGGCGGTTGATCGACCGGCTCGCGCCGCCGGTCAACCAGGCCGCGCGACAACAGGTCGCGGGCCTGACCGAGCGGGAAACCGCGGTGCTGCACGAGCTGGCGAGCGGGTTGTCCAACGCGGAGATCGCGGCCGCGTTGGCGGTGGGGGAGGGAACCGTGAAAACCCATGTGCGACACATTCTGACGAAACTCGGGGTGCGGGACCGGGTGCAGGCGGTGATCGTGGCGCACGAGGCCGGGCTGCGCAGGCCCGGCGCTCGCTAGGTCAGCTCGGATCGCGTTGGCAGGTCGAGTCTTCGGCGGGAAGCGCGCCGTTCAGCAGGTACTGCTCGACCGCGCTGTCGACGCAGCTGCCGGCCTCGATGAGATAGACGCCGTGCCGGAACGCGCGGGCCAGGGTGATCGATCGGGAGCCGGAAAGTGCTCGGCGCAGTGCTAGTTGGCCCGCGGCGGGGGCGACCGGATCACCGGCGGCGCCGATGAGCAGGGCGGGGACCCGGTTGCCGATCTCGGTGGCTGGTTCGGCCGGGGCTACCGGCCACACCGCGCACGGGGTGAGGTGCCGGGCCAGCGGGCCGAACAGCGGTTCGGTGTCCCGGTGGCGCTGGATGTCGGCGAAGTAGGCCTCGATCGGGCGCGCCGCGCGGTCGGCGCACTGGTTGGCCACGGTTGCGCTGAAACCGAATTCGGGCACGGTGGTGGGGTCGGTGTAGAGCGCCAGTTTGCTCGCCATGGCCGGCGTCGGCTCGGTCCCGTCGCGCAGCGCGCGCACCTGTTTGCCGAGTTCGGCATAGGACGCCGCGGAATCGTCCACGGTCAGCAGCAGACCGGGGATCATGTCGGCGGTGATCGTGAGCGTACCGAGCGGTATCGGGTCGGTGGCGGCCCGGCGGAGGACGTCGTCGACGGCACCGAGGACGGCGTCTTCCGTTGTGCCCAGGTCGAATTCCGCGTCGCGATCGGCGACCCAGCGGGCCCAGTCCGCCAGCGCCGCCGCATCGGCGGAAGCCGTGTCGCGGGTCAGGTCCGGGCCGGGGGCGCGCGGATCGAGTGCGCTGTCGAGCACGACCCGATCGACGTGATCGCCGAACATCTGCGTGTACACCGCGCCCAGATAGGTGCTCCAGGACCAGCCGATATACGACATCTTTCGCTCCCCGAGGAGTATTCGCAGCAGGTCGGTGTCCCGCGCGACGTTGCGCGTCGAGGCGTGCGGCAGCAGTGCCCGATTCGGCGCGCAGCGCCCGGCCAGCTCGCGCGCGGTGTCGACGCTGCGGTCGAAGTCCGCGCGAGTGTTCGGCGCGGACTGGGCGAGCCCGAGATATGTGCCGGTGGGCCAGCCGCATTCGAGTGGCGTGCTGGCGCCGAAGAATCGCGGATCCATGCCGACCAGGTCGTAGCGTTCCGCGAGGGCCGGTGCCGGATGGCCGCCGTCGGGGCCGTCGACGATCATCGTCACGCCGTCGCGGGACGGTCCAGGTCCGCCGGTCTGCACCAGCAACGTTCCGAGCCGGTGCGCGCTGTCGGTCGCGGCCCGGCGCGCGACGGCGATCGTGATGGTCGGTCCGGCGGGGTCGGCGTAGTTCAACGGCGCTTCGAACTCCCCGCACTGCGCGCCTGCCGCGGCCAGACGGTCGCCGACCTCGTCCGTCGCGCCGGTCCGGCAATCGTGCCAGGTGATCGATTGGTTCTGGAGCCGGCTGGGCAGTAGTGCCGCCGGTTCCTCCGGCGTCGACGCGCAACCGCCCAGCGACAATGCCAGTACGGCGGTGGCCGTGCAATGGTGGAATCGGAGTATTCGCATGAAACCCTCGCAGACAGTGCGGTGTTCGGCACACCGCCGGTTGATCGCGTACCCCGCGGCAGCGGGTGCGTTCCTGGACGGTACGGGCCGGAACCGCAGGTCAGCATCTACCTGGCGACCGACTTTCGGGCAATCCGGCTCGGCCGGAAGGAATACCTGGCGCACGAAGATTTATCCCGAAGTTTGTTCGGCATATGCCACTTGTCGTCGATACTCGAAACAGCAAGAGGCGAAACATAACTCAATCCATGCCCCGCGACGGCGGGTGCGCTCGGAAGGGATTTGTTCTTGATGCTAGGTAAAGCAGCCGTAGTCAGCATGTGCGCCGCCGCCGCGATCCTGCTGTCGGTGCCCCCCGCCGCCAATGCCTGGGGGCCGCAGGGCCACAACACCACCGGTGCCATCGCGGACCTGCGATTGAGCCCACCGGCCAGGGCCGAGGTCGACCGGCTGCTGGCGGGCGAGCCGGACCCGACGCTCGCCGGGGTGGCCAACTGGGCCGACACGGTACGCAACAACGATCCCGAGCTGGGGAAGATCTCCGCGCCGTGGCACTACGTCAACATCGCCGAGAACGGCTGCGTGTACGACCCCGCGGTGAACGGCAACGACGGCCAGAACGTGATCGAGGCGCTGCGGCGGCAGACCGCGATACTCGCCGACCGGGCGCGTCCGGTGGCCGACCGTCGTCAGGCACTGAAGTTCATCGTGCATTTCGTCGGTGACATCAACCAGCCGATGCACGCCGGGTACGCGCGCGACCGCGGCGGAAACGAGATCAAGCTCCAGTACCTGGGCCGCGGCACCAACCTGCACGCGGTGTGGGACAGCGGCCTGCTCAACACCCGGCACGCGAGCGACGCCGAAGAGGTGCAGCGGCTGCTGGCCCTGCCTGCGCCCGCGCTGCCGCCGGCCCAGCCGGATACCGATCCGATCCGGTGGGCCGAGGCCAGCTGCCGGATCGTTCTGGAGCCCGGCGTCTATCCGGCCTCGAACACCATCGGCGACGAATACACCGGCCAGTTCCTCCCGGTCGCCGAATCCCAGCTCCGCCTGGCGGGGGAGTCGCTCGGTCAGCTGCTCAACGCGGTGCTCGGCACACCGACCGGGTCCGCCGGATCGGCCACCGGCTAGGTCACCGCTCAGAACTGGTCAGCGAGAACCGGTCCCGTGTACATCAGCGCGTGGTTGCCGCCGTACACGCGGACGGTGAAGTGGTCGAGGGTCTCGTCGTTCTCGCCGCGGCCGTCGCTCTCGAACACCAGCGGCATCTGGTCGTCGGGGGTCGCGTAGGCCCGGCGCAGCTGGTTCAGCCTGCGTTCACTCGGCAGATCGATGGTCACCGCGAACGTGTGCGCCACCACATCGGCCGGGAAGATCGTGCCGTTCTCGCTGATCAATTCGAGTTTCGCCGCGCCGGGCGCGAGCACGCCGCACAGCCCCGAGTCGATCACCGTCTTGATCGCGAACGGGCGCGCGGTGAAGTCGCCGCCGAGGCCACCACAGGCGAACGAGTCCAGGTGTCCCTCCTCGAAGATGAGCGTCGCACCGTCGCCGGTCTCGTGGCGGGCCAGCAGGACGGACTGCGCGACGGCCGTGTGCGCCCCGATGCGCGCGCCGGGACGCCAGCCCGCGTGCGAAATCGACTGCACCGGTACGCCGTTGACCTCCGCCGCCTGATAGGCCTCGGCGAAGGCACGGATCTCCACGGTCCAGTCGGTGTCCACCTCGTCCGCCTGCCCGTCGCGCGCGGCGCGGAAGGCCTTGGTGAAGGTCTGGAGCTCGGCCATCAGCTGCGGATCGCGGCTGGCCTCCGCGACCAGATCCGCCTCGTCCAGGCCGGCCTCGAGCTCCTTGGTCACCTGCGCCAATTCGGCTTCCGCGGCGAGGTATTCGTCGGCCACGGTATGCAGCCGCGCCATGATCTCCCGGAATTGTTCTGCTGTGGTCACAACGCTTCGGCATCCCTTCGCGCACTCGACAACCGACGTCGCCAGCCTGGCACGTCGACCGCCGAACACTACTGCGGCGGCATCATCGGTCGATAAACGAATCGTAAGCGCTGTCAGCGGGTGCGGGTGATCGCGCTGGTGCGGGGCGGGGGCCGGGTCGGCAGGGTGTGCGGATTGTCGACCACGAGCAGGCCCGCATCGCCGGTCGCAGTGCGGATTCTCCGGTGGGCGGGCCAGCTCGTCGAATTCGGTTGCGCAGGTGCGCAACCCGCGCTCGATGCGGACGACGTGACGATCCGGCCGAGCGCGAGCCGGGCGCGAATCGCGGTCAGTACAGTCGCGCGCCCGAGTCCGCGGCGTGCACGGCGAGCCGGTGCAGGCGCCAGCAGTAGCGCAACTCCTCGGTGTCGGTGAGCAGGGGCAGCACCTGATCCAGGTCCGCGATGCGCTTGCGCAGGATGCGGAGCAGTTCGTCGTCCAGGTGGCCGCCGTTGTCCTGCCAGGTGGATACGCAGCCCGCGATGGCCGCGTCGAGTAACACCATTTCGACGCCCGCCGGTTCCGCGCCGCGTAGTCGGTCGGGGAAATTCGCGCGCAGGTGTTCCTCCCACAGCCGGTCCAGGACGGCCGCGCGCTCACTGGTTTTACTCATGCGGTTCATTCTTGTCGATCGAAGGTGGATAGATCGGCAACGCCGAGCCCGTGTTGCCACGGGCCCGGCGTCGATTCCACAATTACTGCTTCTGGGTCACCACCGCGTAGAGGTCGTCCCATACTTTCGGCTTGGCCGGTGTCGGGGTTACCGACCTCGGAGCGCGTTTTGCATTGGCGTCGAAAGTGGCGTCGGTCGGCTTGTAGGCCGGCTTGCCCTTATCGGTCAGCCAGGTCTTGAACAACGCGTTCGTGCTGCGGCCGGTCACGGCATTGGCCATATCGATGAAATCCGTGACCTTGGCATTGCCGTACTGGTACTTGGTCAGCCACTCCCGGATCAACCGGAAGAAGACGTCGTCATTGTTGATCGCGCTGCGCAAGGCCTGGATGGCCAATGCGCCGCGGGTGTACAGCTCGGCGGGCAGTACGTCGGCCGGCCCCGGATCGGTCAGCACGACATTCCAATTGATCCGGGTCGAGTTCGCGTAGGCGTAGTCCGCGATGTCGGCCGCGCTGCCGGTGTCGTTCTTCTCCGACCAGAGGTATTCCATATAGCTGGCGAAGCCCTCGTTCAGCCAGCCGTCCTTCCAGGTGGCGACGGAGGTCGAGTCGCCGAACCACTGGTGCGCGTTCTCGTGCACCACCACCGAATCGTTCTTGCCGCGGCGGAAGAAGCCGTCGGTGTAGGTCGGCCTGCTCTGGGTCTCCAGGGCGAAGCCGCCCATTCGCGCGTCCACGACGCCGCCGGTCGCCTCGTACGGGTACGGGGTGAGGGTGCCGGCGAGCCAGTCCACGATCTCCGGGGTCCGCTCGATGCTGGCCTTGGCGTTGGCCCGGATGGTCGGGTCCAGGTCGGTCGCGTAGGCGTTCAGGTTGGGGCGCGCGGGGGTGCCCGCGTCCTGACCGCTGCGCTCGTATTTGCCGATGGCGAGGAAGGTGGCGTAGGTCATCTGCGGCGCCTTGCTCAGCCAGTTGTGCCGCTTCCAGCCCGGAATGTTCTGGGTGACACTGGTTTCGACGCCGTTGGACAGGACGTCGCGATCCTCGGGTGCGAGCACCGACACCGCGTAGGTCGCCTTGTCGGTCGGGTGATCGTTGCTCGGGTACCACCATTCGGCGGAGAACGGCTCGTTGGAAATCAGTGCGCCGCCCGCGTTTTCGATCCAGTTACGGGCGCCCGCCGCGTTCTGTACCCGGGACGGGATGTCGTTGTAGGCGACCACGGTGGTGAATTCGGCGCCGGGCGCCAGATTCACCGGTACCGTCACCGCCAACTTGTCTTTGCCGAGGGTGTATTTGGCCGGCTTGTTCTGGATCAGCACCGACTGGGTCTGGAGCAGGAAGTCGAAACCGATCGCGGTGCCCGCCTTCAAATCCTGCTTGGCCTTCGCGGTGATCGTCGTTGTGCCGGAGAGTCTTCCGGAAGACGGATCGAATTTCAGGTCTATGCTGTAATTGGAGACATCGTATGCGGCGCTGCCGATATTCGGGAAATTGGGGTCACCGATTCCGTTCAGGGTCGCCGCGGAGGCCGTGCCTGCATTCGAAGCCAATGCCGCGACCACTAGCAGTGGAACAGCTCGTGCCGAGGTCGTGCGCAACAAGTGAAAACGTCTCATGGTATACGAACTCCAATGTGTCAGACACAGGGGTCATTTCGAGCAGATACCCAGAGAATCACAGTGGAGTACCCGTTCTCCAGAGGAGATCAACTGGGGATTTCGATCATGTGACGACGTCTTCCCGCCGGCCTCGGAAATTCTGCGCAGAATGCCTAGTTGCGCCGTGTCGGAGGGGCTTTCGGCTGCTCATCTCGGGCGGAGTGAGCCGGAGACGCTGACGTATGGAACTGAGCTTTTCGTCGATGGTTCGTCGACGCGCCGACGGCTTGACTAGGAGCATGACAACAACGAAGAACGACATCATCCTCGTCACCGCGGGCACCGGCAAGGTGGGCCGCCGAGTGGCCGACCGTCTGGCCGCCGCGGGCTTTCCGGTCCGGATCGGCGCCCGCTCCGCGGCGCTTCCGTTCGACTGGACGGACCGCGGCACCTGGGCGCCGGTGCTCGACGGCGTGCGCGCGGCGTTCGTGATGTATACCCCCGACATCGGGGATCCCCTTGCGGGAGAAACCATTCGGGCATTCAGCGAGCTGGCCGTGGCGAAGGGGGTACGGCGGCTGGTGCTGCTGTCGGCTCGCGGTGAGGATCAGGCCGCAGCGGCCGAAACGGCAGTGCGGGACAGCGGTGCCGAATGGACTGTGCTGCAAGCGGCTTGGTTCAACCAGAACTTCGACGAGGGCGTGTTCACGGATATGGTGCTGGCCGGCGGGGTGGCCTTTCCAGCCGGCCAGGTGCCGGAGCCGTTCGTCGACTCCGCTGACCTCGCGGACGTCGCGGCGATCGCGCTCACCGAGGACGGGCATGTGGGACAGGACTACGAACTGACCGGCCCGCGCCTGCTGACCTTCGGCGACGCGGTGGCGGCGATCGCGAAGCAGAGCGGGCGCGACGTGCAGTACATCCCGGTCACCGGTGCGGAGTTCGGGGCGGTGCTGACCGCGGAGTTCGGGATGCCCGACGAAGAGGTGGCGGGGATGATCGAGATCTTCGCGACGCTGCTGGACGGGCGCAACGCCCACGTGACCGACACCGTTCGCCGGCTGCTGGGGCGGGAGCCGATCGACTTCGCCGATTACGTGCGCGACGCGGTCGCCGCGGGCGCGTGGAAGTAACCGGAGATGCCGAAAGCGCAAGCCAGGTCCGCTGATTCAGACCTGGCTTGGCCGGCCGGGATCAGGCGAACGTCACCTGCGCGGTGACGGCGAGGGTGGACAGGCCGCTGGTGCGACAACCCTGGTTGGGCGTCGCGCTGCGCGGCGCGATGGTGATCGCGTCACCCTTCAGCTGGCCGCCGGTGACGGTGGCGCCGAACGCAAGTCCGGTGATCGGGTCGGGGGAGATCCGCCAGTCGAAGGTGCTGTCGGCGCCGGACACCCAGGCGATCGTGCCGTTGCCCTTCGCCGTGACCAGCAATCCGCACGGGTTGAAGCCACCGGCGGTGGCGGTCGCCGCGCCGGTGCCGGTGAGCTTGCCGGCGCGCAGGTCGGGGTGCCGGCCGTTGCGCGAGGCGCAGCCGCTGAGTTCGCCGCTGACCGACACGTTCGCGTTGCCGCCGGCCCGCAGCGGCGGTGTCAGTGTGAGGTTCAGGGTCGCCGAGCAACTCAGATCACCGTCGGCGGCCTGGGCCGGAGCCGCCGGAAGAATCGCCAGCGCCGCCGCGAGGGGTGCCGCCGCGGCGATCATGGTCAGGAATCGGAAACGTCGGGCCATCTTCGTGCCTCCTACTACTGTGCTGTTCACACGCTGCTTCAGGGGACGAGCATGCCGCCGGTGGAAGGTGTCTCCGCCGAAGGCGCCACCACCCTACGATTCCGTCCCGGTCAAGACCCGAAAACGTTTGTCCCCCAATGCGTGACGTGCGAAAACCGGCAACTGGGGAAAGCCGGCCACTCGACGACGACCCCGGCGCTGTGGCCGGGGTCGTCGTGGTGTTCGTGGCGGCGCCGGGGTCAGACCGGGACGCCGCCGTAGGTTCTGCGGTGCTTGGCCTCGAGGAAGGACAGGACTCCGAAGGCCATGAGGCCGAGAGAGATCAGGATGAGCAGCCATGGGCCGAACGGTTTTCCGACGAAGTCGCGCAGGACAGCATCGATACCCTTGGCCTCCGCGGGGTCGTAGTTGAGGCCCGCGACCACCGCGGCGATGCCGATGGCAATGACGATCGCGCCGCGGGCGAGGTAGCCGATGCGGCCGAGCCAGATCACGGCCTCGCGCGCGCCGTGGGTCATCCAGCCCATGCGCAGGTCATCGACGAACTGGAGGCTGAGGCCGAGGATGGTCTGCCAGATGCCGAAGGCGATGATGGCGAGGCCGATCAGCAGCACGACCACCTGACCGCCGTCCCAGCTCAGGATGCGGGCGGTCAGATCGCGGGCGATGGCGTC
The DNA here is from genome assembly GCF_042793755.1 of Nocardia sp. NPDC056564. Classification (NCBI taxonomy): domain Bacteria; kingdom Bacillati; phylum Actinomycetota; class Actinomycetes; order Mycobacteriales; family Nocardiaceae; genus Nocardia; species Nocardia sp. NPDC056564. Next base: position 378,977 of record NZ_JBHTUR010000006.1, read on the forward strand.
GCTCGGCGTGGGTGTCCGGCCGTGCACCAGATACCGGAAGGTGCCCAAAAAGGCCAGGGCGTAGACGATTCCGGAGACGATCGCGTAGAAGCGATGCCCGCCCGAGTACGTCCTTCGCGCGCCGGCGATCTGGGTGACTCGCCAGACCACCAGTGCGGCGAAGCCGAACAGCAGGATCCAGAGCAGTAGGTAGCCAAGGGGTTTGGCCGCGATGGCGGCCAGCGCGCCGCCGCCGTCCGGTTCATGCTCGGCGGTGCCGATGGCCAGCATGAAACCGATGATGCCGATGGTGATGTAGGCGATGCCGCGCGCGACGAAACCGAATCGTGCGGCGGTTTCCACCCCGCCCGAGGTGGCCGACCGCCGCCTGCGGTAGTCGCTGGCCCGGCGGCCCCAGCCGGACCGGCCGCGCACGGTGCCGACTCGATCGCGTCGTCGATATCTGTTGGTGTTCCGGAAGATACTCATGGTTGTTCCTCATCTCTCGACGGCCGTAATGCCCACTTCTCGTCGATTGACACCACGTGTTCGAGCCGAGATCCGGTGTGCGGCCAGGGGAGTCGCAACTGGCGAGCCGATCTCGACTGGGGAAGCCCGATCTGTGCACGAACAGCCCTGATCGGAAAAGGTTGTGACGCAGGTCATACCGCGATCGATCGACCCCGAGGGAAATTGATCGGACGAATCGCTTACGGTTGAGCACGCTATGAATCTCGCTATGACAGTCGTGCACCTGGTCGCCAGGTTGCATGTGGATCTCGGCCGGCTGGCCGCACAGCTGTGTCGCTGACGCGCGCTCAGCTCACCAGATCCCCTGATTGTCTTGGATGGTTCTCTTGTCTTCACCTAGTTCGCGCAGCCGTGCCCTGAATCCGGCGCGCTGGTCGTTCGGCGTACAGATCCTGCTCGGTTTGGTGGTCGGTATCGCGGCGGGCTTCCTTGCTCGCGCCACCGGCTCCGCCTGGCTCACCAGCACCCTGACCCAGGTCGGCGGCATCTTCGTGCAGCTGCTGAAGCTGGCGGTGCCGCCGTTGGTGTTCACCGCCGTGCTGGTCAGCGTCGCCGGACTCCGGCACGTCACCAATGCCGCCCGGTTGGCCGGGCGCACCCTGCTGTGGTTCCTGGGGACCGCGCTGATCGCGGTGGCGGTCGGGATCGTCCTCGGCCTGGTCACCAATCCGGGGCGCGGCGTGGAGCTGACCCTGGTCGGCGCGAAGACGCCGGACTCGAAGGGCGGCTGGACCGACTTCCTCACCGGCATCATCCCGACGAACGTCGTCGGCGCGTTCACCAATGGCAATGTGCTGCAACTGGTGTTCCTCGGCGCGGTGCTCGGCGTCGCCGCGCTCAAACTCGGTGAGCGGGCGAAACCCTTTCTGACGCTGGCTGAATCGGTGCTGGAGCTGGTGCAGAAGGCGCTGTGGTGGGTGATCCGGCTCGCGCCGATCGGCACCGCCGGACTGATCGGCAAGGCGATCGCCAGCTACGGCTGGAATCTGTTGCGGCCCTTGGCCACCTTCACCATCGCGGTCTACCTTGGCTGCCTCATCGTGCTGGTCGTCGTGTACCCGATCCTGTTGCGCGTCGTCGGCGGCGTGAACCCGGTCCGGTTCTACGCGAAGGCGTGGCCCGCGGTCGAATTGGCCTTCGTGTCTCGGTCTTCGATCGGCACCATGCCGCTGACCCAGCGGATGGTCATCGAACGGCTCGGTGTGCCACGCGAATACGCGTCGTTCGCGGTCCCGTTCGGTGCGACCACCAAGATGGACGGGTGCGCCGCCGTCTACCCGGCCCTGGCCGCCATCTTCGTCGCCCAGATCACCGGCACCCAGCTCGACCTGCGCGACTACCTGCTGATCGCGTTCGTCTCCGTGGTCGGGTCCGCCGCGACCGCCGGGCTCACCGGCGCGATCGTCATGCTCACCCTCACGCTGTCCACCCTCGGCCTCCCGCTGGCCGGCGCCGGACTGCTGCTGGCCATCGACCCGATCCTCGACATGATCCGCACCGCGACGAACGTCGCCGGGCAGATGGTGGTTCCGGTGCTGGTGGCCAAGCGCGAAGGCATCCTCGACCAGGAACTCTTCGACGGGCCGTCCGCGCCGTTGACCGCACCCGAGCCGGAACCGGAACGGGACGAGGAAGAGGTCCCGGCGGCGGCCTGACGACGCCGATCACGTGGTGACTCGTTGTCGCCTGGTTGACCGAGGTCGCGGTGGGTATTGCGACGCGACGACGGAAGGAACTGCCATGTCAGGTGCGAAGGACGACGACGAGCCGAAGGGCGGCCGGCCCGGGCCGACCGATCAGGGGCGCGAGGGTGGGATGGCGACCCGGGAGGTGGCGGCGGAGCTGGATGCCGACGATGATCAGGAGCCGTCGGACTGAGTTGGTCGGCCCGGTTGGCGGTCGTTGGGGTGGTACGAGCGGGCGATCAGGGCCGACCGCAAGTACCACAGCCCCGAGGGCTGCGATGGGTCGAAGCCGGTGAGCTGGCCGATGCGCTTGAGCCGGTAGTCGACGGTGTTGGTGTGCACGTGCAGCGCGCGGGCGGTGCGCTGGCGGTTGAGGTTGTTGCTGATGTGCATCTGCAGGGTCTCGAGTAGTTCGGTGTGCTCGTCCAGCGGAGTGAGGACGGCGCCGAGGTATTCGCGGCCGGGCCCGGGTCGGGTGAGCTGGTATTCGAGGGCGAGTTCGTCGAATCGATAGAGGCCGGTGACGCAATGCAGGCGGTGCACCATGTCGAGGAGTTCGTGGGCCTGATCCACGGCCCCGGGGATCTGTTCGGGGGTGGCCTCCACCAGGGTGGCAGTGATACCGACCTGCGCGGCCTGGGACAGGCCCTCGATGAGCGCGTCGAGTTGCTCGTCGGGGTGCTGGTCGGCGGGCAGGAGGATGGTGCCGCCGTCGATGCTGAGCAGGGACAGGGCGTTGCCGCCGCAGCGGGTGGCCAGTTCGGCCTGGGTGCGGCGCAGCTTGCGGCGCGCGACGACCTGCGTGTCGAGGGCGGGGTTGCGTTCGTCGCGATGGCGTGGAATCGACACGGCCAGAACGGCATACGACTCGGCGATGGCGATGCCGCACTCGCGGGCCATGGTCGACGTCGGCCGCCCGCCGAGCAGTGCGGAGGTGAGCGTGTGGACCGCGGTGTGGTGCTCGCTGACCGCGGCGCGCAGTTCGCGGAAGTAGGCGCGGGAGATGGCCGAGGTCAGCGTGTGCAGGATCTCGATGTTCAGCTTGGAGCCGTCGACGAAGTTGTCGAGGTCCTTGACCGTCAGGTTCGCGACGACGAGGTCCATGCCCATCTGGAAGCCGGCGTGAATGGCGTTGTGGATCGCGTCGATCGGCACACCCTCGCGGGCCCAGCCGGCCGCGGCCTCCTCCAGCTGTTCGACCTTCGCCGGAATGTTCTGCCCGTCCAGCATGCTGGCGGCCAGCTCGAGGCAGACCCGGGTGATGGTGGTGACATCGCCGTAGATCGCCTCGCCGGGCAGCGTCGCGCACGGCACCACATTCTCGACGAAGTGTCCGACCATTTGCCGGGACAGCGCACGAACGTCACGCAACGGAGTGGACATCGGTTTCCCGGAGATCGTCAGATTCGGCCGGATCGGACTGTCGACAGCCATGACAACTCCTTTGTCAGCATTAGCTATGTAGCAGGTTCACAGTAATGGTGGAGTTGCCGTTTGCGGCCTTTACCAGCCGATTTGTGAGAACAGGAGGGTGTGGAGCGCTGGTAGCTGTGATCGATCACAGCGGGGGTCGAGTGCGCGACCGCGTGACATCAGATAGTATAAGTAAAAACTTATAGAAGGAGGTCGCTATGCCACTGCTCACCGACCCTGCGGCTATCGCCGGGCTTGTCGTTCGTGAGGTTCGCACCGGATCGCGCGACGGCGCGCCGACCCGGATCGTGATCGCGCGCCGTACGTACGCCACCGATCAGGCCGACCTGTGGGACGCGCTGACCGATGCCGAGCGGATACCGCGCTGGTTCCTGCCGGTCAGCGGCGAATTGAAGGTCGGCGGAAGGTTTCAGACCGAGGGCAACGCGGGTGGCGTCGTGCAGGAGTGCGATGAGCCGCAGCGGTTCGCCATCACCTGGGAGATGGGTCCGCAGATGTCCTGGGTGACGGTCACGCTGACCGCCGACGACGAGAACACCGTGCTGGAATTGGCCCACGAGGCGCACATCGTGCCCGAGTTCTGGGACCAGTACGGTCCCGGCGCCGTCGGGGTCGGCTGGGATCTCGCGCTGATGGCGCTCGGCCTGCACGTCGCGACCGGCGAAGCGGTGGACCCGGCCGCGGGGATGGCCTTTCCGACGACGCCGGAAGGACGGGTGTTCGTCGAGGTGGCGGCGCGGGGCTGGGCGGATGCGGCCATCGCCGACGGCGACGATCCGACTGCGGCGCACGAGTCCGCCCAGCGGACGATCACGTTCTACACGGTCCAGCCCGAGGGCGATCCAGAGTCCTGATGGCGGGTTCGGCGGAGAAGATTTTCGAGGCGCTCGCCGATCCGGTGCGCCGGTACATCCTCGAGCTGGTCGCCAACGGCGAACAAGCCGCAGGCACGGTTGTCGCTGCGGTGCAACGGTATACGCGAATCTCGCAGCCCGGGGTCTCCCAGCACCTCAAGGTGCTCCGGGAGGCCGGGTTGGTGCGCGTCCGTGCGGAAGGGACGCGGCGGTTCTACCTTCTGGACGCCGAAGGCGTGGCGGCGGCACAGTCCTGGCTGGCCCACCTGATCGACCCGATGGCGCAGTTCGCTCAACCGCTGGACGCGCTGGCCACCGAGGTCGCGCGTGGCCGGCGCGCGCGGAAGGGGGAGCCTGGCCGGGGCACGGGGGAGTCGTCTGGACGGGATGTTCGGCCGGCGTGAGTGGTGGAGGGCCGAGTTCTGTGGCGGACTGCCCCGCCCACCGCAACCGAATCCGTGATCCGAACGCGCGCACGCCTGCAACGCAAACCCCTGCGGGCCAACGGGTTCCGGCCGACCCGCCGCCCCAGCCAAACACAAATCGACGTTGCCGCACACCTCTCGATTTCCCGCACACCGAATCGCATGCAATTAGGTATGCGGGAAATCAGGAAGTGTGCGGCGAAGCGATGCACCCCGGAGACCCACCCGCCGACCCGGTCCGTCCAAGATCTGCACTACCTCTCGGGAGCCGCACCGAGAATAGGACCCTCAAGCCGGTGGGTAGCTCGATAGTCAGTGCGGCTCCTGGGAAGAACAGCGGGCAGGACCGCTGTGCTGAGAATTGCGCCCTCGAGCAGTGAGGACCGAAGCACTGTCTTACCTAGATATGCGCATCTATATATGCGCCTGTCCTTCATGCACTACACAAAAAGAAGGCCTTGATGCCGGTGCGTATCTCGCGAGTCGGTGTGACTTCCGAGATGTCCAGCAGGCAGGGCCGGTGGCGATCACGGGTACCGACAGTGTGCTGTGTTAAGGCCGCGTCGCATGCGCAACTGGTTCTGTCGCCTGGTGTTCGACGTGGTCGACGCAGGATCGAGGAGATCGAAACCGGTCGCAGCCCTGCTGGGCGAAATCGCGCTGAGCAAGCTGAGTTGACCTGAAAGAATGCGGTTTGTGGGATCGCAGCCGGAGGGCTACTACTCGACAGCGAAAATTGTCGTGCGTTCGTTCGAGGAGACTGTTCGAGCCCGGCCGCAGATGTTCTTCGGGTGCCACCGTGAGGACCCCAGGCTCGCCGGTGCCGTTGTCGATGCGGCAGTGCGGGATACGCTGCGGGAACCGAATCGACAGACCGTGCCGGCCGATGTGGCCGTCGAGGTGGTCATCGAGTCGGACCACCGGTTCACCATCACGGACAACCTGGTCAACGAGATGGGCAAGCTCGACGCGAATGGCTTGCCACTGAGCCGATGGGCACTCGGCGCGCTGCTCGCGGTCAGCGCACGAACCTCGATCGAGATCCGAACCACGGATCGGCAATGGCTGCTGGAGTTTGCGGGAACAACGCCCACCGAGTCGCCTCGCGAACACGTGTCGACGGGGAGCCCCGGCACTCGAATCACGTGCGAGCTCGACCGCGACTATCTTCCGGCGACGGCAGTGCTGCCCGCTGCTGCAGATCTTCTGGACGTGCGGGACGACCGGGTGATCGTCATAGATCTTCGGGGATAAGCGGCCGACCCTCGCGACCGCGGCGGCACATCGTTCGGGAGGCCGGCGCGGAGCGTGGGCTGTTCCGCGTTCCGCACTACGGTCGAACTTTCACCGCTCGGCGCCGAACTCGGGTACCGGTGTTTCGCTCGCACCGGACTCGGTAGTGGGAGCGGCGCTGGTGTCGATCTCGCCGCGGCGGACGACGATGACGCCGGCGAGGATCAGTGTGCCGCCGAGTAGTTGGATGGGGTGGGGCGCTTCGCCGAGTAGGGCCCAGGCGAAGAGCAGGGCGGCCAGGACTTCGAAGAGTGCGACGAAGGAGGCCAGGCGGGAGCCGAGCAGGCGGGTGGCGGCGATGCCGGAGACGTAGGCGAGGGCCGCCGTCACCACGCCGAGCACCAGGACCGGCGGCCACCAGGACAGGGTGAAGTGCTGGAAGACGACCGGGTTGGTGGTGGCATGCAGGGGGACGATGCCGACCGCGCCCGCGGCGAGCAGGCCGAGTCCGCCGATGAGCAGTCCGCCCGCGGCCAGAACGGTGCCCGGCAGCGTGCCGTCGCCCTGCGCGGAGAGCACGAAGTAGCCGGCCGCGCCGATCATGGCGGCGAGCGCCCAGGCGAGGCCGATCCAGCTGGTGCTCATGCCGGAGCGCAGGTCGATGACCAGGAACAAACCGGTGATGCCGAGCACCGCGCCGGCGACCGTCGCGGCGCCGGGGCGCTGGCGGTGTCGCAACCAGAGCCAGGTGACGACCGCGATCGGTGCGGTGTATTCGATGAGCAGCGCCACGCCGACGGCCATGTGCGCGACCGCGTTGAAATAGGCGAGCTGGGTACCGGCGACGGCGACGAGCCCGTACGCGACGATCAGAGACGCGTTGCGGCGCAACAACTGCCAGTCACCGTGTAGCTGCCGCACCGCGATGGGCATGAGCACGGCCGCGGCGACCAGCACCCGGACCGCGACGACCGAGGCCGCACTCCAGCCGCCGTTCATCAAGCCGCGGGCCAGCGAACCGGACAGGCCGAACGACGACGCCGACAGCACCGCCAGGATCAGTCCGGACCGGAGCCGTTGAACGGTCATGTCATGAGTCATCGTCGCCATGGGTAATGACGCTATGGGCGAGTATGTAATATGTCAACATGATTTTTGCTCATGACACCGAGGAGTCGCTGCTGGCTGCGGTGGAGCTGGTGAATTCGGCCGAGGAGCCGGATACGCTGACCGAAATCGACCAGCTGGACGCGTTTTTCGCCGAACACGTCTACACCGGCGTGCATGCCGGCGACGCCGCCGAACTGGCGGCGGTCCGCGCTCTGCGCGCACCGCTGCGCCGGATGCTGACCAGTGATCGTGATACGACGACCCGCCTGGTGAACGAGACCCTGGCGAAGCACCGCGCGGTGCCCCAGCTCGTCCGGCACGGCAAGGTCGACTACCACATCCACGCGGTGCCGGCCGACGCCCCGTTCCCGGTCCGGATCGCCGTCGAGACGGCGATGGCGCTGATCGATCTGATCCGCGCCGACGAGCTGAGCAGGCTGTCGATCTGCGCGGACAACGCGTGCGCGGGGATCGTGCTCGATCTGTCCCGCAACCGATCCCGCCGCTATTGCAGCACGGCGTGCGGAAACCGGAATGCGGTCGCGGCCTACCGCGCACGGAAGAAATGATCGCGGACCGGGTAAAACGACCGTTAGGATAGGCTTTTCCGCTCGAAATGGATAGCGCCGATCTCACATTGCGCGATGCACACACGAGTTTTACTGTCGATTTGCACGCCAAGCTGGATGACCAGGGGGGACCCGGGCGATTGCCCGGACCGTAGTCGACCGAAGGCGGTAATTCATTGACCGACGACCGATCGATGTTTCGAACCTGGTGGCGCGACCCGGTCGATTACCGCGCGCTGGTCGAGACGTTCGAATCGCATGGCGCGCTCGGTCGGTTCAAGTTCATGCTCGGCGCCGGTGGGCTGGTCATGCTGATGATCGCGGTGCTCGCCTCGATCGCGCAGGGTGATGTCGCGGGGTGGGTCGGTCAGGTGCAGGGTGCGGTGGAGGCGACGGTCGCCGGACTGTGGACGTTGCGCTGGTGGTTTCTGCCGTGGCCGCGTGAAACCGAGTCACTCGTCTGGATTGTGCTCTTCGATATCGACACCACTGCCAATGATTTGCTGGTGCACGATCGCGTCGTCGGAGTTCTGGGCGTGGTGCTGCTGACCGCGATGGGCGCCTACGTCACGGTATTCCACGGCCCGCGCATTCTCGCGCTGCACGTGGGCTGGACCCTGCTCACGAGTGTGGTGCTGGCCTTCCTGATGTTCCACGGCGAGTTGGCGGGCGGCGCGCCGAACCACCAGTGGGAGGATCTGGCACTCGGCTTGGCGGTCGTCCTGGTCATGCTGGTGGTGGTCGGCGTGATGCTGCCGTTCGTGCAGTTCTGCCACTGGCTGCTGCGCGCGGACGCGCTGTCCGATCCGCTGACCGGGCTGTTGAATCGCCGCGGCCTCGACGCCAGGCTGTCCGCGCACATCGCGCACTGCCGACGCGAATCGGCGTTCGTGGCGACGGTGGACATGGACCGGTTCAAGGCGGTCAACGACACCTTCGGCCATCCGTTCGGCGACGAGGTGCTGATCCGGACGGCGCAGCGGATCCGGGCAGCGGTCGACTCCGACGCGCTCATCGCCCGCACGGGAGGCGAGGAGTTCGTGATCGTCGGCTGCCTGCGCGAGGACGCCGCCGCCGTCGGTGAACGCTTGCGCCTCGCGATCGAGTCCATGCCCGGCCTGCCGCTGGCCATCACCGCGAGCGTCGGCATCGCGGTCCTCGACGACTCGCGTACCGGCGGCCCGTACGACATGGCCACCTACCATCGGCTGCTGCGTGGCTCCGATTCGGCGATGTACCGGGCAAAGCGTCGCGGCGGCAACGCCGTTGCCGTCGCGGGACAGGACGAACCCCTGCCCCGTTCGCGCCGCAAACCCTCCGGTGTCCCCGAAATCCACCCCGCGACGGCTACCGAGGAGCTCGGGCTACGTATGCGCCCGCCGGTATAACTCGCATAGTTGCCGACCGTGCCGCCAAAGGCTCTTTCATAGTTGCCGACCGTGCCGCCAAAGGCTATTTTCATCGATCTCGAGTGTCGGAACCGGCGACGGAAAGCGCCGTGATGTTCTTCGCCAAAATCGGCCGCCTGCCCCATGCGATCGGCATGTAACGGCCGCGCATTGGTCAAAATAGGTTGCGGCGCAGAATATTTGACGAGACACTACCTGGATGGGCGCATTGGACGCGGCTGCCGCGCGGGTGGCGGGCGGGGCAACGGTGCGGATCCGGCCCGTCGGTTCCTCGATGGTGCCGTTGATCCGCAGCCGTGAGCTGGTGACCATCGCGCCGGTCGATGCGGCGAAGGTCGAGGTCGGCGACATCGTGCTGGTCCGGGTTTCCGGAACCACCTATCTGCACCTGGTGACCGCGATCGCCGGTGAGCGGGTGCAAATCGGCAACAATCACGGCCGGATCAACGGATGGACCAGCCGGGCAAGGGTTTTCGGTCTCTGCACCGAGATCGAAGGGGTGCCGCGCAAGAATATCGACGGCAAGGTGCTCGGTCCCGCGTCCCCGGCCGAGTGAGTCGCGCGTCCCTTCCGGAGCCAGGTGCCGCGATCTACCGTGGCCGCATGACCGCCAGCGATACCCCGTGGGAACCGCCCGTCGCCGGGACCGAGGCCGAGCAGTTGATCGGCGCGCTCGAGCGTTTGCGAGCTACCTTCCGATGGAAGGCCGACGACCTCGACTCGGCCGGATTGCGGGTGCGGATCGGCGCCTCCGCGCTGACGCTCGGCGGGCTGCTCAAGCACCTCGCGCGGGCCGAGGACGAGATGTTCGGCCGCAAACTCAGCGGCACCCCGGTGGGCCCACCCTGGGACACCGTCGATTGGCGGGCGCACCCCGACTGGGACTTCGAGTCGGCCGCCGATGACCCTCCGGAAGCGCTCTACGCGATCTGGGACGACACTGTGGCCCGCTCGCGCGCGAGGCTGGACGCCGCGCTCGTCGACGGTGGTCTCGACCAGCTCGTCCACCTGGCCTGGCCCGACGGGCGCCGGCTCAATCTGCGCCGCCTGGTCTGCGACCTGATCGAGGAGTACGGCCGCCACACCGGGCACGCCGATCTGCTCCGAGAGGCCGTGGACGGGCGCGTCGGCGAGGACCCGCCGGCCGGCTGGCGTCCGCGTCGCGCCGGCTAGCCGCACGTGAGCAGGGTCATGGTGCCGCCCGGACGGATGCGGCGTAAGTTCGTTAATTAGCGAAATACCGAAGGGTGGTGAGCGTGCTCGACGAGTGCAAGGCGTTGGCGAACGAGACCCGCTTGCGCGTTCTGGAGTGGCTCAAGGAGCCGGAGGTGCACTTTCCCGGGCGCGGCGACACGGCCGAGCTCGGGGTGTGCGTCGGACTCATCCAGCAGAAGGCCGGCACGTCGGCCTCGACCATCTCGGCGCACCTGGCGATCCTGCAACGCGCCGGGTTCCTGTGCGCTACCCGGCGCGGCCAGTGGATCTACTACCGCCGCGACGACGCCCGCATCCGAGCCTTCACCGAACAACTGCACCGCGTTCTCTGACCTACGAAAGGCATGTCCTATGTCGACTGCACTGTCCATCCTCGACCTGGCGCAGATCGCGCCCGGTCAGTCCGCGCGCGACAGCTTCGACAACAGCGTCGCCCTGGCGCGGGCCGCCGAACGTAGTGGCTATCAACGTGTTTGGTATGCCGAGCACCACAACATGCCGTCCATCGCGTCGAGCGCCACCAGCGTGCTCATCGGGCATGTCGCGGCGCACACCGACACCATCCGGCTCGGCTCCGGCGGCATCATGTTGCCCAACCACTCGCCGCTGGTGATCGCCGAACAGTTCGGCACGCTGGAGACGTTGTTCCCCGGCCGGATCGACCTCGGCCTGGGCCGGGCGCCGGGCAGCGACCAGAAGACGATGCTCGCGCTGCGCCGCAACCCGTCGTCGGCCGACTCGTTCCCGCAGGACGTGCTGGAGCTGCAAGGGTATCTGAGCGGGCATTCGCGTATCTCCGGCGTGCAGGCCGTGCCGCGCGCGGAAGGCATTGTGCCGCTGTATATCCTGGGTTCCTCGTTGTTCGGTGCGCAGCTGGCCGCGCAGCTCGGCCTGCCCTACGCGTTCGCGTCGCACTTCGCCCCGGACGCGCTGCATCAGGCGGTCGCCGTCTATCGCGAAACCTTCCGGCCGTCGGAGCAGTTGGCCGAGCCGTACGTGATGGCCGCGCTCAACGTGTTCGCCGCGGTAGACCGCGAGGACGCGCTGGAGCAGAAGAAGATCGCCTGGCGTAACCGGGCACGGATGTTCATCAAGCGCGGCGCCGCCGACGTCGACTACAGCGACGCGGAGATCGACGCGTTCCTCGCCTCGCCGAACGGGCGTCAGCTCGCCTCGATGACGCAGTACACCGCCGCGGGCACGCCCGCCGAAGTCGTTGCCTACCTTGACGATTTCGCCGCAGACATCGCCGCCGACGAGCTCATCCTCTCGCATTCCGCGCTGCAGATCGACGATCGCGTGCGCTCGGTCGAGCTCACCGGCGCCGCCATGGCCGCGGCCGCGCGCGAACCGGCCATCGGTTAGCCCAGCGGTCGTGGCGGGCGCCGCCTGGTGACCTCCGTTGTGCCCTGGTGGGTGAGGATGACGAGCACCACGAGCAGGGTGACGATTTCGAGGGTGTTGAAGGCGAACTGGTCGGCGGCCGGGGCGGTCGCGTCGTCCGCCAGGGGCGGGGTCGCGGCTACGCCGAATCCTTCTGACGCGGTTGCTGTTTCGGCTTCCGCGGGTGCGGCGACGGGTGCGGATACCGGCCGGAAGCCGGAAAGCGGCGGGCTCAACACCGGGGACGGGATCAGGAGCGGAAATGACGGTGGGGGCGGGGTCGGGGCGGTGGAGAGGGCGAGCAGGCAGGTCAGCACGGCGCTGCCGGTGACCGCGCTGCCGACCGCGGCGCTGCCGAGGGCCGACCCGCTGGAGCCGAAACCCGGTGGGATGACCACGGATCCGGCCGAGCCGACGAAGGCCCACCAGGGCGGGGCCAGCATTCCCGGCCCGATCAGACCGGAGCCGGCGGCCGATCCGAGGAACAGCAGGGCGCCCGCGGTGACCGCGCTTCCGGCGCAGGCGGTGACGACGCTGCCGCTGTCGAGGCCGAGGACGGCGGGGTTGGCGGTGGCTCCTGTTGTCGGCGTGGCACTTCCGGTAGCGTCCGCGTCCGCGTCGGCGGCGGGACCGAGGTCGAGAATCGCGTTCGTGGTGGGCAGTGCCGGTGGCTCCAGCGACAGTTGACCGCCGTCGGCGCTTCCCGTCGAGGCCTCCGGGATGACGGCGCTGCCGGTCGCGATGTCTTCGTGGCCCGCACTGCCCGTGGGAACATCCTGCGCTGCCGGGCCTCCCGACGCGGCGGTGTTTGCGCCGGTGGTGTCCTCCGTGGCGGTGTTTCCGGAAGGAGCATCGGGCGTGGATGGGCCGCCGGGTTCGGCCGGTGTGCTGGTGCCATCGCTCGGCGCACCGGGCGCAGCCGCACCGCCGGTTCCGTACGTGGTGACCGGCGAAAGTGGAGGTCCGAACGGAATTGCCGTCGTGTCGACTTGCGAGTTCTCCTGCGGCGTCGCACTTTCCGTTGCGACGTCGGCGGTAGGCGACGGACTCGGTAGCACGTCGTCGGCGGTGCACGGACCGCCGAACAGCACGGCGGCCGGCACGAACGCGCTCGCGACCATCAATCCGCGTGCGCCCCTTGCGATTCTCGGTGCAGCGCCACCGAACGTCCTCCGGGTGCGCTTCATTCGTTGTGGGTGACCGGTCCGAGGGGACCCTGCTCGTATTGCGATTGGGCATAGGTGAAGGCGTCTTTCGGAATGCCGAGCACTCCGGAGAACGGTCGCTCCAGGTCGTGGATGGCCAGCAGGGACGAGCCGATCACGATGCCGAGCAGCGCGGTCATCGCGAGGCTGCGCCGGGTCACCTGCATTCCGGTGAGCACGGGGTTGAGCAACACCAGCGCGGCCCCGAAACACAAGGCGATGTACAGGAATTGGGGGACGGTGCGGGACGCGTCGATGGCGCGGTCGTGGCGGGCCTGGGTCACCCGGTCGATGCCGGCCAGCGCGCGCGAGCGGGCTTCGATCACGATCGGATCCGTCGACCGCACCGACACCACCGCGTCGCGGAGGGAGTCGAGCGTTTTGCCGGTGGACTCGCTGAGCCTGCTCTCGCGTTCCATCACCGGCCACTCGGTGGTGAGCACCTCGTCGGTGTAGGCGAGCACCTTGTCGTGGATCCGCTGCTGGTCCGGTCCCGGCATCGCGTGGATGGCCAGGTGGGTGTCGACCAGGCCCTTGGACTCGGTGATCGTGTGGTTGTACGCGTTCTGGTTCTGGTTCCAGCAGGCCACGAAGACGAACGCGAGGACCGCGGTGAAGATGGTCTTGGCCAGGTCGAGCGCGAGGTGACTGGACGACTCGTCGCTGTTCTGCCGCCAAGATTTCGGCCGAACCCGATCCCCGACAACCAACACCCCCACCGCGATCGCCGCGGCGCAGATCGCGACCAGCAATTCCTGAGCCATCTCGCTCCACTTTCCCGGGCAAAGTCGGTACAACTGATTTCCGAGTGCATGATCGAGCGGCCGGAACAACCCCGGCATGGGGATATTAGAACAGTAACGGTCGAAGGTTAGCCCTGGTGAGGTGCGCTAAGTTGGCGACGTTACCGAACTGTGATCAACGAAGAATGACTCGAGCGAATTTGCAGCAAATAGCAGTTGATCGGCGTCCTATTTCGAGGAAAAGGCACGTGAGAGGGCGCGCTGCGGTATTCAGATCAACGGGCGGCAGTCCGCGACGAGGGCGGTCGTATTGTCGGTTCCGCCGGTGCGCAGGGCACTGTCCACCAGCGTGTCGGCGGCGTTCGCCGGCGACGCCTCGTCGGCGAGTACCGCTTTGATCGTCGCGATGTCGAGGCGCTTGTGCACGCCGTCGGTGCTCAGCAGCAGCCTGCCGGTGCTGGAGCCGGTGGTGGCGGTGCCGATGTCGGCGGCCCGCACCGTGCGCGCGGAGGTGATGACGACATGGTCCAGACGGGGCGCGGCGCCGTAACCGCGGGTGCGCCAGAATTCGCCGACGGTGTGGTCGGTGGTGATCTGGTGCAGCACCCGGCCGTTCCAGCGGTAGGCACGGCAATCGCCGACCCAGGCGATATCGCCCGGTCCGTCGGGCTGTCCCGCGGAGGGCAGCACGGCGACGACGAGGACGCTGTCGGCCTCGCTCTGCGGAAACTGGCGGAGCAATTCCGCTTGCGCGCCAAGGATTCCCGCGTGCGCTCCGGCACGCGCGCCGATGCGCGCGGCGAACTCGGCCGCGGTACGCGCCGCCCGGGCGGCGGCCAGGTGGTCGCCGATGCCGTCGGCGACCACGAACGCGGTCCGTCCGGTCACCGGATCGCTGGCCGCGGCCGCGGCATCGGCATTGAGCGAGCGAGAACCGCGTCTGCTCAACGATTCCCAAGTGGTGCCGGTCAGTCGCACTACCTCGGGGTCAGGGCCATCGGTGACAGGTGCCGAGCACATGGCCTGACCTCCTTGGGCGGGTTCTTGCTGCGTGCCGATCGGCACTACTCCAGTAAACCGCTGAAACCCGTGGCGTCGGCAACAGTTTGCCGTGCAGTTCCTGTGAAGCCCATTACGTTTTGGTCTCTTGGCGTGATCCCGACAACGGTACGGCGAGTTGGACTTTGATTCGTTCGTAGGTCGGCAACGTCTCGTAACGGTGCACGGACTTGTCCCGGACGAAGAGATCGTTCGACAGGTGACGATAGGCGGCGAGGTCCTCGGTGATCAGCACCACGAGGTAATCCCATTGACCGACAACGGAATAGCACTGCTGCACGGCGGGCTCGGCGAGCATGCGGTCGCAGAACGCGAGATAGTGCTCGGCGTTGTCCTCGGCCAGCTCGACGAGCACCACGCTGGTCAATCCCATGCCCACCGCCCGCGGGTCGATCACGGCGACCTCCGCGGTGATCACGCCGCCGGTGCGCAGGCGGGTCAGGCGGCGCTGAACGGCGCTGGGGGAGAGGCCGACTCGATCGCCGAGTTCGTGCAGGGGCTGGGACGCGTCGACCTGGACGAGCTCCAAGAGCCGGTGGTCGATGTCGTCTAACGGTAGAACGGTCACGCAAAATCCTTGCGTACGGGCGGGAAAATTGTCAATCGTGTCCGGTGCCGTTACTTCTATGGTTCAGCCCATGAGTGATCTGGTCGACATCGAGGTACTGCGGCAGCGGGTGGGGATCAAGTGGGCACGGGCGGGGGCGGATGTGCTGCCGGGCTGGATCGCGGACATGGACTTTCCGGTGCCGGAGCCGGTGCGGGCGGTGTTGCGCCGGGCGGCGGAGGGCGATCTGGGCTACCCGGCGTGGGAGGACCGGCCCGATCGCAACCCGCTGCAGGAGGCGTTCGCCGAGCGCATGCATGACCGGTACGGCCTGGCCCTCGACCCGGATGACGTGTACGTCTTCACCGAGCTGATCCAGGTCCTGCAGATCGTGTTGCAGCTGATGACCCGGCCGGGCGACGCGGTCGCGGTGCACACGCCCGCGTACCCGCCGTTCCTGAAGACGCTGGAGGTGATGGGGCGGCGGCTGGTGCCCATCCCGATGATCGAGGGGCCCGACGGGTGGACCTTCGACGCCGAGCGGATGGCGCGGGACATCGCCGAGAACCAGTGCCGTGCCTTGATACTGGTGAACCCGAACAACCCGACCGGGCATATGTTCGATCGTGACGAGCTGTCGTCGATCGCGGAGATCGCCTGTCGGCACGACCTTTTCGTGGTCTCCGACGAGATCCACTCCGAGCTGACGCACGAGCGACGCAGGCACATTCCGATCGCCTCGCTCGGGGCCGAAATCGCCGGGCGGACGGTCACTTTGAACTCCGCGAGCAAGGCGTTCAATCTGGCGGGGCTGCGGTGCTGTGTCGCGCACGTCGGGGACGGCCGGGTACGGGCGGCGTTGGACGCGCAGCCGCCGTTGATGTACGGGCAGGTCAGTGCGCTGAGCGTGCTCGCGACCTGCACCGCGTGGCGGGAGGGCGGCGAGTGGCTGGCGCGGACCCGGCGCGCGCTGACCGCGAACCGCGACCTGGTGGCCGAGTCGCTACCGCCCGGGATCGGCTTCCATCGGCCCGAGGCGAGCTATCTGGCCTGGCTCGACTGCCGCGCACTCGAACTCGGCCAGGATCCGGCGGCGTTCTTCCTCGAGCAGGCCAGGGTCAAACTGCTGCCCGGCCCCGACTTCGGGCCTGGCGGTGCGGGTTTCGCGCGGCTGAACTTCGCGACCTTCCGTCCGGTGCTCGACGACATGCTCGGGCGGCTGCACGCCGCGGTGGACCAGCACGCCAATCGTTGAGGGTGCGGGTCAATCGGACATGCCGAACCAGTGCGTCAGTGCGGTCGAGATCGCCGAGGGGTCGTCACTCGACGCGCAGACGTAACCGTCCGGCCGGACCAGTACCGCCGCCGCGGCCAGCGCGCCGGGATCCACGCTGACGCACCGGATCCGCGTCTGCCAGCCGTCGGCGAGCGGGGCGAATCGACGGTCCGGGCTGCTGTCCAGCAGCAGCCCGTGCCCGTCGCGCGCGTGTTCGGCGAGGCGGGTGCCGTCGGCGAGATCGAGATCCGGCATCCGGTGGCCGAGTCCAGGACCGAGCTCGTAGCGAATGGCCAGACCGGAAATGTCTTGGGCCACCTGAAGGTTAGCCTCCGGTATCTGCAGCAACCCGCTGATCATCTGGCGCACCACCCTGGCGTCGGGATGCGGCGCGGTCAGGACGCTCTGCGCCTGGGTGTTCGCCAGCACGGCGGCCGCGACCGGGTGCCGCTCGATGTGATAGCTGTCGAGCAGATGCGCCGGGGCCCAGCCGTTGATCGCGGCGGCGAGCTTCCAGCCGAGGTTGAACGCGTCCTGCAGGCCGAGGCTCATGCCCTGACCGCCGAGCGGCGCGTGGATGTGTGCGGCGTCGCCGGCGAGAAACACTCGGCCCGTTCGGTATCGGTCGGCCTGCCGGGAGGCATCGGTGAACCGGGAGCCGGCGCGCACCTCGTCGAGTTCGATCTCCGGTCCGTAGACGCGGGTCAGCACACCCTGGATCTCCGCGGCGGAAATCGGCGTGTCCTTGCCGACTTCGGGCTGATCGAGGGCGTTGAACGTGAACCGGTACACCCCGTCGCGCAGCGGCAGCAGGAAGGCGAAATCGGCGCGGTCGGTGTCGAATTGGGGCAGCGTCCAGGACTCGGCCACGCCCGCCGGTTTGCTGCGCAGGGTGATGTCGCAGACCGTCGCGGGCGCGTTGCCGTCCCGGCCGGGGAACGCCACGCCGCTCAGTTTGCGTACGGTGCTGCGCCCGCCGTCGGCGCCGACCAGGTAGTGCGCCGTGATCCGCTGCTCGCCGTCCGGCGTGGCGACGATCGCGACGACCTGTTCGTCATCGGGCGCGAGCCCGGCGTCGATGCGAACCAGCTCGTGGCCGCGGCGCGGCGTGCTGCCGAAGCCGGCGAGATCGGCCTCCAGCGCCCGCTCGACATCGGCCTGCACGATCCCGACCTGATAGGCGAAGCGGCTGTCCAGCGCCCCGTAGTTGAGCGGGATGCCGGAGAAATGGCCCCATTCCACGTTGGCGAAGGCGAACTCGCCCATCCGGTCGAGCCGGCCGCGCCAATCCAGGATCTCCGCGGACCGCGGCTGCAAGTTCAGCGCTTTGGACTGCCTGTTGCGGGTCGGGTCACGCTCTATGACAATGGCCCGCACCCCCGCCAACCCCAACTCGTTCGCCAATAACAGACCAGTCGGTCCGCCGCCAACAATGACCACATCGGTATCCGGCACGTCTCAACCCTGCCAACCGTATGCCGGTCGCGCCACCGGTTTTCGCGCCCGAGCGGCCCACCGGTGAAGATCGAGCCGGGCCGATAGCCGTGTGGCCCTCGCTTCGGCGATGCGTTGCGATCATCGTGATGCAGACCCCTGCGGACGCGGTGATCGGCACCGTACGCTGTGCCGCCCCGCGGTCATGCGGGGCGTCGGCAGGAGGGACCGGGCGGCGCGGGTGCGGGTAGGTGGTAGGAAAGGGTACGTGTCCACAACTGTCGAAGGATCAGTCCCCAACAGCAGCTCTCGCGCGGTCGACGAGGTGGTGGACCTGGTCAGCGCGCTGATCCGGTTCGATACCTCGAACACTGGTGAGCTGGCGACCACCAAGGGGGAGCGCGAGTGTGCGGAATGGGTGGCCGAGCAACTGCAACAGGCCGGGTATACCACCGAGTACGTCGAGTCGGGGGCGCCAGGGCGCGGGAATGTGTTCGCGCGGTTGACGGGCGCGGATTCGAGCAGGGGCGCGCTGATGATGCACGGGCACCTGGACGTGGTGCCCGCGGAGGCGGCGGACTGGAGCGTGCATCCGTTCTCGGGCGCGGTGCAGGACGGTTACGTGTGGGGGCGCGGCGCGATCGACATGAAGGACATGGTCGGGATGATGCTGGCCATCGCCCGGCAGTTCAAGCTCGAGGGGACCGTGCCGCCCCGCGACATCGTGTTCGCGTTCCTGGCCGACGAGGAGAACGGCGGCAAGTGGGGATCGCAGTGGCTGGTGGACAACCGGCCGGACCTGTTCGAGGGGATCACCGAGGCGGTGGGTGAGGTCGGCGGCTTCTCGCTGACCGTGCCGCGGCCCGACGGCACCGAACGCCGGCTGTATCTGGTGGAGACGGCCGAGAAGGGGCTCGGCTGGATGCGGTTGCGCGCCAAGGCCCGTGCCGGTCACGGCTCGTTCCTGCACGAGGACAACGCGGTCACCATTCTGGCCGACGCGGTCGCACGGCTCGGCAAACACACCTTCCCCGTGGTGATGTCGGAGTCGGTGACCGCGTTCCTGGCCGCGGTCGCCGAGGAGACCGGGCTGGAGTTCGACCCGTCCAGCCCGGACATCGAGGGACAGCTGGCCAAGCTGGGCACCATCTCGCGGATCATCGGTGCCACACTGCGGGATACGGCGAACCCGACCATGTTGCAGGCCGGGTACAAGGCGAACGTGATTCCGCAGACCGCGGAGGCCGTGGTCGACTGCCGCGTGGTGCCGGGCCGGCAGGCGGCGTTCGAGCGTGAGGTGGACGAGCTGATCGGCCCGGACGTCGAGCGCGAGTGGATCACCAAACTCGACTCGTACGAAACGACTTTCGACGGTCACCTGGTCGACGCGATGAACGACGCGATCCTCGCCCATGACCCGCGGGGGCGCACCGTGCCCTACATGCTCTCCGGCGGCACCGACGCGAAGGCGTTCGCCCGCTTGGGCATTCGCTGCTTCGGCTTCGCGCCGCTGCAACTGCCACCGGATCTCGACTTCACCGCGCTGTTTCACGGTGTGGACGAACGCGTTCCGGTGGAAGCGCTCGAATTCGGCACCCGGGTGCTGGAACACTTCCTGCTGAACAGCTGACGAAAGGACAATCAGTGCCCGATTACTCCTACAACCCGTACGCCGCGCTGCCGCAGTTGCCGTCGTTCACGCTGACCTCCGACGACGTCACCGACGGTCAGCCGCTCGGCAACGATCAGGTCAGCGGCATCTTCGGGGCCGGCGGCAAGGACCTCTCGCCGCAGCTGTCCTGGTCCGGATTCCCCGCGGAGACAAAGAGTTTCGCCGTGACCGTGTACGACCCGGACGCGCCGACCGCGGCCGGATTCTGGCACTGGGCGGTGGCCGACATTCCGGTCGGCACCACCTCGCTGCCCAGCGGGGCGGGCAGCGGTGAGGAAGGCGGCGCGCTGCCGACCGGCGCGATCAGCCTGCGCAACGACGGCGGGTTCGCCGGATTCGTCGGCGCCGGACCGCCGCCCGGACACGGTTACCACCGCTACTTCATCGTGGTACACGCGGTGGACGTGGAGAGCCTCGGCATCGATGCCTCGGCCACGCCCGCCTATCTGGGCTTCAATCTGTTCTCGCACGCCATCGCGCGCGCGACGATCGTGGGCACCTTCGAGCAGAAGTAGGTTCGGACGCGACGGTGGCCCTGAGCGAAATGCGCAGGGCCACCGTCATTGTCACTGCACGTTGATGACCCGGTCCGAGGCGTCTTTCGCGTAGAGCGCCTCGACCTCGGCCGCGTACTTCCGCGCGATCGGAGTGCGTTTGAGCGACATCTTCGGGGTCAGCTCGTCGCCGCCCGGCTCCCACACCGCGCCGATGATGGTGAAGCGCTTGATCTGCTCCACCCGGGACAGCTTGACGTTGCCCGCCTGTACCGCGGCGAGCACCTCGTCGACGATCTCCTGCCTGGTGGCCAGCGTCGCCACATCGGCGCCGGTCGCGTCGAATTCCTTGGCGCGCAACGCCGCGACGTCGGGATCGAGCACGATCAGCGCCGCGATATAGGGCTTCGCGTCGCCGAACGCGACCACCTGACCGACCAGGGAGGACACCGCCTTCACCGCGTTCTCCACGTTGCTCGGCGCGATGTTCTTGCCGGCCTCGTTGATGATCAGTTCCTTCTTGCGATCGACGATGCGCAGGTAACCGTCGGCGTCCAGGGTGCCGATGTCGCCGGTGTGCAGCCAGCCGTCGGCGTCGATCGCCTCCGCCGTCTGCTCCGGCATGTTGCGGTAGCCGCCGGTGACGATCGCCCCGCGCACCAGGACCTCGCCGTCGGTGTCGAGTCGCAGCTCCAAGCCGTCGACCGGGCGGCCGACCGAGCCGGGGCGCGGCTTGGCCTTCTCGGTGAAGGTGCCGACGCCGGTGGTCTCCGACATGCCCCACACCTCGCTCATCGGGAAGCCGAGGCCGAGGAAGTATTCGAGGGTCTCCGCCGGGATCGGCGCGGCGCCGGAGGCGGGCACGGACAGCTCGTCCAGGCCCATCGCGTGCCGCAGCTTCGACAGCACCAGCGCGTCGGCCAGTTTGTGCTGCACCGAGAGGATCGGCCCGCGACCCTTGCCCGCGAGATCGGCCCTGGCCGCGGCCATGCCGGTCTCGATGGCCCAGTTGGCGAGCGACTTCTTCACCCCGCTCGGCTCGGCGGCCAGCTTGCCCTCGATGCCCACCTTGATCTTCTGCCACACCCGCGGCACGCCGAAGAAGGTGGTCGGACGGGCGTCGGGCAGCGCGGCGGCGACCTCGCGCGGGTCCGGCACGGTGGTCACCTGGACGCCGGTGACCAGGTTCATGGCATGGCAGGAGATGCGGTCGGCGACGTGCGCGGCGGGCAGGTACGACACGGCGCGGTCGTCCAGGCCGACCGGCAGCGGCCCGTTGACCAGCGCGATCACCTGGGCGAGCACGTTGCGATGGGTGACCTCGACGCCCTTGGACGGGCCGGTGGTGCCCGAGGTGTAGATCAGCGTGGCCAGGTCGTCCGGCTTGACCGCGCGCCAGGCCGCCTCGAAATCGAAATGCGGAGCCGGGTTCGCCTCGACGTCGGCGAGGGTGATGGCGCCGGTGGCCGGTCCGTCCACCAGCACGATGTGCGCGAGTTCGACGCCCGCGCCGGTCACCTTGTCCAGGAAAACCTGTTCTGTCACAACGACTTTGTTCGCCGCATTGGTGAACAGGTGGGTGATCTGCTCGGACGAGCTGGTGTTGTAGATCGAGAACGGGGTGGCGCCGAGGTGCAGGGCGGCGGTGTCGACCAGGTTGAATTCGGGCCGGTTGGTCAGCATGATGCCCACGGTGTCGCCGGGCCCGACGCCCAGCGCGGACAGGCCGGACGCGATCGCGCGCACCCGCTCGCCGAACTCCCGCCAGGTGATCTGCTGGGTCCCGCCGACCGTCCGCAATGCCACCTGATCGGGCCGCAACGTCAGGGTCTCCTGGAACGCCTCCGGAACCGTGTAGACCGTTTTGTCCGATTCGTGCGCATAGCCGATGTCTGCTGTCGTCATATCCCTGTTCCTGATTTCCATGCCATGAACCGCGCCTCACGGCGTCCGCACGCGGGCGGTTCTCAGTGCGCCAGGAGTGGCGCGGCTCACTCATGGTAGCCAGGGAGTGGGGATAACGGTGGGGCTTACCCGCGAAGTAACACGCATGCGACATTTGCCGCCCGGGGCTACTTCGACCGGGCGAATCGGCCGCGTTGCCGGGCCGCGACCACGAACGCGACCAGCGCGCCGAGCGCAGTGCCCGCGGCACTGCCGAGCTGATCGAAATGGACCATGAGCGCGCACAGGATCGCGATCGGGACGAACAGCTCGACGCCGAGGTGCGGCGTCCAGCGCGGGCGCATCGACCGCGCCGAGAACGCGACGAACGGGATGTACACGATCGGGATGCGATGGCCCCGGCGTGCCCGTTTGGCCTCCAGGTACCGGCGGGCCCGCAGGCCGTGCACGGGCGTGAGCAGCGGCACGGGGGCGACGTCGATGCCCGCGGCGCGCAGTGCGTCGATCTTGGCCGGATTGTTGGTGAGCAGCCGCACCGAGCGCAGACCGAGCCCGGCCAGCCGTTCGGCGGCCAGGTCGTAGCTGCGATCGTCGGCGGGGTAGCCGAGCGCCTCGTAACTGGCGAACGTGTCGGTCGCGTGCTGCTCGCTGTATCGGTAACCGCGCGCCTTCGCGACCAGCCCGGCCCCGCGGCCCTCCTGCTCCAGATACACCAGCACGCCCGCGCCCTCGGCCTGGATCAGGTCGAGGGCGGCGTCGAGTTCCGGTCCGC
The DNA here is from genome assembly GCF_042793755.1 of Nocardia sp. NPDC056564. Taxonomy (NCBI): domain Bacteria; kingdom Bacillati; phylum Actinomycetota; class Actinomycetes; order Mycobacteriales; family Nocardiaceae; genus Nocardia; species Nocardia sp. NPDC056564. The sequence goes on from NZ_JBHTUR010000006.1 coordinate 401,911, forward strand.
AGTCGCAGTCCTCGGAACGCAGCGCGTCGCCGTACAGGCAGCGCGAGTGCAGGCGTACCAGACAACCGTCGGCAACCTCGCCGAAAACCAGCAGATGCCCCTGCTCGCCCTGGGTGCCGAGCTCCAGCACGCGCAGTCGCAGATCATGCTCCTTGCGGGTGAACCGGTGATCGGTTTCGGCAAGGTCGGACCCAGCTGTGGTCAACGCTTCTCCTTCGAAGCAAGGTGGAAGATCCGGTCGATCTCACTGACGAGCGGCATTGCGTCTGGGACATCTCCGAACGATTGCGTCGCGGCCGTCGCGGCCGTTGCCCAGACATAGTCCTGGCCCTCGGCCGGTCTGCGCGTCGAGACGAGACGATATACCAGCGCCGCGGCGAAGGCCGCCTGAGCGCCGGGGGAGTCTTCGAGAGCCGCTGGGAACGGCGGGATCTCGGCGTTGACCCTATCCGACCACACCGTGCACCGGAAGTCCTCGACCGCGCATACGGAACGGACGCCGAGCGTGCGCAACCGCCGCGCGGTGTCGGCCACCGAGGTGGAATTCGCCTCCGGCACCATCGCGGCGAGGTCTGCGCTGGTGCCCGCGAGATAGTCGACCACGTCGAGGTATTGGTACAGATACTGCGGCAGGTCCACCGAGGGGGAGGGATGCACGACGAGCAGCGGCCTGCCCGCGGTTCGACGCACGGTGGCCAGCACCTGTTCGATCACCGGGCGGGGCTGCTCGAAGGTCAGCAGCACCGCGTCCGACTGCTCGATCGCGGCGTGGATGACCGGACTGCGCAAATCTTGAGCACTCAACCGGATTCGGTAGTCGCGGCAACCGATATTGCTCGCCGCGCCGGTGCTGGTGATCAGCACCGCGGTGACCGGGGTCGGCGCGTCGGGGACCACCTTCACCAGATCGGTGTCGACGTTCTCGCTGCGCAGGTAGTCCAGGATTCGCCGGCCCGCGTCGTCGTCGCCGATCGCCGTGATCAGCTGAACGCGCAGCCCGAGCCGGGCGGCGGCCACGGCCCGGTTGAGCCCCTTGCCGCCCGGATGTTCGGCGAAGTTGCCCGGCGTCGAGGTGCCGACCTCCGGAATGTGGCCGACGCGGTAGATGTGATCGATCACCGCGTCGCCGAACACCGTGACGACGCCCGGAACCGGCGGCGGCGCAACCACTTCCGGGGCAGGCAGGGAGTGGCCCGGATGGGTGGGCCCGGCATCGTAGATCGATTCGTTGGCGACCAGGGCGGCGAGTTCGGTGAACGCGCGCCACTCCTGGTTGCCGCGCAACGACCGCACGGAAGGTGCGGGCGGCACGTGGTCGGCGTGCAGTGCGGTGTGCAGCAACTGCCACCGATCGGCCAGATACTGCCGCCGCTCGCCCAGGTCGGGAGCGTAGAGGCGATCCAGATCGATTCCGGCGTCCGGAATTTCGCGCAGCAGGCCGAGCGCGAGAACCGCGTCGACGATCAGCAGCGAGGAGGGATTGAGCTGGCGAGCCAGATCGCGCACCACCGGCAGCACCGCCTCCTCGCGCGCTATCCCGGTTCGCTGCGCGTGCCTGCGCACGGCCGGCAGATCCAGCAGCGGTGCGACGTCGATCTCGGTGGTGCGCAGGCGATCCGAGCTCAATCCCGAGCGCTTGCCCAGCCTGGTGAGGATGTTGCGGGCGGCCACCGTGCCCGAGTCCTGCGGCAGCATCGCCATCCTCCCTGTGGTCGTGACGGATCGTTATGCGGCGCTCAGGATAAGCGGTTTATCCGAAGCATGAACTGGCAATTACCAAACTACAACGGCAATTGACCTTTGAGAACGGCAAATGCCACACTGGGGGTGACGATTCGATCGTCTCCGCCAGACGACTCGGGAGGGCCTGGTGATGAAGGTGATTTTCCTGATCCGGCAGATCCGCCGGCGCAAGCAGCGCCGCGCAGTCACCGACACCGAGCTGGAGCCGAACCTGCACGCGGCCTAGGCGAATCGAGTGCGTTCGCCGCACCTGCCGAATGACCACCCCCCAAGTCGTCGCCCGCTCCGCTTCATCGAGGAAGCACCGCACGGTCCGGCCGCACTTCCGCGCCGGATCCGTTGCCTCCACTCCTCTTTCGGCCGACGCGACCCCGGCGACGACTTCCACGCCCGTGGAGTCAGCCGTGACCATTTACGCGAACAGCCGGTCGATGACCAGCAGTGTCACCGTCGAATGGGCGTGGCGGGCGGCCCGCTCCGAACCGTCCTGGCGACTGAGCTGGCTGCCGCATCGCCTCACCCTCGAACAGGCTAGGGCCGGAATGGAATTGGCCGAGCTGCTCGGCCGGCCGGACTCGGTTCCCGGCAACCGGGAGCAGGCCCGCGCCGACGCGCTGGCCGGCTCCCTCGGACTCACCGTGCAGGCGGCCCTGTCCGTGCTGCATCAGCGGATGCACGACAGGCAGCCGCGGGATTAGACGTCGAGCCGAACATGCTCGATCCGTTGTACCGGAGGTAGCGATGACCATTCACACCACCGAATGGACGATGACCAGTGACATCACCCCGGAGTCGGCGTACCGGGACGGGGCTCGGGTCTGGCGGTTGAGCTGGCTGCCTGGCCGCGGACTGACCGAGGCCCAGGCCAGAGCGGGCATGGAGCTCGACGAACTGCTCAGCGACCCGCATGTCGTGCACGACCGCATCGCCCAGGCCCGGGTCGACGGTTACGCCGACCGGCTGGGCATGGTGCGGGAGCAGGTGATCATCCTGCTGGCCAAGCGGATGGCGGAACGACTACACGAGGAGTTGCGGCGCGCGGGCGATCCGGTGCCCGTGCGCCGCAACGCACACTCCTACCGGTTGCGGCCGCACGTGATCACGCCGCCGTACGTCCCCGGATAACGTCGAGAGACGCACTGTCGCAAGGTGAATGCTCAGGCGTTGGCGGTGTGCTCGGCGCCGATGGCGTCGGCGATGTTCCGATACCCGTCGGCGCGCAGGCGCTCGGCCAGACCGCGGTGGATCTTGCGGGTCCAGAAGGGGCCGCCGTAGATGAAGCCGGTGTAGCCCTGGAGCAGGGTGGCGCCGGCGCGGACGCGTTCCCAGGCCTGGTCGGCGGTTTCGATGCCGCCGACGGAGATGAGTACGAGGCGGTCGCCGACGCGGCGGTAGAGGCGGCGCAGCACGTCCAGTGACCGGTCGGCGACCGGCGCGCCGGACAGGCCGCCCGCGCCCATGGCGGCGACCTCGTCGGCGGGGGTGCGCAGGCCGTCGCGGCGGATGGTGGTGTTGGTGGCGACGATGCCGGCCAGGCCGAGTTCGACGGCGAGGTCGGCGACGGCGTCGATGTCCTCGTCGGACAGGTCGGGGGCGATCTTGACCAGCACGGGCACCTGGACGCTGTCGAGCACGGCCTGCAGCAGCGGGCGCAGCGATTCGACGGCTTGCAGGTCGCGCAGGCCGGGCGTGTTCGGCGAGCTGACGTTCACCACGACGAAGTCGGCGAGCGGACCGAGCAGGGCCGCGCTGATCGCGTAATCGCCTGCGGCGTCAGCGGGTTCGACGATTTTGGTCTTGCCGATGTTGGCGCCGATCGGCACGTCGCCGCGGCGGCCGCGCAGGTATTCGGCGGCGGCCGCGGCGCCGAAGTTGTTGAAGCCCATGCGGTTGATCAGGGCGCGATCGGCGGGCAGCCGGAACAGGCGTGGGGCGGGGTTGCCCGGCTGCGCCTGGGCGGTGACGGTGCCGATCTCGGCGAAACCGAAACCGAGCGGCGCCCAGGCGTCGACGCCGTCGGCATTCTTGTCGAACCCGGCGGCCAAGCCGACCGGCGCCGGGAAGTCGATGCCGAACGCGGTGTTGCGCAGGATGGGATCGTCGGTGACCAGCAACTTGGTCATGACCCAGCGGGTGGGCGCGAAACGGGTGGCCAAGCGCATGGCGGCGAAGGCCAGATGGTGGATGCGTTCCGGGGGAACCAGGAACATCAGGCGTAATAACAGGGCGTACATCAGCTCACATTCCCGGTTCCGGCTGGGGTAGTGCGGTTTTTCGGCGGCGCAGCAGCACCCGGCGGCTACCGTCGGTGTAGGCCCGCACGCGGGACAGTTCCCAGCCGCCGAACTCGGCCTGGATGGCCAGCCGCATGGACGCGGTCACCCTGGTCACCTCGGGTGGCAGCCGCAGCGGCACGTATTCATAGTCGTCGCTGGTGGTTTCCCAGCCTGCGGGCAGCGCGTTGCGGCGCGCTCGCTGCTCGCGCGGTGATGGGGGGTCGTCGTCTGCCCGCGTTGCCGGAGTCATCAGTGGCCTCTCTTCCGATCGTCCGCGCGGATCCGCTGCAGACCGCCGTCGGCCGCGGATCCCACGAACATGTCACCGGTACGCTGATCGATGGCCACCGAGTTCGGCTGCCGCACCGTCGGGTAGCGGCCGACTTCCGTCGGTATACCTGTCGATAGATCGAATCCGACGACTTCGTTGCTCTGCGTGCACGTCACCCACACGGTGTCGGACCGCTGATCGTAGGCGAGCGCGTAAGGCGAAGAGTTTACCGGGAATCGCTGACGCAGGACGAGAGGTCCGGCGCTGAACACCAAGAGTTCGTTGCCCGTGCTGTCGGTGACGATGATCCGGCCGAAGTGATCGGAGATCATGGTGGTGGCGCCGTCGCCCGCGCGCAGGGCCAGGCCCAGGTCGTCCTTGCCCAGCTCGATCTCGGTGACCGAGGTCTGCTTGCGGTCCAGGACGGACACGTGGTCGGGGGTGAGGGCGAGCGCGTCGGCGGAGGCGAGGCCGGACACGGTTCGGACCACCTTGCCCGCCGGTGAGAGGGTGCGGACCTTGCCGTCCGCGGTGCCGACGAGCAGCGTGTCGTCGTCGCGACGCTGAACGGACCGGGCATCTCCGTCGAACGGGACTTCGCTGAGGGTGGCGGCGGCGACGTCGACGCGGAGGATGCGGTCGACGGCGGGGATCAGGAGTTCGCCGGGTTTGCCCTGCGCAAGGCCCGCGCCGTGGGCGGGCAGCGGCAGGCTGCGCACGCCGGTGGGGTTCGCGGGGTCGATCAGGAAGAGGGTGCTGTTCGCCTCGCCCGCGTCGAGCGCGCCGAGCTGACCGGTGCCTTGCTCGGCGAGCATCGCGCGGACGGGAGCGAGTCCGGTGACATCGCCCGCGGGTGGCGTCGTGCCGGCGGGTGAGACGGCCGCGGTCGCCGGATCCCTGGTGGGCAGGTTGTCACTGTCGGGGCTGTTGCCGCAGCCGGCCAGCACCGTCAGCGCCGCCACGCCGAGCACGGCGGTGGGAACTCGGACGAGGTGGCCGCGCCGCGCCACCACGGCAGAACCCGCGAACGCCGCCAATCGAACCCAGCCGCGAGGGCGCATCCACCGAACTCCTTACCGACTGCTACCGACGATTAACCGCAACGCCACCATCTGACCATGATGGCGCACCGCGACGGCGTACCGGGGTGGTGGCGGGGGGAGAATGTCGGTGATGCGCGTTACGGTTGAGCTGAAACAGTGTCCAAATCAGGGAGATCCGGTTGATAGCCGACCACACGTCGGGATTTACCATCGATGACATCACCGTTGGTCCGTTCGCTCATGGGTTCGGCACCACCGGCGACGGCAGGCCGTATGCGTTTCGCACGGTCCGGGCCAGCTTGACGCTGGAGATCTACCGGGCCGATCTGGCGAGCGCGGTGCCGGGTCCGGAGGATGTCGTCGCGGTCGCCGAGGCCAGGGTCACCGATATCGATCTGGACGACGAACGCAGCGTCGTCGCGCTGGTGCGGGACATGATTCCGGACGCGGTACCGGTCGAGGCGGCGCCCGATCGAGAAGTGACGACCGTTCGGGCCCTGCTGGGCCGCATCAGCTCCGTCATTGATGGTATGTAGATGGTGATGCCATACACATTTCTCGCCCGCACCGCGCTGACCGCGACCGGCCTCCTCCTGGTGGCCGCGTCCGCGGCATGCAGCACCGGATCGGACGAGGCGGCCGTCGACGCCGCTCGTTCGTCGGCCAACGCGTCGCTGTCCGCGTCGATCACCACCTCCTCCATCGCCGCGCATCCGCCGCTGCCGACGGCCGCGCAGCTGGACGCGCAGATCAAGCGGGCGCTGGATCCGGGGCTGCCGGACACCGAGCGGACCGACCTCATCGAGGACGGCGACGCGTTCCGCACGGCGATTCCCGATATGTACAAGGCGTTGCAGGACAATCCGCGCGCGGTCTACGGGGTCACCGACCCGGTGTTCGACAACCACGACGGCACGCTGACCGCGACCATGCGCCTGGACAAGGACGGCAGCGGGACCGCGGTGCGCACGACCGTGGTGCACTTCGTGCTGCTCGACGGCAAGTGGAAGATCTCGCGCACCGATCTGTGCGGGATTCTGCGTTCCGCCGACTACCGCACGCCCGCCTGCGGCTGACCGTGACCGGGGTGCGGGAGTCGCGCGTGCGGGGTTCGCGTGCGCCGCAGGATGATTCGATGCTGCACTCCGGGTTGCTGCGGTGGGGGCGGTTCGTTTACCGGCATCGTTTTCTGGTGCTCGGGGTGTTCGCGCTGGCGGTGCTGGCGTCCGGGTGGTACGGGCGGGACCTGTCGGGGCGGCTGACCCAGGAGGGGTGGTTCGACGAGTCCAGCGAGTCGGTGGCGGCCTCGAAGATCGCGGATGCGACGTTCGGGCGGGATACCGACAGCGATGTGATCCTGCTGTACACCGCGCCCGCCGGGACGACCGTCGATGATCCGGCGGTGCGGTCCGCGGTGACGGGCGCGTTGACCGGGCTGCTCACGCGGTATCCGGACAACATCCTGAAGATCGATAGCTACTGGGACAGCCCGTTCGCGGCCAACGCCACGGACGCTTCGCGCACGCACGCGTTCGCCAGCGTCGGGTTGCGCGGCGAGGGCACGGCGACCGTCGAGAACTACGCCGCGATCAAGGACCATCTGGGCGCGGGAAGCGCCGGCGGCGGGCCGGGCGGGACGACGGTGCAGCTGGCCGGGTTGCAGCCGGTGCTCGCCGGCCTGAATACCGGTATGCAGAACGACATTCACCGGGCGGAGATCATCGCGTTGCCGTTGGTGGCGATCCTGCTGTACTTCGTCTTCGGCGGGGTGATCGGCGCGTTGCTGCCGGTGGTGATCGGCGGCATGACGATCATGGGGACCGCGGGGATCATGCGGGTGCTCACCGGGATGATCGACGTGAACGTATTCGCCAGTACCGTCATGACTTTGGTGAGTCTCGGGTTGGCCATCGATTACGGGTTGTTCACCGTGACGCGGTTCCGGGAGGAGCTGGCCGCGGGGCGCGACGTGGAGGAGGCGACCGCGCGCACGGTGGCGACCGCGGGGCGGACCGTGCTGTTCTCGGCGGGCATCATCGCGGTGAGTCTCGCCGCGCTGTTCATCTTCCCGAACGGGGTGCTGCGCTCGGTGCCGTACGGCGGGATCAGTTCGGTGCTGCTCGCGGCGCTGCTGTCGGTGACCGCGTTGCCGGCGGCGTTGAGTATCGCGGGGCGGCGCATCGATCTGCTCGGCTGGAAACGGTTCTCCCGCAGCAAGACCGAGGCGCAGATCGATGCCGGGTTCTTCTCCCGGCTCGCGCAGTGGGCGATGCGGCGGCCGTGGGCGGTGGCGGTGCCGATCGTGCTCGCGCTGCTCGCGTTGAGTATTCCGTTCCGGCACATCGAGTTCGGCGGGATCAGTGAGAAGTATCTCGGCGCGGAGAACCCGGCGCGGGTGGCGCAGGAACGGTTCGACGAGCTGTTCCCGAGTTTCCGTACCGAACCGTTGAAGCTGGTCGTACGGAACGCGAATCCGCAGCAGCTCAGTGACATTCGCTACGAGGCGAGTCGAATACCCGGTTTGACCGGGCGATTCGAGCCGTCGGTGCCGACCAAGGACGGCATCAATGTGTTGCAGGCCGGGCTGACGGACAAGCAGGACTCGGATCGGGTGATCAAGGCGCTGCGGGCGATTCCGGAACCGGCCGGGGTGGACGTCATGGTGGCCGGGGTGCCCGCGCTGGAACGAGACAGCATCAACGGGCTGTTGCACGGGTTGCCGCTGCTGGTGGCGATTCTCGCGGCGGCGGCATTGACGTTGATGTATGCGGCGTTCCGGTCGATTGTGCTGGCGGTGAAGGCCGTTGCCATGAGCGCGTTGAGTCTGGTGTCGACGTTGGGGGTGCTGACCTGGGTGTTCGTCGAGGGTCACGGGGCGGGGTTCTTCCACTTCACGCCAGGGCCGTTGATGTTCGCGGTGCTCGCGTTGATCGTGACGGTGGTGTTCGGGCTGTCCACCGACTACGAGGTGTTCCTGCTCTCGCGGGTGGCCGAGGCGCGGTCCAACGGTGCCGAACCAGGCGAGGCGATCCGCTATGGCATCGCCCACACCGGCGGCGTGATCACTTCCGCCGCAGCGATTCTGATCGTCGTCACCGGCGCGTTCGGATTCTCCGATCTGGTGCTGATGAAGTACATCGCCTACGGAATGATCGCCGCGCTGATCCTGGATGCGACGGTCATCCGCATGCTGCTGACTCCTGCTGTGCTGAAGCTGATCTGGCGCTGAGGGGTCGGTTCTGGTGGGGTAGCTACTTGCCGCCGGCCCTCAACCATTGGCCCCTGCTCGCTTCGGAACCGTCGCCCACCGTAGAGGTCTCGTTCGTCATCGCTGACTCCTACCCGGCCCGCGATGGACGGGCATTGTGCCGCAGGGGTATTCGACCATCCGATGAGATCGCGGCTGGTATGTCGCGAATCTGTTCGATTCGGACCACTCCGGCCGAGCGGGAGACCTATGTCCGCAACGGTGGCTTCGTCCCTGACGCGAGCGAATTCGAGGTCGGCGAGTGTTGGGGGGCGCTAGCCGAACGCGGCCCCAGTCGTGCCCGCTCAGGCGGGCAGGCCGAGCGTTGCCTGCCCCCGGGGCGGCCCGACGCACGCCTTCTGATTTCCCGCACCGAGATTTGCATGCGATTTTCGGTGCGGGAAATCAGGAGGCGGGCGTGCGGACGGGCACGTGGCGCCGCGTTCAGGAGGAGGTGTGCGGGTGAAGCAGGCTCATGCTGGGAGCGCGGCGATCGGGAGGGCCGGGCTCAGGATCGCGAGCTGGCAACCGCCGTCGCGCGATCGTGAGCAGTGCGCCGCTCATTGACAGGACCGGCAGGCGATCCTCGGCTTGCGTGGTCGTCCATGCGGAGACGGCGGGGGACGTGGTGAGGTGTTTGTCGAGGACGGCCGTCGTTGCGTCCCGCTCGGTGGGCAGCGGGCGATCGCTCGATCGCCGAGGGAACATCGGGCGACGCGTTTGCCTAGCGCGGCCACTGTCACAGCCCGGGTTTGCGGCGTGGTTGGAGGTTGTCGGCCGTTGAGTTGGGCCATGGGTGAGGGGTCTGCCGAGCACGCCGCTCAGCTGTGTCCCTTTGGTCGGCGGAATTGGGTTTGTTGGTCGTTGAGTGGGACGTGGGTGAGCCGTTTGTCGAGTAGACGCTCTGCCATGTCCCGTTGACGCGCAGGGCTATGTCCCGTTGGGGCGTGGGTGGGTTCTGCGGGGGCTAGCTGGGGTGGATGAATTGGGTTGGCGCGCACGGGGTTGCCGGGCATTCTGGCTGCTTGTGGGGTGGGAGTCAGCGGCGGACGGGGAGGACTAGTTGGGCGCCGGTGATGGGGTGGTTGAGGACCTCGACGGGGTGTTGGTAGACGCGGGTGAGGAGGTCGGTGGTGAGGACTTCGCGGGGTGGGCCGTCGGCGGCTATGCGGCCGGCTTCGAGGACTGCGACGCGGTCGGCGTAGGCGGCGGCGATGCCGAGGTCGTGCAGGACCACGACGACGGCGGCGCCTGCTTCGGCGCGGGCAGTGGCCAGGCGGAGGACGGCTTCCTGGTGGCCGAGGTCGAGGGCGGCGGTGGGTTCGTCGAGCAGCAGGGTGCCGGTGTCCTGGGCGAGTACGCGGGCGAGGGCGACGCGGGCGCGTTCGCCGCCGGAAAGGGTCGGAAAAGACCGGGCGGCAAGGTGTTCCACGTCGGCGGCGGTCATCGCGGCGGCGATGCGCTCGTCGTCGAGTTCGCGGCGTTCGGTGCGCAGCCAGGGCGCCCGGCCCATCGCGATCACCTCTCTGGCCGTGAATGGGAAACCGACGGTGTGGGTTTGGGGGAGCACGGCCCGCCGCCGCGCCATATCCAGCGGCGACCAATGCGTCAGCGCCCGCCCCTCGAGCTCGACCGCCCCCGCGCTCGGCGTCAACTCCCCGGCGAGCGCCGCAAGCAACGTCGACTTGCCCGCCCCATTGGGCCCCACCAGCGCAACCACTTCGCCCGCAACAACATCGAAGTCCACCCCGTCGAGCACTCGCCGCTGCGCCGTCTTCGCCCCGCGCCGATCCACACTCACTCCCCGCGCCCGCAACGTCACCGCCCCCTTCTCCGGCGCCTCCGGCAACTCGTGCGTCCGCACGAACACCTGCCGCACCCCGCTCACACCCGACCCCCGACCAACGCGCCCGCAACATGTGCGTTCACGTTCACTCCAAGTACGCGCGGCTCCGTGGCTTCCTTCTGGACGGGCGCGAGACACGGTGCGGCCCAAGCCAACCGCATCACGCCCACCCCCCTGCGCGCGCACGGGTTCGGCGGAGCAACCAGAAGAAGAAGGGGCCGCCGATGAGGGAGGTGAGCATGCCCAGGGGGAGGTCGGCGTTGTGCACGAGGGAGCGGGCGGTGACGTCGGCGGCGAGCAGGACGACGGCGCCGAGGATGGCACTGAGCGGGATCAGCACGCGGTGAGCGGGGCCGACGAGCATGCGGACCAGGTGCGGGACGATGAGGCCGACGAACAGGACGATGCCGGTGAAGGCGACGCCCGCGGTGGCGAGGACGGCGACGACCAGGATGACGTTGCGGCGCAAGCGTTCCACATCGACGCCGAGATGGCGGGCGGCGGCCTCGCCGAGGGCGAGCAGGTCCAGGCGCGGGGCGATGAGGATGGCGGCGGCGACGCCGAGGGCGGTCAGGATCGCGACGATGGTGACCGAATCCCAGGTCGCGCCGTTGAGCGAACCCAACTGCCAGAACACGATCTGATCGCGCGCGGCGGGGCTGGCGACGAACAAAAGGAACGCGAGCAACCCGCCCGCGAACGCGTTGATCGCGACACCGGTGAGCACCAGCGTGACCACCTCGGTTCGCCCGTCGGCCCGCGCGAGCAGGTACACGAGCAGCGTGGTGGCCAGCCCGGCGACGAACGCGGCAGCGGCCACCGACCAGGCGGCGACAAACGTCCCGCCGACCACGATGACCGTCCCCGCGCCGACCGCGGCACCAGCGGAAACGCCGATAACACCCGGCTCGGCGAGCGGATTCGCGAACACGCCCTGCAACAACCCGCCCGCGGTCGCGAGCGCCGCCCCGACCAGCATCGCCAGCAGCACCCGCGGGAACCGCACCTGCCACAGCGTCACCTCGCCGGCGGGATGCGCGGGCATCGGCCCCCAGTCCAGCCCGATCCGATGCAGCACACTCCCGGCCACCTCGGCGGGTGTGGTCGGCACCTGCCCGATCGCGGCGGAGGCCAGCGCGAGCGCGACCAACCCGATGATCGCGATCACGAAAACCGCTGTCGTGCGCGAACGTCCGCGCGATGTGAGCGCGGGCGGTGTTGGCTCGACGGCCGGTTCGGTTTTGGCGACGGTGGATTCGGTCATGCCGGCCGCCCGGTCACGCGGGCTTGGTGCCGTACACGGCCTCGCTCAAGGCGGTGATCACCCGGCCGGTGTTCGGCCCGTAGCTCAGGATCACCTGATCCGACATGTCCACGACCCGCCTGTTCCGTCCGGCCGGCGTCTGCGCGATGCCCGGCACCTTTTCCAGACCGTCCACGCCGCCAACGGATTTCAACCCGTCCGACATCACCAGCAGCAGATCGGGCGCGGCGCCGATCATGGCCTCGCTGGTGATCGTGATGAACGGCTCGGCCAGCGCGGCGCCCGCGTCCTGCCCGCCGAGCGCGGCGATCAGCGAATCCGCACCGGACCCGGGACCGGCCAGCATGGTGATGGCGGTGCTGCGCAGATACAGGAACGCCATCTTCAACCGCGGATCCTGTTTGGGCACAGCGGCGATGGCGGCGTCGATCTCGCCGCGGGTGCGCTGCCCGAGCGCCTTGCCCTGCTCGGGCACGCCCAAAGCGTTTGCCACGGCCTCGATTTGGGGGACGACGCCGTCCATGGTGCGCTTCGGATCGGCGAAGACCACGTTCACCCCGGCCCCGCGCAGCTGCTCACGCAGCTGCGGCGTCACCGTCACGTCGTCGGTCAGGAACACCGAAGGGCGCAGGGCCAGTAGGGCTTCCAGGTTCAGCGCACCGTTGCCGCCCGCCACGTTCGGCACGTCGCGGATGGCCGGGATGGCGACGCTGCTGCGGCCGATCAGCTTGGCGCCCAGGCCGAGCGCGTACACGATCTGCGACAGGGTGCCGTAGCGGTCGACCGCGATGATGCGGCTGGCATCGGTGATGGTGACGTCCGCGCCGTCGAACGAGCGCACGGTGACCGGCAGGACCGGCGTCGGCTCCGGCCCGATCGGCACCGGATCGAGGTCGGCCAGCGTCGCCGTGGCCGGTCCGCGCTGTCCGGCGGCGGTCGCGGTGTCGGCGCCGCACGCGGCGGTCGCCACGACCATGGTCAGCGCAAGCACGGCCAGCACCCACCGGACCGCTGTGGATCGAACACCACCGGCCCACCGCGCCAGGACGGACGGGTCGCCGGACGTCGCATGCCTCATGTAGGCAAGCCTAAGACGTGCCGCGCGGGGCCGGTCAGCGGGGCGGTACCGGCCACCGCTGCCAGAATCGCCGACCACCTCAGTCGCTACGCGCACTGACATCGTCCAATGCGGCCGCGATCGCCCGCGGCAATTCGAGGGCCTCGGCGGCGAGCACCCCGGTGAGCTGCCCGATATCGCGCGCGCCGACGATCATGCTCGCGATGCCGGGACGGTCCCGAATCCACGCCAGCGCGACGGCCAGCGGTGACGTGCCCAAGCCGTCCGCGGCGGTCACCAGCGCGTCGACCACCCGGGTCGCGCGTTCGTCCAGGCTGTCGCGGATGTCCGCGGCCGTCGCCTCGTCCGCGCCCCGCGAGTCCGCAGGCACCCCATCGCGATACTTGCCGGTGAGAATGCCGCCGGCCAGCGGCGCCGAGGCGATCACCCCGACTCCGTGGTGCAGCGCGGCAGGCACGAAATCGGTCTCCGCGTCCCGCGCCAGCAGCGAGTACTGCGTCTGCGCGGCACTGATCGGCGCGACCGCGGCGAGACTGGCCAGCTGCCACGCCCCGAACCCGCGCACCCCCGCGTACCGGACCTTCCCGGTCCGAATCGCCTGCTCGAGCGTCGCCGTGACCTCGTCGAGCGGCGTCCGCGGATCCCACACCGCGACATTCCAGATGTCCAGGTGATCGGTCCCGAACTCCAGCAACGTGCGATCGAGTTGACGCAGCAGCGCGCGCCGCGAGGTATCGACAGCGGTGCGCGTCGTCGCGTCCGGCACCGCGGGCCCGGCCGGGGCGGGCGTCACGCGCGGCGCGAGACCCGCGCAACCACTGAGCACCAGATCGTCACGCGAGACGAGATCGCCGAGCAACTCGGCCAGAATCCGCTGCGCGCCACCACCGGAATACGCGGGGGAGGTGTCGACGAGCGTCCCGCCCGCCTCGATGAACGCCACCAACTGCACGGCCGCCTCGTCGGCATCCGTGTGCGAACCCCAGGTATGGGTCGCAAGACCTATCCGGGACACCCGTAGGCCGCTGCGGCCGACCGTCCGCTGTTCCATCACCGTGTCCGCGCAATCGTCACGGCGCCAAGCCTAGAGCGTGCACCCGCGTCCGGACGCCTACCCGCACAGTGGCTCGCGCGTCGTTCCCGACAGCGGTGCGAGCATGCCGGTACGGCCGCGACACTGTACTGTCGCTGCGGGATTGCGCCGGTGCTCACTCGCCCGCAACCCAGCTGATGACCAATTGCCCAGTCGGAACGGTTATTTCGGGCAAGAACACATGGAGGCGGCATGCGACACCAGGAGACCGTGTGACGGGCGAATCGATGACCTGGATACAGGCGCTCGTGCTCGGTCTGGTGCAGGGGCTCACGGAGTTCCTGCCGATCTCGTCGTCGGCACATCTGCGGATCGTGTCGGGGGTGTTCTTCGGCGACGACGCGGGTGCCTCGTTCACCGCCGTGACCCAGCTCGGCACCGAGGCCGCCGTGCTGGTGTATTTCGCCAAGGACATCTGGCGGATCCTGCGGGCGTGGTTCACCACCGTGTGGAGCAAGCTGTCGTCCCGGAACCGGGTGCCGCTCACCGAACAGGTGACGACCCGGCTGCCGGTGGTCACCATGGGCCAGGCCGACCGCTACTTCGACGAAGAGCGGCAGCGCGAACTGGACTACCGGGTCGGCTGGTATGTGATCATCGCCACCATCCCGATCGGCGTGCTCGGGTTCCTGCTCAAGGACGTGATCCGCACCGCGGCGCGCAACCTGTGGCTGATCTCGTTCATGCTCATCGCGTTCGCGCTGGTGATCGCGGCGGCCGAGTACTACGGACGCAAGCTGCGGCCGTTGGAGCAGCTGACCACGCGCGACGGGCTGGTGATGGGTTTCGCGCAGTGTCTCGCGTTGATTCCGGGTGTCTCGCGCTCCGGTGCCACGTCGTCGGCGGGTCTGTTCCTCGGGCTGACTCGTGAAGCGTCCGTGCGATTCTCGTTCCTGCTGGCGATTCCCGCGGTGACCGCCTCGGGGCTGTTCAGCATTCCGGACGCGTTCAAACCGGCTGGTGAGGGCCTCAATGCCAGCGGAGCGCAGCTGATCGTCGCGACCCTGCTCGCGTTCGCGGTCGGGTACGCGTCGGTGGCGTGGCTGCTGAAGTTCGTCGCGAAGCATTCGCTGGACTGGTTCGTCGGCTACCGGATCATTCTCGGTCTGACGATGATGGGGCTCCTGGCCACGGGTGTCGTGTCGGCCACATGAACGCAGCATCGGGTAGCGATTCCATGGGGGGCGGCGGCCGGGTGGCGGGCGGGCTTAGGCTGACTACATGACGGTGATTCTGCTCCGGCACGGAGTGTCGACCTCGAACACCGCCCGCACGTTGGCCGGTCGCAGCACCGGCGTCGAGCTGACCGAGCACGGCAACACCCAGGCCGAGGCGGTCGCCGACCGGCTCGCCGGGCTGCCGATCGAACGGATCGTGCACTCTCCGCTGTTGCGCTGTCAGCGAACGGTGGCGCCGCTGGCGGAGAAACTAGGGCTGGAACCGGTCTTCGACGATCGGCTGATCGAGGTCGACTACGGCGAATGGACCGGGCGGCCGATCGCCGAACTGCTCAACGAACCCCTGTGGAAGGTGGTGCAGCGGCACGCCTCCGGCGCGGTTTTCCCGGGCGGTGAGGGGTTGGCGCAGGTGCAGACCCGGGCGGTCGCGGCGCTGCGCGAGCACGATCGGGCGCTGGCCGAACAGCACGGGCAGGACACGCTGTGGGTGGCCTGCACCCACGGTGACGTGATCAAATCCGTGCTGGCCGACGCGCTGGGCATCCATCTGGACGGGTTCCAGCGGATCGTGGTCGAGCCGGCCTCGATCAGCGTGGTCCGCTACACCCCGACCGCGCCCTACGTGTGGCGGCTCAACGACACCGGCACCGACCTGTCCGCGCTGTCGAATCCGCCACGCCCCGTTTCCGATTCCGGTTCGGCCAAGACCGACGCCGCGGCCGATACCTCCGGGCCCGTTCCCGGCGGCGAGCTAGGTAGCTCGGGGAGTGGGGATAATGGGAATGCGGAGCGCTGAGATTCCTTGTACACGGAGAGGGCGTTGTTTCCCAGCGCCGTGGGTAGTCGATCAGGGTCACGTATCAGGAGGTGCATGTGTCACGCGCAATCCATGTATTTCGCACCCCCGATCGTTTCGTCGCCGGGACCGTCGGTGAGCCGGGCGATCGTTCGTTCTATCTGCAGGCCATAGAGGAACCGCGGGTTGTCAGTGTGCTGCTGGAGAAGCAGCAGGTGAAGGTGCTCGCGGACCGCATGGGTCTGCTGTTGGACGAGGTTGCTCGCCGGTTCGGCGCCGAGGTGCCGCCGCAGGCCGAGGACATCGGCGATACCGCGCCGCTGGTCACGCCGGTGGACGCGGAGTTCCGGGTCGGCACCATGGGGCTCGGCTGGGACGCCGACGCGAATGCGGTGGTGGTCGAGTTACTGGCGATCACCGAGACCGAGGTCGATGAGTCGGTCGTGCTCGACGACACCGAGGAGGGGCCGGACGCGGTCCGCGTGTTCCTCACCCCGATCCAGGCGCGCGAGTTCGCGCTGCGATCGACCAGGGTGATCGCCGCGGGCCGGCCGCCGTGCCCGCTGTGCGGGGAGCCGTTGTCGTCACGGGGGCACATGTGCGTGCGCACCAATGGGTACAAGCGCGGCGACATCTTCGGCGCGGCCGAGCTAGAGGAGTGATCGGTGACGCGGGCCGGGGACCGGTTCCACAGCGGCGAGCTGACGGTGATCGGGCGGATCAGCACTGCCAGTAACGTCACCCTGGTTTGCGACATTCTCGACGAGGGTGAAGCGCCGTTGCGGGTGGTGTACAAGCCGGTGCGGGGGGAGCGGCCGTTATGGGATTTCCCGGACGGCACGTTGGCCGGGCGTGAGGTGGCGTCCTACGAGATTTCCGCCGCCATGGGGTGGGGAGTGATTCCGGAGACGATTCTGCGGGACGGGCCCTACGGGGTCGGCATGGTGCAGCGTTGGATCGACGGGGTCGACAACCACACCGAGCAGCGGGACCGGCTGGATCTGGTCGACCTGGTGTCGCCCGGATCGGTGCCGGACGGTTTCCGCGAGGTGCTGCGGGCGCAGGATCCGGCGGGGAACGAGGTTTCGCTCATCCACGCCGACGACCCGCGATTGCAGCGGATGGCCGTGCTGGACGTCTTGCTGAACAACGCCGACCGCAAAGGCGGGCATGCGCTGGAGGGGGTGGACGGGCAGGTGTACGGGGTGGACCACGGCATCTGTTTGCACACCGAACACAAATTGCGCACGGTGCTGTGGGGATGGGCCGGCCAGCCGCTGAGCGACGCGTTGGTCGCCGATATCACCGCGTTCGCGAAGGAACTCCCCGGCTCGCTAGCGGACGTGCTGGCCGAGCACATCACGGACGCCGAAATCGAAGCATTGGTCGACCGCACCCAGGAATTGGTCGACGACCCGGTGATGCCGACCCCACGAACGTCCCGGCCTATTCCATGGCCGGCCTTCTGAATCCAGTTGACCCCGAGCCGATTACCCGGCACTGAATGCGAACCTGCACGGCGTGCCGAACCCGGGCGGTTGCTGTCCTCTGGCCGCCGCACCACTTCTGATTTCCCGCATAGGCAATCGCATGCAATTCCCTATGCGGGAAATCACGAGATGTGCGGTAGTCGGAATGGGATGGCACGCGACGCTGTGACCGCCTCGGCGCGCGAGAGGTCGACGTTGGCGGCACAGGTGCTTTAGCGGCCTACATCAGGCGCGTATGCCGCGGATAAGTGTTTGAAGGGCATATGCCGAGGGCGAGTCCTCGAGGCACGTGCGCCGGAGGTAGGTGCTTGAAAGGCGTGCGCGGAAGGTGCTCAAGTGACGTGCGCCGTGGGCAGGTGCGTCTGCGGTCTACGCTGGGCGGTCGCGCGTAGAGTCCGGCTCGGGGAACGGCGGCGCGTGGCCCGGCAATGTGGGCGGGTGCTGTGCGATGGTGACGTGGGCGGGTGCGGCAGGGGCTTGGCCACCGGTTCAGCTCACGGAGTGTGTGCCGAAGCGGGCTCTGGGCCGGGAGGCGGCACGTCTGTCGGCGATCTGAACGGCTCCAGTTGGGCGAGCGGTATGCGATCGTGGCGCCCCTCGGTTGACTGTTGTCGGGCCGCTCCCTCGGGTCGGTGCGGCTGGGCACTGAGTGTGCTGTGACACGGAGCGATGTTGCCGCCGAGTGACGTTGCCGCCCTGGGCGATGCTGCGGCCTGAGCGACGTCGCGGCCTGGGCGATACTGCGGCCCGAGTGACGTTGCGGCCTGAATGACGTTGCGGCACAGGTCGGGTGGGCGCGCTGCGGTCCGATCGCGGCCGGTTCGGCATCGTGTGCAAGGCTGCGCCGTGTGCCGATCGCAAGCGACGACGCTGACCGATCAACTCGGGATTTCGCATTGCTCTGATGACTCCGGGCCGCTACCGTCGGCGGTTGGTTCGGCTCCGCAGCGCGGGTCTCCCGACAGTCGATTCTGCGAGAGCGAAAATCTTGACATCCCATGATTTGCTGAAAAACGCAGGTCGGGAGTGGCAGGTCAGGGGCTTACGGCGGGCTCTGGGCCGGGGCGGGGGTCGATGATCTCGACCACACCTTTACCCTCGAATCATGCAGTCCTGGTCCGATACCGCCCTACCCACCATCCCCGGAGCAGGGCCACCGTTGCGGTTGTACGACACCGCCGACCGTCAGGTTCGGCCGGTGACACCCGGTGCCACCGCCACCATGTACGTCTGCGGGATCACCCCGTACGACGCGACCCACCTCGGTCACGCCGCCACCTACCTGACCTTCGATCTGGTCAACCGCGTGCTGCGCGACGCAGGCCACGACGTGCACTACGTGCAAAACGTGACCGACGTCGATGACCCGCTGTTCGAGCGGGCCGAGCGCGACGGCGTGGACTGGCGCGACCTGGGCACCCGCGAGATCAACCTGTTCCGCGAGGACATGACCGCGCTGCGCATCGTCCCGCCGCGCGAGTACGTCGGCGCCATCGAATCCGTCGACGAGGTCATCGAATTCGTGCAGAAGCTGCTGGCTTCGGGCGCGGCGTATGTCGTCGACGACGCCGAGTTCCCCGACGTGTACTTCCGCGCCGACGCCACCGAGCAGTTCGGCTACGAATCCGGCTATGACCGCGCCACCATGGAGCGCCTCTTCGCCGAACGCGGCGGCGACCCCGACCGTCCCGGCAAGCGCGACACCATCGATGCGCTGCTGTGGCGCGCCGAGCGCCCGGGCGAGCCGTCCTGGCCGTCGCCGTTCGGCGCGGGTCGTCCCGGCTGGCACATCGAGTGTTCGGCGATCGCGCTCAACCGGATCGGTCCCGAGTTCGACATCCAGGGTGGCGGTAGCGACCTGATCTACCCGCACCACGAATACTCCGCCGCCCACGCCGAGTCGCTCATCGCCGGCCGCCGCTTCGCCCGCCACTACGTGCACGCCGGTCTGATCGGCTTGGACGGCGAGAAGATGTCGAAATCCAAGGGCAACCTCGTCCTGGTCTCCACGTTGCGCCGCAGCGGCGTCGACCCCGCCGCCATCCGCCTCGGCCTGCTGGCCGGCCACTACCGCCAGGATCGCATGTGGACCGACGAGGTCCTCGAACAGGCGAAAGCCCGCCTCGACCTGTGGCGCCGCGCCACCACCCTCGACTCCGGCCCCGCCGCCACCGACACCATCGCCCGCCTGCGCCAGCACCTGGCGGACGATCTGGACACCCCGAAAGCGTTGGACGCCGTGGACAACTGGGCTCGCCAAGCCCTCGACTACGGCGGTTCCGACTCCGAGGCACCTGCGGCCATCGCCGCTGCCGTCGACGCGCTCCTCGGCGTCAGCCTGTAGGCCTCTTCGCGCATCTGCCTGTCGCTGTGCGGATCCCGTGGAACATCGAGGGCCCGTGCAGCGGCAAGCAGATCGTGTGCAACATCGAGGGCTTTGTGAAAGCGGCAAGCAGATCGTGCGGGCAAGCGGACCTGCCTGTCTCGCCAAGCCAGGTTCGCTAGGTGTCGACGTCGGGTGCATGCGGTGCCTGGCAGCGGCTGGTGTGACTCGTCGTCGATCAACTCCGGAAATCGGCCGGATGGGTGCGCTGCAGGTCAAGGCGGTCGAACGAAGCTGAGTCAGTGCGCATTGATTCCCGATCAACTCGACGATCGTGACCAGCCACGTGTCGGTGAGCCGGGACGAGCGGTCCTGAAGCGGCTCGACCATGCCGGGCGGTCCCTAGGCAGGGAAGTGCCGTAGACCAGACGGACGGCGAGTGTATGCGCTGCGCACCAGGACGGCGCACCTCGGTGGACTGGCCGGATGCGGACGTCTGTTATCGAGCCAGAACGGCAACCATATCCGGCGCTCGAGCAAGACAACCTCATCCGGATCTGTCGAAGAGGTGCTTCCCGATCGGGCTCGGGCGGTGCCTCATTGGCTGAGGGCTGCTTGTCGATGAGCTAGCGGCGGCGCTTCATCGGACTGGCCGAATGGGAGCATCACGTGACGCCGTTCTGCCGAGGCTCGGGCCCAAGCCCTTCCGGATCGGCGGAAATCCTTGCCGGGGGTGACGTTCCGTGATGTGGTACTGCGGTGTGCAACATTCCTGGGCGGGGTTTGATCGGGCGGCGGTCGGTGCTGGGCGGTGCGCTCGGTGCCGGGGTCTTGCTGGCCGCGGGTCGATTGACCGCGTCGGCCGATCCGGCCGCGCCGCAGACCGTGGCCGCTCGGCAGCGATTCCTCGGGGCCGACACCGTCGATGCGAAAACCGGTGCGGTCCGCGCGGATCGAGTGGTGCTGGCGTGGGTCGGGTGCACGACGTATGCGATGGCGATGGGCGGGTCGGTCTTCCTGCTGGACGCTTGGGTGCCCCGGCTCACCAGCACCGGATACGTGCCCGCGACGCCACAGGATCTCGCCGACCTCGCGCCCGAGGCGATCTTCATTGGCCACGGGCATTTCGATCACGCCGGTGACGCCGGGCGGATCGCACAGGCCTCCGGAGCTGTGGTCTATGGGACGGCCGATCATGGGGTGAGTATCCGTGCGCAGGTGAGCGATCCGGCCTTCCGGACGGTCGCCCTCGGTGACGCGAATTCGCAACCGGGGGAGCGGCACGACTTCACCGTGGGTCCGCTCGAGGTGACCGCGATCCGCCACGTGCACTCCGCCCCCACCGCCCCCGAACGCCCCGGCGGCTCACCCCCGTTCTTCCCGATGCCGGAACTCTGTGCCCTCGTCCAGCATCCGCCGACCCTGGCCGGCATCCTGCAGAACGTCCCGCGCCTGAACGATCCCGAGGGCGGCTCCCTCCTCTACCAATTCCGCGTCCCCGGCTTCTCCCTGGTCTGGCACGACTCCACCGGCCCCCTGACCGAGAAGGCCCCGCACGTCTTCGACATCTTCGCGGACCTACCGAAAACCGACCTCCAGATCGGCGCCATCCAAGGCTTCAACCAAATCACCAACGGCCTCCGCGACCCCCGCCGCTACATCGAAGCCCTCACCCCCACCCTCTTCGTCCCCGCCCACCACGACAACTGGCTCCCCGGCATCACCGCGGGCGCCGCCACCTACGACCCACCCCTGCACACCGAATTGACCCGCATCCCCACCCCCCACCGCCCCGAACTCCGCTCCCTCCACGACCCCACCGACTACATCCGCCCCGACCTCCTAACCTTCCCCCTCTGACCACCGAATCCCACACCCCGCCAATCCCTCCCACCGCGCCCACCGCAAATCTGCACTGCCTGCCACGGCGAGTGCGCCGAGCGATACCTGTCCGCGCCAAGTCGCGGAGCGGCTTTTTCGTCAAGTCCCGTGCGGCAAGGCCGCATGCTCGGTCGTGCGTCGTGCGTCGTGCGTCGTGCGTCGTGCGTCGTGCGTCGTGCGTCGAGCTCCGAGCGTCGAGCGCCGAGTAGGACGTGGTGGCGTCGAGGTGTGGGTGTGGCCTCGGCGGGGTCCCGTTCGGTGAGGCGGCGGGCTTGGATGGGTGTCGGGTGGGACGTGGTGGCGTAGGAGTGTGGGTGTGGCCTCGGCGGGGTCCCGTTCGGTGAGGCGGCGGGTTCGGATGGGTGTCGGGTGGGACGTGGTGGCGTAGGAGTGTGGGTGTGGCCTCGGCGGGGTCCCGTTCGGTGAGGCGGCGGGTTCGGATGGGTGTCGGGTGGGACGTGGTGGCGTAGGAATGCGAGTGCGCTCTTCTCGGGGGCCCGTTCGGCGAGGTCGCACGTTCGGTTGCCTCCGGAGCGGGAATTGTTGCCTCCAGTCGCGAGTGACTTCTCCGTGATGTCCTTTGTGAGGAACCGCGACCTACAGGCGTGCCAGCGAATTCGGTCGCAGAGGTTCACCGATTCGAACACCACGGACCGAGCGTCGGACCGCGTTGTTCGCGAAACGTCGGCAGCTCCCTACACGTGGCTCCGCTTGCCTGTACCGATATGGGAGAAGAGGCCACAGGTGCTGTCGAAATTCCTGGACATCGACCTCGCTCAGCGGTGCGTCCGTCGGTGCTCGTGAACAAGCGCTCTCCCAGATGCCAGGCAGAGCTATACCTTGCTTCCCTGAGCGGGACATCACCGCACCGACACTCAGTCTTGCTCGCGGTGCAGTCCCGTTCGGCAAGCGCCCGCGCTTGGCTGTGTGCTGAGCGGGGCATGGTTGCACTGGAATGCGGGTGCGCCAGTAGCGATGTCCCGTTCGCCATGGTCGCGGCTTCACGTTGCTTGCCGAGCGGGGACATGGTTGCGCCGCTACTCAGCTGTGCCCACCGTGACGTGCCGTTCGACGATTCGGACCGCCCTTTCCTCCCGAGCGGGACACCTCCCACCCGAGCGGGACATCACCGCACTGAGGCTCAGGTTTGCTCGCGGTCAGGTCCCGTTCGGTAGCGTCCGCGCTTGGCTGCGTGCTGAGCGGGACATGGTTGCGGAGAATCGCGAGTGGGAGCGCCGAGATGTCCCGCTCGACGACGTTGTGTGCTGGATGGCGTGCCGTGTGGGACATTGCGGCGTTTGATGCGAGTGTGCGCTCGATGAATTTCGATCGGCGTGGGTCGTGGTCTGGAGCTGCTCCTTGTGGGGCGTGGGCAAGCTCGTGATGCGTGCCACGGGTCGGCTGTGGTCGGTGGCGATTGATTTCGTGCATGGGCGTAGGTGGTTCGGGTTAGACACCTACCGGGTAGGGGTATATGGTCGATCGTGCCGATGGCGCGCTTCGATTCGATCGAGCCGAGCTTTCCGACCGAGGAGTGAGGTACGTGAACCACGACCAGCAGCACCGTAACCCGACTCGCCGCACTGTCGTCCTCGACGTGCGCGGCGTCCGGTGGGCCAGCCAGGCCAATGTCGTCACCGCCGTACTCCGCCGCAGGCCGGGCGTGCTCGACGTCGCTGCCAACCCGACCGCGCAAACCGCCACGATCGCCTACGACCCGACGCGCACCTCGGTAGCCGAACTGGCCGGCTGGATCCGCGACTGCGGCTACCACTGCGCAGGACGCTCGGTGCCGAACCACATCTGCGATCCGCTGGTAGAGCCGACTTCCGCCAATCACGCGGCCGGTCCCGAAGCCGGCCTGGCCACCGCTCATGGCAGAGCTGACGGCCATCCGACATCGCACGACGCCGAGCACCATGCGCCGACCGTTCACTCTGATCATGTAGTGGCCCATGCCGGCCACGACAGTCAGCCCGCTGACACCGATCTGGGCGCGCTGACGGAAGACAACGCTGAGCCGCGACGCGATCTACACGCTGAACATGTAGGGCACGTTGACCGCGCTGCCCATGACGTGCAGGCGGGTAACAGCGCCGAGGCCGGGCAGGACGTGCACGCCGGGCAGGACGTGCACGCCGGTCACGACGTGCACGCCGGTCACGACGTGCACGCCCGTCAGGACGCGCGCGTCGGGCGGGACGCGCGTGGACGACACGCTTCGGATGACGTGCACGCTGATAACGATGCGCGTCTTAGCGATGACGCGAGCGCCGCCATCGCGGGGCAGGACGCGCACGCTGGTCGGGACGCGCGTGCAGACCATGCTGCTGATGATGTGCACGTCGGCCATGACGCTCACGCGGGGAGTGATGCTCATGGCGGGCATGACGCTGACGCTTTCGTTGGGCGTGGCGCACGCTCCAGCGCCGACCACGCTGCGGATGGCGTGCACGCTGGTAACGATGCGCGTCTTAGGGATGACCCGGGTGCCGCCATCGCGGGGCAGGATGCTCACGCTGGTCGGGACGTGCAAGCCCGTCGTGACGTGCGTGCCGCGCAGAACGCGCGTGCAGACCATGCTGCTGATGATGTGCACGTCGGCCATGACGGTCACGCGGGGAGTGATGCGCACGGCGGGCATGACGCACACTCCAGCGCGCACGCACACGCCGGCCACGCAGGCCACGCCGGAATGTCCATGGACGACATGGCCGCCGACATGCGAAATCGATTCCTCGTAGCCGCCGTCTTCGCGGTGCTGGTGATGTTGTGGTCGCCGATGGCTACCGACATGTTCGGGCTGCATCTCCCTGTGCCGTTCGGGATGCGGCAGGACATCTGGGCGTTGATCTTGAGTTTGCCGGTGGTGTTCTATTCGTCGGCGATCTTCTTCACCGGTGCGGTGGCGGCGTTGCGGGCGCGCACGTTGGACATGATGGTGCTGGTCGCGGTGGGGATCGGGGCGGGGTGGTTGTATTCGCTGGCGATCACGCTGACCGGTGGCGGCGAGGTGTTCTACGAGGCCTCGACGATGCTGGCGACCTTTGTGCTGCTGGGACATTGGTTCGAGATGCGGGCGCGCGGCGGCGCCAACGACGCTATTCGCGCGCTGCTGGATCTGGCGCCGCCCAAGGCGGAGGTGATCCGCGACGGCGCGCCGGTCGAGGTGCCTACCGCGGAGGTGGTGGTCGGTGACCTGCTGCTGGTGCGGCCGGGCGCGAAGATCGCCGTCGACGGTGTCGTGGAAGAGGGGGACAGCGAGGTCGACGAGTCGATGGTGACCGGCGAGAGCATGCCGGTGCACAAGGAGCCGGGCTCGACGGTCATCGGCGCCTCGCTGAACACCAACGGCACCTTGCGGATTCGCGCGACCAAGGTCGGCGCGGACACCGCGCTGGCGCAGATCGTGGAACTGGTTCAGCAGGCGCAGAATTCGAAGGCGCCGGGGCAGAAGCTGGCCGACCGCGCGGCCTTCTGGCTGGTTCTGGTCGCATTGTTCGGCGGCGCACTGACATTCGCGGTGTGGCTGCTGGCCGGTGCCTCGTTCGCCAAGGCGATGCTGTTCGCCATCACCGTCGTGGTGGTCACCTGCCCGGACGCGCTCGGCCTCGCCACCCCGACCGCGATCATGGTCGGCACCGGCCTGGGCGCGAAACGCGGTGTGCTGTTCAAGAACGCGCTCGCGCTGGAAGCGGCGGCCCGGATCCAAACCGTGGTCATGGACAAGACCGGCACCCTCACGAAGGGCGAACCGGAAGTCACCGATGTGATTACCGCCGGGGCATATTCGGCCGACGAGGTGCTGGGCCTGGTCGCCGCCGTGGAACGCGAATCCGAACACCCATTGGCCGCCGCGATCGTCCGGCACGCCGAAACCCTCGGCAGCGCAGCGCTGTCCGCCACCAAGTTCGAGAACATCCCGGGCCACGGCGCCATCGCCGAGGTCGACGGCCACCGCGTCGTGGTGGGCAACCGTCGCCTGTTCGAACGCGAGCACATCGACCTCGGATCGCTTGCCGCACAACGCGATCGGCTCGCCGAATCCGGCCACACCGCGGTCCTGGCCGCGATCGACGGCACCGCCGCCGCGGCGATCGCCCTCGCCGACGCACCCCGCGACACCTCCGCCGCCGCGGTCGCCGAGTTGCACAACCTCGGCATCGAGGTGGTCATGCTGACCGGCGACAACCGCGCCACCGCCGAGCGCATCGCCGCCGACCTCGGCATCGACACCGTGATCGCGGAGGTGCTGCCCGGCGACAAGGCGGCGAAAATCGCTGAGCTGCAACGCGATGGGCGCAAGGTCGCGATGGTCGGCGACGGCGTCAACGACGCGCCCGCGCTGGCCGGCGCGGATCTGGGCATCGCGATCGGCGCGGGCACCGACGTCGCCATCGAGACCGCCGACCTGGTCCTGATGCGCTCCGACCCGCTCGACGTCCCCACCGCCCTGCGCATCGGCCGCGGCACCCTGCGCAAAATGCATCAGAACCTGGCCTGGGCGGTCGGCTACAACACCATCGCGCTGCCCATCGCCGCGGGCGTGTTCGTCCCGGCGTTCGGCTTCACGCTGCGCCCGGAGATCGCCGCGATGTCGATGTCGGGTTCCAGCATCATCGTCGCGCTGAACGCGGTGTCGCTCAAACGACTCCGCCTCCCCGGCCGGACTCCGACCGGCGACTAGCGCGGTGAGCCGGCTGGTCTAACGCTCCGCCGGCCGCGGATGAGGCTCGAGGTGCGGCGCGGGCAGGTGCTCGACGCGGCGCTGCGATTGGTGACCCGCCATGGCGCGCGCGGTTGGTGGCTCGCCATGGTGCTGCGGTTGGTGGCTCGTCATGGTGCGCGCGGTTGGTGGCTCGCCATGGTGCTGCGGTTGGTGGCTCGTCATGGTGCGCGCGGTTGGTGGCTCGTCACGGCGCTGCGGCCGGTCACCCGCCACGGCTCGCGGTGGTCGCGTTGGAGGCCGTCTCGCGCGAGGCCGAGTCGGCCAAACCCCGTGTCTACGTGACCTATCCGCGAGTGGAACCGTTGCCGCTCGCCCCCTTCGACCGCGAAGGCAGTGCGCCGGTGCCCTTCGCAGAGGCCATGCCACCCTTTGTCGAGGGCGGCGACTTAGACGACATCCTCATCGCGGCGATGGCGGAAAATGCCTACCGCCGTCGCCGCGAACCCGGACTCGTGGCGTCAGCTGCTACCCGCCGTCGCCGCGAATCTCGACGCGTGGCGTCTGCTGCTACCCGCCGTCGCCGCGAACCTGGACGCGTGGCGTCTGCTGCTACCAACCGTCGCCGCGAACCTCGACGCGCGGCGCCTACTGCTATCCGCCGTCGACACCCCGAGTCAGGCCCGCGAACGATCCGAAACCGCACGGTAATTCGCCCTCGGTCAGCTGCGCGTTTGGAACAAGGAACGTCGGCCGGCGCCAGTACTGCAGCATCACAATGCCGACTGTTCGCAAGCGCTTTGGCCAACGTCTCCCCGCTGCAGTGCTTTCCCAGCCGCAGTCCGGTCCCGCTCGAATGGGTCGCGACCTCCGCCCTGGATCCGGAACTGCTAGCGATGTCCCTTGCTGGCCGCGCCCGAGCGCGAATGGCACCGGGAGCTTCACGATCCCAACGGGGCCGCGACTGCCATCCTGGATTTCGAACTGCCGGCGATGTCCTTGCTGACGGTGGGCAAGGGCACCGGGTGCTCCTCGATCCCGATGGAGTCGTACCGCCGCCCTGAATTTGGAACTACCGGCGACGTCCTTGCCTGCCGCAGGCGAGCGCGCTGGGCACCGGTACCTCTCGATCCCAAGCGGTTCCGCATCACCCGCCACGAGCAGTTTGCCCGCGGTCTGCCAGCCGTGATCGCCTGCGTTGACCCGATCGTGCTGTACATGTCTGAGACACTGACCTAGATTCGGTGGGCATGAAGACGATTGAGCTCACCGCACCCGATGGCCGGCTCGAGGCGGTCCTGGCGCGGCCGTCGGGGGACGGTCCGTGGCCCGGGGTCGTGGTGATCCACGATGGTGTGGGGTTCAGTGCGGATTTGCGGCGGACCGTCGGGATGCTGGCCGACTACGGGTATCTGACGATCGCGCCGAATCTGTTCTCGCGCGGCCGGGTGCGCTGCATTCAGTCGATCTTCCGGGCGCTGGCCTTCACCGGCGATGGTCCGCCGGTGCGCGACGTGCTGGCGGCCCGCGACCGGCTCGTCGCCGAACCCGACTGCACCGGGCGCACCGCCGTGATCGGCTTCTGTATGGGCGGCGGGTTCGCGCTGCTGGTCGCGCCGAAGGGTTTCGACGCGGCCGCGCCGTTCTATCCGTCGCTCTACGGCGACTACCGTGCCGTGCTCGACGGCGCCTGCCCGGTCGTGGCCAGCTACGCCCAACGCGACCCGATCTTGATCGGCGCGCCCCGAAAACTCGACCGGGCGCTGACCGAGCTCGGCGTGGAGCGCGACATCAAGGTGTATCCGAAGGTCACCCACGCGTTCGCCAATGTGACCGCGGCCGACCCGCTGCTGCGCGTCACCGGGCTCGGTTACAACAAGGACGCCGCTCGCGACGCCTGGGAGCGCGTCTTCACATTCTTCGACACCCACCTGACCGGAGCCGAGGAGTAGCAGTTCGCCCGCCGAGCGCCTCGAAATGCGCTCGGTCGCACCGCGAACCGTCGCCCTACTCGCCGCGCCACCGCGGAGCCCGCTTCTCGGCGAACGCGCGCGGACCCTCGAGCGCGTCCTTGCTGATGAACACCGGGCCGGCCTCCTCGAGACTCATCTGCCAGATCGGCGTATCCCAGTCCGAGCCGAAGTCGTTGACGCGATGCATGATTCGCTTCGACGCGCGTACGGACAGCGGTGCGTTCGCGGCGATGGTCTCGGCCAATTCGAGGGCAGTGGTCAGCACCCGGTCGGCGGGCACCACCCGGTTGACCAACCCCCAGTGCGCGGCGCTAGCGGCATCGATCGGCTTACCGGTCAGCGCCATCTCCAGCGCGATCTTCGGCGGGACCGCGCGCGGCAGCCGCAGCAATCCGCCTGCCGCGGCGACCAATCCGCGGGTCACCTCCGGCAGACCCAGCGACGCGTCCTCGCTCATCACCGCGAGGTCACTGGCCAGCACGATCTCGGTGCCACCACCGAGCGCGAACCCGTTGACCGCCGCGATGAGCGGTTTGTCGATGAAATGCTGTACCAGCCCGGCGAATCCGTACTCCGGATGCTCCGGATCGTGAATCACCTTGCCCTGCGCCAATTCCTTGAGATCGGCCCCGGCGCAGAACGCGCGCCCGGCGCCGGTGATCACCCCGACCCGCAGCGACGGATCGGCGGCCAGTTCGGCCAGCGCGGCGCCCACCGCGCTCGACAGCGCGGCGTTCACCGCGTTCATCGACTCCGGGCGATTCAAGGTGATGACGGCGATGTGCCCCTTGCGTTCCAGCGTGGCTGCGGCGGTCAAAGTGGCCCTCCTTCAGAAGTTCTTCCGAACCTACCGGGCTGCTGCCACCGCGCAGTGCGACATCCCGGTCAGCGGGCGCGGTATGCGATACCGCGTGCCCTCCGGGGAGCCGCCCACCCAACAAGCGATCATCCGAAATCGTGTAGCGGCCGACAGCTATTCGGCCGGTTACGAGATCATGCAGGACATCTCGTTCGGCGCACGCGGTAGACGACCCGGCGTGCGCCTAGCACTCCGCGCCACCCGGCGAGCGGTCGCCCGAAATCATCCGGTGTCAGAGACGACGTGGCCGAACATGAGACCGTGCCGTGCGGATATCCCGGTCGGGCGGGCCACATGGCCCGGCGCCGATAGCCGCGCGCCCCCAACAAGCGGGCCGACGTTCGGAACGATCCGACCCTATGACAATCAGCGGACGTCACCGCCATCCACCCGCCGGATGTGACCACAGCTACCGCGCCGCGCGGCCCGTAATGACCGGATTCGACGGTGACCCCGTGCAAGACTTGGCGCGTGAGTGGGCCCAGTGAAGACATTCAGCAGGACAGCGGTGCGCCGGCGGTGAAGACGGGCGGCGGTAGTCACGCGGTGCCGGATCGCGGGGACGTGATCGGCTCCGGGATCATCTGGCTCGCGAAATGGTCGCTGTGCATCGTCGCGATCGCGGCCGGTTCGTGGGTGCTGATGTATCTGCTCGCGAAGCTGTGGGTGGTGATCCTGCCGGTCGCGCTGGCGATCGTGGTGGCGACCGTGCTGTGGCCGCCGACCCGGTGGCTCACGAATCACGGTGTGCGCCCGGCGTTGGCGGCAAGCATCACGATGGTCCTGTTCATCGGCGGGCTGGCCGGCGTGATCGCGTTGATCGTGCCGTCGGTGGTGGATCAGGCGCCGGACCTCGCGGACAAGTCCACCGCGGGCGTGAACCAGGTGCGCGACTGGATGCAGGGTCCCCCGTTGCGGATTCGCGACGAGCAGCTCAACTCCGCGGTCGACGCGATCGTCTCCCGGCTGCAATCGAGCGCCGCGCAGATCGCGGGCGGCGTGTTCAGCGGCGTCTCCACGGCGACATCGGTGCTCATCACCCTGTTCCTGGTGCTCGTGCTGAGCTTCTTCTTCGTCAAGGACGGACCGCGCCTGCTGCCCTGGCTGCACGCCGTGCTCGGCAGCCGCAGCGGTCGTCACGTCGAGGAGGTGCTGAACCGGATCTGGGGCACCCTCGGGGGATTCATCCGGACCCAGGCGCTGGTCAGCCTGATCGACGCGGTGTTCATCGGGGCCGGGCTGGTGATCCTCGGGGTTCCGCTGGCGCTGGTACTCGCGGTGATCACGTTCATCGGCGGGTTCGTGCCGATGGTCGGCGCGTTCGTGGCCGGCGCGCTGGCGGTGCTGGTCGCGCTGGTCGGCAACGGGTTCACCACCGCGTTGATCGTGCTCGCCATCATCGTCGCGGTGCAGCAACTGGAAGGCAATGTGCTGCAACCGGTTCTGCAGAGCCGAAGCATGCAGCTGCACGCGGTGCTGGTGCTGCTCGCGGTCACCGCGGGCGGTTCGCTGTACGGCATCGTCGGCGCGTTCCTCGCCGTTCCGGTGGTGGCGGTGGTCGCGGTGGTGGTCCGCTACATCGGCGAGCAGATCGATGTGGTCACCGCCGCGCCACCGGAGTCCGACGACGAGGTCCAGCCCGCGGCGAAGTAGGTCAGGCGGTCTGCCTGGCCGCCGTGAGCGCGGCGAGGGCGCCGGCGAACATGGTGTTCTTGATGGCGCCGAGCGTGCCGGAGTCCTTGCCGCCGAGCGGGGCGAGCAGGGCGAGCGCGGTGTCGGTGACCGCGCCCTCGGCGGCGGTGGCGTCGACGATATCGACGGCGAGCGCGTCGGTCCCGCCGAAGCGCCTGCCGGTGGTCATCGAGGCGATCGCGGTCTTCGGGGTCAGCTTGGCCTGGATGAGCGCGGCCATGCCCTCGGTGAACGGGATGCGGATGTCGACCTCGGGGAAGCAGAAGTAGCCGCGGTCGGCGCGCATGACGCGGTAGTCGTGTGCGATGGCCAGCATGGCGCCCGCGCCGAAGGCGTGACCGGGCAGCGCGGCGACCGTGGGGACGGGCAGGGCGAGCACGCGCGCGAAGATGTGCTGCACCTCGCCGACGTACCACGGGCCGCGGTCGCTGTGGGCGCCGAGCCAGTCGAGGTCGAGGCCGTTGGAGAAGAACTTGCCGGTCGCGGTGGTGACCAGGCCCTGCGCGCCGTCGGCGAGGACGGTGTCGAGGTGCGCGTTCACCGCGTCGAGAAAGTCCGGGGAGAAGCGGTTTTCGTCGTCGCCGAGGTCGAGGACGGCGATCTTGTCGTGGTAGGTCAGGTTCGGCATGGGATTCCTCGGGTCGGGGGATGGGATTTCGGGAACGGGTGCGGGGTCATGGTGGTGGGCCCAGTGCGAGCACGGCCCGGACCGCGGCGCGGAGTTGTTCGGCGGCCAGGGGATTGGTGAACCGGTTGCGGCGCAACAGGATCGCGGTGGGCAGGTCGACCAGGCACAGGTTGAGGACGTCGACCGCGCGCCGATCGGCGCGACCCCACAGGTTGCGCGACAGTCGGATCATCAAGTCCACCAGCACCTTATCGGTGTCGGCGAGTTCGCTCGCGATGCTCTCGGGCACCTCGCCGAGCAGTTCGTCGCGCTCGATGGTGAGCAGCAACCGGGACGACGTCGGGAACTTCTCGGCGAACGCGACGGGCGCTTGGGCCGCGGCAACCACCGCGTCGACGGCGTCCCGCTTGTCCGGCCCGTCCAGCGCATCGTCGACGAGCGCGGTCTGCAACGCCAGGAACCGATGCGCGGCCCGCAGCCAGGTGCGACCGAGCAGCTCCGCGCGCGACCCGAAGGTGTGATAGATCGCCCCGTTGGACACCCCGGTCGCCGCCGCGACCGCGCGGGTCGTCACCGCGGCCGGACCTGATCGCACGGCCAGCGACTCCGCGGCATCGAGCACGATGTCGGGGTCGTGAGTCCGTGGGCGGGGCATGCGATCACAATAACAGAGCATCTGCTCTGCTATGTGAGTCGGGCCGCCTGTGAGAGTGGGCGCACTCGGTCGTCCTCCGGTGAACATCAGGATGGGCGTACCTCCACGCGTGCGCGGTGGCCGGGCGATGCCGCACGCAGTCATCGGGTCTCCGCCGGCGAGTCGGGTGGATTATCCGTATCGTCAGCCGGGCGCACTCGCGGCTAACTCGCGGAGCGTCGACCTCGGGCGCTACCGCCATTCGATTCCGCACGCGCACTACATATTTCGCCGAGTAACAGGTACTTGGGGTCCTCGAAAGAAGGCTGCGGCGGCTTGGCTATCCTCGTACGAGCCGACGAGACAATGGGGTACTGTTCGGTCCTCCCACCCCTGCCCGAACGAACAGAACGGCGCCCGGCATGTCACGTGTGGTCACCAAGGAGCAGTACTTCGACACGGCTCTGGAGGTGCTCGCCGAACTGGGTTTCAAGGGGCTCAACATCGGCGTCCTGTGCCGCCGTCTCGGGGTCACCAGCGGGTCGTTCTATCACCATTTCGGCAGCTGGCAGGGCTTCGTCGACGTGTTATTGGAACACTGGGAGAACCGGCAGGTGCTGATCCTGCGCACGCTGAACTTCAATCAGGGCAACCCCGATGACGACATCCGCGCCATGTCCGACCTCGCGTCCGGCCTGCATCACGCCGCCGAAGCCGCGATCCGCGCGTGGGCGGCGAACGACGAGTCGGTGAACCTGGCACTCAAGCGGGTCGACGAATCCCGCAGGCGCACAGTGCACAAGGCGATCAAGGGGGTGGTCGGTGACGACGACACCTCCGCGGTGGTCACCGCGCTCGGCATGGCCATGCTGATCGGCTACCAGCAAATCGCCGCGGGCGGCGAGGATCTCTCGCTGGACAAGCTGCTCAACCAGTACGCGCGCCTGATCTACTCGCACGCCCGCCGCTGACGCCGCGCTCAGCCCAGCAGCTCGTCCACGTAGCACCAGCGCCACGCCTCGCCGGGCTCGACGCTGCGCATGACCGGGTGCCCGGTGCTGCCGTAATGCTTGGTCGCGTGATTGCCGATCGAGGAGTCGCAGCAGGCAATATGCTTGCAGGACAGGCACATTCGCAGATGCACCCAGGTCAGTCCCTCGTCGAGGCATTCGGCGCAGACATCCGGGCCCGCCGGGTCGACGATCAGGGGAGCGCTCTCCAGATGGGCGCACGTGTCGCCCGCTCGGGGAGCAGCGAGCGGTTCCAGGGGTTCCTCTTCGGTCTCGTCGTACCGATCGATCATCGACTCCTCGAGATCCAGCCGGGACAGCACGTACTGCAGGATCTCGTAGTCCGCGCCGCCTGAATCGCGAACGCGCAGAACCGTTTCTCGTTCGGCGCGCAGCATCTCCAGCCGCAGCCGCCGGTATTCGGCGGTCGGAGTGGCGAGTTCGGATTCGGAGCGGCCGAGCCGCTCCCAGGCGGCGTTGGTCTTCCAGGTGACCCGGTCGCGCAGCGAATCGACCACCGACGCAGGCGTTTCCGGGGTGATCCACTTGTCGAGCTCGGCCAGGCCCGCGGTTGTCGCCTGCTGGAGCAGGTTCGCCTTTTGCAGTGCGTTCTCCGCGCGGCTCGGCCCGCGCAGGTGCAGCAGCCGGACCAGCCACGGCAGCGAAGTGCCTTGCAGCAGCAGCGTTCCCGCGACCACCACGAGTGCGAGAAGTTTCAACACGGGCAGCTGCGGGGTGTCTTCCGGCAACAGCAGCACCGCGGCCAGCGTGACCACACCGCGCATGCCCGCCCACGACACCACCACCGAATGCCGGATCGGCACCCCGCCGGTATGCCGCCCGAGCCGGCGAATCAGCAACGACCACGGGAAGATCCACAACGGCCGCGCAAGCATCGTGGCGAGCAACACCCCGATCGCGGCCACCATCAGGGTCGTGTGATCGAGTCCGCTGCTCCACGCGCCCTCGAGGATCGCGCGCACCTGCAACCCGATGATCACGAACACCGAACTCTCCAGAATGAACTGGATGGTGCGCCAATTGGTGCGCTCGGCGATCCGCGAGGCCGCGCTCTGCCAGACCGGCGCACCGTGCCCGAGGATCATCCCGCAGGTCACCACCGCGATCACCCCGGACGCGTGAATCCCCTCGGCAGGCAGGTACGCCGCGAACGGCGCGAGAAACGACAGCGTCGTATCCAGCACCGGATCGGTGATCCGACGGCGAAGCAGCGCAAGCAGATACGCCACCACCACGCCGACCGCGGCCCCGCCGCCCGCGGCGAGCAGGAAGTCGCCACCCGCCTGCCACACCGACACCGTCCCGGCCGACGCGGCGATCGCCGTGCGCAACGCCACCAGCGCGGTCGCGTCGTTGAACAGCGACTCGTCCTCGAGGATCGTCACGATCTGGCGCGGCATGCCGATTCGCCGGGCCACCGCGGTCGCCGCCACCGCGTCCGGCGGGGCCACCACCGCGCCCAGGGCGACCGCGACCGCGAACGGCACCGGCAGCAGCAACCACACCACCGTCGCGACGGCGAACGTGCTGAACAGCACCAACCCCACCGACAGCGACGCGATGGTGCGGAGGTTGGCCCGGAAATCCACCAGCGACGTCCGGATCGCCGCCGTGTACAGCAGCGGCGGCAGCAAGCCGAGCAGAATGATCTCCGGATCGGGATGGATCTCCGGCACGAACGGCAGATACGACGCCGCGACACCGGCCACGGTCAGGACGAGCGGCTCGGACACCCCGAAGCGGCGGGCCAGCGCCGCCAGCGCCGCCGCCGAAGCAACAAGAACCACAAGGCCGATCGCGACATGCACCGTCGCATTCTCGCAGAGCGCACCGACGGCAACTCCGCCCGCGGTAGATGACACGTCCGGTGTCGACGGATTTCCTGTGTGAGCGGGGTCCAGGGTCCATGCTTGTCGGCGACAAGGAGGTAGGCATGGAGGAGTTTGCGTCCTGGCGGGCGAACGGCCGGCGGTTCACCCACCGCGGCCACCAGATCTTCTATCGCGACGGCGGCGGTGGCGCCGGCGGCACAGTGGTCTGCATCCACGGATTCCCGACCGCGTCCTGGGACTGGCATCGGGTATGGCCCGGACTGTGCGGACAGTTCGCCCGGGTGCTCGCGCCGGACATGATCGGTTTCGGCTGGTCGGCGAAGCCGCGCAATTACCTGTACTCCATCGCGGATCAGGCGGATCTGCACGAGGATCTGTTGCGCGAGCAGGGGATCGACCGGGTTCACATCCTGGCGCACGACTACGGCGACACCGTCGCTCAGGAGTTGCTGGCGCGCGATGCCGAACGGAGGGCCGCCGGTGACGAGTCGCTGATGATCGAATCGGTGTGCTTGCTCAACGGGGGATTGTTCCCGGAGGCGCATCGAGCTCGGCTGTTGCAACGGTTGCTGGCCAGTCCGCTCGGGCCGCTGTTCAGCCTGCTGGCGACGGAGAGTGCGTTCAACGCGGGACTATCCGGGGTGTTCGGGCCGGACACCAAACCGACCAGGGAGGAATTGGATCAGTTCTGGACGCTATGGTGTGGCAAACGCGGTAAGCGCAACGGCCACAAGTTGATTCGCTATATGAGTGAACGGCGGAAGCATCGCGAGCGGTGGGTCGGGGCGTTGCGTGACGCTCAGGTTCCGGTGCGGCTGATCGACGGTCTGCTCGATCCGGTCTCCGGCGCGCACATGGTCCGCCGCTATCGCGAGTTGATCCCGGAACCCGACGTGGTGGAGCTGCCGAAGGTCGGTCACTACCCACAGGTGGAGGCCGCCGACGAGACGCTCGCGGCATTCCTCGATTTCCACGCCACCCGGGTCGCGCACCGGACCACCTGATCGCGCTCGGCCCACGCTGGCCGTGGGCCGAGTTCGCGGTGGCGATTCACGCACCTGCGCGTCGCTTGTTCGCGAAGTACACCGCGGGTTCCCGGCTGATCAGCCCGTACCCGCTGTCCGGAATCACCGCGAACGGAGCGGGCAGGTGCAGCACCGGGAGGGTCTCGCCGATCAGCGGCCGCTGCTCCCGTTTGATCCGGTAACCGATCTCGACCGCGTCGGGCACATCGTCGCCGACCTCGCCGCCGTCGCACCGGTACGGTTCGAGCCGGAGCGTCCGAATCGCCGTCCGCGTCCAGTGGAACAGCACGCACTCGGACATGCCCGGACGCGCGTACTCCACCAACCCCACGCCGTCGTCCCAGAAGACGAACTGCTCGTCCTCCATCGAGGTGTGATAGCCGGCCTCCACGCTCCACTGACCGATGATCTCGTCGCCATGCACCGGGTGATTGAACCACCGCGCCGCCGTTCTCGGGGCCTTCGAGCGCGTTCGTGCGAAACGGGTTCGTGGAGGATTTCGCGCATGCGGCGAAGCGGAACGTCGGCATTCCGCCGAGGCGGGCGGGCCGGGTCGCGTCGTCTTTATGGCATATGCCATAACATGGCGGTATGGCAGGGACACGCCGAGCGCGTAGCGAAGGTTCCGTACGGCCACGCGCGGGAGACGCGCGGCGGCGGATGATCGAGGGGGCGGTCGAGTCGTTGCGGGTGCACGGGGCCAGTGCGACGAGTGTGGATCGGGTGCTCAGTAGCACGGGCGCGCCGCGCGGGTCGGTGTATCACCACTTCCCCGGCGGGCGCACGGAACTGATCAACGACGCGGTCGTTACCGCGGGCGGCATCATGTCCGAGCTCATCGAGAAACTGACTCGCGATAACGATCCCGTGACCGCGCTCGACCAGTTCGCCGCGATGTGGCGGCACACGCTGGTGGACAGCGACTTCCGCGCGGGTTGTCCGGTCTTCGCCGTCGCGGTCGAAACCAACGACGACGCACCGGAATTCGCCCGCGCCGCCGCCGAGATCTTCGCCCGCTGGGAGCGCTCCCTCGCCGACATGCTCGTCCGCGACGGCATCCCCGAGCTCCGCGCCCACACCCTGGCCACACTCACCGTCGCCGCCTTCGAGGGCGCGATCGCCTTGTGCCGAGCCCAGCACGATATCGCCCCCCTCGACAACGTGGTATCCGAACTCCGCACCCTCATCCCCGCCGTAACCCGCAGCTGACCGCCTTGGCCTGCCGCTGGCTGGGTGGGCTTGCGACCGATCATCCCTTGGCTCGCGATCGGCGGGGATCTCTGGACGACGTCTGGGCTGGATGGCAAGGCATTGTCACCTGTTCGCGGGCGCTGGCTGGAGCATGCGGGAGGGGACGTCTATGGCCAGGTGGCTGGCAGCTGCCTCGGCCGACGAGTACGACGGTTTCGACCTGTGGACTGCTGTTGGTCTCGCACGCGTAGGCCGCTGGGCGGCGCGGCGATTGTCGGAGGCGCGGTGGCCGATGGTGCACACGCCCCGGGACGTGTGGTGGGTGGTACCCCTTGACACACCTATTATGGTGTACACCATAATAGGGAAACCGGATCAGGTCTGGGTGAATCGGGTTTGCGCCGAAGCAATCTCATGGACCGGTCGTTGCCCGCCGATCGAAGGAGCCGCTGATGTCCGTCGCCGATCTCCAGTTGGAGACGATCGAACTGGTCCAGGACGGGCGGGTGCTCACGGCGCGGGTCGTCGCACCGCCGCTGAACTTCGCCACGCCCGAGTTCGTCCGCGATCTGGATGTGCTGACCGCCGCGGTCGACGTCGATGACACGGTCGGCGCGGTGGTGCTGACCGGCGGACTGCCCGGCCGTTTCCTGACGCACGCGGACCCGAGTGCGCTCACCGGGATGATCGAACTGCCGCATCCGTTCATCCCGGCTCGGGTGGCGGCGCCGTTCCTGCGGTTCGGCGATCTGGCGATGCGGTTGCCCGGCGCGACCCGGGTCGCGCAACGCTTCGGCGGCGGTCTCGGCGCGGGACTGGTGTGGGGGCATCGGTGGAAGAAGACCACGTTGCGGATGAATCGGTCGGGGGTCGTGTACCTGGCCGCGATCAACGGCCCCGCACTCGGCGGCGGGCACGAAATCGCGCTGTCCTGCGATCTGCGGTATGCCGCCGACGCCGATCACGTCAAGCTCGGTCAGATCGAGACGCTGGCCAACCTGATCCCGGGTGGCGGCGGAACGCAGCGCCTGTCCCGACTGCTGGGCGCTGCCAAGGCAATTGAGGTGACGCTCGAAGGCGCACCGCTGTCGGCGCGGGAGGGGTACCGACTGGGTCTGGTGCACCGGTTGCTGCCGGAAGACCAGCTGCTGGCCGAAACCCAGGCGACCGCAGCAAGATTGGCGACCCGCAACCCGGTAGTGGTCCAGGAAGCCAAGCGTGCCATCTACTTCGGCACCGACAAGTCGCTGTCCCGTGGCCTGGACCGCGAACAGGCCGGGTTCATCTCGGCCGGCACCACCCCGGCGGCCACCCGCACCACCACGGCGTTCTTCGAGGACCTCGAACGCCTCGGTGACACCCCATTTCTCGCCGACCTGAAGCCCTGGCTCGACGGCACCCGCGTCGACCAGGTGAGCAAATGAACGCGCCGGCCGGCGATGCGGGGACCGCGCAGGGGGAGTGGCACAAGACCGCCTGCATCCTCTGCGAGAACAACTGCGGCCTGCTGATCCAACTCGACGACCGGCGGTTCGCCAAGATCCGTGGCGACAAGGACCACGTCGCGTCCGCGGGGTACACCTGCAACAAGGCGCTGCGCCTCGACCACTACCAGAACGGCGGCGCCCGGCTGACCACGCCGCTGCGCCGCGAACCCGACGGCAGTTTCACCGAAATCGACTGGGACACCGCTATTTCCGAGCTGGCGGCGCGCCTGGTCGAGGTGCGGCAGCGGTACGGCGGCGACAAGATCTTCTACTACGGCGGCGGCGGGCAGGGCAATCATCTCGGTGGCGCGTACAGCGGCGCACTGCGTCGCGCCCTCGGCGCCCGGTACCGGTCCAGCGCGTTGGCTCAGGAGAAGACCGGTGAGGGGTGGGTCGACGGTCATCTCACCGGCGACCACACCACCGGCGACTTCGAGCATGCCGAGGTGTCGGTGTTCCTCGGCAAGAACCCCTGGCAGTCGCACGGTGTCCCGCGGGCCCGCACGGTCTTGCAGCAGATCGCCAAGGATCCCGCGCGCAGCATGATCGTGCTCGACCCGGTGCGCACCGAAACCGCCGATCTCGCCGACTTCCATCTGCAACTGCGCCCGGGTACCGACGCCTGGTGCCTGTCGGCGATCCTCGCCGTCCTGGTCCAGGACGACCTCGTCGACCACGCCTTCCTCGCCGAGCACACCACCGACTCAGCGGCCGTACTGCGCGAACTGTCCGGTGTCGACATCGCCGCCTACGCCGAAATCTGCGGCGTACCGGAACAACTCGTGCGCGCCGCCGCACATCGCATCGGCACCGCGACCAGCGTGGCCACCTACGAAGACCTCGGCGTGCAGCAGAGCCCCAACAGCACCCTCGTCTCGTATCTGAACAAGATGCTCTGGCTGCTCACCGGCAACTTCGCCAAACCCGGTGGCATGCATCCGCATTCGTGGATGGCGCCGCTGGCCGGATACAGCCGCGACATCAAACGCACGCCGGTGACCGGTGCGCCCATCCTGGGCGGGATGGTGCCGTGCAACTCGATCGCGGAGGAGATCCTCACCGACCATCCCGATCGGTTCCGCGCGATGATCATCGAATCATCCAATCCCGCACACTCGCTCGCGGATTCGGCCAAGTTCCGCGCGGCCCTCGACGCGCTGGATCTGGTCGTCGTGCTCGATGTGGCGTTCACCGAGACGGCCAGGCACGCCGACTATGTACTGCCCGCCGCAAGTCAATTCGAGAAGTGGGAGGCCACCTTCTTCAATCTCGAGTTCCCGCACAACACCTTTCACCTGCGTGCGCCCGTCCTCGACCCGCTGCCAGGCACGTTGGCCGAACCGGAGATCTACGCCAGGCTGCTGCGCGAGCTCGGCCCGGTCGGCGGCGGGAAACTCGCCCTGCTCCGGGCGGCCGCGAAACTCGGTCGGGGCCCGTACAAATGGGCGTTCGCCGCGTTGCTGGCGACCGATAAGTCGCTCGCGGGCGTCGCGCCGATCGTGCTCTACGAGACGCTGGGGCCGACCCTGCCGGACAACGCGCGCGCCGCCGCGGTGCTCTGGGGACTCGCCCAACGCGTCGCCAAGGTCTACCCGGCGGCGATGCGCCGGGCCGGGCACCGCGACGCCGACGCGCTCTTCGACGCCATCCTCGCGGGCCGCTCCGGGGTCACCTTCACCGTCGACGATTACGCCGACGCGTGGGACTACCTGCCGTATCCCGACAGACGAATCCCCTTGGCAATACCGGAGTTACTGGACGCCCTGCGCGGCCTCGCCACCACCCCGACCGCGCACACCAGCGCCGAATTCCCGTTCGTCCTCGCCGCGGGGGAACGCCGCGCCTTCACCGCCAACACGATCTTCCGCGACAACACCTGGCGCCATCGCGACCCGAACGGTGCGCTGCGCCTCAACCCCGCGGATGCCGCCGATCTCGGCCTCGCCACCGGCGACCGCGCCCGCATCACCACCACCCGCGGCACCGCCGTCTCCACCGTGGAAATCAACGACCGCATGCAACCGGGCCACGCCTCCCTCCCCAACGGCCTCGGCCTCGACCTCCCCGACGGCACCCAGCGCATCGGCGTAGCCGCCAACGAACTGACCGACCTGACCTGGCGCGACGCGATAGCAGGCACCCCCTGGCACAAACACGTACCGGCCCGCATCGAGCGCCACGAAGCGCCCTGAACCCACCCCGCGGACTGCGGCAGGGCAAGCACTACCGCGAGGAGACGTTGGAACAGTGCGGGGGAGGACGCGGCCGAGCCACCGGACCTGGAGGCCGGTCACCCCAACCTGGCCACCACGGACTCGCACTGCCGCTCAATGCTTCTCGCACAGTGAGCGGCGTCGAGCGACGTGGGCTGTCGCACCCCGGAAATCCAACGCCCGGATCTGCGAACAAGCGGGAGCGCCGGCCGTGCGCATGTCGGTTTCTGCGAACCTCCGGGGCCTCGAAATGGTGAGACGCGAACAGTGGAATGTCGGCTATTGATGCGCGAGCCGCCGGTGTTGAACAGCTGATACGCGAACGCCCCGGCCGCGAACGTGTCGTCGTTGACACGGTCGCGGCCGGGGTGTTCGCGTGAGGGTGTTCGCGAGCCCCTCATCGACTCGCGAAGCACGCCGGCCTAGGGCGTGTTGCCCTGGACGTCGATGCCGCGGGTGGCGAGCCAGGGGAGCGGGTCGATCGGCTCGCCGCTGGGCAGGTGGATTTCGTAGTGCAGGTGCGGGCCGGTGGAGAAGCCGCGGTTGCCGACGGTGGCGATGATGTCGCCCGCGCGCACCTGCTGGCCGACGGTGGCCAGGATGTCGTTGACGTGGCCGTAGATGCCGATGGTGCCGTCGTCCTGCTGCACCCGCACCCACATGCCGAAGCCGCTGGCCGGTCCGGCCTCGATCACGACGCCGTCGGTGACCGCGGCGATCGGCGTGCCGATCGGGTCCGCCAGGTCGAGGCCTGCGTGCATCGCGCCCCACCGCACGCCGAAGGTGGAGGTCAGGATGCCGGCGATGGGGCGGACGGTCTTGGGGCGGGCGGCTTCGACGGCGAGGCGGTGCTGCTCCCACACGACGTTGCCCGGCACGGTCTGCGGCATCTGCGCTTCCCGCGGGGTGAATGCGGTGAACATCGCCTGTGGGGCCACGTCGGTTTCGGCGGCGGCGAGCTTTCCGGTGGTCATGGGGCCGGAGGTCGAGTGCTGATCGGCGGCGGCGAGAACGCCGAGCGAGGCGCTGACGACCGCGGACACGGCCACCGCACGGGTGGCGGCACGGTGGCGTCGAGTCCGGGTCGCGCGCCGACGAGAAGATAACGGAACGGTCACGGGCATGGAACGAACGTACGGGAGGGTCATGCGGGTTCCGCAATCGTGTGGCTACCGTCACAGTGGTGCGAAAGCCCAGTTCAAGTATTACAACTGTGTAACGCACATGGGCGCATTGCGCGTTCACCTGGGGAAATTCCGAATGGCGTCGAGTTGACCACATGGTCGCTCGGTGATCACACTATTTCAGTGGCGACTAACGGAGTCCGAGCCCTCGTGGCGCTGTCCGACCCGACCCGACGTGCCATCTTCGAGGCCCTCCCGGCGGCCCCGCGCGCGGTCGGCGAACTGGCCGAACTCACCGGCGTGACCAGCTCCGCCGTCTCCCAGCACCTGCGCGTCCTCCGCGAGGCCCGCCTCGTCATGATGCGTCCGGAAGGCAACCGCCGCCTCTATTCCCTGGACCCCCGCGGCCTCGGCGACGCCCGCGACTACCTCGACCAGTTCTGGCCCAGCGCCCTGGCCGCCTACGCCGCCGCCCTCCAAACCGCCCGCACCGACACCGCCATCTGACCCAAACCGCTTCGCCCGGAATCGATTCCGCGCGGACGCGCTGCGCTCGAACGCGACCAGGAGAGAGCGCACCACCGATCCAACCCAGCGATGTCCCGTTGATCGCGCCTTCGCGCCCTGAGGCGCGGTGAACGGGACATGAGCGCGCGTGTACTCGCAGTTCGACTCAATAGTGTCCCGTTGGCCGTGCCGTTTACGTGGTTCGGCGTGGTGAATGGGACATGAGCGCGCGTGTGCTCGTGGTTTGACTCAATAGTGTCCTGTTGGCCGTGCCGTTACGTGGTTCGGTGTGGTGGATGGGACGTGAGGACGGGTGTGCTCGCGGTGGTGTCCCCGTTGATCGCACCGCTTACGTCGTCCGGCGCGGTGAATGGGACATGAAGGTGGGTGTACTCGTGGTTCGAGTCGGTGGTGTCCCGTTGGCCGTGCTGCTCATGTGGTTCGGCGCGGTGAAGGGACATGAGCGCAGGTGTAGTCGTGGTTCGACTCGGTGGTGTCCCGTTGGCCGTGCTGCTCACGTGGTTCGGCGTGGTGGATGGGACATGTGGGCGGGCGTGTTGGTGGTCAGACTCGGTGGTGCCCCGTTGACCGCGCCGCTCATGTGGTTCGGCGTGGTCAATGGGACGTGAGGGTGGGTGTAGTCGTGGTTCGACTTGGTGGTGTCTCCTTGACTGCGCCACTTACGTCGTCTGGTGCGGTGATCGGGACGTGAGGGCGGGTGTATTCGTGGCTCGACTTGATGTTGTCCAGTTGGTTGCGCGACTCAGGGTCTTCGGCGTCGCCAACGGGACACCAGTGCGGGCGTCAGCACGATTCGGGCATGTAGGCCCCGGCCGCAGGCGCGCCGGAGGTCGGCAGGGCGCCGCGCCGGAGGCCGGCAGAGTGCCGTGCGCCGGTCCAGTCGGCCAGGTGGGGAACTCGGCCTGGGGCAGTGATGTGGTTGTCGCGTGCGCGACTGACAACGGGTGGGGCTGTCAGCCGACGCGGCGGTAGGGGGTGCGGCGGGGTTGGGTGCCGGTGCCGGGCCAGTTGCGTTTGTTGAGTTGCTTGTCCACGGCGTTGAT
Source organism: Nocardia sp. NPDC056564 (assembly GCF_042793755.1). Taxonomy (NCBI): domain Bacteria; kingdom Bacillati; phylum Actinomycetota; class Actinomycetes; order Mycobacteriales; family Nocardiaceae; genus Nocardia; species Nocardia sp. NPDC056564. The sequence goes on from NZ_JBHTUR010000006.1 coordinate 445,366, forward strand.
CACCTCGGTGACGCCGATGCGGAGCAGGCCGGGATCGGGGGTGTCGGCGTCGGGGTCGCCGAGCTGCCCGGCCCAGAGCACGGCGTGCCGGTTGAGCAGGTGCGGGGGCGGCCCGCCCCAGCGTGGTGGCGTCGGGCCGAACATGAGGACGGTGCGGGTGCCGAACGCGGTGGCCAGATGGGCGACACCGGTGTCACCGCTGATCACGAGCCCGGCCTCGGCGATGGTGGCGGCCAGTTCGATCAGGTTCTGCTCGCCGGCCAGCACCCGGCCGATCGGCAGGCCGGCCCGGGCGGCGATGTTCAGCGCGATCTCGCGTTCGTATTCGTCGCCGGTGAGCACCACCTCGCGGCCGAGCACCAGCAGATGCCGGACCACCGCGGCGAACCGATCGGGCGGCCAGCGGCGAGCTGGTGCGCCCGCCCCGACGTGCACGACGACGCAGTCGCGATGGCTGGTGGTCGACACCGGCGGCACCAACCCGAGGTTGCGCCGATCCGCCACGATCCCGTCGGACTCGAGCAGATGACACCAGCGATCCACATCGTGCATGTCCGTCTGCCACTCCGGCCCGGACAGCTCGGGAAACGCCGGATTGCGGTAGCTGAGGATCCGGCCCGGATCCGTCTTCTCCAGTTGCACAATGCTTTCGGTGCTCGGCCCGTGCAGATTGACGGCGAGCTGCGGGCCGGGCGCGTCCCAGCGGAGTCCGCCGACCTCGGCGGTGGGAATCATCGTGTCCACCGACGCGATCAGATCTACGATCGGCTTGAGCCGGTGCGGTGCGGCGAGCACGATGTGATCGTGCGGCTTGGCACGGCGCAGCGCACGAAGCGCCGGGACCCCGGTCAGCAGATCACCAAGGCCCCGTGCCTGCAGCACGAGTACAACCGCCACCCTCTTCTCCTAGCCACCCGAGACTCACGATTTTCGACCCACCCGTTTCACCCCATGGGCGTACACGACGAGAGTCACTTAGGGATGACTACCCGGGCCAAACCGTCGATAAACCCGCCAGGGATCGCCCCGTGTGCTTCGGCGCACTAACCTCGTGACATGACCTCCCGGCTCAACCCGTACCTCAGTTTCGGCGACACGGCCCGCGCAGCTCTGGAGTTCTACCGCGAGGTGTTCGGCGGCACCCTGACCATCAGCACGTTCAGCGAATTCAGCGATGCGGATGCCCCCGGCGCAGACCTGGTCATGCACGGCGTTCTGGAGACCCCGAGCGGGTTCACCCTGATGGCCGCGGACACCCCGCCCGGCATGGAATACAAACCGGGAAGCAGCATTTCGATCAGCCTCAGCGGTGAGGACGCGGCCGAGCTGCACGGGTACTGGGACCGGTTGGCGGAGGCGGGCACGGTGTCGGTTCCGCTGGAGCGGCAGATGTGGGGCGACGAGTTCGGTCTGTGCCAGGACCGGTACGGCATCAGCTGGATGGTGAACATCGTGGCGCCCGCCGCGGTGAATTCCGGCGGGCCGGCGACCGGCGAATCGGCGGTTTAGCCGGACTCCGCCGCCGTATGGGCGGATAATGCAGTGGGTAAGCCCACTGGACTTGCGAGTTGCGTGGGCAAATGTCCAGGAAACCCTACTGGCAAGGCATAACATCGAATTATGACGACAAACAGCGTGCTCGAGGGTCCTTTGCAATCTCTTGCCCGCAGTGCGTGGCAAACCGTTCTGGTCACCGGCTTACTTTCGGTGATCCTCGGTGTGATCATTCTCGCCTGGCCCGGCGTAACCCTGCTGGCGGCGGGAGTCCTGTTCGGAATCTATCTGGTGGTCAGCGGTTTTCTGCAACTGATGGCCGCGTTCGGCGCACCGGCCAGCACCGGGATGCGGGTGCTGGCGTTCATCAGTGGCGTGCTATCCATCGCCATCGGTGTGTTCTGCTTCCGCGACGAGCTGACTTCGATTCTGCTGCTGGCGATCTGGATCGGCATCGGCTGGTTGTTCCGCGGGGTGTCCGCGGTGGTGATCGCGCTGTCCGAGCCTGCCGTGCCCGGACGGTGGCTGGCCGTGTTCTTCGGCGTGATCACCGTGATCGCGGGCATCGTGTTGATCGCCTGGCCGCTGAGCTCGGTGGCGACGCTGGCGATCGTGGTCGGTGTCTGGTTGATCGTGCTCGGCATCATGGAGGTCATCCTGGCGTTCGGAATTCGCAAGGACGCCAAGGCGATCCACGGCGCAACCGGTATCTGACGGAT